>JANPMV010000049.1:0-67874 GCA_031427135.1 Cyanobacteria bacterium VAR_87_metabat_62 | reverse complement strand
AGGTTTTTAGACAATCGAGATCGTTATCAATAGTTTTAACTTATTGATAATGGGTGACGGAAATCAAGGATTAAAAAAATAAATTTCCGTTTTTTTTGGGTCAATTGATTTCCAACTCGACTTGTGTGTACACCGTAGCTTCTTAAGGGGGGGACAAGAGTCCGATCAAAGTCCCCCTTCTTAAGGGGGATTTAGGGGGATCTGGACTATGGTAAAAATGACATTTATCAAGGCTTTCAGGCTTAAGTTGACACCAATGGGCACTGCCGTCTCCTCTATATTATTCCGGCGCAGCCGGAATTGATATGACTTATTATTCCGGTGCAACCGAAATGGATATTACTCTTAGTCTGCGGAGGCAGACTTTGTTTGTGTAGTTGCGGTTTCAACCGCCGATCGACTTCAAAAATTTGAGATAACTTATAAGTTATGAGTCAGATCCAGTTTGATTCTCTCGATCGCCCTTAAGTCAAACCTTATGCTCTGGAATTTCTTAAATAACCTGTTATTCATCGGCAACTATATTCCTCATGGCCACTGTTACCTGTGGCAGCGAGAATTAGTCGCGCTGCACGTAGTCTCAGACTCCGCGATCGCGATCGCCTATTTCTCCATACCTCTATCGCTGCTTTATGTTGTCTTTCAACGAAAAGACTTGCCCTTTCGCAATATCTTTTGGCTATTCGGAGCTTTTATTCTCTCCTGTGGCACTACTCATGTGATGGAAGTTTGGACGCTGTGGCATCCTGTTTATTGGGTGTCTGGCATCTTGAAACTGATTACGGCTTTAATTTCTGCTTACACCGCTTTCGCATTAATTCCTTTAATTCCTCAAGCATTAATTCTTGCGACTCCCACTCAATTAGGGATGATTAATCAAATACTCCAAACAGAAATCGCCGAACGTCGAGAAATTGACGCTCGTTATCAAACTTTAGCTGAAGTTTCGCCGGTCGGAATATTTTATACTGATGCTTCAGGAGACTGTTTGTACGTCAACGAACGCTGGTGTCAAATTGCTGGAATCACCTGTGAAGAAGCTTTCGGGAAAGGCTGGGTGCAAGGTATTCATCCCGACGATCGCGATCGCGTTTTTGCTGAATGGTATAGAGCCATAGAGGAAAAATTGCAGTTTAAATCTGAGTACCGTTTTCAACATCTTGATAACGATAATGTGACCTGGGTATTCGGTCAAGTTGTCGGCAAAGTTGGAGACAATGGGGAAGTTAAAAGTTATGTTGGTACAATTACTGATATTACAGAACGCAAGCAAATAGAAGACGAAAATCGACTGCTCAATGAAAGTCTGGAGCGTCGAGTTGCTGAGCGGACTGCTCAAATCGAAATTTCTAACCAAAAATTGCAAAAAGAAATCGCCGATCGCCAAAAAATCGCGACAACTTTGTTAGAATTGACGCAACTGCAAAATGCGATTCTTAACAGCGCTAACTACACAATTATTTCTACCGAAACCGACGGTACAATTAAAACGTTTAATCGCGCTGCCCAGCAATATCTAGGCTATTGTGCAGAGGAAGTGGTGGGAAAAGTCACGACAGCAATAATTCACGATCCTCTGGAGGTAAGCCAAAGAGCGGAAGTTCTTTATCAAGAATTGGGAGTAAAAATAGAGCCGGGAATAGAGGTTTTTATGGCCTTGCCCTACCGGGGAATAGCTGACGAGAATGAATGGACTTACATTCGCAAAGATGGTTCGCGGTTTCCAGTACAATTGTCGGTGACAGCCTTATTTGACAGCAACGGAAATATCACTGGTTTTTTGGGCATTGGTCAGGATATTAGCGATCGCAAACAAGCTGACCAAGAGCTGCGCGACCTCAATACTGCCATGCAAAATGCGGTGGAAGGCATTTCACGGCTAGATATTGAGGGACGCTACCTGAAAATTAACCGGGCTTACGCTCATAAATGCGGTTACGAACCAGAAGAAATGCTCGGCATGGAATGGCCGATCACCGTCCATCCTGACGATGTTGAGATGATGATCTCAGCTTATAAAGAAATGCTAACTTCGGGCAAAGTAGAAGTTGAAGCTAGAGGTGTGCGGCAAAATGGCTCGTTTTTTTACAAGCAATTAACAATGGTAACAGCTTGCGACGAAAAAGGGATATTTAACGGACACCACTGTTTTATGAAAGATATCACCGATCGCAAACTAACGGAAAGAGCGTTGCAGGAAAGTGAATCTAAGTACAGACAAATAGTTGAATTAGCAGAAGAAGGTATTTGGGTAATTGACAGCAATGCCCGCACAACTTACGTCAACCAAGCAATGCCGCGAATGCTCGGCTATAGTGAATTAGAAATGTTCGGGCGATCGCTTTTTGATTTCATGGATGAACAGGCCACACAGTCAGCCAATGATCATATGGAACGGCGCAGGCAAGGACTGGCCCAAAGACATGAGTTTAGACTAAAAAGTAAGGATGGTAAAGATGTTTGGACTTATATGTCTAGCAGTCCAGTCATGGATGAAAAAGGTAATTTGCTGTCCTGTTGCGCCTTGGTTTACAATATTACAGAGCGCAAAGAATCCGAGCAGCAAATGCTGCAACTTACTACAGATTTGAAGCGTTCTAACGAGGAATTAGAACAATTTGCTTATGTAGCTTCCCACGATTTACAAGAACCGCTCAGGGCCGTTACCAGTTACGCTCAATTGTTAGCACAGCGCTATCAAGGCAATTTGGATGAAAAAGCAGATAAGTATATTAATTATGTTGTCGATGGTGCCTCCAGAATGCAACAATTAATTAACGATTTGTTGGCTTATTCGCGACTCGGAACCAGGGGTAAAGAATTTGAGCTAGCTGACTGCAATGCTGTGGTCGAGCAAAGTTTGTCCAATTTGCAAATTGCGATCGCCGAAACCAAAGCTATCATCACTTACGAGTCCCTACCAACCGTGATGGCAGATGGATTTCAACTCGTACAATTATTCCAAAATTTGATTGGCAATGCCGTCAAATTCTGCCGCCAAGAACTCCCATTAATTCATATTTCTGCTGCCAGGAACGAGAGCGAATGGCGGTTTAGCGTTCGCGACAATGGCATTGGCATCGATCCAGAGTATGCCGATCGCATTTTCATCATTTTTCAACGCCTACACGGACGCCGCGAATATTCCGGCACAGGCATAGGTTTGTCAATGTGCAAGCGAATTGTGGAACGCCACGGCGGACGGATCTGGGTTGAGTCTTTTGAGGGAGAAGGAGCGACTTTTTACTTTACTATTGGGATAATTAACATCTCAAGGATATATAGCAGTTGACAGTTGACAGTTACGTATGAGAATCAAACAGTTTATGAAGTGCGGGTTCTAGAATCTATTCATGAGGTTATTTATGTCTTAATCGATGTGGCGGTTGCTATAGCTGCAAATTTTTGTCTATAATAATCAAAAGGATGTGGCAGTTATGAACAATACAAACCCAGTTAAGCCCATAGAAATTCTGTTGATCGAGGATTCTCCCAGCGACGCTGACTTGGCAAGAGAGGCCCTCAGTCAGGGGAAAATTTTAAATAACTTGCATTTCGTGGAGGATGGAGTCGAAGCAATCAAGTTTTTACGCCAACAAAAACCCTATGTCAGTGTACCACGTCCCAACTTAATTTTACTTGACCTAAATTTGCCCAAGAAAAGTGGTGTAGAAGTGTTAGCAGAAATTAAGACAGACTCAAATTTAAAAATAATTCCCGTAGTAATTCTCAGCACTTCAGCAGCCCCAGAGGATATTCTCAAGTCCTACTCGCTGCACGCCAACTGTTACATTACTAAGCCAGTAGACTTCGTACAATTTACTAAAGTAGTTAGGTTAATTGAAGAATTCTGGCTAGCCGTTGTCCAACTTCCGGTAGCTTAAGGGAAGGGGAAAGCAAACAAATTTATCATAAGATTTGTTAAGTTAAAATGTTAAAACAAAAAATGTCAAAGCTATGTGGATTAAGATTCTGTTGGTAGAAGACAATCCGGCTGATGCTGATTTGCTGGCAGAACTGCTAGAAGTATCTGTGGGCGTAGAATGGGAACTGGTGTCGGTTGACTACCTCCATCAGGCGATCGCACATCTGAGCAAACATCCCTGTGATGTAGTTTTGCTTGACCTTTCTTTACCCGACAGCCACGGTTTGGAAACGCTAACTCGCCTCCTTGAAGTGGCCCCGGATACAGCAATGGTGGTAATGACGGGCTTGGATAACGAGGATCTCGCACTTGAATCAGTTCGCTTGGGAGCTCAAGACTATATTGTCAAAGGTCAAATTACCACCCAATTATTAGTGCGGACAATCCGCTACGCGATCGAACGTTCTCAAACATTTCAAATGCTCCGCGAAAGCGAGCGCCGCTTTCGGGCGATTTTTGACTCCTCGTTTCAGCTAACCAAGCTGTTGACTCCCGAAGGAATTGTGCTGGAAGTTAACGAAACAGCCCTCAATTTTACAGGATTGCGATCGGAGGATATTGTCGGCCGCCCAATTTGGGAACAGCCGATTTGGGAACTGTCACCCCATGCTAAACAACAATTAAAAGCAGGGCTTGCTAAAGCTGGTATGGGCGAGTTTTTTCGCAGCGAAATGGACTTGTTAGGAAACAGCGGCCAAATTGTCACGGTTGATTTCTCGCTAAAACCTGTTAAAAATGAGACAGGACAAGTTTTGCTGCTGATTGCTGAAGCTCGCGACATTAGCGATCGCAAGCTCGCGACAGCCGAAATTCTCAAAGCACTCGCACGAGAAAAGGAACTTTCAGAACTCCGAGCTAAATTTGTCACAATGGTTTCCCACGAATTTCGCACCCCCTTGACAACAATCCAATTTTCCGCCGGATTGCTGCAAGATTACAGTTCTCAATGGTCAGAAGATAAAAAAACTACTCATTTTGTGCGGATTCAGTTAGCAATTAAACGCATGACAGAGTTATTAGAAGATATCCTCGTAATTGGCAAAATAGAAGCAAATACCTTGCAGTTTCAACCTGTTTCATTAAACATCGAAAAATTCTGCCGTCAACTGGTAGAAGAGCAGCAGCTCAACGACAGCAACCAGCACCCGATCGCCTTAATTTTGTCAGGCGACAACACCGACGCTCAAATGGATGAAAAACTCCTGCGGCAAATATTGGGAAACTTACTCTCAAATGCCCTAAAATATTCTCGGCCCGGAACTTCAGTTGATTTGCACGTAAACAATCAAAATGGAGAGGTTACTTTTCAAATTAAAGACCGAGGAATCGGAATTCCCCAAGCCGACCAAAAGCGGATATTAGAAACATTTTACCGCGCTACAAATGTCGGCCATATTTCGGGAACTGGTCTTGGTTTAGCAATTGTAAAAAGGGCTGTGGAACTCCACAAAGGAAAGATCGCAATCAACAGTCAAGAAGGGATAGGTACAACTTTCACCATCACCTTGCCTTTAGTTTCTAATCCCGACCAATAAAACCTGAATCATTTATGATTAAAGTCTGCGATTTACCGAATAATTAATACCAATAAAAATAGATTTTTCTGATGTATGACTTTCCCAAACAACTACTAACAAAAAAAACCAGGAGAGACGAGCGTGGCAAAAATTTTAGTAATTGAAGACGAAGCATCGATTAGAGAAAACATTTTAGAGTTGCTAGAAGCCGAGAATTTTGAAGCACTGGGAGCTGCTAATGGTAAAGTCGGCATCAAAATGGCGATCGCCCAAATCCCGGATTTAATTTTGTGCGACATGATGATGCCGGAAGTTGACGGTCACGGCGTCCTCACAGCTTTGCGTTCCGAACCCCTAACTGCCACAATTCCGTTTATTTTCCTCACAGCCAAAGCCGAAAAAAGTGACATCCGCAGGGGTATGGAACTGGGAGCAGACGATTATATTACTAAGCCTTGTACGCCGCAAGAACTGCTAAAAGCAATTGCTATTCGACTTGAAAAACACAAAACAATTAGCAGGCAATCTCAAAAAACCCTAGACGAATTGCGGACTAATATTAGTATGTCGCTCCCCCACGAATTGCGGACTCCTTTGAACGCCATTCTGGGTTTTTCGGAGCTAATTTTGTCAGAATATCAGGTCTTCGAGGAAGCAGACATCTTAGACATGATCGGTCAAATTAACACTTCCGGTCATCGCTTGTATCGGCTGATTCAGAATTTTTTGCTGTATGCAGAACTGGAGATGGCAGCCACAAATCCCGAACTGCTAAAAGAAATGCGGAACAGCGAATTTAGCTGCGTCCAATCTTTGCTAACTCAAAAAGCGCAGCAGCAAGCAAAACTGGTGAATAGAACAGACGATTTACAATTAAACTTGCAAGATTCGTCGGTGGCTATGGATTCTATTAGACTAGCAAAAATTGTTGAGGAACTGCTGGACAATGCCTTCAAATTTTCTTTAGAAGGAACCCCAGTTTTCTTAAGCGCTTTGGTGGAAAATCAGACTTTTATTTTGTCTGTCAAAGACCACGGTCGCGGCATGACTGCCGATCAGATTGCACAGCTAGAAGCTTACAGACAGTTCGATCGCAAACTTTACCAACAAGCAGGTTTGGGATTGGGGTTGGCCATCGTTCAACGCCTTGCAGAATTGCACGGAGGAGAATTTAAAATCGAAAGTTTGCCGCAGCAAGAAACGATAGTTTCCATTTCCCTGCCTGTCTAAACAATAATTATGTAGGAGCGATCGCCCGTTTCACACACCGCTGCATATAAATTTGAGCTACCTTATCCCTAGGGTTGATTTGCAGGCACGCCGAAAACAATCTTGTAGCCTCCACAAACCTGTCACTATTGTAGAATACCAAAGCTTGCTCAAAGGTTGTCTTTGTTTCTAACTTTTTCTGTCGCAACTGGGGCGGATCTGCTTCAAATACTTCATAAATTGTTACCATTCGCGATTTGCCTTTAACTATAACGCGATCGATCAACCTAAAATCATAAACACCGTTCAACTGTATGAAAGTATTGTGAGTAATTAACATCGAAACTCCATACTCTTTCGTCAAATTTTCCACGCGGGAAGCTAAATTTACGGCATCGCTAATCACCGTGCTGTCCATCCGACTTTGACCCCCAACCGTGCCTAACATCAAAGAACCAGTATTGATTCCAATGCCAATTTGTAGCGGCGGGCGATCGGGTCGATTGCGACTCGTATTATACTCGTTAAGCTGTTCTAGCATCGCAATTCCAGCTTTCACAGCATCGTCCGCACTGCCATTAAACAGCGCCATAATCGCATCGCCAATGTATTTATCAATAAACCCAAAATTTTCAGTAATTGCTGGCTCCATCCGCGACAAATAAGCATTGATGAATTGAAAATTTTCGGCGGGAGTCATACTTTCAGAAAGAGCCGTGAAATCGCGGATATCTGAAAACAGCACCGACATTTCTTTCTGGACCTGATCGCCTAATTTTACGTCTAAAATACTTTCATATCCCAGAAAGTGGAGAAATTGGTGTGGCACAAACCGCCCGTAAGCATCTGTTAATTTTTCTTCCGCTGCTAAAGCTTTTTCCAACTCGTTTGTGAATTGGCGGCGCTCGGTTTCTACCTCTTGACGCTCTGTGATGTCTTGAAAAACGGCGATCGCATAAACTATGTTTTTCCGTTCGTCGTAGATTGGAGTGCCCCAAACCTCGATCGGCACAATCCTGTCCGGGCGGTGAATTTCCGCATCGTCAACGTGCACCACTTCTCCCCGCAGCGCCCGCACAATCGGTTGAAGCTCTCTTGGATACAGCTCATTGCTTCCAGCGCAATAAGTTTGATAAATCTCCGGCAAATTACTAGCAACAACATCAGAAACCAAGCCTTTACCCAGTATTTTTTGTGCCCCAGAATTCATGTAGCAAGGTTTCCCGACAGCATCAACCACAAATATACCCACCGGCACCGCTTCCAGCAATTGACTCAGCCGATTTTCGCTCTCAGACAGCGCTTCATTTAACTTTTCTTCAGCAATCAAAGCTGTTTCCAAATCATTCGTAAACCTGAGCCGTTCCACATCTACCAGTCTTCGCAAAGTAATATCCTCAGCAAAACCCTGATAGTAAAGCACTTCACCGCTAGCATCAAAAACAGTACGCGCGTCCTCAGAAATCCAGATAATACTGCCATCTCGACGGTAAATTTCCGACTCAAACTCAGACACAGTACCGTACTGTTCCATCAGCGCCAAAAACTCTTGATGGCGGCGTGGTAGCACGTACAATTGCTGCTCAAGATCGTTAAAACTTGCCATCAATTCTTTAGGGGAATCATAGCCATAAATTTGAGCGAGAGCAGGATTAGCACTGAGCAACTTTCCGTCAGGTGCAGTCTGAAAAATACCTTCAAGAGCATTTTCAAATATGCGGCGATACTTCTCTTCAGCTTGCACAAGCGCAGCTTCAGCTTGCTTCCGTTCCGTAATATCAGTAAAAGCAATAATCCCGTAGGAAATATCCCCAAGAGAATCATAAATAGGAGTTGCCCAACTCTCCACCGGAATAATCTTGTTACCAGTCCGAATTTCTACACTCTCAGTCCGTACATTTTCCCCTCGGAGCGCCCGCATAATTGGCAATTCTTCCACAGGACATCTCTCATTAGTTCCGGCTTTATAAAATTGATAAATTGCAGCTTTCTGCTCCGAATTAATATGCGGCACTGTTCCTTTACCAAATACCTCCCGCGCCTTCTGATTTGCGTAAAAAGATTGACCGTTCGCATCAAGTACGCACACGCCTAACGGCATAGCTTCCAGATATTGCGTCAACCGACTTTCATTTTCGTGGAGTTTGGCAATCAACATCGACTGCTTGCGGTTTAATCTTGCCAACTCCTGATTCATCTGCTGAAGTTCTATTTGTTTTTCAGCTAATTGTTTGTCTTGAAAATATCTGTATATAGCCTCGGCAACAGTTAATTTTAAATCATCAGATTGCCAAGGTTTAGGTATGTATCGGTACAATTTAGCATAGTTAATAGCATTGGCTACCGCCTCCAAATCAGCCTGTCCCGTCAGCATAATCTTGAGAGAGTTAGGCGAGATGGCATGAACGCTCCTTAATAGCTCGTCTCCTTTCATATTCGGCATGATATGATCCGAAATAACCAAAGGAACTTCATACTGTTCTGCTAAAAGTTCTGACAGCAACTCTAACGCTTCTTCGCCGCTTTGGGCTGTTTCAATTAAATATTTATCTTCAAAGGCTTTTAGCAGGTCTATTTCCAGACTATCGAGTATAGTCTGCTCATCATCAACACAAATAATGACTGGTTTTTTCATAATTTTGTAAGACCAGACTTAATCGCTTCAATTAATTCATGATTTTTCCAAGGTTTTTGTATAAAAGCGTGGAGGTTAGCTTGAGTTTTTGTTCGTTCAATTGCTGCTTGGTCTGCTTGTCCCGTCACCATCACTTTCACAATTTGCGGATATTTTTGATGAATTTTAATCAGCAACTCATCTCCTTTCATTCCGGGCATCAACCAATCAGAGACAATCACTAGAATGTTCACCTCATCTTCACATAGCTCTGCAATAATATCCAGTGCTTCGGCAGCACTTTCAGCAAATTCGCAAACATATTTACCCTTAAATGCCTGTTGCAGTTCAATTTCCAGACTTTCCAACACCGCGACTTCATCGTCAACACACAGAATTACTGGTTTAGACATCGCTAATTTCATCCTTTAGTCTGGCGGGGTAAACCCTGATGGGTAAGTACACCGTTTTCCAAATTGTACATTCCGCGCAGGTAGACTGCAAATTTTTATCCCCAGACTGATGTCTGGGGCGATGAAGCCTAATCAGTTAAATTAATCGGCAAAAACACTGTAAATACAGTTTTACCGGGCACCGACTTCACATCAATTTTACCGTGATGTTTTTCAATTATTTTGGTAACAATATCCAATCCCAACCCGCTGCCTTCTCCCGCAGGCTTGGTAGTAAAAAAAGGCTCAAAAATTTTCGGCAAAATCTCCGGTGGAATCCCATTACCGCTGTCGGTAATTTTTACTAAAACGCTGCTATCTTGCTGTACGGCGTCAATTGTTAAAGTTCCTCGATTGTCCATCGCTTGTAAGGAATTGTGAATTAAATTTGTCCAAACTTGATTTAGTTCGTCTGGATAGCACAGTACAGCAGGCAGTTGAGCTTGATAGTTTCTGACGATTTCCACACCCTGCTTGATTTGATTTTGATAAAGAATCAATATAGTTTCAATTCCATCGGTAATATTCACCTGTAATTTTTCGCCGTTTACATCGTAACGGGCATAGTTTTTCAAGGCAAAGACGACTTTTGCAGCGCGTTCTGTAGCGGTAGCGATGGTGCGGGCACTTCTGTGAATGCTAGCAAAATCGTAGGCGGTTTTGATAATATTTTCGCGGTCAGGATCTTTGAGTAACGGCAAGAATTCTTGTAAGTTTCCCTGCAATCCGATATTGACTAAAATGCTAGCAAGGCTGTCAGCATTGTCAATTTTCTCTGACTCTATTTGCTGCTTCAGACCTTTTTTCAATTCCCGTTTTTCTCGCGTAGATAAAGAGTAAGTTTGTTGTCTGGAACTGTACATCAAACTCAAGAAATCGTGCTGGCGTTCGGCTGAAAGTTCTTTGAAAAAAACTGGCAAACTTTCGAGATTGTTATCCAAAAAGCTGGTAATATTACCAATAGACGATCGAATTGCTCCCAGCGGCGTATTGATTTCGTGAGCGATGCCCGCAATCAGTTGTCCTAATGCGGCCATTTTTTCCGATTGAACTAATTGATTCTGAGCTGCTTGCAGTTGGTCTAAAGTGACTGTCAGTTCATCGTTTTTCTGTTGGAGTTTTTTTTGCAGCTGGCAGATTGCTAAATGGGTTTCTACCCTAACGAGAACCTCTTCCACCTGAAAGGGTTTGGTTATATAATCTACCCCGCCCACAGCAAAGGCTTTGACTTTATCTAGTACGTCATTTATCGCGCTAATAAAAATCACCGGAATGTCGCGAGTGCTTGGGTCAGATTTGATTTTTTCGCAAACTTCATACCCGTTCATTTCGGGCATCATAATATCCAGCAAAATCAAATCGGGGGGCATACCTTTGACCGCCGAAAGTGCTAACTCGCCGCTAGGTACGGGGCGGACTTTATAGCCCTTGCCGTTCAAAATTCCGGCTAGCAGCCGCAAATTAGCTGGGGTGTCGTCAACTACTAAAATATTACCGCTATCGGTGCTCTTAAGGTCGTTATTCATGTGATATTGTTTGAGAAATTAACTTTAAAACTTTGTCGTACTCGAAATTTTCTATACAATTGGCGATCGCACCTGCGGTTACTGTATCCTTTAATCTAATTTGGTCGATCGTACTCTCAATTAAATCCATATCTACAGTTAGGATCGCCAGCCTCAAATCAGCTACCAGCGACTCTGGCAATTTAACGAAGTCAGCCGCAGTCATTTCGCGATCGCGCTCTTTGATTGCCAATAAGTTAGCTTGACCCGGATCTTCATAAATATAGCGCACTCCGATATGTTTGTGCATAGCATCGAAAATATCCGCTTCCCGGAAAGGTTTCCGCATAAAAGCATCGCAGCCCGCCGACAAAATAACTGCCCGTTCTTCCTCCAAAACGCTCGCAGTCAGCGCAATAACAGCAGTAGCTTGACCTTTAATAGTGCCTTTAATATATTGAGTCGCTTCGTAGCCATCCATCACGGGCATCCTCATGTCCATCCAAATCAAATGCGGTTCCCAACTGTCCCAAATCTCAATAGCTTCTTGACCGTTAGTCGCTTCTTTCAATTCAAAATCCAGAGGATTTAGCAGTTTCATTAATAGTTGACGGTTCAGTGGTTTATCGTCTACTATCAAAATTCGATAGGGGTGTTGGTTGGGTTCCAGAGCAATAACATTGCGAGTCGGTTTTTTGCTTTCAATATCAGCCGCCTCGACCTCAAAAACTTGGATATCAAACTTAAAATTAGTTCCCTTACCGACAGCAGAACTAACGCTCATTTCCCCGCCCATTAATTCCACAAATCTGCGACTAATTGGCAATCCCAAGCCTGTACCTTCTTGCGAATTTTTGCCAGTTTGGGTTTGCATGAAAGCTTCAAAAACATTGTCTAATTCATGGGCAGCAATACCTAGTCCAGTATCTTCGACTTCAAAATGAAGAAAGAAGGAAGCAGAATAATCAGTTGAGGTGAAAAGAATCGCACTTTCAGAATGAATACTTTTGGATTTATCAAGATTATTACTTGCTTGAATCTCGAAGTTTATTGAATTATCAGATAGCTCAACTTTTTTACCTTCTGCCTGTTTGTTAACTCTGACGTAAACACCCCCCTCATCGGTAAATTTAAGAGCGTTATTGAGCAGATTGATTAAGATTTGCCGCAACTTTAATTCGTCAGTTTCTACGTATTGCGGCACATCGGGACTGCATTCAAAAATTAACTGCAACTGCTTGTCATCGGCTTTGAGTTCAAACATATCTTCCAAGTCGCTGAGCAGGCGATAGAGGTCGAATTTTTTGGGGTTGAGACTGGTGCGCCCCGATTCAATTTTAGATAAATCGAGGACGTTATTAATCAGGGTGAGCAGGTGTTCTCCGCTGCTGTTAATTATGCTAATATTTTCTTGATGTTCGGGAGATAGAGTTTGGCTGCGAGTCATCAGTTGGGAAAAGCCGAGAATTGCATTGAGAGGCGATCGCAATTCGTGACTCATGTTGGCAAGAAAGGTACTTTTAGCCTGATTCGCTACTTCGGCTTTGTCTTTAGCTACAGCCAATTCTGCTGTTCGCTCTTGCACTCGGTGTTCTAAAGTTTCAAAAGATTGTTGTAGTTGTTGAGCCATGCTGTTAAATGCTTTGGCTAATTCTCCTAACTCGTCGGAGCGTTCGCTTTCTACTGTTTTGTCCCATTCACCTTTAGCAATATTTTTGGCTGCTGTATTTAAGCGCCAAATAGGATTTGTCACCCACCGAGAAGTCAGAATCCCGATAACTAAAGCTACTCCTAAAGCTATCAAACACAGCCAGATAGTAGTCTGGGTATTGGCATCTATTTCTTTGGTAAAATCTGATTCAGGAACAACTACCACAATCAGCCAGTCTAAACCTTTGCCGTCTTGGAACGGTAGAATGTTTACAAATTGTCGCTTGCCGTCTATTTCAAAATTTAAGAGATTGGAAGTTTTAATCTCCTTTAATTCCTGAAAACGAACTGCTACATATTGAGCTGTAGCTTGAGTCGTGGGGTCAATACTATCTTCGGCTTTGAACAGTTCTTTTTTTTTATTATCTTTGATACGGAATGGCTGTTCGGCAGTTGAAGTTGCCAGTAACGTACCATTTTTTTCGATAATAAATGCTTGCCCGGATTTGCCTATTTTGAGACTGTTTAAAAATCTCCCAATATGGTCGAGACGCAAGGCAGAAATTAATACTCCTTGTAGCTGATTGTTCTCGTATACGGGTTGGAGGGCGCTGAGTATTAAGGTCGGTTCGAGAAACGAAATATAAACGGAACTCCAAGTTGGTCGATCGACATTAGCCGCATTTTGGTACGAAGGATGTTCGCGGATGTCAAAGTTTTTGACAACTGTTGCTACGGTAGTGCGATCGCCTGTATCATTAGTATTGTAAGAATAAAAATCAAAATTAGTAGCTTTGCCTGACACATTAATCATTAGAGAGCCATTTGACAGTTTTTCTCCGGTTCGATAGTCTCCATCCTTGTTGCCAATAGATGTAAAATTGATATAGGGATATAATTGTACTTGCCGCCAAAGATATCTCTCCCAAGCGGATAAGTTTTCCATCTTTAACAACCCAATCTTGACAGCATCCAGCTTGCTTTGATTGATTTGATGGGGAGTTGTCAGGTAAACTTGCAGGTTTTGCTCGACACGCAAACTCACTTCGCTCATTAACTGACCGGCAAGGTTATTAACGGCTTTTTGTCCGTTTCTAAAAGAGAGATATCCTACGAGTCCCACGGCTCCCACGATTTGCAGTACGAATGGAACTATGAGAACAGTTCGCAACGATAATTTGTCTAAAATTTTAGGAACCATAAGATTCAGAGTTTTTGTGAACTTAGGCTAGAACCGTTGTTGCAGAGCCTGTCTTAACAGCAGCGCCATCTGTTGCCGAGCTAGCTACAGGGCATTGATGCGGGCTATATTAGCTGTGGTAGATGCTCAAGCCCGATCGCAGGGCGAACCTAATCTTTGCTAGATTAAAGTATATTATTTTACCCATTGTCGTATTATTGTGACCATTTAGGTAAAATTTCCAGTCGCAGGCTTCGAGAACTGTCTGATAAGCGCGCGAGCTGAACCCCTATCGGCCGGCGTGGTTTGGAGACTGCTGATCGAATTTGCGATCGTCCTTGCCATTTTCCGCAAGACGTGTTATGCTCTGAAAAGTAGAGGGCACGTAGCTCAGTGGATAGAGCATCTGGTTCCGGTCCAGAGGGTCGGGGGTTCAAATCCCTCCGTGCTCATTTTAAATTTTGTTATAGAGCAAGAGTTTCAGGTTAATTGTATTACCAATAGTATCGTGCGGCGCTCTATACTTAGGCTGGGCTGAAATTGTCGATCGGGCGATTCCCTACGAGATAGCTGCGCTTCACCGGCCTGTTAATTCCCACGAGCCAAAAAATCAACTGTAGCAGCACGTTTTGCAAAGGCAATTAGAGAATAAGGCCTAAAGAATCACAGCAGCAAGTCATTGTCTTCTCCCTCTGTTGGGATTCTGGACTGTGTTTAATTAAACGTACTTGCTCAATGCTTAGAAATTGTACCAAGGTTTCAAACAAAAGCCAACTAAAAATCTTGCAATAATTCTTAACTACAAGTTGATCAAGATTTACACCTTGAGATAGATGTATTAATAGCTGAGTAAGCTTATAATTAAAGAGAAATTCCTAGCAGTTTTAAAATCTACCCAAAAATCGGAGGATATTCTAGTGCAAAGAAGTGGCAAAGCCTTCGGCTCCTGCTCTCGCTGCGAAACAGTACCCGAAAAAATAGAGGGCAGCGGAGGTTTATACCTGTGGTTTCCAGTATCGCACACGCTGAACAAGGTTATTTCTGCACTGCCAAAAGCTAAACTTGAATTCCAGCTTTTAGAAGACAGCAAGTGTTTGTACATCATGCTAGAGGGAATAGCGAGAGAAAAGTTTAGCGCCCTAGCATCATCGGTGCTGACAAATCAAGAGTTGAAAGAAACAAAAGTTTTGTGGATGCGCGAAGTAGAACAACCGAAATTTAGCGATTTTTATCGCAGCACTTCCTTAGACTCTTTTATTAACTTCAGCAAGTCTGATTGGCTGTTAGATTTGTTGTCCGAAGAACGCATAACTACACATTTTCAGCCCATTGTTTATACCTCAGATACTTCTAAAATTTTTGCCCACGAAGCGTTGCTCCGAGGAATTGACGAGAAAGGAAACTTAATTCCTCCAAGTCGGATTTTTTCTCAAGCAGAATCAGCAGGTATAATTTTTCAACTAGATGCTTTAGCCCGGACTCGCGCTATTCGCGAAGCCAAAGTCCACGATATCAAAGAACTGCTTTTTATTAATTTTTCTCCTACTTCTGTTTACGATCCGGCTACGTGTTTGCGAATGACAGTGCAGGCTATTGATGAATCGGGAATTCCTCACAGCAATATTGTTTTTGAAGTAGCGGAATCTCAGCACCCTCCTGATATGGATCACTTGATTAAAATTCTGATGTTTTACCGAGAGGCAGGATTTTTGATTGCAATGGACGATTTTGGCAGCGGTTCTTCTAATTTAAATTTGATGCACCAGTTACGTCCAGATTTTATTAAGTTGGATATGCAATTAATTCGCAATGTCCATCAAGATTATTATAAGGCACTAATTACGGAAAAAATGTTAGAAATTGCCGCTCAATTAGAGATTAAAACTGTTGCTGAAGGTGTGGAAACTGTGGAGGAGTTAGAGTGGGTGCGACAGCGGGGGGCAACTTTTGTTCAAGGTTATTTGATTGCTAAGCCATGTTCCCCGCCGATCGCAGTTACGAGCTATATTGGTGCTGAACCATTATCTATGTCTGCTTAAATGGTTTTCAGTTGCGATTTGGCGCTACATTTGCTCGTTCCCAGGCTCTGCCTGGGGACGCATATCGGGAGGCTCTGCCTCCATTAAAATGAGACAACAATCTGGAGGCAGAGCCTCCGAATATTCATTACCAGGCAGAGCCTGGTAACTAGAATTACTAGCACTTTAAACGCTCAAATTGCGCCGCAAAAAGCTTTCTAGAGATTCCATTCTCATGCCGTAAATAGATTCCAAGTTCTGTACTTCTTCGGGAGTGCAGAAAAACTCATTAGCTAACAATACCCGCAAAGTTCCCAAACCTTTTTGAGCTTGAGGATTCAACAAACCCACGGCATTTCGCAAGCCGTCAAACACAACCAGCGGCGGGTTAATTACCATCGGTTCGCGATTGAATAAGCGTCCAAAAATGCGGGCAATGTCATCTCTTGTGAGCACATCGGGGCCGCCGATTGGTAAGATTTGGTTGCGGGCGCCTTCAACAGTTGGCGAGTCTACTGCAATTTTTGCCAAGTCGTCGGTACTGACAACAGATGTGCGGTTTTTGCCATCGCCAATTAGCAGGTAAAGTCCAGTTTCTCGAAATCTTTCTGCTAGGGGTAACAAGCTGGAAGCAAAACCTGCCGGCCGCAAGATGGTATAATTCAATCCGCTGTTTTGCAGGTATTTTTCAACTTCTCGCTTGGCTTTGAATACTGCGGAATCTTCGTATCCTCGATCGACTCCGAGTACAGACAGAAAGACAAAGTGCTCAACTCCGGCTTCTTTGGCGCAGTCGATCAATTCTATGTTGGCGCGGTAGTGTACTGCTTGAACGTCGCCGCCGGTGCCGTGGGTGCTGATGATGTACTGGACTCCTTGGCAGGCTTTTTTAATATCTTTGTCTTGTTTTAAGTCGCCTATAAAAATCTCGGCGCCTCGGTTTTCTAGTTCTGAGTAGCGAGACGCGAGGCGAACAAATGCGCGGACAGGCTTTTCTTGCTGTCTGATTTCTCGTACAATTCGGCGGCCTAATGCGCCTGTTGCTCCGGTTACTAAGAACATGATTTTTAGATGTTGGTTGTTATTAACTTTATAACTTATAAATCAAATTTCGACAATTACGGGGGCGTGGTCGCTGGGTTTGACTAATTTTCTGGGAGCAACATCTATTGTACAGTTTTTTGCTTGTTGGTACAAGGGCAAACTGAGATAATGGTGGTCGATTCTCCAGCCGTTGTTGCGGGGAAATGCGGCGGCGCGGTAGTCCCACCAGCTATAATGACCGCCTTCTGATGTGAATTTGCGAAAGGGGTCGTTTAATCCTAATTCGATGATTTCTGTAAGTGCGAGGCGTTCGGGGACGGAGAGGCCGACGGAGTTGGCATTGGCTTTGGGATTGTGGATATCTCGATCGTCCGGGACGATGTTGAAATCGCCGCAAATGCACAAGTTGGGGGATTTGTCTAGTGCTATTTTGAGGTATTCTTGCAGCAGTTTGAGCCACTTTAGTTTGTATTCATATTTCTCGCTGCCAACTTCGGAACCGTTGGGAACGTATACGCAAATGATGCAAATATCGTCTATAACCCCAGCTATGAGCCGTTTTTGTTCGTCAAAGATACCTGTGGTTTCGTCGCCGAGAATGGGGGCAAATCCGGTGCTGATTTGCGTTAAGGGCGATCGGCTAAAAATGGCGACGCCGTTGTAGGATTTCTGACCGGAAATATAACAGTTGTAGCCAAGGTTGGTGAAGGGTTCTAGGGGAAAGTCTTTGTCTATGACTTTGGTTTCTTGCAGGCAGAGAACGTCTGGGGAGTTTGTTTGCAGCCAGCTAGTAACGTGTTCTGAGCGGGTGCGAATTGAGTTGACGTTCCAGGTGGCGATTTTCATTAATACAGTAATCCTAAAGGTGAGGTTATAGGGAGAGCGATCGCACCTATTTTAACCGATTTTATTCACAGTCTAGTCACTTGATTTGATAAATGTAAGCATCTTCGATCCACGTTTGATTAACCCGATCATTCGTCATTCTTCTGCCTGATAAGTCTAAATTCCAATCTTGTTGTATCTGACGTAAGCCCTCAATTAAGTCATGTTTTGGGCTTACTGCTACGAGGGCTGTCCAATCGATTTTCAATTCTGGTTTAACTTGGCGAAAGACTGATAGAATTTCCCCATAAGTTTTAAGAGGCCCTTCGCTATCGTACAGAGGTGAGGTGAGCATCAGCCGCCATGTTTCTGGTTCTGGTGCGTAGTTCCAGAGAGCAGAATCAATTGATAGATCTGCCACATTGAGAGCATCTATTAGTCTTTGGCCTTCTGCTATTTCTTGACTTAATAATGTTGCTGTAGCCATTGTAAAACTCCGTGAGTAGGGTCAGTAATTGCTAAGTGGATATCCAGGGCTTTTTTTTTGCTATGCGTTTGGTAACGGCTTTCTTCTGACCAGTCTTTGATCATAGACCATCGCAATGAAAAATTAGGATCATTGAGGAGAGACTTTAACTCTTTATCAAGTTTAGCAACTTTAACCAACTTTTCTAAATCGTGGGTGTAACTGTCCATAACATTTTTCTTGTCAGGAAAATCAAATTCCTGAGTTTGCTTGGCAATGCAAGCCTTTAAAGCGCATTCAATCACATAACCGCTGAGGTAGTAAGCACCTGAGTATTTATGATTGTTGAGCAGCACTTCTACTTCTTCAAGTCTAGCGAGTGCTAGGTTCTGTAAGTCCTGCCTATTCACAAGTTTAGCATAGCTCCATAAAATTTTACTATCTGAGCTCTAGTTTAGCAGAGCGATAAGTTTATCAGTTTTTGCTTGGGGTTTTGTTTGTTATGTACTCTCTGATTACTGGCTGAATTATGAAGTGCGATCGCCAGTTTTGTTTTACTGTTTCAACTAATGACCGTCGTCCTAAAGATTGGATGACTTTCAAGAGTTCTGGCGGTGATACTTGCAGGTTTTCTGGTATTTTTGAGATGTCTGCTGGTTCGGGGGTATTGGCTAGCCATGCGATAACTTGTTGTTCGGATGCGGTTAGGCGATCGTACTGCTGCTCCAATAGTGATTCTAAGTCACCTAAGAATAGGGTATCATAGGAGAGGAATTCGGAAACGCTGCCGCCGAATAAATCTTGAATCATAGTTGCAACTATATTTAACCACAAGGGATTGCCTTGATAAAGGTCGATTAGTTCTGACCATTTGTCCGGTTCTGCTAAACCTTTTTCTCTGAATATTTCTTGTGCTTCGGGGCCTAAACTGTTGAGTTGCAGAGATTTGCAGGGGCGGTTGTCGCCTTCTAAGGCGGCGATTTCTCTGGGTTTTTCCCAACTCAGGAGGATGAGGCAACTGTTGTGGGATGATTCTGTTAGTTGTTTGAAGAATGTGCCGTAATTTTCATAGCCTGGTTGGTAATTGCCCGCGAGTTGTCCGCTGCTAAAGATTGTTTGGATATCATCGAGGATGATCAGACAGCGGTGCGATCGTAAATATTCTAGTAGGGGCAATCCCCCCGCGATCGCCCTTTCTTCGGGGGCGGGCACGGAAGGCACGGAGGGGGCGGGCACGGGGGCACCGCCCCTACAGAATTGAATTAAGTAGGTAGGCGGGATTAAACCGAACTACGTAACAGTATGTAAACAGGGCTAAATCACTTACGTTTAGGGGATTTGGATACTTTACAATCGTTTACATGGTTGCGTTTTACAGCGCCTACTTACTTAAGTCGGTTTGGAGTGATGCCAGCGGTGGCGCGTGGTGGAGGCTTCGCCAGATGATGCGATCGAATTCGTGTTGAATTTGTGGGATTAGTTGGAGTGTCAGGGCGGTTTTGCCAATACCGGATAAGCCTAAGATGGTGATGAGACGGGTGCGGGTCAAAATCCAGTTTTCGAGGATGGTGAGTTCGGATGTGCGGTTATAGAATAGGTTGGGTTCTGGTGCGTCGCCTAAATCTTGACATACTTGTGGTTTAGTATTGCTAGTTGGTTCATTGGAGCTATCTTTATATAATGTTGATTGTGAAACTTTTGAATAGTGAGAAGGATCGCAGGAGACTTTACCTATCTGCACGCAGTTATTTCCCGTAATGGAAAAACTGTTCGAGAATAGCCATCTTTCCACTGTATATCCAAAGTTCGATTGATTGATGTCTTCACCTAATGTTTCTGAGAGAAGTTTCCATAATTTTGCTGCGACCTTTTTGACATGAGCTTCGCTACGGTGGCAGGTTTTGGCAATTTCCGGGTATTTCTGGCGTTGCCAAGTACCGCGTAATATACCTTCTTGTAGATGATCGAGGTGTTTTCCGGTCTTAGCAAATACGAGATCGTCAGCGATTTTTAAGACTTCCTGAACTTCCATAGGTGGAGTGGGGGGTTTAGTTTGGCTGATTGCTATCCTACTCTATCCTACCGTTTGATACTTTAGAAACTAAATCCTGCTTTTGGCTACTGATTAACAGCAGTAAATTTCAAATAAATGGATACTAAATACTACTTAACATGACTAGACAAGGCTGAGTAAATCACGCAAAATGATAATTAATGGAGTTTAAACTAAGCAGACCTGAAAGCGCGATCAAGTCTCAACTTATGAACGTCCATCAACTATTCTGTCGTAACCTAATGGAGGATTTCCGAATGAAGATTGTAACTGAAGTCAATAAGTATAAAGAACCTCGCATCATTAAACTGGGTGATGCCGTGGCAATGACACTGAGCTTTGGCGGGTCTATGATACGAGACCGTCGTGGCTACTTCCCGATGTAGCGGGTTCGCCTCAATATCGCTGATCTGGCGATTCTTTGGTCAGTTATCTCAGATATTGTCTTGCACCAGAACAAATGAATCGCTGTGTGAAGGCATCTCTACTCGTTCGCTCAAAGGCAGGTGGCTCTGGTTCTGCCGTTGATTCACATCGAACAGTCTCGTTCTCTACTGCATTCTTGCGAATTCGAGGTGCAATTGGTTGAGCGAAAAACTTAATTCATTTGTTTTGGTGCAAGATCTGAGTTTAATTCGACTTTTTTATGATCCTTAGCCCTGTAAAGCTTGTAGTATCGTTCCAAAAACTGTCTGGAGTATGGAGTTATGAAACGCTGGTTCTGTGGCTCTGTGATAAATGCAGGTGATGATGCTCCAAAGACCTCAGTCGAACCCACAGAGGCTAAAGCTATTTGGGAGGGTTCAAGTTCTCTTTGGCTGTGTGGGAACTGGCAGCAGCAACAACTCATTACCCTTGCTGAGGGCTCCGTTCATGTGACAATCATTGGAACTTGTCTTGCAGCTCGCGAGGTATTGCTTGAGCGGTTGCAAAGGGCTGCACGAAGCAAAGACTACAGCTTGCTCATGCAATTACCCGGAAACTATAACATGATCGTTCACATCGAGAACGATACCTATGTTTTCGTAGATGCAATGGGAGTTCGGTCAGTCTTTTACACCATCTGGCATTCTTCAGTCGTCTACTCATCCCTCGCAGTTGCGCTACAGCAGTTGATTGGTGCAGAAGTGGACCATGCTTGGCTTGCCACTTCACTGGCGGGTATATGCACGCTGAGCCTGGTGTACAATCGCTCTCCTTTCAGAAATATCTATGCGGTTCCACCAGGTCATTACCTGCACATCGCGTCAGGCAAGCCAACTTGTAAGCGGTACTGGTTCGCTCCCTCCGAATACAAACAGTTTTCTCAATCTGCCGATCTACTGCGCAAACAGTTACTTGTGGCAGTCGAGGGTAGGGCTGAGTTGTATGGCAACATTAGCAGCGATTTGAGTGGTGGATTTGACTCAACAACGTTAGCGGTAATTGCTGCTAAAAAATTAGAGAAGACAGATAGAAAGCTTTGCACTATAACCCAGAAGACATTTAGTGCCATTCAATCTTCAGACGTAAGATGTGCTGAACATGCAGCTAGCCTATATTCCAACATCAATGCGCTAATGCTTGAGGAGCAAGACATCCCTCCTGAGTATAGCCACTTAGAATTGGTTTCGCTTACCGATTTCCCAGATCCAGCTCACGCATACGACATGGGTGCATTCAACTCTACGATGCAGTTGATTGCGTCAACTGGCTCTAGAATACACATGAGTGGCGAGGGAGGTGATGCGGTGCTGCTTGCCACACCTTACCGTTATTGTGTTGAGCTACTGAAGCGAGGACATTTGCTGAAATTCTTGCAGCACCTTTTCGGTTGGTGCCGGGCTAAACAACTTTCGTTATTGCCACTACTCATGTTTGCTGCGAAGCAGAGCTTGATTTCTTACCCCCGCTGGCTACAGCAAATCAAGCGACTTAAAGCAGACGATTTGACGCTGCGGCAGCAATCATTATTTACAGGCATGACATGGGATCTGTTGCCCACGACTGCTAGTTGGCATTCAACAGAGTTGGTGCGATTGGTGATAGAAGAGTTGCAGCACTGGACAACAGTTGCTACTCCCTTTTCACACTCAATGGGAGAACATATATCGATTGCGCTGATTCAACTGAATGCCATTTCGGCTCGTTCAACCCATCAGATGGCAGACCTGTATGATGTTAACTTGGAATTCCCCTATTTTGACCAATTGGTGGTTGAGGCGTGTCTCTCTGCCAGACCCGAAGAGCGAACGAGTCCATTTGTGTTCAAGCCGCTGATGCTTGCAGCTTTTCAGCAAGATTTACCTCCAAGCATCTACACGAGAAATACCAAGGGAGAATACGTTGCCGATGAATTTATCGGACTTAGAGAAAACCGAGAAACTATCCATGCATTCCTCGAAAGTTCGCTATTAGCAGATATAGGATTAATCGATCTCAAACTGCTGAAGGTAGCAATGCAAGATTTCGGAATGGGGCTTGGTGCTGAGTTAGCGCCTTTTAGTAATACCCTAGCAACGGAGATTTGGCTGCGCCGCCTCACTGAGTCTGACAGGATTTTTTGGAGCAGTAGGAGTGAAGTGGTTTAAGTATTCTGTGTCGCAAATACCACAGTATCCTGAGTTCTATCTTTACTGAGAGTACCATTGCAAATTATACGGAGCTTAGTCTAATGGAGGAAATTCATATTCCGCCGCATGTTTACACAACATTTTTTGAAGAGAGCGCCATTTTGCTGGATAGTCGAAAGAATGTTTACTACGCGCTGAACGACAGTGCTGCCAACTTTTGGAAACTGCTCATAGAGGCCAAGTCAGTAAAAGAAGCTCTTACGCAAATTACTAAACTCTACGAGTGTCCACCTGACACTTTGAGAGGGGATATGGAAAAGCTTGTTATCTCATTAACAGAGCTAGGTTTTCTTGAATCATTATGAATCTGTTGATTGCTAGAAGAAAAATGTGAAAAGTGCAATCGAAAGTAAAATGGACGGTTTCTTAGTAAAAACATAGTTGGAACAAAGTATAGTGGATAATGTTGTATCGCTGGAACCTATAAACAATGTATCGCTGAGCTTGAGGGAGCGTTTGATGGGATTATTGGCTATTACTCTTGCGTATTTAGCTTTACGTTGGTTAAGTCTAGAGAAAATTAGCAAAATTATTGGGATATTCAAGGGTCGAGGATTATGTCATATAACTGTGAGTGAAGCAGATATTGCTTGGGCATCGGTGCGCAAATCAAGCTTCTACTTTTTGGGAAGAACTGCTTGTTTGGAGTTGTCGTTGGCATTTGTTCTGTTTGCCTTAATGAGAAGACAATCATCAACTTGGTGCGTTGGTGTCGCAACCGAACCGATTCGAGCCCATGCATGGGTAGAAGTTGATGGAAAACCTTTCCGTGAGCAAGACGGACTTGAGCATAGCTTTAGAAAGATGCTTGTGGTATAGAAGACATTTCTGCATCGCTCAATGAATAGCTCACTCTAACCCTATCAAGGTATGAATTTAGTAGATGGATAAACTTAGAGAATTACTTTACCTCAGCAGCGGCTACGTTAAGAATGGAGTTAGAACTTTATCTTTTCTATGGAGTGCAGCACCAAAGGAAACTATCTTTGTTACCCTATTCATTGTTCTGCAAGGACTGCTTCCAGCAGCCAGTATTTCAATTAGCAGGTTGGTGGTCGACAGAGCTGCAACTTCTCTGATGGAAAGTAGAGAGCTAGGACTTTTGTCTATCGGAATTTTAGTCGCAGGATGGGTTGGAGCCTTACTGCTAGAAGTTATCTTAACTCCTTGGATACAGGCGCTCCAAGGCAATCTGAACGATAAGCTGACGGCACACCTGAGTGTACTTCTGATGAACAAAGCAAATAGCTTTCCAGATCTGAGTCGTTTTGAAGATTCTAAATTCTACGACGAGCTTCAGCTTCTTCAGCAACAGTTAAACTATCAGCCATTTAAATTACTGCAATCTTTAGCGGGAGGAGGACGCTCCCTCGTTACACTAAGCACTATGGTCGTTCTCCTTGCTCCTCTTGGAGCCTGGATTCCGCTCTTAGTGATTGTCTCGATCCTCCCTCAGATGATTGTTTCCTTAAAGTATGAAACACAGATTTGGCTCACCCTATTTGAAAAGAGTCCTCAGTCGCGTCGAATGCAGTATTGCACATCAGTATTGCTGACTGACACTTATGCCAAAGAAGTACGATTATTTGAATTAGGCTCATTTTTCGTCCGTCAGTATCTATCGGCTTTTCGATCTCAGCACCGATCGATGTATCATCTGCGTACGCAGCAGGCTCTTTGGGCATCAGGACTTGCTCTCATGAGTACGATTGGGAACGGGTTTGCTTTTTACTGGGTCGTGCGCCAAGCTTTTAGAGGACGGATTGGTCCCGGGAGTATTCTCTTGTTTCTAGAGGCATTAGCTAACCTCCAACGTAATCTTGAGGAATTTCTTAGAATGGCACTCAACCTATACGAAACAATGCTGTATATGCAGCAGCTATTCAATTTTCTAGATAGCAAACTGCCGATGCAGTTGTATCTCCCTGGAGCGGCAGTGACTAATCCAATGATCTCAGGAATTACCTTTAATAATGTGTACTTTTATTATCCAGATGGTCGTCCCGCTTTAACCAATGTTTCGTTTACAATTTCACCCGGTGAAATTGTTGCCATTGTTGGAGAGAATGGTGCTGGTAAAACAACATTGATCAAATTGTTGTTAAGAATGTACGATCCGGTTGAAGGAAATATTTTCGTTGATGGTGTTGATTTAAAAGAACTAAACTTAAAGGAATGGCGGCATCAGATTGCAGCAGTATTCCAAGATTTTGGACGTTATGCTCTGACGTTAGGTGAGAATATTGCTCTGGGTGATCTGAAGACGCTTGAGCATCCAGAAGAATTGAAGTACGCGATTCAAAAAGCAGGGATTAGCAAATTAGTCGAAAGATTTCCTGAAAAAGAAAATACTCTTTTAGGTAAGCAATTTGGTGGTACAGAGCTTTCTGGTGGAGAGTGGCAAAAACTAGCCTTGGCTAGGGCATTTGTGCGTAGAGATGCTCAATTGCTGATTCTCGATGAGCCAACCGCTGCTCTCGATCCTCGTAGTGAGTACGAAGTTTACCAACGCTTTACTGAGTTGTCTAAGGGAAAGACTACTATCTTGGTCACTCATCGACTTGCCTCTGTAAGAATGGCAAATTGTATTTTAGTCATGAAAAAAGGCTATTTGGTTGAAACCGGAACCCACGAAGAACTTTTGAATTATGGTGGTGAGTATGCTTCTCTATGGAACATGCAAGCGAAGCAGTACACAGGTTGATTTGATTGGATTAGATCGTCGAATTTCCCGATCGAGAAATCTTGGCTTTGCTCGTCGATGCAATAAAGAGCTTGTATCTATCCAAGCCATACAGCATCAACATCACTGACTTATATCGACGTTTATGTAAGCAAAATTTTCCCCCTGCTATTTTGAATATTTTCACCGTTCTTGAGCTCTTTTGTCCTCAAAAAGTTTTGGCAACGCCACCGGTCAGGGAGCGTCAATTAGCCATGCTCAGGAGACTTGGTTCTCCCCGTTGTTCAATGCGTTCGCGAACAAGTTGCCAAAGTGCTTGGTTCTCACTATAAACACTTAAGGCTGCGATCGAGTTTTTCGCATCCATCAGAGTACCGCTCTGAATTACGGATAATAGGAACGAAACTGACTCATCGTTTCTGATCAGCGAGATCGCGATCGATCCCGTTTTGCGAAGCTCTGGAATACTGACGGAATGCCACCAGGTTCGCAAAATATCAAATGCTTCCGGTAATCGGGATTCTCCAAATGCTAACGCTGCGGCTTCTACTATATCAGTAATCTCCCGATCTTCAGACTGTGACTGAATCACCAGAAAGGAACGCACTAAATCGATCGAGGATTGTGTTGGAGATAATTGCAGCAATGCCAGAAAACATTCCAATAAAACAGGTGCACTATCGCCAAGCTTGATCCGTAACCGTAGCAGTGGAACACCTGACAAATTTCCAGTATAAGCAATGGCTCGTGCAGAGCCAATTCGTGCATCAGGTTCCGAGTCAGCAAGCAAATCCGCTAACTCGCCCATGACATCGGGGTAATTCATTCTGGCGAGTCCTAATGCACAGACACTTTGTAATGGCGCACTCCTATCATTTGAACCGCCCGTATATCGAATGCCTTGCAAAAACAAATCTTCGTTACTGTAGTCCAATCGATAAAGTGCATCTGCAAGTTTAAGCTTAGCGATACAACCTGGATCTCGCTCTTTTGGGTTTATCATCGCCCATTCAAACGCGGCAACCATGTCGGGAATCAAGCTGTAGTGTTCTGCTTCTGCGATCAGTTTTGCTGCTTGGGCGATCGCAACAGGCTGCTTGGATGTCAGTAGTTTGCGCAGCAGAAGCATGGCTTCTGACGTAGTAGGGTTGGGGCGAATCTGCTCTAGTTCCGCCAGAAGTGATTCCAGTTTGCGAGATTTTGCCATAGCGAGATTTCAGAGACCGTATAAAGATGTACATTAGGAATTCGACGACCGAGAATATCATTGTCTACAATTTCTTCTAGCATTATCTCATCCTGACTTATGCAATCAATAGCTGAGACACCACATTCAGGACTTCAGATAAGGATACCTCGTTTTTCTCCTCAAATTTTCTCTCGCTTCCTTCTCCCTTAATTAGTAGATAGCTGAAACTCATATCGGGTTTAATTTCCACTTCTAGATTGCCCTGTAGACTCCGCCATTCCAGTTGCAGGCTACCATTAGCAATTGGTGCTGCATCATAGGGTAAAATTCGATCGCCAACTAAAGACGAAAGAGAGTATTTGACATGAATGAGCAACTGACAGGCTTTTACAAAAGCAACGGGCGAAACTGCTAATGCACCATAAGAATCCCAATCAGGTTCTAGTTGGGCAAGTTGCGTTAAGCGCTCTAATATTGGATCTAAGGAAACATCAGTTAATGTTGCTTGAGACATGGCTTTTAAAAATATCTTATTTTATACTATATCATAGTTATTGCTGACGATAAGTTAATAGAGTGAGGCATGAGAGCAAAAGCGCGATCGCCCATCTTCCCCCTTATACTTGTAAAAAATTTCCATATGAGATAAACTAGGAAATAGAAACTAAGCAACCTCTGATGATGGAAGCAAAAACACTATGAGCACTCAAAGCTTCACAGCCATCATTTACAAAGAAGAAGATATGTATATTGCTGAATGTCCAGAAGTCGGCACCGTTGACCAAGGCGAAACCATAGAAGAAGCGATCGCAAATCTCAAAAAAGCTACAAAACTATATCTCGAAGAATGTCCCTTATTAAAAACAAGTCCCAGGTTTGTAACTAGCATAGAGGTTAGCTATGCCTAGATTGCCCAGAATATCAAGTAGCCGATGGAGGACACGGCAATGCCGTTTCCCTACTCCAAAATAATCCATCGCACTTTAAGGATGTCACCATCGACAGATTCATTGTAGGGAAACGGCACTGCCGTCTCCTGATTTCGGCCACGGCACTGCCGTGGCCTAATTGTAGGGAAACGGCAATGCCGTCTCCTGATTTAGACTACTCTTACAAATTGCAGCTCATATCCCCAGATTGTTGACTGAAACGCACGTTTTCTCGGTAGTCAACTGGACAATCAATCACGCAAGGTACATCTTGAGCAAGGGCTTCCTTCAGGATAGGAATAAAATCGGTTGCAGATTCGACTCGATAGCCTTTTAAACCCATACTTTCGGCAAATTTCACAAAGTCGGGATTGCCAAATTTCACGAAATCTGAATGACCAAAATGATCTTGCTGCTTCCATTCAATTAACCCGTAACCGCCGTCATTAAAGATTAGCGTCACAAAATTAGTACCGACACGTAAAGCAGTTTCTAACTCCTGACAGTTCATCATAAAACCGCCGTCGCCGGTGGCTGCTACTACTTTGCGATCGGGATAAACGAGTTTTGCCGCCACCGCACCCGGAATTGCAATTCCCATCGCCGCAAATCCGTTGGAAATCAAACAGGTATTTGGTCGATCGCAATGATAGTGCCGCGCGATCCACATTTTGTGTGCTCCCACGTCAGATATCACAATATCATCAGGCCCCATTACCTGCCGCAAATCGTAAATCAGTTTTTGCGGCTTGATCGGGAAACCGTCGTCGGCTGCATATTGTTCGTACCCAGCGCGAATATCCGCCCGCAATTGCTTAGCAAAAGGGTCTGTTTTCTCCATGCGATCGGCACGCTGCAAAATTTCATTAAGCGAATCAGAAATATCTCCCACAACTTCTACTATCGGAATATAACTGCTGTCAACTTCTGCGGGTAGGGCTCCAATGTGAATAATCGGAATTTTGCCGTCAGGATTCCACTTTTTCGGGGAATATTCAATCAAATCGTAGCCAACAGCAATCACTAAATCTGTTTCTTCAAAAGCACAACTAATGTAATCCCGTTTTTGCAATCCCGTTGTCCACAGCGCCAAAGGATGAGTGTAAGGAATTACACCTTTGCCCATGAAAGTATTAGCAACTGGAATATTTAACCGAGTTGCAAATTCTGTCACCGCTTCGCTTGCATTAGCTCGAATTGCGCCATTTCCGATTAACAATAAAGGACTTTTTGCCTTGGATATCGCCACAGCAGCTTTATTCAAACTTTGGTAAGCACCAAAGGTTTTTTCGCGGTTGTCTTTGGTGAGCGGCTCTCCTTCAACAGGCATTGCTGCGATGTTTTCAGGTAAATCAATGTGAACAGCTCCCGGCTTTTCACTTTGAGCTACTTTAAAGGCTTTGCGGACAATTTCTGATGTCGTGCTGGGACGGACAATTTGAGCGTTCCACTTAGTAACCGGAGCAAACATAGCCACCAAATCTAAATATTGGTGCGATTCTATGTGCATTCGATCCGTGCCGACTTGTCCGGTAATTGCTACTAGGGGAGCGCCATCTAAGTTAGCATCAGCAACACCTGTCATTAAGTTGGTTGCGCCTGGCCCCAAGGTGGACAAACAAACGCCAGCTTTCCCCGTGAGGCGGCCGTAAACGTCGGCCATGAAAGCAGCACCTTGTTCGTGGCGAGTAGTAATAAATTTAATTGAGGAGTTTCTTAGGGCTTCTAGAACTTCTAGATTTTCTTCGCCGGGGAGTCCAAAAACGTATTCGACGCCTTCATTTTCTAAACATTTGACCAGTAGTTGAGCTGTGTTCATTTCCGTTCTTCTCCTCTATTAATTTTGTTTTTTATCTTAGTCAACTTCTCGCAAAAATACTAAATTGGGATTTTTAACCGCAGATGATTAACGGGCAGGATGCCCGTGCCACAATCAACACAGATTAATTTAGATTTTTGCGAGCTATCGATCGAGTTTGACTTATTTTACCCAAACAGTTTTAATGTTAACAAACTCGTGAATTCCTTGGATGCTCAATTCGCGTCCGTAACCGGAGCGTTTGATGCCGCCGAAGGGCAATCTGGGGTCTGATTTGACTAAACTGTTGATGAATACTGCGCCGGCTTCTAGTTCGGAAGTAAACCGATCGCACTCTGAGCTTACTGTAGTCCAAGCTGTCGCCGCTAAACCAAAGGATGTGCTGTTTGCGAGGGCGATCGCCTCATCGATGTTTGCAACGCGAAATACTAAGGCTACGGGCCCGAAAAACTCTTGTTGACGGGCGGCGGCATCTAGGGGAATATCTGTCAGAATAGTTGGCAAGTAGAAATTGCCGGCATTCTCTGACAAAGGGCGGCCACCAGTCAGGAGTTTTGCCCCCGATTGGATGCAGGCTTGCACTTGATTGTCCAATTCTTTGAGGATTGCGGGAGTAGCTAAAGGGCCGATATCGGTTTCTGGCAACATCGGATCGCCTAGTTTTAATTGCTCGAATTTTTCGACAAATCCTTTGATGAATTCATCGGCAATCTCTTCTGCTAAGATAAAGCGTTTAGCAGATACGCAAGTTTGCCCACTATTGAGCATTCGCGATATCACAGCAGTTGATAAAGCTGCTGGTAAATCGGCGCTAGACATGACAATATATGGGTCGCTTCCTCCCAATTCTAGCACTACTTTTTTCAAACTTTTGCCTGCATTTGCTGCTAAACTTTCACCCGCTGATTCGCTACCGGTGAGAGTTGCTGCTTTGATGCGATCGTCCGCAATGAGATCAGCTACCTTGTCTGCTCCCACTAACAATGTTTGAAAGACGCCTTCGGGAAAGCCCGCTTCTGTGAAAATTGCCTCTATTTTCAAAGCGCACTGTGGCACGTTGGAAGCGTGTTTGAGCAAGCCTACGTTGCCCGCCATCAGTGTCGGTGCAGCAAACCGGAAAACTTGCCAAAATGGGAAATTCCAGGGCATGACGGCTAAAATAGCCCCCAACGGTTGGTAGCGGACAAAGCTGTTGCTAGCGTCGGTGGTGATTGCTACGTCTGCCATAAATTGAGCAGCATTTTTGGCGTAGTAGCGACAAACTAAGGCGCATTTTTCGATTTCGCCGATCGCCGATTTGAGCGTTTTGCCCATTTCCAAGGTCATCATTTGGGCGTAAATTTCGCGATCGCGCTCCAAGATATCCGCAGCCTTCTGCATCCACAGAGCACGCTGCTCAAATGGCAGGCGGCGATATTTGTTAAAAGCTTGCTGCGCTAATTCCAGCTTGGTTTCTATTTCCGCATCTGTCAGCGGCTCAAAAGTTTTCAGCGTTTCTCCCGTTGTCGGGTTAATAGTAGCAATAGCCATTGTTTTATCTCCTGTTCAAAAAACACAAAACTCTTTTCTTCTGACTTTCAAAACTGACATGGGGCCGAGAAACCGGGTTTTTACGATAATTCTTGGTTCGAGTCCCCAGATTCGGTAAAAAACCCGGTTTCTTTGGTTGGATTGCATTAGTCCTAACCTGCCTCAAACAGATTTCTCCTCGATGTAATTCTGCACGTAAGACTGATAGTAATACCTGCTGCCTTTATCGTTATTCGCCACCATTCCCAACAGCGGAATCCCCGCCATTTTCAAATCTTCAAAAGCCAACAGCAGCGCCTCCCGCTCAGTTTGATGCAGCCCCACCACCAGCATCAATCCGTTAGTATGAGCCGCCAACAAATTCGCATCTGCTAAACCTAAAAGTGGCGCAGTATCGTAAATAACTAAATCAAAATTATTTGACAAAGCTGCCATTAAATGCTGCATTTTGCGGGAAGAAAGCACTTTGGTGGGATCGAGAGGAACCGGGCCGGATGTTAGCACAAATAGGTTTTCATCGCGGGGCGATCGCAAAATCAATTTTTTCACATCCACATCCTCGGCGATCGCATTGTGCAACCCTTGCCAGTTCGGCAAACCGAGCATTTCGTGCACCTGCGGGCGTCGCAAATCCGCATCCACCAACAGCACTTGCTGGCCCATTGCAGCCGCCGCCCGTGCTAGATTTACTGCCACAGTAGACTTGCCGTCAGCAACTTGACAAGAAGTAATTACACAAGAGGCGATCGGGCTATCAACGTTTAACAGCCGAATATTAGCATTGAGCGATCGAAAAGCCTCTTGAAAAGCATCCGTAGGCATCGGCGAAGTTCCCACATCGATCGGACTTGTCTCAGCAGGAGGAAGTCTCAAAATTTTATCGCTCGCAGGAATCACCCCCAGCAAAGGCAGCCGAATCGAATGTTTGACATCCTCCGGAGTTTGGAACACCGTTTTATTGTTAAACCGTTCCGCCAACTGCGCCGCCAGCATACCGAACAGCAAACCAGCCAATCCCCCCAAAGCCAAATTCAAAGGCATAATCGGAGCAACAGCCATCAACTCGCCATTTTTGTAGCGCGGAATTTCCGGCTTAGCAATAACTTCCCAAGCAACCTCTTTTTTCCCCACAGCTTCAAGCTGCAAAGCTTGCAGTTTTCCCAGCAAACTATTCATCGTACTGTTAGTCAAATCCAACTCGCGCTGCAAATCGGAATAGCGCCGCAAAATTACCGGAAATCCTTGAGAATATTGACTCAACTGCTTTGCAGCTTGTTCCAAAACTTGATTCCGCACTCCCAAAACTTGAATAGAATTAGCAGTACCGATAAACTGCTCGATTAACTTAATCCGCACCGGATCTTGAAAAGCCAGCACTTGCGAATTCACCTTCGCTAAATCAGTTCCCAGAACCTGTTGGGCTTCTTTTTTCAACAAAGGAATCAGGTTTTTGCGCTGTTCTCGCAACAATTGCAGTTGCGGACTTTGGTCGGTATAAGTAGCTGAATTAATCGCAACTTGCCCTTCTAATTGCTGCAATTGAGTCAGCATTGCTTGATAGCGGGGAGCTTGACTCAGAGCCGAAGCCATCAGCGCTTGTTGCTGGTTTAATCCGAGCTGATTTTGCAGGTTAGAATAGAGCAATCTCTGCTGGTTGAGCTGCGTTTGCGCGTCCAATCTTTGCGCTTGAAGTTGGCTGATTTGCTGCGCGAGTTGTTGGGTTTGAATTTGCGGATCGATGAAATTGTACTGCTGGCGCAACTTTTGAATTTCTGTTTGCAGAGCTTGTTGGCGCTTTTGCTGGTTCGGAATTTGCGATTTCACAAAATCCAGACTCTGACTAATTTGAGTTCGGGTATCTTGCACGCTGTAATTGCGGTAGCCTAGTGCAACTTTTTCCAAAACAAACTGAATTTTTTTCGGATCGTAATCCCGATATCTAACTTCGATGATTTTGGTATTTTTGAAGCGATTAATTGACAGCCTGGTTTGCTGAGAAAACTGCAAATTATCTGCTTTTTGGTTCAAGAGGTAGTTGTAATTAATTTCGGGATATTTAGCCCGCAACTGTTTAATAATCGGCGACATTACTTGCGGGCTTTGCAAAACTTGAATTTGCGATTCGTAGTCAAAACCGGGACTTTCTGGCGTGGCGGGAGTCGCTGGTTGCAGTTTCAGCTCGCCGGAGTAAACCTTGGCTAAAGTGTTTTGCGTAACAGCGGGTTCTACTAATAATTGAAAGCGCCCTTCGTACTCGCTTTTTTGATTCAAAGTCCAGGCAAAAACCCCGGTAGTCACTGCCGCTGCTACGCCGATGACTAAGATGGAGCGGCTGCGGCAAATTTCCCAAAAACTTAATTCTGCTTCCTCGGTTTTGTCCCTATATAAAAAATCCTCTTCTTCATAAAGCACGGAAGATATTTTTGGCGGGACTAAGGCTTTTTTATTATTAAACAGTGTAATTTGAGATTTTTTCCCTGGTTTCATGTGATTTCTACAACTTATTTGTTTAAACGTTTGTACGGCTGACGCAGTTTCAGAAACCCGGTTCCTGACTAAATATCTCGTTACAAAACCTAAATTCTTGGTAGAAACTGGGTTGATGGTGCCTCCGCGCCAGTAAGAATGCAATCACCGAAAAATATTGAACAACCGGAATATTCCCAGCAGCGGGCTTAAAGGAGCGAGAGTCCCGCCCACATTATCCGAAAATGTAGCGCGGCCCGATCGCCTTACCATAATTACATCATTATTTTGCAGTTTGGGATTAGTTTCCTCATTGGCTGTGGCAGAAAAATCAACCTTAACAGTCAGCCGCGAAACAGTGCCGTTAGGATTTAGGCGAATTAAATCTACCGAATCCATTTCTGCCCGCGCTTTATTAAAACCTCCCGCTGCTACCAGCGCTTGATTTAAAGAAGTATTGGGTTGCACCGCAAACGCTCCCGGTTTCACGACTTCCCCCACAATACTCACCTTAATCGTATCCGGTGAAAAATTTGAATTAGCAACTTGGGCGCCTTGGGCTGCGTCAAGATTTTCGGCTTTGGGAACTATTACCGTATCTCCCTGTTGCAGCGCTAAATCTTGGGATACATCTCCCCCTTCCAAAAGTTGCCACAAATTCACATTAATAATTTGTTCTGTACCCGCGCGAGTCAGGCGGCGAACTTGTATTTGTCTGATATCAGCTACGGGCGTAATACCCCCCGCCATTTTAATTGCCCTCGTTACAGTTTGCTGCAAAACAGTTTCCCCGCCGTTTGTTTCCCTAGCAGCAAACAAACCAGAATCTGCACCCATTTCATTCTCTTGTACCCTATTTTGAACATCTCTTGCCAGGGTATAAGTACCGGGACGAGTTACTTCGCCGACCACAGCAATATTAATTGGTTGAGTGCTTTGTCCGGTAATATTAGCTACTGCCAAAGTTGGTGCTTCTTGGCGGTTGAGGCTAGTTACAGTGGGAATAAATATAGTATCGCCGTCGCGCAAAGTCATATCGGCTCGCAAATCGCCGTTTTGCAATAATTCCCACAAATCCACACTAATAATTTGTTCCGGTGCGTTGCGCTGGGGGCGGCGGATTTTGATTTGTCGCACATCTGCTGACTGCGTAATTCCGCCGGCCATTCGCAGCGCCCGCGATATTGTCGGCATTTGAGTTCCGATTTGCTCTGATGTGCCTCCAGGGCCCGCTGCTGAGGATATTGTATAGGCTCCGGGGCGGTTGATTTCGCCCGCGATCGCAATTTGCAAAGGACGCGGCGCTAGCAGTTTTAGGGTAATCCAAGGACGTTTGAGATATTTGCCGTATCGCTCTTTGACAGCATTAGAAGCTTGTTCTAAGGTCATTCCGGCGACGGAAAGGCTGCCAATTAACGGCAAACTCAGGGAACCATCGGCCTGTACTTGGTGTTGACCGTTGGGGCCGCTGTATTCCGGGACGTTGAAGATGTCCATTTGAATGCGATCGCCCGCGCCTAAAGTGTAAACTTCCGATCGTACACTCGAAGGTGCACTTGCCGGAACTGCCGGAAATCCCGGCGCAGATGGTACCCGTACAGGAGTCGGAGCACCCGAAGGAGGAGGAGGAGGAGGAGGCAAAAACTGGGCCACAACAGGAGATGAACCCACACCCGCCAGCACTGACACTGTTAAACTTCCGACAATTAAACTTTTGATAGTATTAAGTTTTGAATAGTTTTTGATCGCCATCGTCTTTCGCCCCGTTTCCTACCCCGCCACCATCAAATGTAACCCAACTCTTCTAACTTGCTCAGAATTTTTGTCACGCTTTCGGATACACTTTCGCGCTCTGTGTCACAAGTAATCTCAGGATTGAGCGGCTCTTCATAAGGATCGTCAATTCCCGTAAATCCCTTAATTTCTCCGGCTCTGGCCTTAGCATACAGCCCCTTGACATCGCGAGATTCACACACTTCTAAGGCTGCTTTGACATATATTTCCACAAAATTTGGCTCCATCGCCCTAATTTCGTCGCGAATTGCTCGGTAGGGGCTAATAGCTGCGGTCATCGCCACTACTCCATTGCGGCTTAGCAGGTTCGCGACAAATCCAATGCGTCGAATATTAGTATCTCGGTCTTCTTTGCTAAATCCCAAACCTTTTGACAAATTCGTGCGAACCACATCTCCATCCAAGATTTCCACTTTACAACCTCTGGCCCTCAACTCTGGTTCGAGAGCTTTGCTGATAGTTGTTTTACCGGAGCCGCTCAGCCCGGTGAACCACAAGATAAAACCTTTTTCCATTTTCAATTGCTTTGTTAGTAGTGAATAGTGGGGAAATTACGCAACGTATTATTTTACTGTTTCCGTTCCCCATTTTCTGATACTTTTTGATTTGAGATGCGATTTTACAACAATAGTCCCGGACACAAAAACCAAAGAAACCGGGTTTTTTTGAGTTTTACGGACTATAACGCCTCTTCTCTGGAAAAAACCCAGTTTCTGACCGCCTGCGTGTAAGTTCTAAGCATCTTAAATCTGCAATGGTATTTCCCGTTTCTTCCGTTTTAACAGCAGATGTTTTGGTAGTCGGTGGCGGCACTGGTGGCACCGCTGCTGCTGTGCAAGCAGCCCGCCGAGGTGCCAAAACTATTTTAGTCAGCGAATTCCCCTGGCTGGGAGGAATGCTGACGGCGGCCGGCGTTTCGGCTCCCGATGGCAATGAATTAGCAGCTTTTCAGACAGGTTTGTGGGGCCAATTTCTCCGGGAACTCCAGCAGCGACAGCCGGGAGGTTTGGATTGGGGCTGGGTCAGTTTTTTTACTTACGATCCCCGCATCGGTGCACAAATTTTTGCGGATTGGGTTAAGTATTTACCGAATTTGCAGTGGATTTGTGGACAAATACCTCAAGATGTGCTACGGGAAGGCGATCGCATTTCTGGCGTTCGGTTTGCCGATTTTACGGTTTCTGCCAAAATCACTTTGGATGCGACGGAATTGGGAGATTTGCTGGCTTTAGCGGAGGTTGGACACCGCTGGGGTTGGGAATTTCAAGCTGAGTGGGGAGAACCCAGCGCGCCGATCGCCTCTAACGATCTCACACAAAGGTATTCGGTGCAATCTCCGACTTGGGTGGCTATCATGCAGGCTTTTGGGGAAGGTGCGGTTGCGCCAGAGATTCCCGCGCCGCCTGTCGATAATCCCGATCGATTTACCGATGCTTGGAAAGGTTACACTCCCGAGCAATTTCTCAATTACGGCAGGCTTCCGGGCGGATTGTTGATGATTAATTGGCCGATTCGCGGTAATGATTATGGTGAAGGGGTCGATCGACTAATTGGATCTCCAGCATCCCGACAAGAATTCCTCCAAGAAAGTCTGTGGCATACTCAAAGTTTCGCCCGCTTCATTCAAACCGAACTCGGCCCCCGCTACGGCTTAGCACAGCATATTTTCCCGATTTCACAAACCGAAAATCAACAAAACTCTCCTCTCTTCTTTCCCCCCTTGGGGGGGGTAGGGGGGGGTTGCCTTCTTCATTCCCCCCTTGGGGGGGGCAGGGGGGGGTTGACTTCTGCCTTTGCCTTGCATCCTTACTACCGAGAAAGCCGCCGTTTGCGAGGAGTACAAACAATCCGAGAACAAGATATTTTGCCCGTTGTTGGCGGAAATGTCGCAAAATTGCCGATCGATGCTCAGGGAATTTGTGAAACAATTGCGATCGGCAATTATGCTAACGATCACCACTACAACAGCGGCGACATTCCTTTACAGCCCAAATCCATCCGTTGGGGAGGCCGTTGGACTGGTACTCCGTTTACGATTCCTTACAGCGCGCTAATTCCTGCAAGTACAGACGGATTGTTAGCCTGCGAAAAAAATATTTCCGTTTCTCACATCGCCAACGGTGCAACTCGCTTGCAGCCTGTGGTGATGAATATCGGACAGGCGGCGGGGATGGCGGCAGCTTTGTGCGCGGAATCTGGATGTCAGCCCCGGGATTTGCCCGTTCGAGTTTTGCAGGAAGCTTTGCTGCAAGATTCCGAGGCGAGGGCGGCAGTTGTTCCTTTGTTTAATTTGACACTGGATCGATCGGACTGGCTGGATTGGCAGCGCTATTATCTCGATCAACCTGAAGCATATCCCGCCAGCGGCGAATGTCAGGAGTCAGTAGAAAAGCGCTTCAATCACAACTCAAGCAAAAGCGATGGAGAAACCAGGTTTTTCAACCAAAATTCTGTACTTGAATCCACAAGCTCGATATTTGAACCCAGTTTCTGCCCCAGTCCCATCAGTCCAACCGCAAATACCGATAGCACATTTTCGGGCATTTTCCGCCGTCTCGGCGCACAAGATTGGACACTTACGCTGACAAGTCCCGCATCCGTAGCTGGTGAAACTTGGCAACTCGTGACTTTGGACTCGGAAACCGACAGATTTTTAGAGAGTTGCGAAACCGAAAAGCTTTTGACAGTATGGGGTAGGCTAAATTTTGCAGGTGCTTGGCTGCGGTTGGGAGCAGTAAAATTGAAAGCGTGAGGTTTTTTGCAAAGATCCGAAAATTGCACAGATATCTATCCTGATCGATCGGGGCAACTCTGTATCAGGTAATAGACACTGACACGGATACTACCCCATGCAAACCTACACTGCAATTGCTTTACTGAGCCTGTTGGGCCTTACCTTGAGTGCCAGCGCCGCTCAAGCTTTTGAATCTCCAGCCCCAATGCTCGAAACTGCCACCGCCCAATATATGTTGTCAGCGCAAACTCAACAAAAGGGCGATCGTAGTCCTGAAAGGGGCAGCGGACGCAGAAGTTTTACCCAGCCTAATGTTTACACCGATGCACTACTGAATTTTTAATCGCGCTGGATGCAAGCGAGTGCCATAACTGAATTGGTTCGGGCCGTTGATTCGATCGATCAAACTGAATTTCTGGCATTCTAGTTTTTCAGATTGAACCGTAACTGCACTTTTATTGGCAGTCATTAGGAGATTATTTTGTTTGTGATAAATGTTAGCATATAAACGTAGAACCGCCATCTACCTAGAGATAGACTCTAGTATTTGGTGGTTTTGTCTTGAAAACGCTTCTACTGTACCGATCGAGCATAACAGATAATTTTCGCTTCGTGCAAAGCCGATCGGCTCGGAGCCGCCTCAAATTCCTCCGATCGCAACATTTATTTACGTTCTCTCCCCGCAGGTGGGGTGAGATTTTTAACGGCTGCATTATAATTAACGTGCGATAACTCACTTATATATAAGTAAACGCTGAGTGCAGAGGGTGCAGCACTCGACTTAAATTCGCCAATAAGAACCACTTATTCGGTGTTGATCGCCTTTAAGTTAATGCCCCAGTTACATCAGCGAAATTAACTCGCCTGAACATTAGGGTAGCTGGGTTTCTGGGACAGTCGGCTATGCTTGATTCGGCACTTTTGCAATAATTCAATGGAGGATCGCAAGATGCCTCCTAATTTGGCTATTTCGGGGATTGTGATGAAAAATGACTCTTTGGATCTGGTCAAAAGCCTCAGCCCTAGTGCGATGGATCAGATCATGCTATATCTGGCGTTTAGCGCCATGAGAACCAGTGGGCACAGGCACGGGGCGTTTCTAGACGCGGCCGCAACGGCGGCTAAGTGTGCCATTTATATGACTTACCTGGAGCAGGACAACAACCTGCGGATGACCGGGCACTTGCATCACATTGAGCCTAAACGGGTGAAGGTGATTGTTGAGGAAGTTCGGGAAGCCCTGACTACAGGAAAATTGCTAAAAATGCTGGGTTCCCAAGAACCTAAATATTTGATTCAGTTTCCTTATGTTTGGCTGGAACAGTATGCTTGGCTTCCGGGACGCCCTCGCATTCCTGGAAACAGCTTGACTGGGGATGAAAAAAAATATCTCGAAGGCAAGGTTCCTCCAAATCCGCCTGACGCTCAACTGATCAATTCTTTTCAGTTTATGGAGTTGATTGAGTTTCTGCACAGGCGATCGCAAGAAGATATGCACCCAGAAAGGCGAATGCCTTTGAGTGAAGCTCTAGCAGAACATATCAAGCGCCGATTGATTTATTCGGGAACAGTGACTCGTATTGATTCTCCTTGGGGAATGCCTTTTTATGCCCTCGTGCGCGCTACTTACTCTCCGGCAGAGGAAGAAGAGCGGACATTTACTATGGTGGAAGATACGGCTAGGTATTTCCGGCTAATGAAGGATTGGGCCCAAAAACAACCGAAAGTGATGCGAGTTATGGAAACTTTGGATATCCCGCCGGAACGACTCGACCAAGCTGTTGAGGAATTAGATGAAATTATTCGCAATTGGGCCGATCGCTATCATAAGCGGGGTGAACCAACGATGATTGTACAAATGGTTTTTGGACCGCAAGACGACCCTTAGTATGATTAGTCATTAGTCATTGGTCATGAATTGACCGCTTGAGACTAATGACTAATGATTATTGTTGACTAAGCTAAGCGAAAAAAGTTGTCCAGGCTGAGGCTAAAACGATCGCCGCGATCGCTCCTATGAGTGTATTAAAAAAATTCACTACCTCGTTCGTGAGCCACTCAAACTTTGATTGCACCGTCGCGCCAATCACGCTCTCGATATTCGTGGCAATAAAAGCTGCAATAACACAAAAAACAATTCCTGTCAAGTCTATTAAACCAACCGCCGAACTCACAAGCGCCATCAGAATAGAGCCGACAATACCCGCGATCGTTCCTTCCAAACTTACCGCCCCTTCCGTACCCCTAGGTACAGGCTGTAAGGTAGTAATCAAAAACGTCCTTTTACCGTAAGCTTTGCCAATTTCGCTAGCGCAAGTATCCGAAAGTTTTGTGCAAAAACTCGCCGCATAACCCAGCAATAACAGGGAAATTACATATTGTGGAACAGGCATCTTGCCTGTTTCTCCTAAAATATCGCCTGTCTCTCCTAAAATAGACAATGCCAAAACTCCCACAGCACAGAGAGTAGCGGTTAAAGCAGAACCCCAAACATTTTCCGGGCCTCGTGCGCCCGATCGCTTTTCAGCTATCCCTTCTGCCTCTTTTTGAGCTTTACCGATGCGCGTAACTCCCGATCCGACGAGAAAGTAGAACATCACCACAGCATAGCCTTGCCATCCCAAACAGCCCCAGATGATGACACCCAGCAGCCAGCCGTGAAATTGCCCTGCATCCGTCAGCAATTTTTTGGGAGTAATAACGGCGATCGCCAGTAAAATTGTATTCAGGGCGATCGCCACCAACCAAGGATTAAACCAAGACAAATAATTAAAAAACAATTCAGAATTCTGCATTAGTATCTCCATGAACAAAATCTTATTTCATCTTGCCTTTCCCGTGACCGATATTGACCAAACAAAAGCCTTCTACGTAAACGGGCTCGGCTGCGAATTGGGTCGCGAATCCCCAAAGTCTGTAATTATGGGTATCTGTGGCCATCAAATAGTAGCGCATCTCAGCGACGAACCTTTGACACCCCAGCGAGGCATCTATCCCCGGCATTTTGGGTTAGTATTTACTTCGGAGGCTGACTGGGAAGAGTTGTTAGAAAAGGCACAACAGAATAATTTGAACTTCTATCAAGAACCGAGAAGGCGCTTTGTCGGTTTGCCTACAGAACACCGCACTTTCTTCTTAGAAGATCCCTCTCATAATATACTGGAATTCAAGTATTACTGTGAAGCCGAGGCAATTTTTGGGCTGAGCGAATATGCTGAAGTGGGCGACACTGTTTGATTGTTTGGAATGATTTAACCGCAGAGAACTCTCTTAACGCAGAGGAAGAGAAGAGAGAGATGAATAATTCCGATCCTAATAGATTTGATACAGTAAATTACACATTTGTGAAGCTCCCCGTAGGGACACTCAAGCGTGCCCATTGGTGTCAACTTAAGCCTGAAAGCCTTGATAAATGTCGTTTTTACCATAGTCCAGATCCCCCTAAATCCCCCTTAAGAAGGGGGACTTTGACCCCCCCTGTCCCCCCCTTCTTAAGGGGGGCGCCAGGGAGATCTAGATTTAATAGTCAGCAATCTCTGACTGGATTTGACCTTAAGTTGACACCCATGGGCAGTGCCGTGTCCCTACACTTGACAAAAATGGAATACGCTGTAGTTGTTCAATGGCGATCGGACATTTCTATGTTGTAGGCTTAATCTCACCCAAGAAAAGATTGCGGACAGTCCTATTGACAAAACTGAGGTAATCGTCGATTTCTTCGTAAAGATTGAGTTCTTGGTCTTGTTCGGGATTGAGTGGCAAATTTTGCTGTTTTTCCAACAGTTCTTCTATGCGATTTTTGACAGCAGTGGAAGCTCGAAAAATGGGTATTCCTTCTACCAATTCAATGCGGACTGCTCCTTCTATAGGTAGAGTATCGCGCAGCTTTTCCAGTTTGGGCAGGACGATCATAAGTGTTGATTTTATAGCTTGAAATCAAGATTATAGCATAATAAAGTTCGGCAACAGACTGTGTAACGAATTTAACGCAAGTCAGTTCAGAAACCGATTAGGTAACTGATTTCAAGTGTTTAAAGGTTCCGATAGTGCTTCAGCAACAGCTTTTAAACTACGAGAATCTCTCGCCATCATAGCATGAGCAAACACTGATAATTTTACTTCTTTTGCTGCGGATATTTGGGAACTATAAGCAGGCACAATGATGAAATCCCAAGGCGTCCAAATAGAAGTAAAGTTAAGCTTTTTCAAGACACTAGCATCTCGATTCAAATCTTCCAGAAAAGCACTACCGGGACGCATTTGAATGCAGCCTTTTCCCCGCAGAGTGTAAGCCGTCCAAGTGCCACTATGAGGAGAAGATATCGAAATAAATCGTTGCACTCGATTAATTCCGCCGAGCCTTTGCAGGTAGTAGCGAGTTACTAAACCGCCCATACTCAATCCTACTAAATCTAAATGCTGTTTTGGGTAGAAGTTTGTGTCGATGTAATCTGCCAGTTGTTGGGCTAATTCTTCCAGGCTGGCGTTACCCCAATTTGGTGCGAGGTTAAGGCTATATACAGACCATCCCAGTTGGGTGAGGTGGTAGGACATTTTATTGAAAACTACCGATTTTCTGAAGATGCCGTGAATTAGCAAGACTGGGTTACGGCTGCAAGTGCTATTCATTTTTAAATGGGAATTTTATTTTTAATAGGTGCTTTTAGTTCTATCACTAATGCGTTAATACTTTGAGTATCTGTTACCATTTGGCGGTGCAACCAAACCTTGAGTTTAACTTCTTTACCTACAGGCATTTGAGAGCTGTCCGAGGGTAAAATCATTACGTCAAATGGCGTCCATATTGATGTAAAGTTAATTTGTTTGAGTATGGCGACATCTCGATCTAAATCTTGCAGAAAACTGCTATGGGGACGCATATCTAGATATCCTGGTAAGGGTAGAGAATAGGCGGTGAGTGTGCCTTTGTGAGGGGAAGATATGGTGATAAAACGCTGTACCCGGCTAATTCCTCCGAGGCGTTGGACGTAGTAGCGACTGACGAGTCCACCCATGCTGTAGCCTACTATGTCGATCGACTGTTCTGGATGAAAGGTTTGCGAGATATAATCCGCGAGTTGCTGCGCCAGCGAGTCTAGGCCGAGGCTACCGTCATTGGGCGTGAGGTTGAGGCTGTGTACACACCATCCGAGTTCGGTGAGGCGCGCGGACATTTTGCTGAAAATAATCTTTGTGTCCCAGATACCGTGTATCAGGATGACGGGATTGCGATCGAGCGAACTGTTCATTTTGCTTGAAAATTGCTGGCTGATTACAGCATAAATCACCCCCCTAAAGAGTTTGATCCCTAGTGGGACAGATGGCGAATCGGATCGAGATAAGCTGAGCAAAACGAAAATCCGTCATAAATTCTGAGATAATCTGTAAATAAGTGCAAAGTAAAGCTGGGATTACTGAGTAAAAAATACTATAAGCTCAGCATTTTTAATCAAAAAATGTAAATTTTGATTAAGAAATATAGACAAAAGTTGCCTTACCTCGTAGTCTGACTTTGTTGACAAACTTGTACAAATTTCTCTAAAAGAACAAAAGGAGTAAGTCTAATGTTTGGTTTTATCAAAAATTTCTTCGGCGGTATTTTCGGCTTTCTCGGCGGGTTGCTAGGCTTGAAAAAGTCTGAATATTTCCTAGATTTGGGCGAATCTTCGGCGAAAGCGCCGGCTATGGTTGCGCCTGCTGCTACCAAGAAGGCTGAGCCTGTTGTGACCGCACCGGAAAAAGTTGAGCCTGTTAAGTCCCAGAAGTCTGAACCGGCGAAAAAGGCTAAGGTAGAGAAAAAGTCCAAGAAAGAAAAGGAACCAGTCGCTAGCGTTCCTGCTAATACTGCGGAACCCGCGAAAGTACCTGCTGCTGCAACTAACGGGAAAGTGCCGACTCAAGCTGAACCGAATCGGACTTTTGCTCCTAATAATTTAATGCCGACACCAACTGGAACTCGTCGCACCCCCGGCCCTAGCATGAACAATTTCCGGGAAATGGCTCGTCAAGTAAAAAACAAGTAGGAAATTAGGAATTCGTAGTAGGGAATTGGGCATTGGATAATTCCCTATTATGGGGTAAAAAATTCAAAAATGGCATGGCTCATTTTTAAATTTTAACTCTTTTTTCTATTCCCTATTTCCTTGGTTTCTGAGAAAGGCTAATCCGCTGTATAACTGGAAAGCTGGGTCCCAAGGGCTTTCGGATTTGCGATCGACCTCCACGTGAGACTCGATATTGCTTAACATATTAGTGTAATCGAGAACAGTATCGGCAAACAGATTAAACTCAGACCAAACTGTAACGTCAAGCTGTTGATCAAGTATTTCTAGTAAGTGATTCCAGTTAATTCTGGTGGTACTTTGAGGAATTTTTTGGAATTTTTGGGAACGAGATTTTGTTTTATTGGGATTGCCTGAAGCAGAGATATCTGCTGAAGATTTAGTAAAGTCAACACCTTGTTTGAATTCGTAACTTTGGTCGCAAATACGCAGAATGCAGTTTCTGCTGGGAATATGTAAATCGCAGATTTGAGCGTAATCTTGGGTAATTTCTTTGTGGCGAAATTCCTCATTTCTGCGGTTAGGCGAGTAGTCCATAATCTCCATAAACATAGGCACTAAACCTTCTACTCTTTGGCTGACTTCTGACCAATTAAATTCGATAGAACCGAGTCTATTTAGGTTATCTTTGCAAATGACGGCTGGGGAAGAGAGAGACTGGAAATGTTGCACTCGAAAGATTTGGATTTTTTGAATATCGGCTAGAGTTCCCCAGAATACGGGAATTCCGGCGTTGAGAAGTTCTTCGCCGTAGATTTTGAGTTCGGCGATGGGGCCAGTTTTGTAGAGTCTCCAGCCGCGACTTTGAACTTGCATCCGAGTTGTATAGATGTCGGTTTTGAAAATTCTGCTGATATTTTGGATGGCTGCGGGTTTGTCTTCGGGGCTGACTGCTTCGAGGATCAAAAGTGCTGGTTCGAGGTTGCTGGGGTCGTTTTTGGCTGTTTCTATAGCTTGTTTGCGTCTGTCTTGTTCTGCGGTTTCGATGCGTTGAATCCCTTGGCGGGCTTGGGAGACTATTTTAGGGTTGGTGATGTCGCGGAGTATTTGTTTGTAGGTTTTTTCGGCTTTTTCTGGGTTATTGGTGAGCTCGTAGTAGTGGCCGATGTAGTATTGTGCCCAGGGATTTTCGGGTGATTCTGTTTGCAGTTGTTTGATGAGTTGGACTGCTTGTTTATAGTTTTGGGCATCAAGGGCGGCGGCTATTTGGTGGATGTCTGTCATGGCGGTTAGGGGAAATGAGGTTGTTTCTATATTGGCTGATGTTCGATCGGTTCCGCTACTGGTTAACAATTTTTGCTCTTGTGTTAACTTATAGATACGATCTGAAACTATGACAATAATTGAAAAAATACGTGTCAAAATTGTACGCAATGATTTTGAGCTTTCACAACACGCAGTAAACCAAAGCATAGTTCGCAGTATCAGCGTACAAGAGATCCGGGAAGCAATAATGGCTGGTGAAGTTATCGAATAGTATCCCGATGACAAATATGGCCCAAGCTGTTTGATTTTCGGTTTGACTGTGGCAAATAGACCTTTGCACGTTCAGTGCAGTTATCCATCTCGTCCTTTGGTAAAAATCATTACTTTATACGAACCAGAGCAGAAAAATTGGATTGATTTTAAGTTAAGGATAAATCAAAATGAACAATGACATCTGGAAAGAAACAATGGTGGAACAAAAGGTAACTTACACGCTTGAAATCAACGGTAAGTTTATTATTATTGAAAATGTTCCTGCTAGAGTATGTTTGGAAACAGGAGAGCGTTTTTTTTCGCCTGAGACTGTGGAACAGTTGCAGAAGATGATTTGGGAAGATAGAAAGCCGACTAGGGTGATTGAAACACCTGTTTTTGAGTTTGCTTAGGGGTTGGTTGAAGTTTAGTTAAAGCCGATCGGAATTTATGCTTAATGTGTAAGTACCTTTGCTGGTGCGATCACCCAAGACTGAAGACACTATGCTGTTATTATTTGAGAGTTTTATGGCAAGTATCGCAGAGATTCCCAAACCCGGACAGCTTCTTGGGGGCTAATGTCCTTACAATTAGATAACTCTGGAGGCGCAGTATCTAAGAAAAGAGGATAACCCGCACCAGTAAATCTGTAAAATGGGCCTTTCCCCATCCAACTTCCTGTTAAAGTAGGGCCAGAAAGTCGATCGTTTTTACGATATTTTAACACTGCACTTTTGCCCAATATTGAATTGTTGACTGGATAACTCCGTTCTAAGTCAACCGATGGCATATCGCCAATACCGCCACCGGTGGATTCAATAGCAAAGCAAGAGTTATTGGAGTTGCGATAGATAATTGCGTAGTTAGGGCAAAAACGGCGGACTCCTGAAGCACAAGGTTTAACTTGAACGCTAGCCACCTGAAATCCGGCGGGAACATAGCTAGGAATGGCAACTTTAACTCCGAGAGACTTAAGCTGATTTGTTTGTCTGTCAGATAGCTGAGCATTGGCTAGCAATTGCCCTTGATTTGTCGATCGCTGGGCCGTTACAGATTGTATACTGGCTGCGAGGATTGCTGTGATGATGGTGATGGTGATGGGCGATCGATTTTTCATGAATTATTCTCCTGTTTTTGCGAGAGACTTTTTGCAGCGATTATATTTTATGATTTTTTAACCGCAGATTCACGCAAATTAACGCGGATGAAGGCAGAGGTAGATACGAATTACGATTTTAGTTCTAGCGCCCCCATCTCTAGTTCTGAGTATTTCTAAAACACAAGACTTGGAGCGAAAAGATTAGAGGTTCTAGCGCCATTTTTATCAGATTGCCAAAGTGTGCTTGAGTGCTACATCTACTGCCGCCATATCTGACAAAATACCAATTTTGCGATCGATTTCAATTTCTAGAAGCGTTACAAGATTGTCTCTCATAATTACCGAGTCAGCTAGCAGTCTAGTTTGTTGGCCTTCCGGTGTTGCGAGGGAAACAAAAACCCGGCTTGGGTGTCCTGAACGGGCTAAATTGCTAGTAATCATTGCCACAATTGTTTGCCCTAAACCAGTACCCAGATTATTAGTTTGAACTATCAAAGCAGGACGGCGTTTCGCAGTACGCAAGTCTGCGTTGGGAAACAAAACCAGCACTACATCACCTCGATTATAAGGCATCGTAAGCATCCATTTCCGGTAGTTCCTAATCAGGAGCAAATCTGCTCAACCGAACCCGTAAATCTGCTGCTTGTTCCTGGTTGATACCGCGAGACTGCAAGTTTACTAACCCTAGTTTTGGCATAAAAGTAACAATAACTTGCGCTTCTTCTATGTCGGCGGGCATTTCCAGTAATTCGATTTTCCCATTTCGATATATGCCCTCTACTGACTGTAACATTTTACTCCTGTGATAATTAGCTATTTACATTTTAGCTGCGATCGCCAAACCCAGCAAGTATCCGTAATCTTTTGTGGATATCAGCACTTCTCAAAAGCCGCCCCCACCAACGATAAAGCCACAATCGGTGCTGTCACCGCCCTGAGAATTCTACTACCCAAAGAAACAGGTTCAAAACCAAACTCGATCGCCCTTTCCACCTCACCCTCAGTCCATCCACCCTCCGGCCCAATAGCTATGACGATCGATAATTCTCCCCCAGCCGGGGGCGGGCACGGGGGCACCGCCCCTACAAAATGGGGATCGAATTCTTGCTCCCCCCGAAGCTTGGGGGGCTGGGGGGGTTCTAATTTCATTAAACAATCCCACAACTGGCGGTTTTCTCCGCGCGCCACACAAATATATCGATATTTTTGACCGCAATCTTTCACAGCAAAATCAAACGAAACAGGCTCTAAAATAGTCGGGACAAATTGACGTTCTGATTGTTCCGCCGCCTCCGCAGCAATCCGCTTCCACCGATCGACCTTTTGGGCGCTCGGTTTCAGCAAAGTTCGATCGCTCGTCACCGGCACAATACTTGCGGCACCCAACTCCGTCGCCTGTCTGACAACCTCGTCAAACCCGTTTCCCTTGGGCAACGCCGCCATCAAAGTCACCTCGACGGCAAGCTCCCTGTTAACAGCAATTTCTTCTGTTATCGACGCAATTAACCCTGTTTCCTGGGCTTCTAGAACTGCTAACCACCAATGTCCTCTGCCGTCCATTGCAATAAATTTATCGCCCTGATTCAGTCGCAACACGCGATGTAAATAATGCTGCTGTTCCTTAGTTAAGTCGATTGTGCGATCGCAAATTTGGGTGGCATTAACTGCTAATCTTTGTAATTGAGGCATTGGGAATTGGGAATTGGGAATTGGGAATTGGGAATTGGGAATTGGGAATTGGGAATTGGGCATGGGAAATAACTAATAACTAATAACCAATAACCAATAACTAATAACAATAAAGGCAAAGCATTTACAACCAGATTTATGTTAAAAATCTAAGTTTTTTTCTGCAAATGCTCTGCCCTTATATTACTTTTGCCTGAGTTCGATTGTATTCAATAGAAAATCGGCTTATGCTTCCTCCTTAATCTTCTTCAAATAAGTGGAAATTGCCTCTGTAGCTAGCTGCGTGATTGGCTTACCCTGACGGGCTGCCTCATCTTTGAGCTCGTTGTAGATTTCATCGCGGACGCTAATCCGGCGGCGGACTTTGCCACCAGCAGCGGCTGTCTCGTTTTCATCGTCGTTACTAGACGTAACTTCTAAATCATTAATCTCAGTTGTCATCGAGTCAGCAGATTGGTAGTTGGTTACAAATTGACGGATAGATTCTAACCCGACACGATCGCAAAAATCGCCAAAACTCTCGCTTAGTTGCCGTTTTTGCTTAAAATAAACAAAAATCGGCTCCAGAAAAGCTTCAAAATCATTGACGTGCAGCTTTTCCTCAATCGGTTTAGCCAGCCGCGTTTGAGCGGGAGAACCGCCTAACCAAATCTGGTAGGATTCCGGCGCACTCCCGACAAACCCCAATTCTGCCATATAAGGGCGGGCGCATCCATTGGGGCAACCCGTCATCCGCACCACAAAATGCTCATCTTGCAAGCCAACTTTGGTCAAAAGCGCCCGAATCCGCTCTAAAATGCTGGGAATCACGCGCTCTGACTCGGTAACCGCCAGCCCGCAAGTCGGCATTGCCGGACAAGCCATAGCATAGCGGACTAAGGGATCGATCGCAGTTTCTGACTGAATGCCGCAGCGCGAGAGAATGTCCTGAATTTCCTGTTTGATTTCCGGCGAAATTTCGTAAATCAGCACGTTTTGGTGCGGTGTCACCAGCATCGGCAAGTTGTGTTTCTGCACGATTTCCCGCAAAGCTGTTTTTAGCTGGAACGAACCTTCGTCTTTAATCCGGCCGTTTTCGACAGAAATGCCGACAAACAGTTTGCCGTCGCCTTGTTCGTGCCATCCCAAGAAATCGAAATACTTCCATTCAGGTAGCGGTTTAAAAGCTTCTAGCGGCTTGCCAAAATATTCGGCAACCTTGTCTTGAAACCACTGCACGCCTTTGTCGTTAATCAGGTATTTCAGTCGGGCGTGTCTTCTGTCTGTACGATCGCCGTAATCTCTTTGAGTTGCTACAATTGCTTTGACCAAATCGTAAACATCATCTTTGGCGACATAACAAATCTCATCAGCCACCCGCGCAAAAGTTTCTTCTTTATTGTGAGTGCGGCCCAAACCGCCACCAGCAAACACGTTAAAACCTTGCAACTCCCCAGCTTCATCGGTAAATACCACCAAGCTCAAATCCTGAGAGTACAAATCAACCGAATTGTCTCCGGGTACTGTCACGGAACACTTGAACTTCCGCGGCATATAATGAGCGCCGTAAATCGGTTCTTCTTTGTCATCGTGAAATGTTGTACCGTTGCCGTTTGAAACTCTTGCAGCTTTCACAGCGGGGTCTTCCTCAGCCGAAACAGCCTTTTCCCCGTCCAGCCAAATTTCGTAATAAGCACCGGTTTGCGGTGTCAGCAAATCGGCGACACGATCGGCGTATTTGAGCGCATACTGGTATTCTGGGCGATTTTTGTACGGTGCTGGCGGTGCCATGACGTTGCGGTTCAAGTCGCCGCAAGCACCCAAGGTTGACCCCATATTTTTAATAATTGAGGAAAACACTGCTTTAAGATTTTTTTTCAACACGCCGTGAATTTGGAAACCTTGGCGGGTTGTGACGCGGAGCGTGTGGTTGCCGTATTCTTCGGATAGCTTGTCTAAGGCCAAGTATAGCTGCGGCGGAACGAAACCGCCGGGATTGCGGGTGCGGAGCATGAACTGATAGTCTTTTTCTTGTCCTTTAACTCGATTGTCGCGGTTGTCTTGCTGGTACGAGCCGTGAAATTTGAGAATCTGAATCCCTTCTTCGGTGAAGTGGGTTGTTTCTTGTAACAGTTCAGTCGCAACGGGTTCTCGCAAATAGTTGCTGCGTTCTTTGAGACCTTCTGATTTTGAGGGCTTGCGCGCAACAGGCGTTGAAGTGGAAGATGTAATCATGGGAATGTGTAGTGCCAGTTATAATTAGATAAAGGTCGATCGAATATGTCTTGACAATTTGACACTTGACAAATTTGCACTTGACAAATTTCCTCAGAACTGCTGTGTCGGATCTGTTGACAACTCGGTTAATAACTAAGTTAATAACGGTAATCCGGTAGGAATTCTGATGTTGTTCTATTGTAACACGATCGAGCTGGGGCTGGAAAATTGTAATTAAGAGTTTATACTTTCGATCGCTTAACTGCACGAAAATCTAGAAATAATTAACCTCAACCTTTGAAACTATGTCACTGTATGACGAAGACACATTTGTAGTGTTAGAAACAAACCAACCAGAGCAGTTTTTGACAGCGGCGGAACTCTTAGAAAAGCTGCAAGCAGTCTTAGCCCAGGAACACGAAGACTTGCCGCAAGACGTGCAGAAAATCTCTGGCGTGGAAGCTCAAGCTAAGTATTTAATTGATACTTATTGTGAATTAGATGTTGGGCCTGGAAAGTTTTTGCAGTGGTACGCTGTACGCTTGGAAAAATAATTTTGGGAATTGGGCATCGGGAATTGGGCATCGGGCATCGGGCATGGATAATTGGTTATTAGAACCAACAAGTAACAAATAACAACCAACTGGTAACAAATAGCAAATAGCAAATAACAACAAACAAATAATAACCAACAACTAACTCATTCCCCATGCCCAATTCCCAATTCCCAATTTCCAATTCCCAATTCCCAATTCCCAATTATTAATCTTCCAACTGTTGAACCGATGATACTTCTACGGCGGTAACATCGATCGTACCGGGCGGCGTCAAGCGGTAAAAATGACCTTGCTCTATTTTCAGAGGTTCGCCGCAGTTGGCACACTGACACTGAGTTTGATTTAAAGCTGTAAATTCGTATTGACAAACTGGACACTTGTCCTCAATTAAATTGCGTTTCAGCCACCACTGAAGCGCGAAAAATCCCACCACAGGCGTCAGTAGCAAAAAACCTACTACAATCAAAAATGATTTAACTACCCAACCTAAACCAATTGACACCAACAAACACGCGATACCCAGCAGTATCAGCCAATTGCTAATACGCGGTAGTTTTAAAGAGATTTTGGGGGTGCCTTGATTCACGGTGTTCTCCTTGGTTGTCTTTGCAGGCAGGCATAGCTCTATCCTACTCAGAAATTCTCGCAGTTGTTCGACTTAATCTTCCTATTGTACACCCAGAAACCGCTCTCTACGTTATAAGTTAATCTGAGTCAGAGGGTTAAAAAATTCCTTCTAAGGATTGACAAAGGGATTCAAAACTAAATCTGGCGACGGTTTGTTCCCTCAACCAGTGGCGATCGCACCTTCGATCCTCTCCTCGCAGCATTTCCACACAAGCAACCGCTACTGCTGCTGAATCTCGGTGAGGAACTCGCCACCCCAGTTTACCATCTTGCAGCGGATCGGCTGACCCGTCCGCGTCCCCCGCGAGTACGGGTACTCCGCAAGCCAGCGCTTCCAAATAAACGATACCGAAGCCTTCCTGGGAGGGCATTACATAAGCATCGGCCAACTGGTAATTTTGTGCTAAATTTTCTGTCGGTACAAAACCCGCAAATATTACTCTTTCGGCAACTCCCAAATCTGCGGCGAGTTTGGCTAATCTAGGTCGATCGTCTCCTCTGCCAATTACTAAGTATTTCACATTGGGAAAGGTTTTTGCGATTTGCGGCAAAGCTTGAATTGTGACATCAACGCCTTTGTAAATATCGGTCGATCGCAATCTTGCCACAGTCATCAATATTTTAGCATCAATCATAGGACTTACGCATGGGGGTTCAGAAACCGGGTTTTTTACCGAATCTGTGGGCTGGAACGAAGTATTTTCGTATAAAAACCCGGTTTCTTTGGTCGGAGTGCGTAAGTCCTGAATCAGATTGTATTGTGCTAATAAATCCTCAAATTTGGGGGCGATCGTAAATATATTACCATCTACCACACAAGGCACTATCTGGAATTTATCAGGATTTAATTGATTATTGCAGCAAGTGCGATCGCGCGTATACCTGCTAATAGTCCAAATACTCTCAGCTTTGCTCATTGCTGTTTGATATTTGGGCCCAAGCGGTTCCCATACTTCTTTTCCGTAGGTTAAAATCGTGTAGGGAATTCCTAAAGGTTCGCACACAGTTTGAATCAGCGGTGCGAGGTTAATGTGACCGCAAAAAACTCGTTGCGGTCGTTTTTGCAGCAAGCGAGTTAGTAATATTGTAGCAAACTTAAGACGCCCCAACCAGGGAGTCTCGGTTTTGAGGTAATAAAATTTAAGATTTTTTGATTCGTAAGGATTGTTGCAGTCTTCGGAATCTCGCAATAGCAAAACTTCTGCTGCTGGCGGAGAGTTTGTCCCTGCGGTAACAGACAGGTAAGCTTTCAGGATGTCTTTAACGTAGGATTGAATCCCACCTTCGCTGGAGAATATTTCTAGGAAACAGAATAGGTAATTTGGCGATCGCATCTTGTGTTATCAGTGGACAACTGTCAACTGTCAACTGTCAACCGCCAACTGTCAACTGTCAACTGTCAACTGTGCACAGACACAAAAAACCCGGCCATTGCTGGCTGGGGTAGAAAAATTATCAGGGTGCATCTACTAATGTTTGCAGTATAGCACAACTTTATGGGGTGTCACCCTTCAGGGGTGATAGCCAGCGCTAATTTTAGATCAGAATAAGTTATGATTCAGTGCGCCAATCATTTAGAAAGCTTCTCTGTGCGATCGCTTTGTCCCCGGTAACTTAAAATGTGAGATTTAGAATAAATCTGTGCTAGACCTCAAATTAATCCGAGAAAACCCGCAAGCCGTACAAGAAAGCCTCAACACTCGCGGAGGCAAATATGAAATCGAGCCGATCGTCCAACTAGACAAACAGCAGCGGGAGTTGGAAGGCAAGCGATCGCAACTGCAAGCCCGCAGCAACGAAATTGCCAAACTCATCGGCCAAAAAAGAAAATCGGGTTTACCCCTCGAATCTCCCGAAATTCAGACTTTGCAAGCAGAAGGCAACGCAGTCGGCACCGAATCGAACGAACTGCAAGCAGAGGAAAAAGACCTAAAAGCTCAAATAGAAGCTCTATTATTGCCACTGCCGAACTTGCCAGACAAGTCAAGCCCGATCGGCAAAAATGAAGAAGAAAACGTCGAAATCCGGCGCTGGGGAGACGAATACATACCCCAAAATACCGAGATTTTACCCCACTGGGAAATCGGTGAAAACTTAGGAATCCTCAACTTTGAACGCGCCGTAAAAATCGCCGCCCCCCGATTTGTTACCTTAGTTGGCGCAGGTGCAGCGCTGGAAAGAGCGATAATTCAATTCATGCTCGATCGGCACACAAAAGCAGGTTATATTGAAGTAATTCCCCCACTTTTAGTCAACACCGAATCTCTCACAGCAACAGGTCAATTGCCCAAATTTGCCGAAGAAAGTTTTAAATGCGAACACGACGATTTGTGGCTGATTCCGACTTCCGAAGTTTCGGTGGTCAATCTTTATCGAGGTGAAATATTGACACCAGAACAGTTGCCAATTTATCACTGTTCTTTCACTCCTTGTTTCCGGCGCGAAGCCGGCAGTTACGGCAAAGATACCAGGGGATTAATTCGACTTCACCAGTTTAACAAAGTCGAATTGGTAAAACTCGTGCATCCGAGCACTTCCGAAGAGGAACACGAAAAGTTAGTGCAGGATGCCGAAGGAATCTTGCAGGCGCTGAAATTGCCTTATCGGACGATCGCACTCTGTACCGGCGATTTAGGTTTCGCAGCAGCAAAAACCTACGATTTAGAGGTGTGGCTGCCTTCTGCGGGCAAATACCGCGAGATTTCCAGTTGTTCCAACGTCGCAGATTTTCAGGCGCGGCGGGCGAATATTCGCTTTAAAGAAGCGGGGAAAAAAGGCACTCAATTCGTGCACGCGCTGAACGGTTCCGGTTTAGCTGTGGGCCGCACAATGGCGGCAATTTTGGAGAATTATCAGCAGCCAGATGGGACTATAAAAGTGCCGGAAGCCTTACAACCTTATTTGGGACGGGAAGTTTTATAAATAATATCGTTTCCGGTTGCATCGGAATGATACCGAGGACACGGCACTGCCGTGTCCCTACCCATTAATTGTAGGGACACGGCACTGCCGTGTCCTCCGTTTATATCATTCCGAAGAAGAGAGGATTTGATATAATTCGGCGGTTGAAACCGCCGAGTTATCTTACAAATCTTTCAGTGATTCCTTAATATCCAGCGCCAAAAATCTATCCAATGCTAGATACATCCAATAAACAGATAATTGACTGTCGCAGCTAGTCTGATGAAATCCCAAAGCCAGGGCCTGTTTTTCGTACATGGGGTGAATCATCAGCGTGTACAAGTCGCAAAGATTGGGAAAATCTGTTTGCATTTCAACTAAAACTCTCTGTGTGTCTTCAAGAAAAGTAATTCGGTATTCTGACAAATACTGCGGATCGATCATCCAACTACGGACAAATACTGACTGGCAATTTTGATCTCCTGGTAGCGCCATATTGAAAGGATCGATATCGGAAATAGAACTTAAATGCAGGCTTTTGCTAGGAGCGTTAAAAAAATTTACTTCAGATTCGCTAGCTGTGGGATAAAGTAAGTAAAACCCGACTGGATTGAGATTATCACAGCGGCGCAAAACTCGCATTCCCTTTGAGTATTGACGGGCCAAAAGCCGGAGTATTTTAGCGATTTTTTGGGGAACTGCGTTAGTGTTGCGGTTCATCCAGTTGTAATTGGTGGCTAATAAATTTGCAACCAGAATCGCGTCGCACCGAGGGTTAAAATTATCTAATTGGAGTTGTACAGGCTGTTGAGGTTCAGCGACCTTTAAAATTTCTGAAACTGGTTGAATTTGAATTGCTGTAGCGTTACCGTCAAAGTATTTTTTAATTAATCCAAGTGCTGCTAATTTATCTAGCATCATTCCCGCCGCCCGATCGCTCCCTCGATCGGAATCGCAGTAAAATAGTTCTGCTGCTTCCCGGTGAGTACACTGAACTTCTGTTGCTGGCAATTCCAGTTTCGCCAGCGGCGGTTTGAGGCGGGGCTGGCTTTCCTGAAGCTGTTTCACTGATAAGTAAACCCAAAGCCGTATAAAGCATTCAGCCCTAGTGCGAGTTACGCCTACTCGTTTCATCAACAGCGAAACAGCCGTGCGGCGTTGAGATTGACAATACCAAGCATCTAGTTTTTCAATATCCATTTCAGTCGGGAAGCAGTGAAGGAACTTTAGTTACATATTGGCTCAATTTTACAAAAAACTTCACCCCGCTTCACGTTACTTGTTGTCGCTGTTGCTCAACTTACGTGATTTCCGGCGACTCTACCAGATAGCTGGTTTATCCTTGCAAGTTCACTGCTTCACAAAGCACAATCAATTTTATACCATTTCTTAAAAGTTGCGGGTAAGTAGACGGCAATGTCATTGGTGTCTACTTAAGACTAAAACCCTTTATTTTTCTCGTTTGCATCCAAGTCTCGATCCCCCTCGCATCCCCCTGATTGTTGGGGGACGAAAGAATACTCCGGTTCCCCCCTTAAAAAGGGGGGCTAGGGGGGATCTCCGGGTTTTACAACACGCCCTATAGGGGATCGAAGCACTAATCTTCAGCCAGACTAACTTCGGATTTTTAGAGGTTTACGTCATGTACAACGCTTATATCAATCGGATTGGGAAGTTTTTGCCGGGAGAACCGATTAATAATGATGAGATGGAAGAGTATCTCGGCAAAATTGCCGATCGCCCTTCGAGAGTCAGACAGCGAATTCTCAACAGCAACGGCATTCTACAGCGCTATTATGCGATCGACAAACAGCAGCAAACACTATATTCTAACAGCCAAATGGCAGCGTTGGCTGTCCGCGATGCGATCGCCCAAGCGAATCTCGAACCAAGTGCGATCGACTTACTAGCCTGCGCCACCACTTTACCAGACTTATTAGTACCGGGATTTGCCAGCACAGTACACGGCGAACTTTCCGAATTATCTCCCCTAGAAATAGTGTCAACTCAAGGAGTTTGCTGTGCCGGAGTCACTGCCTTAAATTACGCCGTATCTCAACTCGAACTAGGCAAAAAACAAACAGCAATCGCCGTTGCTTCCGAATTTCCCTCGCGCTTGTTCAAAAGCACCAAATTTGAAGCAGAAACTTCAGTGCAAGCCGGAAAACCCCTGCCTTTCGATACTGAATTTCTGCGCTGGATGCTATCCGACGGCGCCGGAGCATTTTTGCTGCAAAACCATCCCAACGCAGCGGGAATTAGTTTAAAAATAGAATGGGTTGAGCTGATTTCCCACGCCAATGCTTATCCAGTTTGTATGTATTCAGGATTAGCAGACGAAACATCAACTAAAAGCTGGTTAGATTATTCCTCCTACATTGATGCAGCCGCAGCCGGAGCTTTTGACTTGCGGCAGAATATTCGCTTGCTAGACAATGTAATGAAATTAGGCGTTGAAGGTTGGCTGCGCTTGATTAAATCAGGGAGAGTTTGTCCGCAGGAAATCGACTGGCTGCTGTGCCACTATTCCTCTCACTTTTTCCGGGGACAAATTGTGGAACTTCTGGAACAAGCAGGCTGCATGATTCCTGAACAAAAATGGTTTACCAACTTGTACTCGCGGGGAAATACAGGGTGCGCCTCGATTTATTTAATGCTAGAAGAACTGTTCAATTCTGACAAGTTGCAGCCTGGACAGAAAATCTTTTGTTTCGTGCCCGAAAGCGGCCGTTTTACAACGGCATACATGATGTTAACTGCTGTGGAAAATACCAATAAACCGATGATTTCTCAAATTTCTAACTTTCTTGAGGTTCCCGAAGCTTCGCCTCTCGAAAGCGTTAAACCGGAACACCCCAACTCTCCGCAAGCTTATTTGTTGCGGGAGTTAGCATGGATTTGGCTGAAGTTCGATCGCGAAATTCGTTCTGTTCCCATTGTCCGCAAATTGTACCGAGGAGAGTTTACAATAGAAGATTATCAAGCTTTGCTTTGCAATCTCCGGCCGCAAGTTGTAGAGGGAGCGCGCTGGATTGCTCGCGCTGCTTCTAACATGAGTGACTTTCGTTTGCGATCGACTTTTATCGGTCACGCCCAAGACGAACACCGCGACTATCAAATGCTAGAACAAAATTATGTTTCGGTGGGCGGCGAGTTGTCAAAAATTGTGGAATATGATAAGAATATTGGCAGCGAAGCACTGTCAGCTTTTATCTTCCACCAAGCCTCGCGGGAAAATCCGGTCGATTTAATTGGCAGTATGTTTATTATCGAAGGATTAGGAAATCGCTTAGCCGGAAAATGGGCAAAACAAATTCAAGAAACTCTCCGTTTGCAAGACGAACAAGTATCGTTTTTAGCTTATCACGGAGCAAATGATGAGTCGCATTTAGCCAAACTAGAAAATTTGATTAATGCCGAATGGATGACAGATGAAATCGCGCAGCGCATTGTCAAAACTGCTCGCGTCACCGCTCGTTTATATTTGCTGCAATTGGAGGAAATTCGCTAATGCAAAAGCTCCAAAAACAAGATACCGAAAATCTACCCGATGAGCGGAAAATCCCTTACACTACCAAACCCTACAACCGCCAAGATCCGAATGTTTGGGATGTGTTGTTTTGCGATCGATCGATTCCCGTCGATTTAGTTGCCAAAGCCTATATGATGCGGGATTTGCAAAGCTGGACTCGCAGTTATTTGCTGATTCCCATCAAAGTAATTGCTAACTTGTTGCTGGCGGTAATTATGACTACAAAGCGCCTGTTGCCCTTTCAATTTCGCGCTTACACTTTAATGCACAAATCGGCTGCATTTTTTCTAAATAACTTTGTCTCGCCAGAAGCTTGTTATTTAATTGTGCGGCACATTTGCATAGGCTCTAATATTGTCAACTTCTTGATTGATAACGGCCCAGACACCCAGATTGAAAAGTCAAAGCTTTATCCGCGCACTGTGAGCGATTTAGCAGAAAATGCGTTTCTCGAACATGATTTAATTCTCTATAACTTTGTCTGGGATTACAACCAGGCAATGCTGACAAATCCTAACTGGTTGCAGGCTGTTAAAACACGGGGGATTAATTATGATAGCATTCAACCTGTAGAAGTTGAAATGGATTTTGACAAGCGCAGGTGGTTGAGAATTTTGGATTTGGAATCTGCGATCGAATTGTTTAAAGTGTTTTATTCTCTGTGTTTAACTAGCGACGAATTTGCGCGAGCAGTGATGTCGCTTCAGTTAGATGAAAACTTCGGACTCTACGTCAGCGAGATTACCGGAAATTGCGACTGGAATCATGTAATTGTCAACCGCCACCCGCTAGCGCCAAACAGTCCGTTTAATGCGGCTCGCGACTTGTTTTTGCACGGGATAATTTCGGAATATCTCTATCGGTATTTGGAACTGCAAAAAGAGATGAACTCAACTTTGATTTAATAACCATAAATGTCCGTAGGGGCGGGTTTTACAAATAATATTTAATCGCCGCAAACAATCTAGATAAACCCGCCCCCACACAACTAATAATCTACATTAACCCTTTTTTTAATACAATAAATAAAATGTATACTCCTGTCCCACTGGAAGAATATGAAATTATTGAACCGCGAAGACGCGAAGGACACGAAGGAAGAGAAAAGAAGCAGTAAATTATCTTCTACCGGGAAGGGAGTATTCCGATTTACCGTTGGGTGGGGGCGGGTTTACGGGATTGTTTGTTTTAGGCATGGATGGTTGGTAAAACCCGCCCCTACGCAATCTTAGATTATAGTTGATTTTATTCTTGTTCTCAGGGTTTTGCTGGGAATACATACCAGGAGGCTCTACCTCCAATTCCCAATTCCCAATTCCCAATTCCCAATTCCCCATTACGCTGCTGCTAGCTGTGCTTGTTCTGCTGCTTTCGGCAAATTCTGACTCACCACAATCCACTTCCCTGTAATCGGATCGCGGTAAGTAATAAACGGATTAGATTTTAAAGGTGCACTGCAAGGTTTAACCGCCATTTCTACACACTCCCCATGATTTATCTTGAATAACTGCTACAACACCATACCTTTAATAATCGGGTGTTTTGCCTAAAATCCGCGTGATTTATACCTCAACAATAGGTGATATTTTAGGTTTTTTTTGGTGACAGCGAGCAGCGGCATAATGTGATTTAAAACTGAATTGGCAGTGAGCAGTATCACCAAAAAGCCTCCGTAAAAAAAATCTCCCTTCTGCCTTTTACCTTCTACCTTCAAGGGGGCCACTATTTTCAGTGTATATCTGATATTATTAATTAAGGTAAAGACGTTTATCAGAGATCCCCTCACAAATTTATGGTGCTATTTGGATTTGGCAAAAAGTCGAGCCTGCCCTCTTCCCAAGAGGCATTGCCAGGACGGGCAGAGTCGATGTCGGTACCGGCAACTCACTTTGTTAACGGCAATCCCCTTAAAGCTCCCTTTCCAAACGGCATGGAGACTGCCGTGTTTGGCCTGGGCTGTTTTTGGGGTGCGGAACGCAAATTCTGGCAGCAAAATGGAGTTTTTTCGACTGCTGCTGGCTACGCGGCTGGGATTACTCCGAATCCTACTTACAACGAAGTTTGCAGTGGGATGACGGGACACAATGAAGTAGTTCTGGTTGTGTTCGATCCGAAGGTAATTAGTTACGAAACACTCCTGAAAGTTTTTTGGGAAAGTCACAATCCTACTCAAGGAATGCGTCAGGGAAATGATTCTGGTACTCAGTATCGATCGGGCATTTACACATATTCAGCCAGCCAAATGCAGCTAGCTGAAGCTTCGCGCGATGCTTACCAGCAGGCTCTGACACCTGCTGGTTATGGGAAGATTACTACTGAAATTATTGATGCTCCTGAGTTTTATTACGCAGAAAGCTATCATCAGCAGTATCTTGCTAAAAACCCGAACGGTTATTGCGGTTTGGGCGGTACTAAGGTTTGTTTGCCTGCTATGTCTCAGGCTTAAAATTTTATCTCCCTTGTAGGGACACAACAATGTTCATTGGTGTCAACTTAAGTCTGAAAACCCTTGTATTTCTAGTTTATAGCCGAGTCTCGATCCCCCTAAATCCCCCTTAAGAAGGGGGACTTTGAGCATTTCCGGTTCCCCCTTTCTTAAGGGGGCGAGGGGGGGCGAGATTTAATAGTCAAACAGCGGTCTGTAACTGGGTTTGAAGTTAAGTTGATAGTAATGAATAATGTTGTGTCCGTACAAAATGGATGAGGAGACAACATTGTTGTGTCCCTACACAAGAGGGCTTATGGCTGACCAAAAAAAGCTGAATATGTTAGTAGTTGAAAACAGGTAAAAAATGCTGGTTGGTGTGGTAATTATCAATTTAATGATATCTTTTGTCTGTTTTTATATCGCTGCAAAAGTGTGGAGAATCAGGCGGAAGATCGCACGTTTTGAAATGCGGATCGCAGGAATGGAACGCCGCAGCAGCAATGTCCTGAGTAAATCGCCCGATTTCTTTGGTAAAAGGCAGCAAGGTGCCCGCCAACTGCGACGGCGTTATCAACAACTGGAATTGCAACTGCAACAGGTTCAGCAACTTTTGGGATTCCTGGGTTTGGGGCGGACGCTTTGGCGCAAGCGCGATTCCCTACGGGATAGCTTCGCTTCACGAGCTTTGAGGTAAGCTATCCTAAAACTGCCGCCCGTGCTGACTCCCTAGGATTTTTAAGCATATTTCTAGCTTTGCAAACGGCTGCGATCGGGCAAACGCACCTAAAATTGGTCTATGGAGAGAAGTTATACAAATGTCAACTAAACGTTCAGGATTCTTTATTGGCGGTTTGTTGGTGGGTTCTGCGATCGGGGCCGTGACTGGGTTGCTGATGGCACCGCGAACGGGCAAGGAGACTCGACAGATATTGAAAAAATCGGCCGATGCAATGCCTGCGTTGGCGGAAGATTTATCGACTAGCGTCCAATTGCAGGCCGATCGACTTTCTGAAACTGCAATCCGAAATTGGGACGAAACTTTGATTAGACTCAAAGAGGCGATCGCGGCCGGTTTGGAAGCGACTCAGCGGGAACGCCAAACACTGTCGGAAACTGAAGCTGAAGTCAGTCCCCCGTTGCGCCCTCCCATCCGCTAACTAACGCTCGCTGTCACGCATCCGACAATGCTGTTGGGGACGGTCAGGATGCCCATCTTACAAGAATTTCATCAAAATTGACTGTAAAATTAGATGAATTCCCAAACCCCAAATCCGAGATTCAAGTGAGTGACCCTATATTCTGGCTAGGACTTTCGATTTTGCTAGTAGCAGTTAGCCTGACTGCTGTTTTAGTGACTTTAATACCTGCGGTGCAAGCGCTGGCCCGGGCGGCCCGCAGCGTGGAAAAGCTCGCTGACACCCTTTCTCGCGAATTTCCGCCCACTTTGGAGGCGATTCGGTTGACGGGGCTAGAAATTAGCGAGTTGACGGATGATGTCAGCGATGGGGTGCAAAGTGCGGGGGAGGTTGTCAAACAGGTCGATCGAAGTATTGGTAGCGCGAAAAAGCAGGCGCAAAACGTGCAGGTAGCTACTCGCAGCGTGGTGACAGGGATTCAGGCTGCTTGGAAAACTTTAACTCGGAAGCCGCCGATGTCTGGGAGGGGGAGAGGGGTCGATCGATTGTCGCCGAGTCAAAGAAGTGCGATTTCGCTGAGGGATTCGGGTTTGGAGGACAGGTATTCGGGGGGTTACGGTGGGGGTGCGAGTAATGGGGAATCGCCCAGGTTGAGGAGTAATGAGGGTTCTGGTTTGCCGGGGGAGAGGGAAGATTTTGAGCAAGTGCGATCGAAGGATTCTTGATGTTGTTGATAGTCCCGATGACAGAATTACGTTATTAGTGCGTAATACCAAATCCGGCCTTGTTACCCCCTCTATGATTCGGCGGTTGAAACCTGTTGACCTCAAATTCGTATGTGGCGAAGCGCCCGTCATACGAATTCGAGGTCAAACTACAAAAACGAAGTCCGCCTCCGCGGACTAAGAAATAAACGGGGTTTTTAACCCGGATTTGGTATAAGTCCTATATTGATCAGTCCCCATATCCTGCGGGTATTTCAGCATCTGTAAAAATTGGCAACATTTCCCAAATTTTCACCCATTCCGGCAAGTGGGCTACTTTTTTTAGCTGAAGCGACATTTCTATTAAAGAAAATCCTAAATTGTGGAAATCTTGAATAATTTCGGCTTTTAAGAAAATTTCATTGTGAGGTAAATCGGGAGCATTAGTCGCAATCACAATGCTGTTGCCGGCTTCTAAATTGCATATATAAACTTGTGCGAACACGGTTTGAAGGGTTTTCACCGCCGCCGCATTAAACTCTTGTTTGTGGAACAGGTGGACAACTAGAACACCAGCGCTTGACAAGCGAGTTTTGCACAGTTGGTAAAATTCTTGTGTGACCAATCTATAGGGCATATAGCCACTACCAAAACCTGCATCGACAATAATTATATCGTTCTTTACTGTGAGATTTTGTTGGGCGAGATATTCGCGCCCGTCTTGAATCGCTACTTTTAGTCTGTCGTCGAATTGAATGCCAAAAAAATTCTGAGAAACTTCGACTACTGTTTGGTCAATGTCTGTACATTCGACTATTGCATAAGCGAAATGGTGGTGGAAAAATCGGGGAATGCTGCCACCACCAAAACCGATTATATAGATGTTTTTTGGTTGAGGTTTCCAGAGTAATGCTAGCAGCATTGCTCTGGCATAGGGAAAGATTAAATTTAGTGGATTGTTGAGGTCGAGGATTGATTGAGCTACGTTTGTGGTTAAAGTTTCTTTGTCTGCTAACAGCAGTAGGAGCAAGGATTTTATTTTTTTGACTGCTATGCAATTGTCACCGGAATTTTGTTGGAATATGATGCCGTCTGGCTGTTGCTGAAGCCAATGGATTTGTTGGTGGATAGCTGCTAAATTGCTACTTTGTCGATCGCCTTTATAATCAGTCATTTCTCAAATCTTAAATCTCAAGTCTCACATCTAATCACTTCAAACCCAATAATAGCGCGATTCCGCCGATCGCACCAACTACGCCCACAACAGCTCGCCGGCTAACTTTTTCGCCCGCCAGCACGGCTAAAGGTAGTACAAACAGGGGACTGGTAGAACTAAGTGCTTGGGCTATAGCTGCGGGTGCATATTTCAGGGAAGTCTGTTGCAGGAAAATTCCGAGATACGTTCCTAAAAAAGCTGCTAAAGTTATTGCAGCTAATATTTTTGGCGCTTTTAATTGTTGGAAACTGGCCAGGTTTGTTGGGTTCAAAAAGCACAGCATGACTGCCATTCCACCGCTCAAGCGCAAGGCCGCAGTCCACAGGGGATCGATATCTATTTGAGTGAAAGCGGCGCGGGATAAAATAGCACCGGCAGCGTGACTTGTTTGCCCCAATAAACTAATGCCTAATCCTTGCCAAAGATGTTTTGATGGTAAGGCTGTTTCAGCTGTTCGTTCGGCAATTACCCAAGCTACGCCGCAGATTGTTAAAAGAATGCCAGTACAAGCAATGGGCGATAACTTTTCTTGCAAAAATATGAAGCCCAATAAAGCGGTTAAAGGGGGAGATAGGGTTTCTAAAAGCAGCGCTCGCCTCGCGCCTAAATATTTTAATACGATAAAGAAAGCGGTGTCTCCGATGCCAATTCCTAGAGCGCCGCTGATGAGCAGGATTGCTAAAATATTCGGGTTGACTGGTGGTAAGGATTTGCCTAAAATTAGTATAGTGGCAAGGAGCATGAACAGGGCGATCGCGCCTTTGAGCAAGTTGAGCACGACTGCGGGGATTTGCTGTCCCACTCGCTGCCAAATTGTGGAAGATAGAGCCCAGACAAATGCAGCAGCTAAAGCGGCTATTTCACCCATAAAGTTATTGGGAATTGGGAATTGGGAATTGGGAATTGGGAATTGGGAATTGGGAATTGGGAATTGGGAATTGGGAATTGGGAATTGGTTATATCAAATCCGGTTGCATCGGAATTAATATTATCCAAAATCAGGACACGGCAGTGCCGTTTCCCTACAATTGATAGCGGTAGGGAAACGGCACTGCCGTGTCCTCTATCATTCCGGTGCAGCCGAAATTGATATTATGGGTTAAATGCCCCATGCCCAATTCCCGATGCCCATATAAATTAGGGTTCCAGATTTATCATCTGGAACCCTAGATTTATTTAGCTTTTGTAGTAGTGGGCGAAGAGAGAATCGAACTCTCATACCTTTCGGTGTCAGATTTTGAGTCTGATGCGTCTACCAATTCCGCCACCCGCCCTTTTTGTTGGTTTCACCATCATAACACACCGATCGATTTTGCACAAGAGATTCGTAATCTTTTGAACTTGCCCAGCGATCGATCTCTCTGGCGCGCAATACTGGTACAGGATGGGACAACTGAGCGGTTTGAGCTTGTTTGAGCATTTCTCCGAGTTGAGTGCTGCTGAGGTCGTCGTAGGCGCGGGCCTGGGCCAAAAACGCATCCACATTCAGTTTCGGTGCTAAAGTCGGCGAACCTCCGGCCAGTTTCATCAACACTGATGCTACCACTCTGGGGTCTTGGGTAGCGAGTAAAGCGGCGCGATCGCACGTAAATTCGGCACACCGCAACCATTCCAACATTTGCGCCTGCAAACCCTGCACCAACACGGTTCCCACAGGCGAAATTTGACCGGCGGCCAACACAATTAGATTAGCTAAAGTCAGGTAAACTCCGTGCTCGCACTTCAAATGACCCAACTCGTGACCGATTACGGCCTTAACTTCCTCATCTGTGAGCAAATCAATCAGAGAAGTGTGCATCACCACAAAAGGCTGTTTTCCCCGCATCGCAAAGGTGTAAGCATTTGGCATGGGATGCTGGCGGACATAAAGCTGCGGCACTTCTAAATCCAATGTTTTGCAGGCATCCACCAGCAATTGATGCAGGTGAGGCAATTGATTTTCGCCGACTTGGACGCTAGAAGCCAGATTTTCCAGCATAAAAAACTGTTCGCCAAGTTGTCCCAGCAACTGCCGCACTATCAAATCCAGCCCGGGAAGTTGTTTGAGACTGTTGGTGGCTGCCAAGTCTAGCGGGTGCCGAAATTGGTCTGCTTTTAAACCGATGAGCGGTATGTTTAACATTTTAGTGATTATTCATTAGTCAACAGTTAACAGTTAACAGTTAACCGTCAACAGTTAACCGTTAACAGTTAACCGTCAACAGTTAACCGTCAACTGACTAATTAACAGTTTAAACCCGATCGCACGGGATTGACAGGAGCCTCAGCAATCATCGGTTCTGTGCCCTCTTTGACCCGCCGCAAGTTAGCGCCCAATTTTTGGAGTTTCACCTCTAACTGCTCGTAACCACGGTCTAAATGGTGCAAACTGCTGATTGTGGTGACACCATCGGCTGCAAGTCCCGCCAGCACTAAGGCCGCCGATGCTCGCAAATCTGTTGCTACTACGGGTGCACCCGATAGTCGCGCCACTCCGCGCACAATCGCCACATTGCCTTTAAGGCGAATGTCGGCGCCCATGCGGTTGAGCTCTGCTACGTGGCGCAAGCGGTTCTCAAACACGGTTTCTTTGATCAAGCTGTCTCCTTGGCTCAGCGTCAGCAAAGCCATAAACTGAGCTTGCATATCTGTGGGGAAACCAGGGTAAGGCAGAGTTTCGATGTCTGTGGCGGAGTGAGTTGGGCCGGGAACTATCCGCAAAATGTCGGGGGATTCGGCAATAATTTTCGCCCCAATTGTCTGCAATTTGGCAATGACGGCGGTCAGGTGGTCGGGAATTACCGGCGACAAACTGATTTCGGAGTGAGTGATGGCTCCTGCTACTAAAAATGTTCCGGCTTCAATGCGATCGGGAATAATTGAATAGTCTACCGCGTGCAGTCTGGGAACTCCCGAAATGACGATCGTATTCGTGCCCGCGCCTTGAATGTTTGCTCCCATTGCGCGACAGAAATTCGCCAAATCTGCGACTTCTGGCTCTTGAGCCGCATTTTCAATCACGGTTTCTCCTTCAGCCAGAGTCGCCGCCATCATCAAAGTTTCAGTTGCGCCGACGCTGGGGTAATCCAAATAAATTTTGGCACCTTGGAGGCGACGGTTCGGCCCTTTGACATAAGCGTGAACGGTACCGTGGTCGATGTGGACTTCGGCACCGAGGGCTTGCAGTCCGCGAACGTGTAGTTCAACGGGCCTGGCGCCGATGGCGCAACCTCCGGGTAATGGCACTTTGGCAAATCCCAGACGCGCTAGGAGCGGCCCGATGATGAAGAAGCTCGCCCGCAGTTGGCTGACTAATTCGTAGGGGGCTTGAGCGTCTATGAGGTTGCTGGCGTTGATGTCTAAAACGTCGCCGTTCTGCTCTAATTTGACTCCTACAGCCGAGAGAATTTGTCTCATGCGGGCGACATCGGCTAAACCGGGAACGTTGCGGAGGCGGCAATCGTCGGGGCAAAGCAGAGACCCGGCCATCACGACTAAGGCTGAGTTTTTGGCGCCGCTGATTTTGACGTGTCCTTTCAGGGGCTGGCGACCCCAAATTTGCAATACTTGTTCGTCGCTTTCAGGTGCAACTGACAGATTAGGTGAGTGTTGAGCTGGTGTAATGGGTTTGCCCTCCATATGCGCTTCGTTACTTTATACATTAGTGAAATACCCAAACTAAACGGAATACCGTTATAGTTCGGGCTTGGTGTATCGTTTGCCGTTGCTCTGTTGGGTATACCCATTTCTGGGTATTCGTCACTGAAGACGATCCAAGTCTGACACAGCATAAGAAGGCTTTTTACGGCCTTTATCCCGACCTTGGGAATCCACGCAGAAGCCCTGTTTCCCAAGGCAAAAAACTATTTTCGTACAACAAACTTGGATTGTATTTTATGGTGGGACGTACCTTACCAACCAGCGGTCTGCTCTTTCCCTTTTCTCTCGCCCTGTGTCCGGGGCCAAGCATTTTACTGCTACTGTAGCCTGTTGTTTGCAGTCGAGTGGGTGGGTCGCAACCACTTATATCTTAGACTTTTGAGGAAATTGTCGCTCTTTTTTCATAGACCTTGCTT
>JANPMV010000048.1:0-28026 GCA_031427135.1 Cyanobacteria bacterium VAR_87_metabat_62 | reverse complement strand
TTGAAAAGAGGCAGATATCAATGAACACTATGAGGCAGGATAATACCCATTCAATCAGAATCTAGCGCCCCAATAGCCCCTACACAAGTAGTTACTTTTGTCAACTTTCTTGTTAAGAAAGATGTTTATAAAGCATAGCTTCTTAAGGGGGGGAAAGGGGGGGTGAAAGTCCCCCTTCTTAAGGGGGATTTAGGGAGTTCTCCGAGGAATAAACAGTTTTAACCCAAGCGTATTGCCTTATATTCTTTCCGGCTGCGGGAATATTTCCCTGCACTTTTTACACCGAAAATATTGAATTTTTCCACAAAAATGCCGTCGCCAAAGTTCTGGCTTACTACCGTTTTGCGATGAGGGAACGCGAGCTGTAGCGATCGCCATTTTTTCGGATACTTATATCTGGTAACAGCATTCCTAACTTTCCGGCTGCGGGAACGCGAGCACGAGTGGATGGACAACAAATTCGTACAAGTTGGGGAAGAAGGCTTTAAGTTTGATTGGTCGGAACGCTCAGCGCAGGTATTTGTTTGAGAGCCGGAGAATTTATGTCTCCAGGCAGATGATCTGCGAAGTTGTACAACATTAAATAGTATTTAGGACTGGCGCACCCCACTCAATAAATCGGGTTTTTCAATCGGGGGGATGGCTAGAACGATATTTTTTTGTAGAAATATCTGCTTTTTGCGTCCACGACTGCAAGCGTAATTCCTAGTATTGAGAATAACAATTGCACGGCGACGTGCCAACTGTCAATTAACACAAACTTTGTGGGAGAAACAACTTTATGGGCTGGTTAAAAAGACTGTTTGGTTTAGAAAAACTAGAAAATCCCGAAACTGTTGAAGCTCCTGCTTACCAAGCACCTGTAGCTTCATCTCAAGCTCCAGTTCAAGCTCAACCTGCTGCTGCGACTGCTCAGACAGTCCCGCCGGAACGCATGGGATTGAATGGAGAATACGATCAAAGCGGTTTAGCTAAACGGGTGGCTCAGGCCTTCGATGCAAATCCCGATGTTGCGGATATTGAGACTGTTTATGTGGCTCAACTTGGTACTACGGTGGTTCTCAAAGGTACAGTTCCCGATCAGGAAATTGTCAACAAATTGGTGACTATTGCTAAGGGTGTTAAGGGCGCAACTGGAGTGGAAACTAATCAAGTTACTGTCGGCTAGTGTGACGGTTGTTTATAACGGTTAACGGTTAACGGTTAACCGTTTTCTTGACTAATATTGCTGTACCTAAAAAATATGACCGGCGAAACCTTAGAACCTACTCGCGGAAAATTAGAACGGAGCCTAGCCCAGGGTATTCAAGCTTTGTACCGCCAAGCACTGGGACACCAAACGAGTCAGGCTCTGTGCAATCTTTTGGATAATAAATTGATAATTGTGATCGAAAATGCGATTAGTCAACCTGAAAAACTGCTGGCTCAGAACGGTCAGGAAGATTTGGCTTTGCAGGTGCGATCGCAACTAGAATTGGTTCTGGAATTACCACTGAAAGATTTAATCAAAGAGATTTTAGGCGTGGAAGTGATTGATTTGCTCAGCGATGCGACTTTGGAGACAGGCCGCACTGGAACGATCGCCATTTTGGAGTCTGCACCTAAAGTTCGCGATTCGAGTTCTAAGTCTAAAACTCAACCAGAAGCGGCTTATACTTGAGGTGGTGGCGGATAATTGTTTCTAAATCCTGGATGTTAAAAGGTTTGGAAAGGTATTCGACGCAGCCGGCTTCGAGAATGCGCTCGCGGTCTTCTGTTTTTGCTAGTGCTGTGATCGCCACAATCGGAATATGTATTAGTTCGGCGTGTTGTTTGATGCGCTTTACTAATTCTATACCGTCTATATCCGGCAGGCAAATGTCGAGTACGATTAGGTCGGGAGGTCGATCGACTGCTGCGGAAAGAGCTGCGTACCCGTCAAGGGCTCCCACGCACTCGCACCCGAATAAATCGAGGATTTGTGTCAGCAGCTCTAAGTTGTCGTAATTGTCGTCTACAGCCAAAACTAAAGGACGCTGGTCAACCGCCGGTTGACCGCTATTTAAAGACGAATATTCCAAATCCTGAATCCAATTAGGGTAGTTCATAAATAATGCCGATCAAATTTCGATCAAAAAAGTTATGCCCGAGGCATTCCTCAAGTGGCGCTCGGGCACTTGAAACAGATTGGCTCGTATTTGTAGCTTTTAGGTAGCCAGTCTTGGGTACAGCCCGATTCTACAATATCGGTGCCGTGCTGGGGAAGTCTTTGCCCCAGCTTGCACTGATAATAGCATCTCCATAATTTTACTGATGGAGACCGCAGTTCAGTAACTTGCGCCTGCGGGCGTGCCATCCGAGGCTACCAGACGCGATAACTAAGAAAAGCATTGCCGATCGAGCATCCTACCTTAATTGCTTTGAACAAATTGCTTTGAAGAGTGACTGCAGCTTTTCAGGGTACAACCCACTGTATATGCCGGTGGCACTATGTGGATCTACCTAAAGAAAGATTATTGCAGGCACTTAAGTTAAACAACTTCCACCTGCTGAGAGATACTTGTTGTCGGCGGTTTAGACTTTAATGTTTTTAACTACTATTTATCGCAAGTTTGACAAGTAGAAATATCTGTTTTTACTGTCGTTTTACCGGATATTAACCTAGGAGATTTTGATGACAATTGCAATCAGAGACGACCTGACTTACATTTTGCTCAAAAAGATTGGCAGCGGCAACAGCAAGGGAGAGTCGGAAATTAGGAACGCAGCCGAAGAGTATGTCGGTCGCGAGGTAGCGGAAGCGGAATTGCTCGGTCATTTGGACTACCTCAACCAAAGGGAATTTATCAAAGCAGAATTTAGCGGAGAGCCTTACGGAGGCGCTGAGTTAGTGCCGCCTTTAGTGGCATTCCAAGAAGCCGATCTAACCGAAAAAGGCCGCAAACTGTTACAGAAAATGGAGACGAATCCTCCTAAGTCCCTCCACCAAGAAGGGTCAGCAATTCCGATCGCCTCTAAAGATATGCCGTTTTTGGAAAAAGTGTTGGTAAACGGTCACTTGGAGGATATTTTTGATGCCCGCGACATTACCGAAGTGGTGTACCGGATCATGCGCGATGTAATGACAACAGAAGCCAGTGATCGCGTGGAATCTGAATTGCACAAAGAAGTTTTGCCTACGGATGACAAAACCCTGCAACAAGAAATAGCAGACCTCTGGAAAGACACGAATCCGCTGGTGGGATTGCTCAGCCGGATACGTCAACCTTTGACCGGCGGGCCTGCACCTTTGGGGATCGATGGCAATTTGTTTGCACGGAGGGTGGAACTAGAAGGCTCACTTCCTTCGGGGGTAAAACCGGAAACTGCGATCGCGGCTGTATTTTCGGCAACGAAGGATGAGTTGTCCGAGGAGCGAATTCAGGAAATAGCAGGCTTTTTGCCTGACAGAATTAGGGCAATTTGGGAGTCGGCTTAAGGGGATATTTTCGGGTATAAATACTTACAAGCCGGGTTGACGAACCAGCATTCTGCGCTATAAGTCAGAAGCAGGTCTCATAAACCCGGTTTCTCCATGCCTTCCAATAGGTTTGTAGTGAGGACTAATACCAAATCCGAGTTAAAAACCCCGTTTATTTCTTAGTCCGCGGAGGCGGACTTCGTTTTTGTAGTAGCGGTTTCAACCGCCGAATCATAAAGGGGGTAACAAGGTCGGATTTGGTATAAAGTCCTCATAAAAGTCTTTTGAGAAAGCCGATTTCTACCCAAAATTTGTTGGAAAACCAGAAATATCCCCAAAAACCGGGTTTCTCGGCCGGAGGGTTGAGTAAATCCCACAGATGTGGCGAAAGTGTTGTAATGTATAGTACAGGGCGAGTTAAGACAGTGGCTCGCAAAAATGCTGTCAACAGCCCTGGATCTCAAAAGGGATGACCCGCAGAAAAGTTAGACAAATGTCACGATCGACTCTAGAACAAGAAATTTTACTCAATCGAATTACTAATCGCATCCGCAACTCTTTAGAACTGCAAGAGATTTTGACGACAACGGCCCGAGAAATCCGCAGCTTTTTAGGAAGCGATCGAGTAAAAGTTTATCGCTTTGAGGCCGACGGTAGCGGCGAGGTCATTGCTGAGTCGATCGATGGCGACAATTTGCCATCTTTGCTGGGTTTGCGCTTTCCTGCGGGCGACATTCCCGATAGCGCCCGCGAAATGTTTGTGAAAGCGCGGCAGCGAGTAATTATAGATGTGGGATTGAAGCATCAAACAATTAATCGGTTAGATTGTCCCGAAACCGGCAAAACTTTAGCAGTCGAAGATATTCGCTATTCTCCCATAGACTCCTGTCACGCTGAATATCTGGAGGCTATGGGGGCGCGTTCTTCCCTGACGGTGCCAATTTTGCATCAAAATCAGCTATGGGGGCTGTTGGCCTGTCACCACAGTCAACCAAAACGGTTTAGCGATCGAGAATTGAACATGGTTCAGTTGCTTGTCGATCAACTTTCAATTGCGATCGCCCAATCTTTTCTGCTCAGTCAAGCTCGACAGCAAGCACGCGATGAAGCCGTTGTCAACCAAATTAGCAGTTTGCTGCACTCTCCTCTAGAACTCACCGAAATTCGGCAATCAGTTCTCGAACAAACTGTCAAGCATTTGGGCGGTTCGGGAGGGCGACTGTACATTGCAGCCGAGTTTGGCGATCGGCCTGCCTTACTTTATACCTGTGGCCAGCAGCCTGCGGACGCCGACATTGAACTGGGCTCGTTTTGGCAGCAGATCATGGGGTTTGCCAACGCAGACGATCGAGCAAAAACTGGTGATAATACCAGCCAATTAGGTATTTTTCAAAATTTATATTCAGAGCATTACAGTTCAATTGATACAAATATTTCCAATTTAATCGTACCGCACTTGTACGCGATTTCTGATATATCTACAGAACCTGAACTCGAATCTTTATCGGCAAATTTTCTCGCAGCTTCCATTGCGTCAATTTTGGCAGTCCCGCTGCAATACCGCCAACAGTGCATCGGCTGTCTCACCGTTTTTCGCAGCCCTATAGAAACCGAAATTTTGTGGGCGGGCCGCTGCGGTTCCGACGCCCGGAGCGATCGTCCCCGACAATCCTTTGCAGCTTGGAAAGAAATCAAAACCGCCGAAGCTCAAAAGTGGAGCAGCGACGAACAGAAGCTCGCAAAATCATTAGGAACTCACCTGTACATGGCTGCAATGCAGAGGCGCGTCGAGGCGATGATCCGACATCAAGCTTCCCACGACCAATTAACAGGTTTAGCTAATAGATTGCTGTTTAATGAAAGGCTGTCTTTAGCTTTAGCTAGCGCTCACCAAAACGCAGAAATGCTGGCGGTGATTTTTCTAGATTTGGACAGATTTAAAAATGTTAACGATACTCTCGGACACGCAGTGGGCGATTTGTTGCTGCAAGGTGTATCTCGGCGTTTGACTAACTGTTTGCGCGTGGGGGATTCGATTGCCCGTTGGGGCGGGGACGAATTTACTGTGCTGCTGCACAATATCAACAGCCCTGAAGACGCAACTAAGATTTGCCAGCTAATTATCGAGAGTTTAAGCACTCCTTTTGATTTTGACGGTGTGGAACTTTATACTAAGGCTAGCTTGGGAATTGCTTTGGCTCCTTACGACGGAGAAGATGCAGAAACTTTGCTAAAAAATGCTGATGCTGCGATGTACAAAGCTAAACAGAGAGGTCGGAATAATTATCAGTTTTACACGCGGGCGATCGGCAGTAAAGTCTCCGAGGAACTCAACTTAGAAAATCAGCTTTACAAAGCTCTCAAAAAATCAGAGTTTGTGCTGCACTATCAACCGCAAATAAACTTAAATACAGGCAAAATTGTCGGCATGGAAGCTCTGGTTCGCTGGCAGCATCCCGAACGCGGATTGATTTTTCCCGATCGATTTATTCCCTTAGCTGAGGAAACAGGATTTATCTGCCAAATTGACGAATGGGTGATGCGGGCTGCTTGCTTGCAAAATCGAGAGTGGCAGTTAATGGGATTGCCGCCGGTGCGGATAGCTGTGAATTTATCAGGCCGCCAGTTTTTGCAAGCTAACACGGTACAAACCATCGCGGAAATTTTGTCAGAAACCGAGTTAAATCCCGAGTGTTTAGAAATAGAAATTACCGAGACTATTGCGATGACAGATGTGAAGTTTACGGTGTCGGTATTGCAGCAGTTGCAGCAAATGGGAATTCACATTTCTCTGGACGATTTTGGCACCGGTTATTCTTCGCTGTGGTCTCTGAAAAACTTGCCGCTCAATAATTTAAAAATAGACAAATCCTTCGTGGCAGATTTGCAGGATGGCAGTAGTGGCGCTACTATTGTGAAAGTGGCGATCGCCCTCGGACAGGGCTTGAATTTACAGGTGATTGCTGAGGGAGTGGAAACAGCAGAACAGTTGGCATTTTTGCAGTCGCTGCATTGCGAGATGGGTCAGGGTTACTTTTTTAGCAAACCAATACCGGCGGCGGCGGCAACTCAATTGTGCCTAGAAAGTCGATCGGGGAATACAAAAGAGCTGATATTTTGAGCGATATCTGTAGGGACAAAGGCATTGCCCAAGGAGTGTGAACTTAAGCCTGAAAGCTTTGATAAATCTCGTTTTTACCGAGTCTAGATCCCCCTAAATCCCCCTTAAGAAGGGGGACTTTGATCCATTTCCAGTCCCCCCCTTCTTAAGGGGGGTGCCAGGGAGATCGAGGCCTAATCGTCAAACAGCAGACCGGTATTACGTTTGACGTTAGGTTGACACCTATGGGCTTTTGGAGTGTCCTCCGTCTATATCATTCCGATGAAGAGCGGATTTGATATTACTGCCAAACAAAGACTTTTGCTTCATATTCCGGCAAGTCGATCGTAATATTGTCATCGCCCGATTCAACATCGTAATTGCCCGTCCATTCGTGCCAAGTTCCGTTTGCCGGGAAGTGGGGAACGCTTTGACACTCCCTGACCTGAAGGTGCAGGGATTCTTGGTTCAATCAGTCAACTTACCCGTTGATGTCACCACCAATGAGTAGAGGTCGGTCTGTCCCCAAGCGTTAATTTCGGTGTGCCCCACCGTATTTAAATTAATTCCTGCTTGCCTCAATCCTTTTGCTAAAATGTTCAAAGCTGCATTGTGGTCTCGGTCTAACACCGCACCGCAACTACAAACATGAGTTCTAATAGACAGTGATTTCTGAACGCGATTTCCACAACTTGAACAATCCTGGGAAGTGTACTGAGGAGCAACAGCAACCACTGTTTTACCGTACACTTTCCCAAAATATTGCAAAACATCAAGTAAGTCTGCGACCACGCTGCATCGCTAATCGATTTAGCAAGTTTATGGTTTTTCACCATGTTTTTTACTTGAAGGTTTTCATAGGCTACAAAATCGTTAGATTTCACTACGTACAACGCCGTCTTAATGGCGAAGTCTTTACGCTGCCTACTAACCTTCAAGTGTTTTCTTCCTAACTTATTTATCGCTTTCTTACGATTACTGGAACCTTTCTTTTTCCGAGAAACTCGTTTCTGCAACCGCTTTAAAGCTTTTTCACTTTTACGCAAGTGCCTGCAAGTTTGTCATGGTTTCCCCGCTACTATCGGTATAAAAATGGTTTAATCCCACGTCTATGCCAATAGTTTTACCAGTAGGAACTACTTCCTCCGTTCGCTCTACATTGATACAAAACTGAGCGTAGTAACCGTCGGCTCGACGAATTACTCGGACTCGCTTGATTTCCTTGGGTGCCCAGAAATGCAAATCTCGACTACCAAGTAATCTAAAGGTTCCCGCAGCAAAACCGTCCGTGAATGTGAGACATCTTTTATCAGTAGAAATCGCCCAGCCTGATGTTTTGTACTCAACGGAACGAGTGTACTTTTTGAATTGTGGATATCCTTTTTTTCCCGGCTTCTTAGCTTTGCAATTAGAGAAGAAACGTTGAATAGCAAAAATGGCACGTTCAGCCGAAGCTTGACGCGCCATTGAATTAAGCTTACCAGCCTATTGAAACTCTTTTGCCATGATGGCGCATTGTTTGTACAGGTCTGATAATTTAACTCCCCGATTGTCGATCCAGTATCTGAGAGCTTTGTTTTGGACAAACTGAGCGGTGCGAATCATTTCGTCTATGACTCGGTATTGCTGTGCTTTGCCTTTTAACTTAAACTCTAGTACAATCATGAGATTATTGTATCACGTTTACGGGCAATTGTGGCTATAAACTTGATTCGCAAGATATCTTTACACTCGATTAAATCCGGCCACTGAAGAAGGGGCTTTACACCCAGTTTTTTGGTAACCCGCTAGATAATTTTCCGACAAATTCGCCACTACTACAACTCTCGAACCTTCATCGTTCCAGCGAGTGTAAGTAGGTAGGCGGGATTAAACCGAACTACGTAACAGTATGTAAACAGGGCTAAATCACTTACGTTTAGGGGATTTGGATACTTTACAATCGTTTACATGGTTGCGTTTTACAGCGCCTACTTACTTAAGCAAAAACTTTCGAGTCGGGGTCTTCGTGGAAAAAATCGATGACGTGTTCGTACTTGCCGCAGGCGAGGGGGTCTGCTTCGCCGCCGGAAAAGTCGGCAACGTGCATTTTGTAAATCAATAATTCCCGATCGGCCGGCAGCGGTTTATCGTCGTGTTTCCAGACGTAGGTATCGACAATGCGATCGCCATCTTTGATCCGAACAAGGGCATTTTGAGTTGGATCGTCGATGTCAGTCGCGTAGGGATCGACCACATCTACCCACTGATCTGCTTCCAGAAACCAGCTTTTCGACTGAACTCGAAATTTATATTGATAAACGCCATCTTTTAACTCAACTCGCGTGCGGAAATAACCCTCTTTATCCTTTTCCATCGGGATTTCTTCCCAATTAGAAAAAGACCCAATCAACGCAGCTTCTTTGTTGTAGGGAGCAAATAACTTGAATTCAATTGGAGCGACCACAATACCTCTTTCTAGAATATTGCACTAGCAGTAAATATTTTTAATCTTGCAAAATTAAGCGGACTCAGGCATCATTCTAGAGATATAAGTTCTTTAACTACTTACCTATTCCTAAAAGTATGGGTACTTTGGCTAAGCTTCCGCCTTTGATGAATTGAGAGCGCGCAATATCGGCAGTGCTAGCCAACTTTATCGGAGTTGCGATTACTCAATCCTAACTATTAGTAACCTGAAAATTATTTCGCATCTATCTTAAGGGTGATTTACTAATAAAAAATTGTTTTAAATATCTGCACTGGGATAGATGCGGACTTAAACTATAGCATTTTTTTAACAGAAAACAATTAGTCAGCCAGTGATCCGTGCACACCTACATTTTCGGCGGTAAGGTGTACGCGGATCACCCTACTTTTAACTTGATTTTGCCTGATGATAATTCATCCAACCAAGCCAGAACGCAGGGCGAGAACGGCAGCCTGAGTGCGATCGTCAGCGCACAACTTGTTGAGAATATTTCGGACATGAGTCTTGACTGTACCGACAGTAATGTACAGCTTTTCGGCTATGGCAGCATTGCTGTAACCCTGCACGATCAGCTCCAAAACCTCTAATTCCCGCTCGGTTAAAGGGTAAGTTTCAATGATGTGACTGAACTCGGGTTCGGCAGCTTTAATTGTGACTCTTTTGCCTTCAACTTTCGGCTCTTCCGGGGCAGATTCCTTAGTGCGAGCTTGTTTCAGGACGATACGGGCGATCGCCGGATCGATCCAAGAGTTACCTTCGTGAGTTACTTTTACTACATCCAACAACTGATCGAAGCTGATATCTTTCATGCAGTAGGAGTCAGCTCCGGCGGCGAAAGCTGCCAGCACTTCTTCTTCATTGTCCTGAAAAGTTAGAATCAAAACTTTTGTATCTGGGTCGGACTCCGCTATCGATTTTTTGAACTTTTGTGTTAGTTCAATGCCGTCAAAATCCGGCAAGCCAATGTCTACAATTGCCACGTCAGGTTTTGAAGACTGAAGCAGTTTCAATCCGTCTGTCGCGTTAGCAGCATCGCCGACAACTTCGATCGTGTCACGCTGTTGTAAAGCTGTGCGGATGCCGACTCTTGTCAGGTCGTGGTCTTCTATCAAAGCAACGCGAATTTTACTCATCTTTTTTCCAATAGTCCGCTGATTTTTTTAAATATCGTCAACTGACTCAGCTAAACTGAGTAAATTTGACAATGTGTCCTGATTTAGGGTTTTATTGACCGCACATCTTTTTCCAGCATACTCACGCAGTGGGCAAGAATGCAAGTTAATTTTTCAGTTAGTTGAGGGCGATCGCCTGCACGAGTCTGACTCGGGAGAGCTAAGCTGAAAGATATTGTAACAGTTTAAGTTAATTATCCCATTGTCCGCCCCTTGATAGAGGTAAAGATACCACTACCCAGATAGATTTAAAGTATAAAAAGTTTTGATGCACATTAGTACGTCAAATCAATAAAGCTAGCAGCACGAGTCTTGAGTCGGTGTTAGAGCTCAAGTTGAATGCTTATTTATAAAACCAGTTATGACTCACTACCACGCCAATAACTCTTTCCGCTCGGACTTTTCCGACGCGGAAATATTACACAAGGCATCAGAAATAACATCCCCCCAACAGCAAGTTTGCGATCGCGAAACTGTGGACGATCGCCTGTGGTCGGCAATTCCTCACATAGTTTGGAAAGCAAATACCGGAGGCTGGGCGACTTATTTAGGTCAGCGCTGGGAGGAGTACACGGGGGTACCAGCAGTAGCAGCTTTGGGCTTCGGCTATCTGGCGTGCGTCCACCCAGAAGACCGCGCTCGTCTGTTGGCGCGTAGCACGGGTGAGGGCGAAACGTCATCGGACACTTCTGCGAGCCCGCCACAAAGTTATGAAATACAATTTCGGCTGCGGACGCGACAGGGCACTTACCGCTGGAACCTGGCCAGAGGATCGCCCGCCAACCCAGATAGTCAAGAAGTTTTGGAGTGGGTGGGAACCTACACAGATATGGATGCAATAGCACAAACTCAAGGCGAGCCCGAAGCAGAACCAGAATTTTGGCGGCCAAAAGCCCGATCGTCCGCTAATTTCAAAGCAGAAAAATTGTGGGAATCCCGGATGGAAATGGATGCAGGGGCGAATTTGCAGGCGATCGAGCGGTTTACAAATCTGTTGAGCCAGCGCGCGGGTAACTTGTCGGAATTGTTGCAAGCGATCGCGGATGCGACTGTGGAGGCGATCGCCGGAGCTGAATTTTGCCTGATTGCGCTCCCGGAGCGCGATTCCAGAGGCCTCAAACTCAGCGCTGTTGGGGGCGTCCAAAATTTTGCTGCGGGCAAAACCCCCCAGGTGCAAGACAAGCTGCTGTTGAAAGCGTTTGCAACGGGAGAGTCTCAACTGTGGCGATCCCAGTCCGGCCCAGGAGTGCAGGCGGCGACCTGTGCAGCGGCGATCGAGTCGGTGGAAACGGGGCGTTTGGGCGTGTTGGCGATCGGCAACGGGAAAGACAGCACGGCCATTGACGGATCTGTGCAACTGCTGGCGGTGATGGGAAAACAAGCTGCGATCGCCATTAACAGGGTGCGGGCGATCGAAAAATTAAAAAAGCAGGAACAGCTTTTAGACTTGCAAAACGAGCTGCTAATCCGCCAGCAGGCAGAACTGGAAAATCAGGGCCGGCGCATTCAACAGCAAAAATTGCAACTGTTAGAAGCAGCCAAGCTAAAATCGCATTTTTTGGGCACCATGTCCCACGAATTGCGAACTCCCATGAATGCGATTATCGGCTTTTCCCAATTGCTGCTGCGCCAGCACAAACAACTGCTGACCCCCCAGCAAACAGACATGGTGGGGCGCATTTTAAATAACGGCAAAAACCTGCTAGTGCTGATTAACGATATCCTCGACCTCTCCAAAATCGAGAGCGGCCACACAGAATTAGAAACTGAAGAATTTGATTTAGCGCATTTAGTAATGGATGCCGCCCTGGAGTTCGGAAATCAAGCCACCGACAAGAATGTGGCAATGTCCGTCAGCCTCTGCTTGCAGCATCAGTTTATAGTTAATGACAAGTTGCGCCTGCGCCAAGTTTTGGTCAATCTCATTTCCAACGCCGTTAAATTCACGCATCGGGGCAGCATTTGCATTGAAGTGGGCGAGTTAAATTGCGATCGGCTAATTATCACCGTTCGCGACACAGGAATCGGCATCGGTGAAACCGATCTTCCCCACATTTTCGACAAATTTCGCCAAGCCGACCAAACCACAACCCGCCAATATCCAGGCACCGGTTTAGGACTAGCTATTAGTGCCTCTTTAGTTAAGATGATCGGTGGCACAATTACGGCAGAAAGTCAACTCGAAAAAGGTTCGACATTTCGGATCGAATTTCCGCGAAAAATTCACCATAAAAAGCTTAATTCTTGACGGCAAACATTTTTTATATTTATAGCAGAAGGAAGTTCGGCAACGGATGCTGTAATATCAATTTCGGCTGCGCCGGAATTAGATAGAGGAGACGGCTTGGCCTTTATCCCTACCCCAAATTAATTGTAGGGACAAAGGCCAAGCCGTCTCCTGATTTTTTGAGTTCGTGTAGGATAGGTTTCAACTGCCAAGTCCGATCTAAAGACTAGAAGTTTTCCCTACTTGAGCCTGAGTAGCAATTGGTTTAACATCGGTGTAGCCCATATTATTAGCTACGTCGCGCAGCACCGAAATTTGCTGTTCAAAATCAAGACCTTCAATTTTAACCAACACGCCATTGACAGCCTCAGTTGCCTCATATCCTTCGGGGATATCGACAATTTTCTCCCCCATACCAATAGCCCAAGCATACCAAACCACCAACTGATTGTTAGCAGTTAAAGCTCCGTAAGCGCGAGAATACGGCGTGTCGGATCGGTTGACAATAGCTCGCATTATATTCAGTTGTTCGTCATCGGAAAGGTTGTAAAAATCATTTAGTAGCACGGGAGCTAATTCTGGTTCGGCGGCGGCGGGAGCGGCTGGTGTAATTGAATCTCCCATTTTTTCATAAACAAAGTAGAGCAGCGCCAGTTTTTCATCTGTACCCAACCCGTTGATTGTCTGAACGATGTTTTGAGTGTCGTTGGAGAGAGAGTGAGGATTAGTCGCGGCGGGTGAGTTCATAAATCAAATTCCTTAAAAATGTTTCCAGAATATATAAATATCAACATTTGTAGGTGCAAGTCACCATCCCCAAGAGGTAATGCGATTTTAGACTTGGGAATTGGGAATTGGGAATTGGGAATTGGGAATGACTTATGATGTATGGGTTTGGAGCTTGCCAAAAGTTGCATTATTTTCGTAAACTCATGTAATGTTGAGTCGCCAATCTAGAATAAATCATCCTTGAGATAGAAGCGATCGATACATCTACGGATAGATGAAAAACCTATGAATTTAAGTGAGGATTAATACAGTGAATTGTTAAATATAACTTGCAAGGAGTCGGCTATGTCTGAAATAAATACAGAATCAAATAACATTGAAAGCTTTGACGCGGCTCAGATAACTGAAAGCGTGGAAGCTGGAGAAAAAAAGTTGCCGAAGGTTGATGTATCCGCAGACTACGAAGCTTCAAAAGAATTCAGCGTTAGTGACATCGATCGCACGAGTGCTGGCGCTGAAGCTGCCGCGGCTGCAACTGCACCTAAGTTTGATATTCCCGCTCCCCAAGAGATTCCAATGCCGGCAGATGCAAGCGGCAACCCGGCTGATTTTCTGTCGATGGCTAAAGAAATTAATCCCACAGGTGCACCTGGGAATGTTACGGATGATTTGGTGCAGAAGGCGCTCAATCTTGGTACTCCGGGCAGTTAATTTAGCGAGCAATTCTCAATCGAGACTTAAAATTAACCCTTTAAGGACGCGGCAGTGCCGTTTCCCTACAATTAACCCCGGTAGGGAAACGGCACTGCCGTTTCCTCTATCTCATGTCGAAGAGTGCAACCGGAATTGATGATGTTACTAATGGCTTGATTATAAGTCGATCGCCCGACAGATTTTGCCGATCGCCCGTTAGCGAAGCCCTCGAAGAGGATCGCTCAAAATCTCAATTACTAAATCTACCCGATCGCCCTCAACCATTGATTGAATAAATAACTCGGGATGTAGTGCTTTCCAGAAATATTCGACAAATCGGTTAATTTCGTCTTCTGTCATTCCCGACTTACCCTGCGCCATCATTTTCTGTTCCGCCTGATTGCGCCACACTTGAGAAATGCGATAATCTTGGGGATACAAAACTATCAACCGATCTAATCGCTTCCACAGCGGTAGATAGTCGTGCAACTTGGCATTCATATCGCGCGCAAATTGACAGTCTGCATCCGTGATAATCGGAAACGGCGCACCTGCCAAAAACTCGTTCAATCGGGCATCAATTACTGGCTCTACGCCGACAAACCAACCTTCAAATAGTACAATATCTGCACCACAAATAATTTCTGGTTGAGTTCTATCTCCCGCGCCTCCGTAGGCAGATTTGTCAAACCGGGGAATTTCAATTTGTTTAGGACACGGCAGTGCCGTGTCCCTACGGTATTTGGTTTTGTAGGGACACGGCACTGCCGTGTCCCTACAGCATTCGCGCTCCTGCAAGGAAGTTGGAGAACCGCGCAACTCGTCTAAAACAGCTATTCCCAAGTCAATATCGTGAGTTCCCGGGGGGCCGCGCCAAATTAAACGCGGGTCTGCTTTTTGGAGTTGTTGGCGATCGGCATAGGTCTTGTAAAGATCGTCCAATGAAAGGCTGACAGTAGAATATCCCAATTTTCCCAAAATCACCCTCAAAACTTCGCATAAAGTAGTTTTTCCCGTTCCTTGCCCTCCTAAAATTCCTTGAATTAAAGGACGGTTTAAACTTTGTTTTTCTGTCGATAATTGAATTGCCAGCGGCAGCCAAAGCTTCCACAATGTTTCTAGAAAAACAGTTGACTTTAGGGGGAAAGTATGCAGCTCGTCAAGCAGAGAAAAGAATAAATCGGTTTTGTGGCGGACAATCTCGGCTGCATTGTCGGGAGTAATGCCAAAAGCGTCCGTTAGCGAAGCCCGCCCCTGCGGGGGCTGCGCCAACGAAGAGGAGCGCAAATCATCCGCAAGTTCCCAGCTTATCAGGTGTTCCGAGTCGTCAGCTTGCTCGGAGTCGCCCGCTTGCCATCGGTGTAAAATTTCAATAGGTGTGACAGTCGATCGATCCATCAGCTCAAAACTTTCTAGGCGGGGCTGGTGTGGGATAAAATTATCCGCAACTGACATATATTTAATCCTAAACCCGCACAGATTCAAAAAGTTTTTAAGAACCCAGTTTGAAAGCTTCCACAAATAAATTATAAGTTAGCCCAATTTTCAGAGCGTTGAGCATCTCCACCCACAAAGAACGAGTTGTAGGCTGCGAGCCGCCGTAAACCAGCCGATTAAGCAACTCCGTCAATAACACCAACAGCCCAGCCACGATAATATCCCAATCAGCCGATTGTCCGGCGATCGTCGAAATAGCTGTTCCCAAAAAATTGCCGAACAGCAGGCTAATTACTAGAAGCGAAATCCGCCGCCAAGGATTGCTCAGCCAGCTTCCGAATCTCTCGCCCAGAACATCAATCAATCTGTTAATTCGGGTATTTTGCATAGAACTTAAAAATTATACTCAAAGAAGAACAAACGTCAGTTCATAAAAACTGCAAATCCTGACTGGCATTAGTATGCCGTCATCTAAAATCTAAAATTTAACATCTAAAATGATCTGGGGCGATCCTCTTCAAGGATCGCCCAGAATGGTCAAATAATTAACTGTAGTTGTATCTTGTAACACAGCAGCCCCGCATTCTACATTAAAGATTGCGATCGCTAATTGCCGTGTATTGTCTATCCTTTAAGCATAAAATTTATGAAACTTAAAATTTACCAGATGATAATTGGAGTGGCGATCGTCCTAATTACAGGAATGTTTCTAGGACGTTTTGAAATCACTATCTCCAACGGTGCAAATCGGCCTCGCGCTTTGCCCTCCGCAGCCACCGCACTCCCCCCAACACCCCCTCTTTCCCGAGTTGCCACAGCTTCAACAGACACCGCCAACCAGCCCAAACCCGACTCAATACCAACCCCAGAACCTCTTGAGGAAAGCAATTCCTCAATCCCTGTAAATGCCGAAGCCACCGGCAGTCTGCGCGTCAGCAACCGCAGCGATCGCCCAGTGCGAGTAGCCCTGCTATCAAAACGGCAAGCCGAGAAATCCTACGGCAAACCGGCGCACTGGGATTTTGCGCCGGGGGAAGGCGGCGGCAAGGGACTGATGCTATCGCTGCCGGAGGGCAAGTTACAAGTCAAACAGGGAGACATTCTGGTGGTTTTTGCTCAGGATGGTTCCCGCCGCTACTGGGGGCCTTACGTCGCCGGGGAGACAGCCTCGCCCGCTTGGAACCGCACAGCCGGAGAATGGCAGTTAATTTTACAGCCTTGAACGTTTTGCTGCGGGCGGAGATTTTGGTCGAGAAACAGATATGAATCCCGGCTGCACTCCTTATGATATAGAGGACACGGCAGTGCCCATTAGTTTCAATTTAACGTCAAACCCAGTCACAGACTACTGTTTGACGATTGAGGCTAGATCCCCCCTAGCCCCCCTTAAGAAGGGGGGGACAGGAGTTTTTTCAAAGTCCCCTTTCTTAAGGGGGATTTAGGGGGATCTAGACTGAGGGAAAAACGAGATTTATCAAGGCTTTCAGGCTTAAGTGGACACCTATGGGCAGTGCCGTGTCCCTACAATTGATCGTGGTAGGGACACGGCACTACGGTGTCCTGCTTTCGGGTAATATCAATTCCGATGCTACCGGATTTGAGATGAGTTGAACCGGATTCGATCGCAGTCCGAGTTTCCTGAAGGCGAATTTTTCGGTAGACTCTCTATGCGAGTTAAAATTTACCATCTAAAATCGCAGGAAGCCTGGGTGAAGGAAGTTATTAAAAATTTGTCAGAGTTTAGGAATCGCCCGTTAGCACCTTTGTTGCTGTCGCTGTTGTGGCTGTGCGCGATCGCCTGGGTGGGTTTCTTGTGGAATCTCGGTAACATCGGTTTAGTTGACGAAACCGAACCGCTGTTTGCCGAAGCCGCCCGTCAAATGACGGTGACAGGGGATTTCATCACCCCATATTTCAACGGCGAAACCAGGTTTGACAAGCCACCGTTGATCTACTGGCTGATGGCGGTGGCTTATCGTTTTCTGGGGGTTAACGAATGGGCTGTGCGGCTGCCGTCTGCTTTGTGCGCGATCGGTCTGACTTGCCTCGGATTCTATACCTTATCGCAGCAGAAAGAAGAAGGAAGAAGTCAACCCTCTGTTACCCGCGAAGTTAACCCCCCCCTACCCCCCCCAAGGGGGGAAAAGAAAGAGAATCACAATTCCAATTTCAAATTGCCCGGTATTCCGATCTTTCTTTCTACTCCTTGGATTGGTGCGGCGCTAATCGCCTTAAATCCTCAAACTATTGCCTGGGGAAGGACTGGTGTTTCAGATATGCTATTAGTGAGCTGTATGTGTTCGGCACTGCTCGCTTTTTTCCTCGGTTACACCCTAGAAGAAGACAGAGAAAAAGCAGGATTTTCTACTGTTTCTACTTCCCGATTTCCCAATAAGTGGTATCTGACTTTTTATGTACTAATTGCCTTAGCAATTCTGGCTAAGGGGCCTGTGGGAATTGTCATTCCAGCCCTGATTGTTGGCTGTTTTGCGCTTTACTTGGGCAATTTTTGGCAACTTTGGCGCGAAATGCGTCCGGTGTCTGGAATCGTGATTATTCTGGCGATCGCCCTACCTTGGTTTATTCTGGTAACATTAGCCAACGGTCAAACTTATATTGACAGCTTTTTCGGCTATCACAATTTTCAGCGTTTTACTGAAGTAGTCAACAAGCACTCGGCGCCTTGGTATTTTTACTTTTTGGTAGTGCTAGTTGGTTTTGCACCTTGGTCGATTTATTTGCCAGTGGCGATCGCCCGTACCCGTTTTTGGCAGCGCAGTTACTGGCGTCGTCAACCGCGATCGGCTCAATTAAGTTTATTTGCCTTATTTTGGTTCGGCTGCATCTTTAGTTTTTTCACGATCGCCGTGACAAAGTTGCCCAGTTATGTATTGCCTTTGATGCCAGCGGCCGCGATTTTGGTAACGCTATTGTGGAGTGATATTATTGCAGGGAACGAACCCGAAAACAGGCGGATAAAGTTAGAGGAAAAACCGAATTCTCTACCGCGAGGACTGTTAGTTACATACATTTTCAATGTCGTATTTTTACTGATTATAGCCGGAGCAACTTTCTACTGCTACAACTGGCTGGGAGACGACCCGGCAATGCCCAATTTTCCGCAAGCAATTCAGCAGTCGGGATTGCTGATTGTCGGCGGTGCGATTTGGATAACTGCGGCTGGGGCGATCGCACTTTTACTCTGGAAACGCCAGCAACGCTGGATTTTGGTTGTTAACTTCATCGGATTAGTCGCATTTATCATCTTTGGTTTGACTCCCGCTTACAAATTGGTTGATATCAACCGCCAGTTACCTCTGAGACAGTTAGCACAGGTTGCAGTTCAACAAAAACTGCCGGGGGAAGAGTTGATGATGATTGGTTTCTGGAAACCAAGTCTAGTTTATTATACAGAAAGCCCGGTAACTTTTTACAGACTTTTCCGAGGCGCTAAAGACTACATTGAGGAATCTAAAAACCAAACTTCTCCCTCTATTTTAGTGCTGGGATATCCGCATAAATTTAAAGAATTTGGATTGCAGCCAAATCAATATCAACTGTTGGATAGTCGCGGCGCTTACCAACTCGCCAGGGTTCCCAGAAAGGCATTTTTGAATTAGTGTATTGTACTGCGGTTGCGATCGAGCCAACCTATATGGTGTTTTTTAGGGGCAATTCCCTCCTGAAGAGTCCCTGAATCGGTCGATGGTGCGTCCAGGACTGCCAAAGCTATAATCTAGTCACTACCTAAAACCCGAAGCTCGGAGCCTATAATGGTTTCAATTCTCAACAAACCCTCCTCGTTAATCCATGAGATTTGCATTGAAAAAGTCGATGGGAAGTTGTTCAAATTTAGTGAATCGCTGCAACAGCGCAGGTCACAATTGTTAGAGAAGAAGAAGGCAGATCAACTAATGGCAGAAGAGGCAGCGGAACTGGACGCAATAGGGGAATTAGATCGCATCTTTACGCACATCAATGCAATGATGGTGGCTCAAGATGTCGCTCGGCGATCTACGCTCAACTTGCCTGAAACCAGCAATAATGGATAGGATGCCATTTTCATTGTAAGAGTGTGTTAGCCATGACTGAGTTACTTGAACGTGCGATCGCCAAGTTGAAAACCTTGTCTGCAAGCGAGCAAGATGCCCTCGCTTCAATGATTCTGGAAGAACTGGAAGACGATTTGCGCTGGGATAAAGCATTTTTACGTTCCCCAAATACTCTTGCTAAACTCGCAGCCACCGCAATGGCTGAGTATCATGCAGGCAAAACCCAAGAACTCGATCCAGAAACATTGTGAAGTCACGCACTACAATTGAGTTCCGTAAATTATTTGCTGATTTACCCGAACAAGTTAAAGAGCAAGTGCGCGCAGTATATCGCCAGTTTAAGGCAAACCCAAGTCATCCAAGCCTGCGTTTCAAAAAGGTGCATCCAGAGTTACCAATCTACTCTGCCCGAATTAGCAAAAACCATCGAGCAGTTGGTCAGTTGGATGGAGATACTGTAATCTGGTTTTGGGTTGGTTCGCACGCAGAATACGACAAGTTGCTAGGGCAGTTGTAGCAGTTTCTACAGCCAGTCAATATCAATTAGAAAAGTGTATTTATCAAAGTGGAAGATTATGATTCCAATCAATGAAGCTCAAAAGCAGTTGCAGCAGTTAATCGATGCGGTGAGTCAGTCGCATCAACCGATCGCCCTTGGACAGACCAGCAACACAGTGTTATTCTCTGAAACTGAATCGCCATCTGTACAAGAAACACTCTATCTTCTATCAGTGCCAGGGATGCGGGAATCGATTCGGGAAGGACTGGCAACGCCGATCGCACTTCTCGATCGCCCTTTAGACTGGTGAGGATAGCCAACCATACGTGCCATAATCAGCCATATTATTTGATGTGCGATCGCCTGAATATATGGATGCGCTAATCGGCAAAACTTTACAGGGTGGAAACTACACCCTCGAACAAGAACTGGGGCGGGGCGGCTTTGGGATTACCTTCAGAGCAAATCACCGCTATTTAGGACAGCCTGTCGTCATTAAAACCATCAACGAATCTCTGCGCCAGCAACCAAATTTTGCTGAGTTCGATCGCAAGTTTCAAGACGAAGCGAGGCGGTTGGCTTCCTGCGTTCATCCCAATATCGTCCGCGTCAGCGATTTCTTTGTGGAAGACGGACAGCCTTACATGGTGATGGACTACATAGCCGGTCAGGATTTGGGCGATGTCGTGCTGCCAAATAAACCGCTTCCAGAAGCACTCGCAATTTCCTACATAACTCAAGTTGGCGCTGCTGTGAAGGCAGTTCATCAAAAGGGTTTGCTGCACCGAGATATCAAACCACAAAACATTATTCTGCGCCAAAACACCCAGGAAGTTGTGTTAATTGATTTTGGGATTGCCCGCGAGTTTACTCCCGGTGTTACCCAAAGTCATACTAATATGGTGTCCGACGGCTACGCGCCACCAGAACAGTATTTTGCCCAAGGAAAATACACGCCCGCAACAGATGTTTACGGTCTGGCCGCGACGCTTTATACTTTGCTGACAGGACAAGTGCCGATCGGAGCAATTCTGCGTACCAGTCAGCCGATGCCCAGCCCCCGCGACTTGCAGCCTCAAGTGAGTACGACAGTCAGTTCCGCAGTGATGCGGGGGATGACGGTAGAGGCTCAAAATCGCCCTGCTAGCGTGGATGAGTGGCTGTCGCTGCTGCATGGACAGGGGAGTGGGGGTGCGTCGCCCAGCACCGGGCCGACGGTGGCGGTGATTCCGGGACACGGGCCTCAGTCGCCTGCGGGATCGAGAACAGCGCCTGCTGTGGTGACGAATGGCTCCGGTAACCGCAAGGTTTGGTTGATTTTGGGGTTGGTGGCGATCGCACTTATTTTGGCAGGTTTTGTCGGTATTGCTAGGGTTTTCTTCAACCGGCCCTCTTCGGAACCCGCACCCGTAGCGAAGGACGATCGCACTTCGGCCCCCGCAGATCCAGACGCGCGATCGAGCCCCGCACCAATTCCCTCGCCGACACCAACGCCACCGCCAACTCGCAGAGAAACTCCGCCGCCTGCTGCTGAAACTCCAACACCCGCTGTTGAAACTCCTTTCTCGCCTGCTGCTGAAACTCCAACACCAGCCCCAGCGCCTGCTGGGCCAACTCCAGCGCCAGCGCCAACACCTTTCTCGCCTTCTCCCGAGGCGGCCCAACCCACACCAACGGAAAAACTTGTTGACAAACAGTTACCGCCCGATCGATCGCCCGCACCCAACGAACAACCGGCAACCAGTTATCGGAAGACTCCCACAATCCCTGGGTTTGCCGTTGGTACAGCGGAAAGTCAGATTTTAGATGCCTTGGGACAACCAACAGACTCTCAAGCCCAAGGTTATTGGCCGAATACTCGCACCGCACTTTATGAAATATTGCCAAATCGGATTACTCTCGGCTACATTTACGATCGCGATTCCGGCGAACTCGTGCAAACAGAGGGTTCTTTTGCCCCGTCGGTGGACGATTTGGTAGTGCGAACCGCGCTCAACGGGATGGTGGGCGGCGCCAACCGGGAGATTTTGCAAGGCTTCCGCGACGTACAGCAGCGCCGTAGCAATCGGTTTACTTTTAGGAAGGGTTCGCTGGAAGGGACGATCGAACGCAACGAGCGCGATCGGATTTACATCGGTGTCTGGGACGATAATTTGCATTAACCGACGGGTAGTCAGAAACCGGGTTTTTGCTCCCTGACTTCGTTACAGCACGCAAAAACCGCAAAAAACCCGGTTTCTCAAATCCTGCTGGACAACCAAGCTATTGGCGTTGCCACGGGAGCGATACTCAGAAGTTCGCGTTACACATTACACCGCAGATTGTGGCCCGTTTCCCCTTATATCTAGTGCCGCTACGGCATTAGCTGAGTCTCGAACAGTTTAGGGCAAGGTAGTCCTCATTCCTGGAATCAACAAGGTTATAATTTCCCGGACATCAGGATTATGATTATGCGAAAAACGGAACACATAAAACTAAACTTTAACCACAATGAGTAATTCTAATAACGACCTTGCAAGACATCTGACTTTGTGGTTATCGTGGGTGCTGGCGACCGCAGCCGGCGGAGCTGCTATTGGAACTGTGGTAGTTTTGACAGGATCTAATGAGATATTCTGGTACTTATTATTGACTGGTTTTGCGATCGGAGTTGCCCAATGGTTGGTTCTGCGCCGTTACCTCCAGGGTGCGGGATGGTGGATACTCGCCAGTGGTTTTGCCTGGGTTGGGAGTCTCCTTGTCATAAGCATGGCTTCAGGAATTCTCAATCCCATAGTTGAATTCATTGCATCTTTGATTGGGCGCTGGTGGGTGATTGGGTATAATTTCGTTACCGGCATGGTGGTTGGCGCTGGACTCGGAGTTGCTCAATGGCTAGTTCTGCGTCGTCAGACTCAAGGTGCAGGCTGGTGGGTGTTCGCTAGTGCCGTAGGTGGAGCAGTGAATTGGGCAGTGTCAGTAGCCATTACACAAATGGACGGAATTAGTGGTACGGCTTTGCCTTATATTGCTGGTTGGGCTGCAAATGGGGCCGTGACTGGGATAGTGCTGGTGTGGCTGCTGTCGAATAGCACAGAGATGGGGCGGTAACGCTAACATGACGTTCCGTATCTTGGTGTTCTACCCAGCTCAATAAGAGTGAAATTATCGCGTTATTCCCTAGCAGTAGGGGCTGTAAGTAGAAATATATTGGCGTTGCTGATTCAAGCTATGAACCGATAGCTCAGAGGTTTGAAGAGTCGATCGAAATTTTGCAGAATCACAGTGCTATTGAGGAACGCCAAAATCGAGATGAAGTATTTGGCAGACCTGCGCGATCGCAAAATCCCAAAATCGCTTGACTTGACAAAAAATCTTGTCTATAATAGGAAAGCTAACACGAGGGGCTGTAATGGTTTCGACAGGGTGGCGAAAGCTGCTCCGTGATGCAGGTCGAGAGGGAGTCCACTCTCGTTAATATCGGCTCAAACAAAAAAGTAAATGCGAACAACATCGTTCCTTTCGCTCGCAAAGCCGTAGCTGTAGCCTAAAAACTTCTTGAGCTTCTTGGTTTAGAGTGTATGCCACCTAACTCCGTTAACGGTAGCATAACAACCCCCAACGGATGCCCTAGCTAAACGCTTCTAGTCGGCTAGCTGGGAAAGCAATCACTAGAAAATCCTCCCATTTAGGATAAAGATGGTTCCCGCCCCGAGGGTAAGAGGGGATAAACCTGTGAACGATCGGAAAGTTAATACCCATTTTGGACGGCAGTTCGATTCTGCCCAGTTCCATAAAAAAGGTAGCGTAAAATCAATGGTTTAAACCATTTGAAAGTTACTTTAAAGCATAAAAAGGGCAGAGAATTAATTCTCTGCCCTTTTTGTTTGGGTTATTCCTCAACCATAAGTTCGCAACCCATTAACCAAGCTTGGGGATCGGATAAATATAATTTCACCTCATCCATCGGTTCTTGGGGCCAGTCCGGCGATATACTGATATGCGGTAAAGCATTAAAAATCTTTACAAACACCCGAATCTCCAAGCCTACTCCTACTAAGGATGGGTGTAAAAATATATGCGATCGCTCAAAAGCTGGAAATAATGAACCCAGGAATTGACTTACAAGGAAGTTTTGTAGAAGCCCTGATGAATTGGGGCTTACCGGCGGAAATCGCCCAAGTGCTTTGGCTACCTTTGCCAATGGTACTGATGGTTGTCGGTGCCGTCTTCGGGGTACTCACTAGCGTCTGGCTAGAACGGAAAATCTCCGCCGCCGCTCAACAGCGGATTGGCCCGGAATTCCTCGGCCCCCTGGGAGTCCTAGCACCCGTTGCTGACGGTTTGAAGTTGGTATTCAAAGAAGACATCGTACCCGCAAAAGCTGACGCCCTGCTATTCACGCTGGGCCCAGTGATTGTGGTAATTCCAGTTTTTCTCTCCTACTTAATCGTGCCCTTCGGAGAGCATATGCTGATCGCCGATATGGGGACAGCGATATTTCTGTGGATTGCTCTGTCTAGCATTCAGCCGATCGGCTTGCTGATGTCGGGCTATGCTTCTAACAACAAATACGCCCTCCTCGGAGGACTCAGAGCCGCTGCTCAATCCCTCAGCTACGAAATTCCTCTGGCTTTGGCAGTATTGGCAGTTGTGATGATGTCCAATAGCTTAAGTACGATCGACATCGTACACCAACAAGCAGGTTACGGCATCGTCGGCTGGAACGTTTGGCGGCAACCCGCTGGTTTCCTGATTTTCTGGATTGCAGCACTTGCAGAATGCGAACGTTTACCCTTTGACCTTCCTGAAGCAGAAGAAGAATTGGTAGCAGGATATCAGACTGAGTATACAGGCATGAAATTTGCCTTGTACTACATCGCTTCCTACGTTAACCTCGTCCTTTCTTGCCTGCTAGTAGCCGTTTTGTACCTCGGCGGTTGGGAGTGCCCGATTCCCGTCGGAGTCCTCACAAATGCCCTGGGATTGAGCGAAACAACTCCTTGGTTGCAGGTAATTACCGGCACGCTGGGCATTACAATGACCTTGTTGAAAGCCTACTTCTTCCTGTTCTTAGCAGTTCTGCTTCGCTGGACTCTACCACGGGTTCGGATTGACCAATTGCTAGATTTAGGATGGAAGTTTTTGCTTCCGGTTGCTCTAGTTAATTTGCTATTGACAGCAGCTTTGAAACTAGCCTTTCCCTTTGCTTTTGGCGGTTAATTCATAATAGGTAAAGGGTAATACAGTAGGGAAACGGCACTGCCGCGTCCTGACTACCGGATATGAATGTAGGGAAACGGCACTGCCGTGTCCTACCTTAATGCCGTGTCCTGACTACCTTTTAACTATCATTACCTATTATCAATTAATCAATTACCAAAAACTCAAGTACAGAGAGAGAACACGATGCTAAAATTCCTCAATCAAGTAGGCGAATACGCCAAAGAGACTGTTCAAGCTGCTAAGTATATCGGTCAAGGGCTAGCAGTGACCTTCGATCACATGAGACGCCGCCCGGTTACGGTGCAGTATCCTTACGAAAAACTAATTCCTTCCGAACGTTTTCGGGGCAGAATTCACTTTGAATTTGACAAGTGCATCTCCTGCGAAGTCTGCGTTCGAGTATGCCCGATCAACTTACCTGTTGTGGATTGGGAATTTAACAAAGAAACTAAGAAGAAGCAACTCAAGCACTACAGCATCGATTTCGGGGTGTGTATCTTTTGCGGTAACTGCGTAGAATATTGTCCGACTAATTGTTTGTCGATGACAGAAGAGTACGAGTTAGCCGCCTACGAACGTCATGAATTGAATTATGACAACGTGGCCCTCGGACGTTTGCCCTACAAGGTTACAGACGATCCGATGGTGACACCGTTGCGCGAATTCGCTTATTTGCCTAAAGGTGTGATGGATCCTCATGATGTCCCTAGTGGCGATCGGCGTGCAGGTCTTCGCCCAGAGGAAATTATCGAAAAATAGGTAATTAGTCATCAGTCATTAGTAGTAAGGTGCGTCAGATCCCGAAATCCTCGATAATCGTTATAGAACTTCGCCTGACGCACCCTACAAATCTAACTACCAATTAGCTATTAGCAACTAAAAGAGGATTAAAAATCGTGAATTTAGCCGAAGGAGTTCAGATTGTTTCGTTTGGCATACTGTCAGTAATGATGATTGGAGGAGCATTAGGAGTAGTGCTATTTTCAAACATCGTTTACTCAGCATTTCTGCTGTGTGGCGTATTTACCAGCATTGCCGGCTTGTACCTATTGTTGAACGCTGATTTTGTCGCAGCAGCCCAGATATTGATTTATGTTGGCGCTGTCAACGTCTTAATTTTGTTTGCCATTATGTTGGTGAACAAGCGAGAAGACTTCCGCAAAATTCCCAACGCTTGGGTACGTCAAGTAGCAACAGCAGTAGTTTGTGCTGGTTTGTTTGCGCTTTTGGGTACGATGGTAGTGTCTACTCCTTGGGCGATCGTCGTCACGACAGGTGCACCACCGGCCGAAAGCTCGATCGTAACTATAGCCAAACACTTCTTCACAGACTATTTGCTACCATTCGAGTTAGCATCAGTATTTTTGTTAATGGCAATGGTAGGAGCAATTGTATTAGCTCGTCGCGACTTCTTCCCCGATGAATTGTCCAACAAACTATCTGAAACACCACCATTTAGTTTGCCAGAAAGACCTCGCGAATTAGTTGCGGTCGGAGATGCTTCTTTGCCCGAATCTAAGTAGTATTACACTTACTCGTTACTCGTTACCAGGCAGAGCCTGGTAACGCAGATCCGGAGGCTCTGCCTCAAATTTCCCTTTCGCAAAAAGCGAGGCAGAGCCTCTGGACATCGGTTCCCAGGCAGAGCCTAGGAACCAGTTAATCCCTTACATAATCCGTTGCCGAACTTCCTTCTTCCTTAAATTTATGCAACTACAACTCCAGTATTTCCTGTTATTAGCTGCTGCACTTTTCTGTATTGGCATCTACGGTTTAATTACTAGCCGAAATGCAGTGCGCGTGTTAATGTCGATCGAATTGATGCTGAATGCGGTCAATCTTAATTTGATGGGTTTCTCCAATTATCTTGACCCCGTACAAATTAAAGGACAAGTATTTACCGTGTTTGTAGTTACAGTAGCCGCTGCTGAAGCAGCCGTTGGTTTGGCGATTGTGCTAGCGATTTATCGCAACCGCGATACCGTAGATATGGAAGAATTTAATTTGCTGAAGTGGTAATTTAGTCATTAGTCATTAGCACTCCTTATGATATAGAGTAGTAGAGGACACGGCAGTGCCGTGTCCCTACCCAAATCAATTGTAGGGATAGGGCACTGCCGTGTCCTCCGTTTATATCATTCCGATGCTAACGGAATGATATAAAAAACTAATTCAGACTAATGACTACTGACTAATTACTTCTAGTAATTTCTAGAGTAATTCTGCCACCAAAATCAGGAATCGGGGCAGCAGGTTTGGATAGTTGTAGTTTGACTTTCTCAACTAACGGTAGTTGTAAAAGCGCTTGAACAATAGTATCTGCTAGCCTTTCTATCAACAAAAATTTCGAGTCTTTAACTAGCGTTTGAATCATACTAATTGCACTACGATAATCGAGAGTATGTTCAATCTCGTCACTTTTTCCAGCTTGCGATAAATCCAGCCAGAGAGTGACATCCACCTCAAACCACTGCCCCAAAACCTGCTCTTCCGGTAGATAGCCAGTGTATCCGTAACAGCGAATTCCTGTAAGTTGAATAGAATCCATTTTGCAATAAACTAAAAGTGCGTTGCCTATACCAATTTTTATTAAACCAGATAAAGTGAAATAAACGGAGGAGACGGCTTGGCCTTAGTCCCTACAATTGATCGTGGTAGGCTACAACACAAGCACCCATAACAACATAAAAACGTTGGGTTACAAATAAATCACCAATATATTTTTTTCCTGCACGCATCTATCTTGGAATTTCAATCCCTTTAATAATATTTTCAATAAGTTCATCAGTAGAAATCCCTTCCATTTCTTTTTCGGGTGTAAGCATTATCCTGTGGCGCAATACATGCGGTGCCATTTTTTGGATATCCTCCGGTATTACAAAATCCCGTCCGCTTAGTGCTGCAGTTGCTTTGGCAGATTTTAATATTGCCAAAGATTGAGCAACAAGGCACGGCTGTAGTTCTCGTCAATAAAGCGTCCCGATAATGTGAGCGTCACGTGCT
>JANPMV010000047.1:0-21858 GCA_031427135.1 Cyanobacteria bacterium VAR_87_metabat_62 | reverse complement strand
ACCAATTTTTTATGAGGCTGCTCCCGAATCCGATCCCCCCTAGCCCCCCTTAATAAGGGGGGGACAAGATTCCGATCAAAGTCCCCCTTCTTAAGGGGGATTTAGGGGGATCGAGATCTGTGCAACTTCACATTAAATTGGTATTAGGTTTTTTAGCCACAAGCCGAAAAGCCTCTACCTATAGAAAGAGGCTGCGGGCGATCGCCCTAACTGAAACTTCCACCCCTTGAGAGATGTTAACGCAGGCACATTTTTCGTTCAATAGTAGCAACTAGAGTCAGCAAAAAATTTGAAATACCAGAGAGGTTTTTATGAGTATCGACAAACCGGGCAAAGATATGAAGCGCACTACCAATCCGGGCGATCGCATTTCCGACGAACCGCAAACCATCGAAGAAAAAGCCAAACAACTGGCAGTTGACCACGTACCGGACATTACAGGAGATGTGGTGACAGTTCCAACTTATTTCATTGTAGAAGAAGAGGACGGGGAAAAGAAAGCTTTGCACCACGTTAAAGACGCTGAGGAAATTTCCGACATGATTCGGCAGGCCCGCGTTGACGAAAATGGCGATCGGATTTGGGACTAAGTTCAATCCAATAAAAACTGCTTTTGTACAAAATTTATCGTCATAAATCATGGAAACAAATCAAAGAAATACTACGCCCTATCCGAATATTCCGCCGATTCTCGAAAGTGACGACAGAGAGTATCGCGACGCCGGCATTACGAGTACAGTTTCCATTGCAGGCCATCCGCTTCACCCCGTGATCGTCATTTTCCCGGTAGCCTTTTTAGCCGCAGCCGCCGGCACGGATATCGGTTATTGGCTGACAAGCGATCCGTTTTGGGCGAGAGCTTCGGTTTGGCTGATCGGCGCTGGTTTTGGTGCGGGGATTTTGGCCGGTATCACGGGCTTTTTAGATTTTACGAGAATTAAAAGAGTCCGCGAGCGCAGTGCTGGTTGGCTGCACATGGGCGGCAATGTTTCGGCTCTGGTACTTTCGTTGATTAACCTGGTGTTGCGGCAAGGAAATGCGGCTGAGCCGATCGTCTTTACAGGTTTAGGATTGTCGATCGTTGTTGCAAGTTTACTGGGCGTTTCAGGCTGGTTCGGCGGCGAACTAAGTTTCCGCCACAAAGTCGGCGTCATCGGCCCTACCAGTCATAATTCCTAGGTTTGCGATGTTTGTAGCAAGGACGAAGAGTCCTCACTCCAAACTTAAAGATTGTCCGATCCAATTTAGATAAGCATCGCTGCCAGCGATAATCGGAATAGCAATAATTTCGGGAACTTCATAGGAATGGAGTTCCTGAACTTTTGTTTTTAAAGCCGCAAATTTAGCCAAATCAGTTTTAATCAGCAACTGCCACTCCGGCTCGGAATGAATCTCGCCTTGCCAAGTATAAATGGAGCGAATTGGCGACAAACTCACACAAGCAGCCAACTTGTGTTCAACTAGACATTTAGCGATATTTTCCGCCTCTGTTTCCGATGCAGCAGTTACCAGCACAACTCCGAAATTAACAGTCATAGTTATTACTTATTCAGTCAACAGTCAACAGTTAACAGTTAACAGTTAACAATTAATTTCCGCAACTTCCCAAGAATTGACTCTGCCCGCCCCAGCCAAGGAAAAATAGCGCCTCGTATATTCCGGCAAAATAGCTCCCGCCAACAAAGCATTATCTAAATTAGCTCCTATTAAAGTCGCCTCGCTCAAATCTGCCGCCATCAAATCAGCTTGACACAGCTTTGTCCAATTCAGATTTGCCCCTCTCAAACAACTTCCCCTCAACTTAGCCCCGGTTAAGTTTGCTCCCGCCAACTTGACGCCACGCAACTGAGCCGCGCTGAAATTTGCGCCCGCCAAATTCGAGCCTTCCAAATTAGCTCCCATCAATTTAGCTTCGCTGACGTTAACGCCGCTCAAATCTGCACCGCAGAGATTCACCCCTGTCAACTGCGCTCGTCGCAAACTGACTCCGGTTAATTGAGCTCCAAAAAGTTTTGCACTATTGAGCTTTGCACCGTAAAGATTTGCCCATTTAAAGTTAACTCCCATCAGATTCGCGCCCAGCAAGTTAGCTAATTGCAAGTCAGCGCTGCACAAATTGGCATTCCACAATACAGCACTCCGCAGGTTGGCGCTGGTTAAAGTTGCGCCGCTTAACTTTGCTCTCGGCAATTTTGCTTTTACCAAAAAAGCTCCGCTCAGATTGGCTTTTGTCAAATCTGCGCCTGAGAGTTTGGCTTCGCCCATTTTGGCAAAACTCAGATTTGTTCTTTGCATCTGTGCGCCTTTGAGTGTTGCTTTGGTGAGAAATGCTCTGCTGAGGTTCGCCCCGGAAAGATTAGCTCGCGAAAGGTTGACTCCGATTAAGATGGCTCCGCTGAGGTTTGCCCCGCCCAGATCGGCTCCAGCAAAGTCTCTTTGTCCTTTTTCGTAATTGTTGAGCAGTTCGCTAACTTCCATAGGGCTTGATACCTTCTCTGATTGGGGAGTTCGATCGAGAAATCTTTAACTCTTTAGGTTGCTTCAGAAATGGAACTGTATCAGGAATTAAACTGTTGCAGCGTTTGCATCAAACTGTATAACTCCTATTAACATCACTTTCTGTTTAAACGCGATCTCTTAATAAAGATTTTATATAGTTCTCACTGTGGCGATCGCTCTTTCGGTACTTTTGACTTAAAAGTTAATCTTTCGTAACATAGATAGTCATTGCTTAACGATCGACATTAATTCGCAACTTCAGGCGCAGCGTCCCCTTGAATCCTGCGGGAGGTTTCCAGGAATTCAAGGCAGCCTTGAGACTATCAACGGTTGCTGTTGATTGCAGCGTCGAGGTTTGAGAGTCTATCGCCGATCGCGCCACCCGGCCGTCTTGTACCGACAACTCCCATACAGTTTCGCCGCTAACCCCCGTCGGCAGAGTAACAGATTGCAAGTATTGAGTCAAAGCGGCGATCGCCCCGGCATCCAATCCTTCGGCGCTGACTACTTGCAAGCGAGAAGCTTTGTAACCGCGCTGCCGCACCTCAGCAGGAGCTGGACTCACCGGTAGCGGAATGTTACTTGGAGCAAAGTTGCGAGCGCCTCCCCTCGTCGATTCGACCCGATCCGGCTCGAAAATACCCTTGTAGCTAACGCCCTGCGGCAATTCCACAGGCACTTGTACCCGCCGACTAGATCCATCACGTTCGACTCGCACTTCTTCGCTCACAGCCACAAAAGCCGTGTATTCCGACAGCAAGCGATAAGTCAAAGCAGTATCAGTCACAGATTCCACCAGAGATTTCGTCTCGCCGCCAAACATTTGATTCATTAAATCTTGAATGCGCGATCGACCCCAAAGCTGAGCTACCGCCGGATTGCCCAAATCCGCAGCCGTTGCTGCGACTGAAGTTGACTCCCGCTGTCTCCCGCCGGAGCGAGCAAAATTAACAGGCAAAACTTGCTCGTAAGCTTTGCCGCCCGCCAGAGTACCGCGGATGCGAAGTTGGCCGGGGGTTCGATCGGTCTTTTTGCCAAACAAAACCAACGGTTGACTGGCAAATAAGTCTGGTGGCGCGATCGGATAAATCTCCGGTTTTTCCCCCATTCCTTCCCAACTAATTTGAATATTAGTCAATACCGGACTATTAATTTGACGAAAAAACTTTTCGGCCGCTTCTGCTGATGGTTCATCTTGACGAATTACTTGAGACGTGCCTCTGCCCACTTGCGCCAAACGGTTGAGTAAAAACCGATTTACTGAACCGCCAACACCAAAACTATAAAGCCGATTTCCCGGTTTAAGACTCCGCTGCACCAGAGCAAGCACTTCTTTTTCATTGCCAATATAGCCGTCGGTAATCAGTACAATACTCCGCAGACGAACCGCAGCCGCCGCCGGAAAATCCATCACTGTTTGAATGCCGTTGAGCAGTTCTGTGCCGCCGTTTGCCTGTAACTTATCGATATAATTAATCGCACTTTGTCGATTTTGGGCCGTATTTGCTAAAGGAGTTGTTGAAAGTGCTTGTGCAGTGTTGGCAAAATCAATAATAGTAAAAGTATCGTTGGGATTTAGCCCTTGAATGAAGCGGCGCATCAACTCCTTAGATTTTGCCAGCGGTTCGCCCTGCTGAGAACCGGAAGTATCCATCAAAAATACGACATCTTTCGGTACAATTTCATTAATTTTGTAGTTTAAAGCCGGAATCAAATAAGCAGCAAAATGGCCGCCGCGCTGGTCGGATTGAGTCAGCACTGTTGCTTGAGTATTTTCGCCCGCTACTCGATAGCGCAGAATTAAATCTTTATTGGGAATTGTGTCAGCATTGGCTAATTGGACTCGCACTATATTGCCACTGCGGTGTGTAGTAATTTGATGGGAAGTAGAGCGGACATCGCCGATCGCCACTCCGGCATCTATTTCGACCGAAATCCCAATATCCTGACCCGATCGCGTTCCCGGAGCCAAGACAGGGGGATTAATGCGAGTAGCATCGGTCGTATTTCGGGAAATATAGCGCGGGCCTACGACTGTGGGAAACACAAATTCGTAATCGCCCCCGACAAATTTTAGACTCTCGGTATAGCGAATCTTAACTTCAATTTTTTCTCCCGGTTTGATATTAGCGAGAGACTGAGTAAAAATATTATCGCGTTCTTGTTCCAACAAGCCAGCAGTCCGGCCTTGTTGTCTGGCTCTTTGGTAAATTTCCAAAGCTTCATCGCGCCGTTTGATATCAGCTTTAATAGTACGATCGCCGATTTTAATTTCCATGTCATCCACCGCCGCTTCATCGGGCAAAGGAAATACATAAACAGCTTCTAAAGATTCGGGAAAAGGATTTTCAAACTTCTGAACAACTTCGACGCGGGAGATATTGCCAGCAATTTTGGCTTTAACTTCAGTCTGCTTGAGAGGAAAGACTTGTTCTGAACCAGTATTTTGAGTCTTGACGAACAAACCGCCGACTCGACAAGAAGTTTCGGGCGATCGCGCATCACTGCAATTAACATCGTTACTAGCGATGATTTTCGGCGGCAAGGATGAATAGTTTTGCCCTGGAGCTTTTGCCCGCGCCCCGTTTGGAGCGAGCCACGCGCCGCACTCAATCGCTGCGAACAATGCGATACCAGCAGAAAGCAACCGTTGAGGGGATATAACGCAGACAAACTTCATAGCAGTTTTTTTTAGCAGACTTGAGGTACTTTTTATACCATGACCTTAACCTTCGCAAAACGTTCCTCAGTTAGTTTTGTGCCAAAAATTACTTTCCGGCTGGTCGATCCTTTTCTAGGGCTTCGCCAACGGGGCGATCCTCTTCGTTGGCGCAGCCCCCGTAGGGGCGGGCAACGCTTACGACTCTAACCTGCAAGATTGTATAATTAAGTTAAACGACTATTAAATAGCTCTAACCAAAATCCCTCAAATCCTGATAAATTGTAATTACCATGAATTTTATCAACCCCAAGACCGACTTTGCCTTTAAAAAAATCTTCGGTTCAGCAGAGAGTAAAGACATTCTAATCAGTTTCTTAAATGCGCTGCTCTACGAGGCGCGACCAGTCATCGAAGATTTAGAAATTATCGACCCATATTTAGCTCCAAACATTAAAGGCCTCAAAGATACTTACTTGGATGTTAAAGCCAAGATCAATGGTGACAAAACTGTGATTATTGAAATGCAGGTTTTGAATGTAGAATACTTTCAGCAGCGGGTTTTGTATAATGCAACTAAAACCTATTCAATGCAGCTAAGCACAGGAAGTGGCTACAGAAATTTAAAACCTGTGATTGCTCTGACAATTACCGATTTTAAAATGTTTGAGAACATGGACACAGTGATTTCGCACTTCATCTTCAAAGAAAAGACATTCTTAGTAGATTATCTAGCAGATCAATTTGAGATGGTGTTTGTGGAGTTGCCAAAATTTAACAAGGGGCTAGATGAACTAGAAACCTTGACAGATAAGTGGATATACTTTATGAAAACAGCTCAATGTCTAGAGTCAGTTCCAGAAGAATTGGGAAATGTACAGGAACTGAAAGAGGCTTTTAACATTGCCAGTACAGCGAATCTAAATGCTCAGGAACTAGATGAGTTAGACAAGCGAGAAATATGGATTCAAGACCAGCGTGGCTCCATTAGTTTAGCTACAAAAATAGCCCTTGCAGAAGGTATCGAACAAGGCATCGAACAAGGTATCGAACAAGGTATCGAACAAGGCATCGAACAAGGCATTGAACAAGGTATCAAACAAGGAAAATTGCGATTAATTGTTCGTCTGTTAGAGCGCAGTCTCGGCTCGCTGCCGGAGGATACTCAAAGCCGCATCACTCAGTTATCTGCTGAGCAATTAGAGAGTTTAGGAGAGGCGCTATTAGACTTTGCCACTTTGTCAGATTTGACAACTTGGTTGCAAGCAAATGACGATCGTCAATAATTAGTCAAAGAGCCGTAAGGGCAATCTCCGTGGTTGCCCTTATGGATCACCTATGTCACATTTGAGTCTGACCTGACATTGAAATATCTAAAGTCGAAAATTCTATGAGCAAATTTGTGTTTGTGACTGGTGGCGTGGTTTCCAGTATCGGCAAGGGAATTGTCGCTGCTTCCCTAGGCCGCTTATTGAAGTCGCGAGACTATTCTGTCTCGATTTTGAAGCTAGACCCCTATATTAACGTTGACCCTGGTACTCTCAGCCCGTTTCAGCACGGAGAAGTCTTCGTCACCGAAGATGGTGCGGAAACTGACCTCGATTTGGGGCATTACGAGCGTTTTACCGATACTTCCATGTCTCGCCTCAACAGTGTAACCACGGGGGCAATTTATCAAGCGGTGATTAACAAAGAACGGCGCGGCGAGTATCAGGGGAGCACGGTGCAGGTGATTCCCCACATCACTAACGAAATTAAAGAGCGCATTCACCGAGTTGCCAAAAATACCAATCCTGATGTCGTGATTACTGAAATCGGCGGGACGGTGGGAGATATTGAATCTTTGCCGTTTTTGGAGGCAATTCGCCAGTTTCGCAAGGATGTCGGGCGGCAAAATGTTTTGTATATGCACGTGACGCTGATACCTTGGATTCCTTCGGCTGGGGAAATGAAAACTAAACCGACTCAGCATTCGGTGAAGGAATTGCGGTCGATCGGCATTCAACCTGATATTTTAGTCTGCAGGTGCGATCGGCCTTTACCTTTGGGACTAAAACAAAAATTGTCGGAATTCTGCAATGTGTCCGAACAATGCGTCATCACCGCTCAAGATGCCAAAAGTATCTACGAAGTGCCACTGATGATGGAACAGGAAGGTTTAGCGGAACAAAGCATCAGCTTGCTACAACTCGAACCGCGACAACCCGATTTGACTCAGTGGCAAACCTTAGTCAAGCGGCTTTACAGTCCCAATCACAAGATTAATATTGCTTTGGTTGGTAAATACGTACAGTTGAACGATGCTTATCTGTCCGTAGTCGAAGCTTTGCGGCACGCAGCAATCTCGATCGGCTGCGACCTAAATTTTCACTGGATTAACTCAGAAGATTTAGAATCGGGAAACATCGAACATTATTTCAAAGATATCAACGGCATTGTTGTGCCCGGAGGTTTTGGGATTCGGGGAGTTGACGGCAAAATAGCAGCGATCGAATATGCCAAACATCATAAAATACCCTTTTTGGGATTGTGTTTGGGGATGCAGTGTGCTGTGATTGAATGGGCGCGCCACACTGCTCAACTAGAAGATGCTAATAGTGCTGAATTTGACCCGGATACGGCAAATCCGGTCATTAACTTATTGCCAGAACAGCAAGATGTAGTCGATTTGGGCGGTACAATGCGACTCGGTTTGTATCCATGTCGCGTCAACCCAGACACCCTAGCTTTCAAACTTTATCAGAAAGAAGTAATTTACGAGCGACACCGCCACCGTTACGAATTTAACAACGCCTACCGCAATCTTTTCTTAGAATCAGGTTATGTAGTCTCAGGGACATCTCCCGACGGCCGATTGGTAGAAATGATCGAATTGCCCAACCATCCCTTTTTCATAGCCAGTCAATTTCACCCCGAATTCCAATCTAGACCTAGCGCCCCCCACCCCTTGTTTCAGGGGTTTATCCAGGCGGCCAGCAGCCAAGGAAAGCAGGATGCTTTAGAAGCTGAGGGTCGCGACTTGGTGGCTGCGAAACTTGCCGGAAGCTGATCTGATATCATCTGGGATCGATCGGTTTTGATGTATTGGATGTCTGTAAGGGCGGGTGAGGGTACGCAATATTCAAATAGCACAGACATTCGATCGTACTATCACCCACCCAACAATAGGACTTGATTCGGGTCGCACTTACCGCACATGATATCGGCCAGCATTCTCAACGAGTGAAAAACCTCGCCCCCCGGCCCGCTGCATAGGGTTGGGGGACGATTACCCGAAGGGCGAAAGCATTCGTGATTCGTCAGAAGGTAAAAATGCTTATATTTTCACTTGAATTTTTAGCTGGGGTTTCAAGAGTGATATTAGTTGCAAAAAAAATGCAACCGCAGGCCGGCGATTGAAACCTCAATAGTCATCAGCCGTCATTCCCCATTCTTTAATCGAAAATGGTATCATTTGTCAAACTATCCTAAAATACCAGAAAACGCAGATTTGAGGAGGGTTTTGTGGCTTACTGGAGTAAAATTACTTATGATAAAAGTACATACATAATTGACCTTGACACTATTAGTGCTTTTTCTAGCGAACTGGATAACAAGCGTGTCACATTTTGGCTGCCTAATAACAGTCTGCCGATTATCCTCAGTCCCCAAGGCAATCAGGAGGCTTACAAGCTAGTTCTCGATTACCTCAAAAAAACGATCGACCGCAATTCTAAAGGTTCCTGGATTAAAATTAATTATGACCGCAAAGAATTTGCGATCGATATGAGTAAAATTAGTTCTTTTGTTTGCGAACAGAACGGTCGGCTAATTAGCTTTTTCCTGCCTGATAGCGCAACTAATATTATTCTCATGCGCGAAGGCAACTCGGACGATTATCAAAAGATTCAGGAATACATTAAAAATACGACAGGCCACTCTTTGCCATGAACAAGTCAGTTGTCAGTTGTCATTAGTCATTAGTCATTGGTCATTGGTTAGTGGCTGATGGTTAGTTGTTATTAGTGAGTGGTTAGTCGTTAGTGGTTATTTTTCTTATATTTGTTATTATTTGTTGGTTCCAATTACCAGTGCCCAATGCCCCATGCCCCATGCCCCATGCCCAATTACCCATTCCCGCTATATTGCATAAAAGCTAACTTTGCTGCGCCTACCATGCCTGCTTGATTGCCCAATTGGGCAACCAATAACTGCAAATCTTCGCGGGAACTCGGCAGCACCCGCCGCTCAATTTCTGCTCGAACTGTCGGCAAGAAAAATTCTGCACCGGCACTAATTCCGCCGCCGATAATAATAGCTTCCGGCGTCAAAATATAAATTATACTTGCTAAACCGATACCGAGATAGCGCCCGTAACTTTGCCAATATTCTAAAGCTTTGGCATCTCCCGACTTCGCTAAATTTGCTAATTCTAGCGGTTCTAAACCCGTTTCGCGGCGAATTCCTTGCACGGAAACGTACTGTTCTAAAGAACCACGATTGCCGCTGTTGCACTCCGGGCCGTCGGGATTTATAGCAATCAATCCTAGTTCTCCGGCTGCGCCTAGATGCCCTGCAAATAGTTTGCCGTCTAGGATAACTGCACCGCCGACTCCTGTACCTAATGTAAGTAAAATTAAGTTTTTAAAGTGCCTTCCAGCACCCAACCAAGCTTCTCCTAAACCGGCACAGTTGGCATCATTTGCTAATATTGTCGGCAGTCCGGTTTTGGCTTCTAACCAGTCCGCTAGGGGGACGTTATGCCAGTTTTTGAGGTTAATTGCGACTCTGGCTATTCTGCCGATCGCATCTACGGGGCCTGGAGTGCCAATGCCGATCGCACGTATTCGATCCCCCCCCTTAAGAAAGGGGGGAGTTTGAAGTTGTAAAATAGCATCGGTGATGGTGGCTAAAACGGCTTCAGGCGTTGCGGGTTGAGGGGTTGGGACAGTTAAGGATTGGTGACAAATGCCGGATTCGCTAAATCTGCCAAGTTTAATGGCGGTGCCGCCTAAGTCGATGCCGATTACTTGTGTCATTACGGATTAAGTTTGTATTGAGGCTCCAGAGTCCTCAAAGTTCTATTTGAGTGTATGAGAATTAACGACGGAAACGGCGCTTAATTGCTAAGATTACCATGCCGATCGCCATACAAGAGCCAAAATGCTCGATCGAGGCGAGGCGAGGCTATTCAATTTGTCCTAACTTACGTTGCGCTAGGGCTAGGTTGTGCAAAGCATCATCGTAATCTGGTTTGAGAGCAATTGCCTGGTTGTAAGATGCGATCGCCTCTTCAATTTCTCCTAAATTATACTGCGCGTTGCCTCGGTTGTTGAAAGCTTTGTGGTTGTCTGGTTTGAGAGCAATTGCCTGGTTGAAAGATGCGATCGCACCTAAAAAATCTCCTTGTTCATACTGCTCATCCCCTCGATCGTACCAAGCTTTAGCCTCTAAATTAACTTCCGATTCTTCCTCGGCACCCTCAACGCCTCTGCGGTTCACTTCCCCAGAAAAACCCAAACCATCCCCAACAAACACCGCCTCAATCACCCTCCCCTTCCCACCATCATCCTCAACCTCCGGTAGCGGAAATCGGATCAATATCTCCCGCCCAATTCCCCCCGCAACCTCCGACAATTCCCCACTGCGAATTCCACTTAACAATACCAGCCGCCGCGCCAATTCCTGAAGCGATGCCACCGCATCAGTAGCAGCCGTGTCCCCGCAGTCGCCCTCTAACAAATTTACCCCAAACCGTCGCAACCAAGCAGCCAATTCACCATCTTTAAGGCTTTTTGCGATTAAGAATCCCGCTACATCCCCTCGACTCCAGCCGGCATTCATCCCTTCCAGGATTTCCATAAATTTCGACTCATATTCTGCGTCAGTTAGGGTTAGCCGGATGGCGCTATTTCCCGGCTGCGGGGAGGGTTGGGTTGGAGTTCCGAAGACTCGCTGAATTAATTGTTTGAGGAATTGCCAAATTTTGTTGAGCATTTGTGGGGTTGGGAGGCTTGGGGTATTTTCTATTTTATACCAATTCTGAAAAGTATCGCTTTAATTGTTAACAGGTAAGCGGATCGTAAAAGTAGAACCAACGCCGACTTGACTTCTTACTGAAATATTGCCGCCCATCATTTGGCAAAAACGCTGGCTGATTGCTAGTCCCAAACCGGTGCCGCCGTACTTGCGCGTGGTTGAAGCGTCTGCTTGGGTAAAAGGTTGGAAAATGTGCTGCAACTGGTCTGGATTCATCCCAATTCCTGTATCTGTACAATTAACAACTAAAAATTCTTTACTAGCAATTGAAGATTGAGAACTTGCCGCAGGTTCAGAAATGTTTTCTTGTTTTGCTTCGCTGCTGTCGCCCGCGATTTTTTCTCGGCTGGCGCTGAGGGTTATTTTACCATTCTGCGTGAATTTGGCGGCATTGCTCAGCAAATTTAATAAAATCTGCCGCACTTTGGTAATGTCACCGTGCATAATGCCGATATGGCTGATTTGGTGCAAGTTTAAAGTGTTACTATTTTTCTCAATTAGCGGTGCGGCGGTGGAGGCGACTTCTTCAATCAAATCTGCAATATTGAAGGTTTCTAAGTAAAGATCCATTTTGCCGGCTTCGATTTTAGAAATGTCGAGAATGTCGTTAATTAGCGATAGCAAGTGTCGGCCGGAAGTGCGGATTTTGTCTAAATCTGGAGTGAGTTCATCGTAGCCCAATTCTTCGGTTTCTTCTTGGAGCATTTCGCTGTAGCCGATGATCGCATTCAGAGGTGTTCGCAGTTCGTGGCTCATGTTTGCCAAAAATGCACTTTTTGCGGTGGAAGCGGCTTCGGCGGCTTCTAGGGCAAGTTGCAAGGCGGATTCAAAGACTTTGCGATCGCTAATATCCTCGACGCTGCCTTCATAGTAGAGTACCTCGCCGTCGGCGCCGCACGCTGCACGGGCGCTTTCGGAAATCCAAATTATGCTGCCGTCAACGCGGTAAACTTCTGACTCAAACCCGGAAATTTGTCCGAATTCTTGCATCACTCGCATAAACTTCTCGCGCTGTTGAGGATTGACGTAAGTTTGCTGTCTGATGTTTGTGAGATTTGAGGTCAATTCCTCGGGAGTGGCGTAGCCGTAGATGCGGGCTAAAGCTGGATTTACGCTCAAGAAGCGGCCTTCGGGGGTTGTTTGAAAGATGCCTTCGACTGCATTTTCAAAGATGCTGCGGTATTTTTGTTCTGCTTGAAGTAGTGCGGTTTGCGTGCGATCGCGATCGCTAGCTTCGATCGCCAATGATACCAAATCTGCCAGAGAAGCAGCGAAATTTTGTTCTTCTAATGTCCAGTTGCGAGCAGTGCCCACCTGTTCGATACAGATGACTCCGACTGTTTGTCCTCCCAGCCGCACGGGCGCATCTAAGGTTGATGTAGTGCCGGCTTCTGCAAAGTAAGATGCTACAAATTCTCTGGTTCTGACATCTGAGAGAGCGTCATCGGCGGCGATCGTCCGGTCTTCTTCCAAAGCTTTAAAATAAGCTGGATAGTCTGCTGCTGCGAGTTCGGCGCCTTGGGAATGCTGGTGGTTGCTGCGGGTAAATTGGTCGAGACATTGCAGTTTCGATCGGCTTTCGTCGTACAACCAGGCTCCGGCTCCTTCTGCATTTAGGGTGTGAGCGGCTGCTTCGGTGATTTGCCTCAAAGCTACTTGCAAATCGCCTCGATACAGCGCTTTATTTCTTGCCAATTCTACCAAAACCGTATTTTGTTTGAGCAGTTGTTTTTGTCTTTGACGGCGCACGGATTCGGCTCGCTTTTGTTCCGTAATGTCGCGGGCTACCCAAATTACGGATTCTTCTGAAAGCGGCGAAATGCTGGCGGCAAAACAAATTTTGCGGTCGTCTACGGTTAAATCGTACTCGATAATGACAGTTTCTTGAGTATTTAAAGCGGCTCGGATGTGGTTGAGAAAATAATCGGCTGTAGCTTGCGGAAACAGCTCTCCGACAGTTTTTCCAACTAATTCTTCTGCTGGTTTGTAGAGCAGGGACATACTTGTAGGTGCGATTTTCAAATAGCGGCCGCTGGAGTCCACAACTATAATTAATTCGTTCATGGCTGCAAACAAAGCTCGCAATTCTGCTTCGGCGGCTTCGAGTTCGGCAGTGCGTTCTGTTACTCGCTGTTCTAGACTGGAGTTGGTTTGTTCTAGGGCGACAAAAGACGATCGCAATTGTTTGGCCATCTGGTTGAAAGACTGAGCTAGGAGACCGAGTTCGTTGACGCCTTGGACTGCGACTTCGCCGTCTAATTCCGAGGATGTGAAGTCGGAGGATTCGGACATTTTTGTTAATGCTTTGGAAGCTTCCAGCAATCGGGTAATCGGTTGAGCAACCCAGCGAGAGGTGAAAATTCCGAGGACGATCGCCAATATGAAGGCAAAAAAGCACAATAAGATAGTTGTGCGAGTGTTGGCGTTAATCTGCTCCATAAAGTCGGCTTCCGGGATGGCGACTACAATCAGCCAATCGAGGCCGCGGCCGTCTTGCAAGGGAGCCACTGTAATGAATTGACGTTTGCCGTCTAGATCGAAGATAAACTGTCCTTGGCTCTCAATTTGTGCAAAACTGCCAAATCGTTGTTGCAAGTATGTGGATGCCGATCGAATTAACCCATTTTTGCTGTCAGTGGCCAGCAGCCGTTTTTGTCCGTCTTTGGCGGTGATAAAGGGCAATTCGTCTGTGGAACTACCGACTATTTCGCCGCTGCGCTCGATCGCAAAAACTTGTCCTGATGGGCTAATTTTGATGCTTTTGAGAAAATCGCTAATTTGAGAAAGAGTTACGTCAATTGCCAGTACCCCCCGCAAGTTTCCTGTTTCGTTGTAAATGGGCATCACCGGCGTAATCCCCAGAACTGGCGACGCCGTGAAGACGTATATCGGAGACCAAGTGGCTTTTCTTAACTGTTTAGCCGCTTTGTACCACGGTCTGGTACGGGGGTCGTAGGGGAGAGTTTTGATTAGTTCAGTGCGATTTCCCTGGCTGTCCAGGCGATAAATTTGGCGGTTAGGAGCAGTTGATTCGTCTCTGATGTATACTAAATCTTCTGCTTCTCGCTTGAGCAAGAGGAATCTGCCCTGTTCGTCGCCGTAGTAAATGGTTGTAGTTCGATCGCTCAGCTTGGTCTGGTTCCACAAATAGCGCTCTAAGTTGGGGAAGTCTTCAGGGTCTAAATTTCCCGAGGCGATCGCAGCAGTATTCATTTGCAGAAACAAATGAGACACATCCCCAAAACTGCGGAAATTTTCTTTAGTCCTCGCTGCGACTTCCAAGCTCAACCTGGTAGCAAGGTCATTGACGGCTTTCTGGCCGTTGCGAAACGACAGCCATCCAGTCACGCCGACTGCTACGGAGATTTGCACCACCAGTGGTATCAACAAGACGAGGCTCAATGACATCTTGGGTGAGCTTTTCATCAGATAACTGCTCAGACTTTTCAATAACATTAATATTCTTACACTTACCGGTTTGCGTATCGTTTGTCGTTCAAAAGATGCCCTAGATATGATAAATTACAAAGTTATACAGAAATAGTGAAGTGCGGTCATCGGCAGCTCAAAACTTGGCGGAGGTTTCAACCGCTACTCTAAAAACTTGTAATATTAATGATGCCACTATTTGCGTAACTCTGGTGATGACTCTGGAAACTCGCGACCAAAAACTCACACCAGTTAAAAAAAAGAATGCAACTGTAGGCCCGCGATCCAAACTCTTAGTCGATGCGTCATATCAAATCCGGTAGTATCGGAATTATTAATATTACCGAAATTAGGATAAGGCAGTGCCGTATCCCTACCCAAAATAACATTGCTGCCGTGAAACGGCACTGCCGTGTCCTCTATCATGTCTGAGTGCAACCAGAATTGATATCTTCAATTGTTTAATCTAAAATTTAAAATGGTATCAATTCCTGCGGGTGCTGATGGCGCATCTGACGCTAAACCCAAAAACTCACTTGCTCCTGGTGCTGATGGCGCACTTTACCGCTGCTCGATCGAAATCAGATTTTAATTTTTTATACAGTGCCATGACAAATGTAAATTATGTGACAATCCGCTGTTAAAAAATTTGCTATTAATAAAATAAGCGGGCAAAATCCCGATCGCCAACAGGGTAATTCAAGCATCTAGAGTCGATCGAGGGCTGCAAAGTAAAGTGTTTTTGGCTTGATTGGAATTTTTGACATTTTGGCAAAATAATACTTCGGGAGGATGACATGAGCTACACATTTGAAATCCTGGGCGTATCTCCTACCATATCTTTTTTCAACCAACAGCAGCAATTGCTGCAACAACAGCAGCCGTCCGGTGTAGAATACTTGGGAAACCGGAAGTGTACTCTCGATGGGTTTGTGGCATCCGTGGAGATAATTTCTCCTCACCGCGGCTGGGATGTCGATCGAGTCGTAGACACCGTGATTAGTTTCTGGTTGAACAACTCCGAGAGCATCCAGTATTGGAAGCATCGGTTGCAAGATGCCGGCAGCGAAAACTTGTTAGTAGCCAGAGTAGGCGATATCCAGTCTTTGCAAGCTGCATTTGAATCGCTGCTGGGCGAATAAGAAAATTGGGAATTGGTGGTAAAAAGTCGATCGACAATCGCTAAAACTGAGATATTGCACCATTCTCAATAATCCTTTCATGGCGTTGCTCAGAGCAACGGCCCACAAGAAAATTTACTCTTTGTGGAACAGGCATCTTGCCTGTTCTTGAGAATGGTGCAAGATGTGAGTAAAATCAACTCACCTGTCTATTCCCAATTCCCAATTCCCAATTCCCAATTCCCAATTCCTATGTCTCGCTCCAAAGCCCTGCAATCTTATATTTTTGTCCGCTTGCTCCTTGCACCGCTGATGTTGTGGACAATCACCACAGCGGTGTTTTTGCTGCTGCGGGCGACTCCGGGCGACCCCATAGATGCCATTCTCGGCTCACGAGCACCCGCAGCAGCCAAAGCAGCAATGCGAACCCAACTCGGTCTCGATGCACCCCTGTGGGAGCAATATCTCAAATACATGAAAGACTTGTTGGGCTTCGATTTGGGAACCTCCATCACCACTCGCGGACAAACCGTGTGGCAAATTATCGGAGACTATTTCCCCGCTACAGTCGAATTAGCAGTTTGCAGCATGGCCATAGCTTTAATTGTCGGTATCAGTATCGGTTCCCTAGCAGCATCCCGCCCCAACACTATTTTCGACGCTGCGGGCCGTTTGTTTGGCATTATCACTTACTCGCTGCCGGCTTTTTGGGCCGGCATGGTTTTGCAATTGATTTTCGCGGTGCAGTTGGGCTGGTTTCCCTTGGGAACACGCTTTCCGGTGACATTCGCAGCCCCCCAAGGCTACACGGGACTTTACACTATAGACAGTCTCCTAAGTGCTAACCCTGGTCAGTTTCTCACGAGTTTGCATTATTTGGCACTGCCGAGTTTGACGCTGGGCATTCTTTTGAGCGGCATTTTCGAGCGAATTGTCAGGGTGAATCTCAAGCAAACTTTGCAAGCAGATTATGTCGAAGCAGCCCGAGCTCGCGGCATTCCTGAATTGCAGATTTTATGGGCTCACGCTCTCAAAAATGCGCTAATTCCGGTGATTACTGTCTTGGGATTGACTTTTGCTGCACTGTTGGGCGGTGCTATTTTAACCGAGGTTACTTTTTCTTGGCCGGGGCTGGCAAATCGCCTTTACGAAGCGATTAGCTTGCGGGATTATCCAACAGTACAAGGAATTGTGGTGTTTTTTGCAGGAATTGTCGTAATTGCCAGCATTGTGATTGATATTTTAAATGCTTACATTGACCCGCGAATTCGATACTAAATAGTCATTAGTCATTAGTCATTGGTCATTAGTCAGTAGTCATTGGGTGCATCTCATTTTTGCAAATATATTCGTAGGGGCGAAGCATTTCGGCAGTAAATCTCTGGTTCTCATTAATAAATTGTCTGCCGAAATGCTTCGCCCCTGTGCAAAATAGAGATGCACCCACAGTCAACAGTTAACAGTTAACAGTTAACAAGTAGAATTAGTTTCAGGAGTGATTGTCAAAAAAAATGAAAACACAGGGAACCGGGTATGCCACATCGATCGTACTTATTCAGAAATTGCTCGAAAAGCTGTTAGGAGATGACGTTTTGGTGCGGACACAGCTACCAATTCAGTTAGGCGATGCTGCACCAAAACCGTCGATCGCCATTGTGATGCCAGACGTGCTACGCTATGCCGATCGCCACCCGATCGCCTCGGAGATATATCTGCTGATTGAAATAGCCGATGGTACGCTCAAAAATGACTGCGAGATGCAAGGAACAATATATGCTCGATCGCACATTGACGATTTTTGGGTGCTAGATATCAACGAACGCCAACTTCACGTATTTCGAGAACCGTCAGACGACGGGTACCGCAGTCAAATGATTTTGTTAGAGGATGCGACTGTGGCGCTCTCGGCTTTTTCTAGGTGTACTTTCTGCGTTTGCGAAATGTTGCAGCCAGTGGCTACTGACAAGAAGCAGTGGTCAAAAAGATCGATCGGCTTTTAGTATGAGGACACTTTGCAGTTTCTGGGCAATACTGGAGCAAACACAGTTCAATATTTGAGGAAACGCTGATGAGATTATTGCGGACAATCGCCGCTCTATCGGCCGCCTTGATGCCAATAACGGCTGAAGCTGCCTTTAGCCGTCCCATGCCCGGAACAGCCGAGTTTCCCAGAGCCTCAAACCCCCGAGTAAACGTGCCGGTTTGCTTCATCGAAACCGCAAGCGGTACAACTTTTGATTTAGTCAGCTTGTGCGGCACCAACGCCACTCCCCAAAACACTGCTCCGGCCCCCGGCAACCCCGCCAATGCTCCTGCAAATAACCCCAATTCAGGCAATCCGGCAGCCGCCCCGAACCCCAACAGCGTCACCAGAGATGCTGCCGGCACCCCGATAACTACTCCTGCGGGCACGCCAAATCCCAACAATCCCAACAATGCCAATCCGGGAACTTCGCCGACAGGTACTCCCAACAATCCCAACAATGCCAATCCGGGAACTTCGCCGAATACCAATCCCAACAATGCCAATCCGGGAACTTCGCCGAATACCAATCCCAACAATCTGAATCCGGGAAGTTCGCCGAGCACCAATCCGGGAAGTTCGCCGAATACCAATCCCAGCAATCTCAATCCGGGAAGTTCGCCGAGCACCAATCCGGGAAGTTCGCCGAATACCAATCCCAGCAACAATTTGTCTCCCAACAATGGAACTGGCAACGGCACGGGTACTTTTTGAACGGGGGGCTGATGAGTTATACTAAGACATTGAAGTGGCGATCCTCTTCGAGGGCTTCGCTAACGCACTTGAGGAGGACATAAGAGTGTCAAACTTAGTTCAACGCTTAGAAATAACCGCTCATCCGCAACTCGAAAAATCCCTCGGCTATCGAGGAGATAGTCGTTGGGTAGCTTGGCGGTGGGAACCCGACATCGACCAACTTATGTCTAGCGACGGCAAAACAGCAAGCACTGGCAATAACATGGCTTGGCTGGTGTTTTTGGATCACGATTTAGTTAAGCCTGCCCTACAAGAGTACAATCTCGGCGAGGGCGATCGCTACTGGCTGCTTTTGGACACCGAAACTAGAAATCTCTACGTCGGCGAAGGGAAAGCAGTTCAAAGTCTCCTCGAACAGCCGGAAAGTTTAGCTTTATTAGCCTGTCTCGATGGCGGGAATGTCGATCGACAAACTGCACAAACTTGGCAGCAAACCCTATCTGATTTAACACCAACAGCAGTTTTTCGCAACCTCACAAATGCCATTCCTTTCGGTATCGCCGCCGCTTTGATAGGTGCTTTGGGAATCGGAACCGGAGTCTGGGTAGTACCGGCGGTGCAGCAGAAACTAGCCGAAAAAGCAACTTTTACTTCCCCAATTAGTTCTGTAGCCAACTGCGGAATTGGCGGTTCCGATGATTTTTCAGCCTATGTTGGTTCATCAAACGGCAACAAAGAACTACACTTAATCGGCGTTTACGAAGCTAATGCGGAACACGGAAACGGAAATAGAGCGAAAACTGCTATCGAAATCAAAGTAGAACGCCGAAACAAGCCGATAATTCTCGCACTTTCCGCCTACGAACCGGTTAACTGGAACCTGACTGTAGAACCAGGTGCACTCATCGAAAAAATCATCGTTAACGGCTACCACAACCAAACTGTTTCTGGAGTTTCTGGAATTCCAATTGAAGTGCACAGCTACGAAGCAACCGGAAACTTTATCGGCGACTTTATCTACAAATGGGGCGCGACTCCTGAAATTAATACTTCTTCCCTCGTGACTCAACTCCAACAGATGAACGGCACAAGTTTAACTTCTTTTCAAGGATGCTACAGAGGTACGGACTTTAATATTAAAGGAAAGCAGCAACAGACCCAGAAAAATTAAAACCGAGTTCCCTAAAATCACAAAACCCGCGCCGTCGGGTTTTTTAGTGAAAATTAAATTTATTAGCATTTCTATGGTATAATCTCCGGTGTTGTCATTCCAATTAGCAATCACCGATTCCCCAATTCTCACAATGCTAATAAATTTAATATGAAATACTGGTACGAAACCCTCGCAGTAGCGCAGCGGATTTTAATTGAATTGTTCCGGCGAAAACGCAGTTTAATCTTGTGGAGTATTTTTCCAGTTTCTATCTTATTAATCAACGGAGCGATTTTACAAGAACGCGCTAACCTAACAACAGCAAAAGCTTTTGAAAATGCAGCACCTGCAAGTTTAGTAGGAGCCGCCTTATTTTTTAGCTGTCTCGGCGGGAGTGTCGCCACAGTCGTCGCAGAGCGAGAACAACATACACTCAAACGCCTATTTATTTCTCCCTTGAGCGGCACTTCCTACTTTTTAGGAATTTTTCTAGCTCACAGTGCGATCGGCATCGGTCAAGTAATTTTAGTATACACGATCGCCTCTTTTTTGGGAGCACAATTCCAAGGCTCTGTCCTGCTAGGAATTGCGATTATTCTCCTCAGTATTATATCCTACGTGGGAGTCGGCTTCATTCTCGGCACCCAATTCGCGCGACGCACCGAAGATGTCAACTCCCTCGTAGCAGCTTTCGGGGTTCCGTTATTGATTTTAGGCGGTGCATTTTTGCCGACAGCGCTGTTTCCCAAAAGCCTGCTCGAACTTGCAAAATATAATCCGATTTACCACATGAATGAAGCACTAATCCAAGTTTGGGCTAACGGGAAAAACTTTGATGACATTTCCGAACACTTCTGGTTTTTAATCATATTTTCTATAGCCATGATTGCAGGTGGATGGCTTTCTTACCGCAGGATGTTGAGAGTAGAAAGAAGACTTTAGAACTATCTCATTATCTCAGAATTATTCATCTCTCTCTTCTCCTCCTCTGCGCCCTCTGCGCTCTCTGCGGTTAAGTAATTCCGAAAAAATCGTAAATAATCCAACTCCTATCATACCAAAAACCACGGAGAATTCAAGCAGTGCTGCAAATAGAAAAGCTAAATAAGTCCTATGGCGAGCGTTCAGTGCTTAAAGATTTAACACTGCACATTAAATCTGGAGAAATTTACGGTTTGCTCGGACAAAACGGTGCCGGCAAAACTACCACAATCAATATTTTATGCAATTTACTAAATGCAGATAGTGGCAAAGTTACCATCAATGGCAAATTAGTTTCCGACTCTACTAAACCCTTAATCGGTGTAGCTCCCCAAGAGAATTTGCTTTACAAAAGCCTGAGTTGCGAAGAAAATCTCAACTTTTTTGCTCAAATTTATGGATTAGATCGCAAACAGCGTCACTATCAAGTAGAACAATGTTTAAAAGCAGTAAATTTAACAGATAGAGCCAAAAGTCCCGTAGAAACTTTGAGCGGGGGAATGCAGCGCCGATTGAATATTGCCGTAGCTTTGGTGCACCAACCTAAATTAGTAATTTTGGACGAACCGACAACAGGTTTAGATATAGAAGCCCGCTATGAGATTTGGGAGTTAATTCAGCAATTGCAATCTCAAGGAATTACAATTTTGCTGACAACACACTTATTAGATGAAGCAGAACGTCTTTGTCAGAGAATTGGGATTTTAAAGAGTGGGAGTATTGTAGCACAAGGCAGTTTGGAGGAGTTGCGAAAACTGATTCCGGCTCAAGAAATTATTGTTGTCAAAACCCAAGAAGAAGCTGAAGTCATCGCCCGCGCCCAAAAGTACAATTTCATTCCCCGTCGCTACGGCAGCGATTTAGCTTTTTGGTTGCCGGAAGCTTTAGAATTAAAAGAGATTATTTTATGTTTTGATGGGATTTCCATTGACTCAATTGCACGGTATCCGGTACGGTTGGAACATATTTATGTCGAGGTGACAAAACAAACACTATCTTAATCCGCGTGCATCCGCGTACATCTGCCATCATCTGCGGTTAAAGTTCCAAAGTAATCAACTGAGCAATTTCATCCGTCTGAAACCCCAAAGCCATCGGCTTTTGCACTCCCGAAATCACCTGCACATCATACAGTTCTGTGACAATCCCTTCAAACCGCAACCAATGCACGATCGCCCCTGTAGTCAAATCAATCACCATCATACCACAGCGAGCCTCAGCATCCTTAGCTGCTAACAAATCATCCAACTCTAAACCGCTAAAAGTATTGTCACCACCC
>JANPMV010000046.1:0-14970 GCA_031427135.1 Cyanobacteria bacterium VAR_87_metabat_62 | reverse complement strand
GATTTAGTTTTTACCATTGACGGTTAAAGATTTTGAGATCACGGAGTAGGACGTTCAACCTGTTTCCTCACGTTCTCACGGTCAGCAACCTACGAATACTATAGCAGAAAGCCGTCAAGCTTATGACGGGGTTTTAAACCCAAATTTTTGATAAAATAACTTTGAGTATATCCGCAGACAGTTATGACAACAAAACTAAGAGCTACAGACACAGAAAAAAAGGAGATAGACTTGCAGCAGTTGAGGGCAGACCAAGAACTGATTCTCAACCAAGTAGATAATGCGATCGCTCTGTTCGACTCGTCTGACTGCTTAGTTTTGTTTAACAAAAAACTGGCCCAAACCTGGGGACTTTCCCCAGAATGGCTCGCCACAAAGCCCAAGTGCGACTTGCTGTTTGCCGAAATTGTCGATCGGGGTTACTTGTCCGTTCAGCAGTGGCAACAGTTTCAGGAAGCACTCTCAAAATCTCAGGATGAAAGCTTATCATTTTATTTCGAGCAATCCAATGGGGTTTGTTTGGAAGTGTGCGCCACAATTACCAACAGCGGCGGACGGCTGTTTACCTTTCGAGACGTTACGGTATACCAAAACTCCCAAGCTAGCTTGAACGCAGAAGTCAGGCGGCTGACATTTCTTTTAGGTTTAACCGAACGCCTGCAAAACTCTCACAGCTTGCAAGAAATAGGTCAGTTTGCCCTCACCTATCTCGTAGAGGCAACGAATGCTGCTTTCGGAGACGTGAAAGTGATTAGCGGCAAGGGAAAAGAGCGGCAAGCGGCGGCGATTTCTAACCAAGTTTCTACTCAATTTTTGGCTAGTTACGGCGAACCAGTCGTCGCCGGAATGGAAGAATTGCTCGACAAAGGCATTCCCTGCGGCACCGGTTTGCTGTGGGAAGTGGTGGAAACTGGTTTACCTTTGTTTGTCGAGGATTATGCCCAACATCCGAATGCTGTACCGCAATTTCGACATCCGGGAATCGGACAACTGGGCATTTTCCCGATCGCAGCTACCGACGGTACGATCATCGGAGTGCTGACGCTGGAGTCCCGCAACGTCAAAAAACTGCAAGCCGCCCTCCACCAAGAAGTGCTCTCGGCGGCTTGTCGGACTCTCGGGGCGGCGATCGAGCGGGCTCAGACACAAGAGAACCTGCGCCAAGTTAACGAACAATTAGAGTATTCTTCTCAGTTGAAATCCGAGTTTTTAGCCTCGATGTCCCACGAATTGCGGACGCCTCTCAACAGCATTCTCGGGTTTTCTGACTTGCTGCTGCGACAAACAGCCGGACAGTTGAGCGATCGACAAATCAACTATGTAGAACTGATCGAAAAAAGCGGCCAACACTTATTGCAGCTAATCAACGATATTCTCGATCTTTCTAAAATTGAAGCAGGGAAAGTAGAACTCAATTTAGAGCCAGTTCGCGTCCACGAACTCGCCACAGACTGTGTGAAAATGATTCAGCCGCGAGCAGACAAAAAGCGGATCGCTTTGTCTTTAGAACTCGACTACCGCATTACTAAAGTTCTGCTCGACGAACGGCGAGTCCGACAAATTGTAATTAATTTACTTGCAAATGCCATCAAATTTACCCCAGAACGGGGACAAGTTAAACTCAGCGGGCGTTTGGCCTACGGCAGCGAAATGAAGGGCGACTATCGGCCGGATTGTTCTCCTGTAAATGCCAGCACTCCTTATTTTTGTTTTGAGGTCAAAGACTCCGGCATCGGCATTCCTGAAGACCGCTGGCACTTGCTATTTCGACCTTTTCAACAGGTGGATTCTTCCCTGACGAGGCGGCACGAAGGCACTGGTTTGGGTTTGGCTTTGACGAAGCGGCTGGCGGAATTGCACGGGGGGACTGTTTCTTTTCAATCTGTTTGCGATCGGGGCAGTCTTTTCCGCGTTTGGCTGCCTTTGACGGAGATGCGTCAAGAGTTGGGAACCTTTGCTGTTTGTGACTTGGATTCTAAGTTAGTTCGTGCTTCTGCGATTGCTTTACCAATTGGCAGCAAGCGGATTTTGGTTGTCGAAGATCAGCCTTTTAACCAAATGTTAATTTCTGAAGTGATGGAATTGGAGGGTTACGGGGTAGAAATACTCGCGGATGGTTCGGCGATGCTCGATCGGATTCTTGCAGCCTCTACTGCGCCGGAGTTGCTGCCAGATTTGATTTTGATGGACATTCAGTTGCCGGATGTTGACGGTTTTGAGTTGATGCGCCGAGTTAAAGCAGATCCTGTCTGGGATTCTGTACCGATGATTGCGGTGACGGCGATGGCGATGCCGGGCGATCGCGATCGGTGTTTGGAAGCAGGCGCTTCTGGTTATTTGAGCAAGCCCCTGGATCTGAATTTGACGATCGCGACTATCCGTTCTTTTCTGGGCTAACAATCATTATTTGCACTTCCAGCACCGTCATTTATTACAACTCATAACCAGAAACGTTAGACTCAATACATAAATATCTATAGGACTTGTGCCGACTTGCCCCAGAAACGCGGTTCCTACCAAAAACATCGAATTTAATCACGAGAAATACAGGAATCAACCAGGTTTCGACCATCTACACGCGCCAGTCCCGAGCTAAATTCAATATATATCATATTCCATGTCAAACAAGTCGCCCTGCATCATGTTGGTTGATGACGAGCCAGCTAATCTGATTTTACTAGAAGAGTTATTGCGCCTGGAAGGATACGCCACAGTATCGGCGCTATCTGGCGATGAAGCGCTATCCCTCGCCCGCGCATCTCGACCTGATTTAATTTTACTGGATATTATGATGCCGGATATGGACGGTTTTGATGTGTGCGATCGCCTGCGGAACGATATAACATTGCAAACAGTACCGATAATTTTTTTGACTGCCCTTGATGACGATACATCTCGCCTCAAAGGGTTGGAAATGATGGCCGACGATTATTTAACCAAACCTTTTAACAGTCGCTTGTTGCTGGCAAAAGTTGAAAATATTTTGCAGTTGAGCCAAATGCGATCGCAAGCCGTCTCATCCCAATTCAACCAGCAGGTAAAAGAGCAAAGCAAACGCCAAATCGCCGCAGCTTGGGAGGCTAACGAATATCTTTCCGAAAAATTTCATCTATTTGTGCCAGAGCAGTTGCTCGGACGAATTGCGCCGCAAGGAATAGAATCGATTCAGTTGGGCAATGTCACAGAAGAAGAGCTAACTATTTTATTTTGCGACATTCGTGGGTTTACTGCGATCGCAGAATCTCAAGAAGCCCGCGAGACTTTTGAATGGCTGAATGCTTTTTTTACTAAAATGAACGATTGCATCACCTCCCACGGCGGGTTTATTGACAAATACCTCGGCGATGCCATCATGGCAGTATTTGACAATCCGAATTCTCACGCTATGGATGCGATCCAAGCCGCAGTAGCAATGCAAGAAAGTTTGCAGGAATTTAATATCGATCGCCATAAATACAATTTAGAATTTCCAGTCAATATCGGTACAGGAATTAACACAGGTATCGGCATGATCGGCACTTTGGGTTCCGATCGCCGGATGGACTCTACAGTCATCGGCGATGTAGTCAATACAGCTTCTCGGTTAGAAAATTTAACTAAAATATACGGCTGTCAAATTATTATTAGCGAAAAGGCGATTGTTCATGCCAGAGAATTTCTAAATAGCATAAGTCCGAACTCAAACTTAAAAGAAAATCTCTTATTAAAGTGCGACTTGGAAATAGAAACACAAGATAGTATGATTTATAATTCTGAGGCGACTGCTGCAGACAACCACTCGCCCAGCAGCAACTATTACTATCGCTGGATCGATCGAGTAACCCCGCGCGGCAAGCAGCAAGCTATAGAAATCTACGAAATCTGGGCCGCCTCCAGTCCCGACTCAGAAGCAAAGCAGCTTACCCAGGTTTTATTTGACAAAGCAATTCAAGGATGGCAATCCGAAAGATTTGTCGCCGCCTTGGGATATTTCCAGCAACTAATCGAACAAAACCCGGCTGATACAGTCGTCAGTTTTTATATCAAACGTTGCCAGGAAAAACTCGGTTTAATACCTGCAAATAGCAGCTCAGAAATAAGTTAAATCTAACTCAATACGGTTCAGATAAGACAGATCCCCCCTAGCCCCCTTAAAAAAGGGGGGACAAGAAGTTGCTCAAAGTCCCCCTTCTTAAGGGGGATTTAGGGGGATCTTCGGGGAATTAACAGTCTTAACTGAACCGTATTGAAATATCACTCCGTCGTAGGTAAACAGCACTGCCGTGTCCTGATTTAGGGTAATATTAATGCCGATCCAACCCGAATTGATATCGCTCGTTCGCAGGGAAACGGCACAGCGCGCCGTGTCCATACTAATACCAATTTCAAAAAAGAATGCAACAGTATTCTTGTCCCCCCCCTTTGCAAGGGGGGGCTAGGGGGGGTCGAAGAGTGTTGCATGATTTTAGATAAATGGTATAATTTTAGACCATCAAACAGCAGTCAAAACTTGCTCTCTCAACTTCCCAATCAACTCATTAACCCCCCCCGTATTCAAACGGTAACTCAAAGGATGACCTATTAAATAAACCGAACTTTCAAACAAAACATCAATTTCCACCAAACCATTTTCCCGCAAAGTTTTGCCAGTCGAAACCAAATCCACAATGGCCTCCGACATACCCGTAATCGGCCCCAACTCCACAGAACCGTAAAGCGGCACAATTTCCACCGGCAAATTCAAATTGTGAAAATATTCCCTCGCACAGTGTACGTACTTAGAAGCAACTCTACCGTGAGGAGGCAAATCCACCGTTCGCCGATAAGAACTTGATTCCTTCACCGCCACCGACAGCCGGCACTTGCCAAATTTTAAATCAATTAAATTGGCTACTTTCGGAGTTTTTTCCCGCAAAACATCATAACCAGCAATCCCCAAATCAGCTTGACCGTATTCCACATAAACCGGCACGTCGTGCGTCCTTACTAGCAAAGCTTTTGCAGTTCCGGTAGTGTCATAAATTTGCAGTTGTCGGTTAGAGGAATCGAGAAAAGCACTGAAGTCTAATCCAACCGATTTAAACAGCCGAATGCTATCTCCTAACAGTCCGCCTTTGGGAAGTGCTACGGTAATCATATTGATTTGAAATTGTAAATTGCTGAATCTGAGATTGGGGATAAGCGCAGCCTAAGCGGAAACAGCTTTTTCCTAAACTACAGTAGCACAAATGGTTAAAATATCAAAACAAATTTAGGTATTGCTAATAATTGTGTTTGTGTATATATTATATTTAGACTTACTTAAATCTAATTTTCTTAACGATTGTCTGCTGAATAGATGATAGCTGAAAGCAAAAATATGACCAAACTGACTCTGGTAATCGGCAACAAAAATTATTCGTCTTGGTCGCTGCGTGCTTGGCTAGCAATGAAACAAGCTGGACTGGAATTTGCAGAAGTCAGAATTGGTTTGGACGAGTCCACAACCCACGAGGAAATTAGGCGCTATTCTCCCTCGGGAAAAGTGCCAGTTTTAATCGACGGCGACCTGAAAGTGTGGGAATCTTTAGCAATTTGCGAATACGTTGCTGAACGCTTTGCTAGTGATTTGTGGCCGGCCGATGTCGCCGCGAGAGCTCACGCCCGTTCAATTTGCGCCGAAATGCACGCGGGGTTCCAAAATTTGCGCGAAAATATGCCGATGGACTGTCGCAACCGCTATCCCGGAGAAGGAATGACTCCCGGTGTCGAAGCAGAGATCGATCGCATTTTGAGCATCTGGCGCGAATGTCGCGAGAAATTCGGAACAGGCGGCGATATGCTGTTCGGAAAATTCACAATTGTTGACGCTATGTTTGCCCCCGTTATCATGCGTTTTGTTACCTACGATGTTAAACTAAATTCATCAGCAAAAGCTTATGCTGATGCGATTTTGGCACTACCTGCAATCCAGGAATGGGTAGCCGCAGCTTACAGCGAATCGGAAAGTATTGCACATTTTAAAGTGTAGCAAAAATCAGTTTACTTAACCTCAAATCTCAGATTGTAAATCAGGATGCGGATTCTCTTAGTTGATGATGAAGTTGAGTTGACTGACCCTCTAAGTCGAGTTTTAACCCGCGAAGGTTATACAGTTGATGTGGCATTTGACGGAGAAAATGGTAGCAATTTAGCCATGCAGGGAAATTACGACTTGCTAATCTTGGATTGGATGCTACCGAGACAAACCGGACTGGCAATTTGTCAGCAATTGCGATCGCAAGGACGGAATACACCAGTGCTATTTCTCACCGCCAAAGACACCCTAGACGATCGCGTACAAGGACTCGACTGCGGCGCAGACGACTATCTAGTCAAACCTTTTGAACTGCGAGAATTATTAGCCAGAGTCCGCGCCTTGCTGCGGCGGCCACCTACTTTTGATGCCGATGTTGCCGCCGGGCGGCTGCAAGTTGCTGACTTACAGCTAGACTACGACAATCAATTAGCCTATCGGGGCGATCGTACAATTGACTTATCCGAAAAAGAATGTCAGTTACTAGAATACTTAATGCGACATCCCGGTCAATTGCTAACACACGAACAAATCCACAAACATTTGTGGAGTGAAGCCGAAAAACCCAGCAGCAATGTATTAGCAGCTCAAATTCGCCTGCTGCGGCGCAAAATAGAAGCCCCAAGCGAATCCGTGCTAATTCACACAGTCTACGGCAGAGGCTATCGCTTTGGAGAAGCCAATTAATAATAGAAATTGTATAAAATTCCTTCAATATCTGCTGTATCTGCGATCGGTAAAATTTACGCCCTCAACAATCCCTTACCGATCTGGACAAACCAAAGTAATGACTGTCACCTCCGGCGGACAAAATAGCCTCCCAGGCGCATAAGTTCCCAAACCGCGATTCACATACAGCAAATTAGTCCCAACCTGATGCAAACCGCTAGCCCATTCCCAGTGAACCACCACTCGATCGTAAGCCGACATAAAAGGAACCCACTTTCGTATTGATGAAGGAATCAAACAACCAATTTTTCTGACCCAAGCGTACAAAGGCCCGATACCAGGAATCACAATTTGACCGCCGTGAGTATGCCCAGAAAACTGCAAATCAATCCGCCATTTTTGCAGCTTTTCAGCAGTATCAGGATTGTGAGACAATACAATTCGAGGAATTGCCGGATTTATTGATGCCATTACAGGTTGAGGAAGAAAATCGCCCGACCAAAAATCTGCCAGCCCAACTAAAGCCAATTCAGACCCCAAAGGATAGACTGCTTCATTGTACAAAACCCGAATACCGACACTATTTAAAGCATTAGCAACCTCTGTTTTTGCCCCAGGGTAATAATGGTCGTGATTGCCCAAAACCGCGTAAATTCCCGCCCGACTTTGCAAGTTTTTCAATCGCTGCACTAAGTCATAAATAGGTGCGGGTTCGTAAGTAATAAAATCGCCAGTTAAAAAAATTAAGTCTGGTTCAGCTTCGTTAGCTGCCGCAATCGCCTCTTCTAGCAACCATTCCGACAGCCGCACCCCGTCATAATGAAAATCAGTAAGCTGTACAATTTTAGTACCCGATAGATTTGCTGGCAGATTGGCGATCGGTATTGTTAAATAGTCTACCCGCAGTTTCCCAGTTAATAACCTGTGCATAAATCTAAGGTTTATTGACAGAGCGCAACTTCTAGTTTAGCAAATAAACAGGCAACACTGCAAAACCCCATGATTTCCTTCTTGTGAATCTTCGTAAAAATTGCTTCTTCCTTCATCCTGAAGCGCTTCCTGAGTGAAGCGTTGCACTGAGCGTAGTCGTTCGCTTCGATTTAAAGTGTCGAAGGGCCTTCTTCCTTCTTCCTTCTTTCTTCTTTCTTCTCCATTCATCTCTGATAAATAACCTCAAAAGTTTCGACAGCTTTCTTCTTACCTTTAACTATCACAGAGCCAATTTTCCTAAATTCAAACATATCTTTAGTAGCGCTGTAAACGCTGTCGCTGACCAAAATTTGTCCTCCCTTAGCCATTGACTGCAACCTTGATGCAATATTCACCTCATCCCCGATCGCAGTATAGTCCATGTGCTGCGGCGAACCAATATTACCAACAACCACCTCCCCCGAACTAATCCCAATACCTGTCAGAAAATTATCCCTAATCCAAGGAATCGACATTCTCCCAATCCGGCGCTGCATATCGATCGCAGTTTCGATCGCCTTCCGTTCGCGATCGGCGACTTCCGAAGGCGCCCCAAACATAGCCACAATCATATCTCCCACAAACTTATTCACAGTACCTTCATGACTAAAAATTACCTCTACCATCTCCGTGAAATACTCGTTTAAATACATCACTATTTTTTCAGCCGGAAGCTCCTCACACTTAGTAGTAAAATCTCTAATATCCGAAAAAAGCACCGTTATATTTCGCTTAGTCGGATTGAGAGAAATCTCTCCTTTAGCTTCAATCACTGCTTGCACTACCTGGGGGGAAAGGTATCTTTCCAAATTATTTTTAATCCGTTCTTCCTTCAATTTACTTTCATGTAAAAGCGCATTCTCGATCGCCGCCGCCGCTTGCGATGCCAAAGCCGTAAATAATTTTAAATCCTGTGCCGTATAGTTGACAGGTTCGTTATGACTGATATTGATCACTCCGATCGTACCATTCTGCGTTGTTAGAGGCGCACAAATTAGAGAACGCATCTGATTGTCTCCCGGAACATATCTGGGATCGGACAACACATCATTAACTATTTCAGCTTTGCCAGAAACCAGAATATGACCTGCTATCCCTATATTTCGACCGATTTTTGTTTTACTGTTATACTCTTTACCGCGCGCCGAAACAATCTCCAATTTGCCGATTTTTTCATTAATCAGCATGACCGAAATATTGGTAGCCTCTATCAATTTTTTAGCTTCCGTTACCACTAATTGACTGACTTCCGAAACTCCCAAACAAGTAGCTATTTTGCTCGAAAAATCGTACAAAAAATTAACTTCTTCGTACTTATCTAAAGTATCCACAGCCAAAGTTCTTATATCCAAGTCGGCGCTGGCAGCATAACTCAGCATATCGGCAATAAATGCTGCTTTTGCAGTGCCTGTTACATAACCGATAACTTCATCAGCTAGGACGATAGGATAGGTATTTAAGGATGTCGGACAGTCTTCGCCAAATAAGAGACTCCCTTCAACATTCCGAATCGCGATCGGATCGTCCAAAGCACCGCGCGCGCCCTCAATAACCGCCCGCAAATCCTTCTTAGAAATCAATTTTTTGAGATTGATGCGAACCATTTACTTTGCTATTAGTCATGAGTGTTCGATCGTTAGTCATTAGTTTTCAACCAGTCACCAACGACCAAAAACCAAAGACTATTCTTGTCAATTAATTGTGTGACTCTCTCTACATCTGTGCAGTCAAACCCAGAACTTCCCTAGCTTTGACTAGCACTTCTTTCGGGCGAAAAGGTTTAGTCATATAAAGATTTGCCCCCACAGCCATACCGCTTTGCTTATCATACTCTTGTCCCTTAGCTGTCAACATAATAATGTAAACATCCTTCATGCCTAGTTCATTTTTAACCGTATTGCACACCTCTAATCCGCTCATTTTCGGCATCATCACATCCAGAAAAACCAAATCCGGCTGTTCTTCCTTAATTATGTTCAATGCATCCAGTCCATCTCTCGCCGTCAGCAACTCTACATCATCCTCATCTTCCAACTTTTCCAGAGCCTGCTCCATCAAAATCAGAATATTCGGTTCGTCATCCACAATTAAAACTTTTTTCACAGCAATTTCTCATTAATTTGTTTGTTGTACCCGTTATCCTCTGCAATATCTCCTAAAACAATTATGGGGACATTTTCCAAGCCCTTAGTAAGCCGCAAATCGTTGACCAATTCTTGCTCTTGAGATAACGCTTCGTCAAGAATAATCAAATCCAGCTCGATCGCTCTAGCTCGATCCAGGCCTTCTCGAACATCAGATGCCTCGATCACATTATATCCCTGAAAAACCAACGCATCCGATAAAGTTTTGAGAGTTGAACCATTCCGAACCACTACCAACACAGTTTTACTTGCCATCCCTTGTCGCAGCAGCAAGCCGATCTCCTTTAACAGTCCTCCTACATTTATAGGCTTCGTAAAATACCTATCAACCCCCAAACGGCATCCCCTTTCTCGGTCTTGAATCAGGGAAACGATGATAATCGGAATCCCCCGAGTTTCCGGGTCATTTTTCAGAACTGCCGCCACATCAAAACCGTCGATGTGAGGTATTATTACATCTAAAATAATCAAATCCGGTTTGACTTCTTTAGCTTTAGAAATAGCATCTATGCCGTTAATTGCCTCCGCGACTTCGTAACCTTCTTCTTCCAGTGACTGCCTCAGCATTTCCCGAATGTTAGGCTCATCATCAACAACTAAAATTTGCTGGCGTTTTTTTATGCCAATCGGAGTTCTGCTGACCACTTGCTGTTTTAGTTGCTCGATTAAATCATTGATATTTTGGGATTTTTCCACTCGCTCAATATTTTTACCTAGCGGTATACTAAAATAAAAAGTGCTGCCTCGACCTAACTCGCTTTCCAGCCAAATTCTACCGCCGTGATGTTCGACGATTTGTTTAGAAATTGGCAGCCCCAAGCCAGTGCCTTTCGGCTTTTCTGTTAGGATATCTCCCACTTGTTTAAATCTTTCAAAAACTTTGCTTTGGTCTTCAGGTGCAATACCGATGCCAGTATCGATAATGCTAATAACCAGTTCGTTACTCTCTAATCTTGCCCGACAGGTGACAGAACCTGATGCTGTGAACTTGACTGCATTGGAGATTAAGTTGATGACGACTTGAATCATGCGATCGTGGTCTACTAATACCTGCGGCAATCCGGGGGTAAAATCTTTAATCAACTTCAAATCATTTTTTTCTAATAAAGATGACGTAGCAGCGATCGCCTGTTTTAAGATTTGCACTGGATTTGTCGGTCGCAAATGCCATTCAACTCGTCCAGCTTCCATCTTAGCAATATCCAGAACATCATTAATTAAAGATGTCAGCCGCTCAGCTTCTGACACAATAATGTTAATATTGTCTCCTACTCTATTCAAAGCTTTTCTGATTTTGCGGTCTTCCGCTGGCACTGCTGGAACAATAACTTCTTCTAGTTTTTCTTTAATCAGCGAAGCAAAACCCAAAACCGAAGTTAAAGGCGTCCGCAGTTCGTGAGAAACTGTTGCCAAAAAATCAGTTTTCATCCGGTCAACTTCTCGTTCTACCGTAACATCTCTAATCAAAATCACTGAACCGAGAGAGCGATCGGCTTCATCTTTCACCGCCTCTTTCAGAATAGTTGTAGCTAGAGCTTGACCGATCCGGGAATTTCCCAGTTCCACTTCCAGCGTCACAATTTCTCCCTCTCGATGCTCAGTCGCCTCGACCAATTTTCCTAATTTCTGAGGAAAGATTTCCGATACTTTTTTCCCTTTCAGGTCAACATCTTTCAATTCAAACATTGCCAGCAAAGCCGGATTAAACCTGGTAATTTTACCTTCAATGTCCGTAACTAATAACCCGTCAGCCAAATTGTCAACGATCGCATTTAAATCGGCCAGAGTCGTCCGCAATTCCCAGGACTGTTTTTTAGTGCGATCGAGCAATTCTGCTTGGTGCATCGCTACTCCCAATTGACTGCCAATCTGATCCAGCAACCTCACTTCTCCCGGTTCCCACTCACGAGGGCCCGAGTTTTGGTAAGCTGCTAGCAAACCCCAGAGATTTTCACCCACAAAAACTGGCGCTACACAATATGCTTTGGCTTGAATTTGTTCTAGAATTTCCAGGTGACAGGGAGAGTGACCAATTTTGTAGATGTCATTAACTACAAAAACCTCTTGATGGCGATACCTGCCGCCCTCAGTTTTTTGCAAATAATCATCTTGCCAGACTGTTTTAATTTTGTCAGTTACTAAAGGTATCCAACCTTCTTCTACCGACTCCGACACAAATTCCCCGCTCCAGTCTGGAAAAAAACGGTAAACTCCTACACGATCGCAGTTGAGGATTTGCCGCACTTCTTGAGTAGTAGCGCTAAATATTTTGTCAATGTTTAGCGTCTGGCGAATCCGTTCAATTACGCTGGTTAATGTGCGCTCCTGTTCTGCTGCTTTCGCCTGCTGTTTAGCTTGAAACTGTATTTGCTCTAGGTACTCTGACTGCTGCAAAGCCACTCCTAAATGAGTGCCAATTTGATTCAGCAACTTGACTTCCGTTTCTTCCCAGTGCCGCGCACCGCTGTGTTGAAATGCACTGAGCAATCCCCAGAGTTTCTCTCCTTTAAAAATAGAAACTACCACACAGGATTTGACACCAAAATATTCTAAAGCTTCGATGTGACAATCACTCTGACCAGCATTGTAGATATCGTCAGCTATAAAACTTTCGGCGCATCGGAATCGACCTCCTTGGTGTTCGTTTAAGTAGGGGTCTTCCCAACCGCTGCCTACCAATTTCGGCCACTCGCCGGATTCTGATTCAAAGATAAAGTCACCGAAATAGTCTTCACGGAATTGATAAATGGCAATGCGATCGACATTCAAAAGTTTGCGTACTTCTGTCGCTGCTGTCTGGAAAATTGTTTCCATATCTAAGGTTTGGCGGATCTTGTCAATCATCCGAGTGATTGCTCGTTCTCGGTCTGCTTCCTTAACCAACTCTTCAGTACGTTTTCGCAATTGAGCCTCCAGAGTCGTCTGGAGTGCTGTTGACCGCTTCTGGGCTTTTTCTAACAGTTCTGCTTGCTGTATGGCTACTCCTAAATGCACCGCAATTTGACTTACAAACTCAATTTCATCTTCTTGCCACTGGCGCGGGCTACTACATTGGTGAATGCAGAGCAATCCCCAAAGTTGACTTCCTTTAATTAAAGGTACAATTAAGTTTGCTTTCACTTGAAACTGGGCAAGAATAGCAATGTGACAATCGCTCAAGCCAGCATTGTAAATATCAGAAACTGCTTGAATTCTTCCTTTCTGATAGTGTACTGCGTGTTGTTCTCCAAAGCAGTGGTCGTGTACCTTGACAGCTTTTGCTGAGTCAAACTCAGGCAGCACGTCTTCAGATACAAATTCCCCGTCGTCAAACCCTGACTCGGCGTAAAATCGAAACATTCCCACTCGATCGGCATTCAGCAGTTGGCGCACTTCTGTAGCTGTTGATTTAAAAATAATATCTAAGTCTAGCGACTCTCTAATTTTGCTGACTACAGCAAACAGCGCCTTTTGTTTGGCAACTCTAGCGGGTTCTGGTTTAGCGGCCGACTCTAGTTCGGCAACCCGTGATTTGAGGGTTTTTAGCTCGCTTTTCAGGGACTCGTAATCTTCGGAATCTAATAATACCTGATTTGGTGACATAGGTTTGAGTTTTTTTGGGTTAGTTTATTAAGTATTGATAGTTGTTTATTGTTATAATTCTAAACTCAATCTTATCGTCTCTCCAGTAAAATTTCGACAGAATTTGCTGAGATGGTTTGATGACCACCCACTAACGATCAGTGCGCTAGAGTTACGATCGTACTAGCTGAATTGTCGATCGAACCCTAACCCTATTTTTTGGGCATGACGCGCCCAACTGTTACAGCATTTTTATGATATGTCACGCAGCGTGACAAGCTGTTTTAAACACGCTCGTAGCACGGGCGAAAGTTCCCAGCCATCAAGCGCGGCTACCACGAGGGAGATTTCCCTACAAAAAACTATTATTAAGACTTACGCATGGGGGCCTGTAAACCGGGGTTTTTTACAAGAAGACGCGTTAGAGGAGCGCAGATTTTGTAAAAAACCCGGTTTCTTTGTGGGCGAGTTCGATCGCCAACTGACAATATATATTTAATCTCGCCGGAGATCACCAATGTCAGCAATAGCCTCGCGTGCGGGCTCCACGAGAAACAAACTGCACGCGAGGCGAGCTTCTGACCGGCCTCGCGTGCGGGACTTTTGCGATGGTGCAAGATATGAGTCCATTTTATCAAGGATCAATTTATACCGATGATGGCTGGAAATCCTGGCCCGTGCTACGGCTCTTTATCCCCTCATCAGCTTTCCTGATGACTCTCATCAGTTCTACTGTCGCTAAACCCCTTTACAAACCTTAACGATACCGTTAATAATAGAAACATCATCCGAACATTGACAACCAAATACAGCAATCATAAACACATGACAGCTACCTTACAACAGCGCGAAAGCGCCAATCTCTGGGACCAGTTTTGTAACTGGGTAACATCAACCGACAACCGCATTTATGTAGGTTGGTTCGGAGTCTTGATGATTCCTACCTTACTAACTGCCACAATCTGCTACGTCATCGCCTTCATTGGTGCACCCCCAGTAGACATCGACGGCATCCGCGAACCAGTTGCTGGTTCCTTGATGTTCGGAAACAACATCATCACAGGTGCTGTTGTTCCTTCTTCAAATGCGATCGGTCTTCACTTCTACCCAATCTGGGAAGCTGCTTCCTTGGATGAGTGGTTGTACAACGGCGGCCCTTACCAATTGGTAATTTTTCACTTCCTGATCGGCATTTTTTGCTACATGGGTCGTGAATGGGAACTGTCCTACCGCTTAGGTATGCGTCCTTGGATCTGCGTAGCTTACTCTGCACCAGTTGCAGCCGCTACCGCAGTATTCTTGATCTACCCGATCGGACAAGGCAGCTTTTCTGACGGTATGCCTTTAGGTATCTCCGGTACATTTAACTTCATGATCGTGTTCCAAGCCGAGCACAACATCCTGATGCACCCCTTCCACATGTTGGGAGTTGCCGGTGTCTTCGGTGGTTCTTTGTTCTCCGCCATGCACGGTTCCTTGGTAACATCTTCTTTGGTTCGTGAAACAACCGAAACCGAATCGCAAAACTACGGTTACAAATTCGGTCAAGAAGAAGAAACATACAACATCGTTGCAGCCCACGGCTACTTCGGT
>JANPMV010000045.1:0-35999 GCA_031427135.1 Cyanobacteria bacterium VAR_87_metabat_62 | reverse complement strand
ATGTTTATATAAAATCCGCCCGCCCTTTTATTAATTATGGCGCGCCGGCTTGCCGTTCCCCCAACCTTTTTTTTCTGGCCACCGGCCACTGCCGTCTCCTCCCTCCGTGTCATTCCGATGCAACCGGAAACGATATGAAGCATTCGGACACATTAATTTTGGTTTCTATTATTTTATTGTCGCCCGAATGCTTCGCCCCTACGCAGGGTGGATTTATTGATAAAATTTTGGATCTGGTGTTTTCAAAATCATCAAGTTTTCAGACTAATAGCAGTTACAATCGTCCACGCATCGACCAATAGCAGCAATAGAGTACATCCCAACAAAATTAAATACATCCAAGGTTGAGACAAAGGGCGGACATCTCTAGTATCAATACCTGTTTTTAGTTCTACCAAACCGACTAATTTACCAAATCCTGCCACCCGCATCGGCAGTAAATAACCTTCACCCGAATGACTCAAAAAATAGTAAACTAAACCTCCTTGACCAGTCGATCGAGGTTTAAGAGCTTTTACCTCAGTCCAAGGTAGCGACCAACCCTTGCGAAACAAACGCGGAAACCAGTTGGGATAAGTGACTTGAATCCCTTCCTCGCTGACAATTACCCTTTCGCACAGCACGCCGTATAAGCCCACAGCGCCGACAACAATTGCCGCCCAGAGTGCGCTGGGGGGAACTGGTGCTTTGGTTACTTCCGACAAAAATGGTAAAGGAATTGTCAGGGCCACGTACAAGCTCAACAAAGTGATTCTAATCAGGGGAGAAAGCCGGAATAGTGCCGGCTCAAATACTGGGGCGGAAGATGGAACAGAGGCGATCGGTTGTGCTGACATGGCTGAAATTTGAGAAGCTGTTTAATGCTATTTTTGCACAGTTATTTAGCGAGGGAACAAAACCCAGACAAATATTAAAAACTGGACAATATTTGCGGTTTTGAGTTGATACAGTGTATCCCAGGTTTATGAAGAAGTGTAGTAGGGACACGGCACTGCCGTGTCCCTACTGAGATTTATATATCTGGTGTCTACTTTATAAACCTGGAATCTGCTGTATCTAAAATTCAATTGACTAACTTTAGTTCTTAATTCCTGAGTTTTTAGCCCTTGCCAGAAGTGGGATTTTTGACTGCTGAGTTATGAATTAACTGAACAATTAATAATTCACAACTCACCACTGGGATTAATCGACGGCGGTTAGTGCTGGTACGGTGAAAGGTTCTGAAATTTCTCGGGATTTGGAACGACCGGCTGTTGCTGTTCGATCGCCCTGAACTTCCCCTCGGGATCTGCTAGGATTAACGCTTGAATAGGGGCCTTCGTTAATCTGCAAGCGATCGCAAGGGATTGTATCTGACAGAATTGCACTGGCCATCATCCCGGTGTGAATTTCCAATGCTGCGGCCCGCATTGCTTCAAACACTAAACGCTGTCCGGGAAACACGACTCGTTCAAAGTACCAGTTAGGAATGTTGGCGATGCGAGCAATCTGAATCTGACTGGTGGCGTTGACATAGCAGCAGAGAATCTTGCTGTCGGTGTCTGAGGGTAGTGGGTCAAGAATTTGAGCCATAACTGCTAAGGGAGCCTTGCCTAAAAGTTTTAGTTATCTTCTTAGGCTAACATTAGGCGATCCCGGCCTACTGTAAAGCCGACTACCAACTCCCTACCACATGAGAGACCGATCAAACCCAAATTTAAATTTATCCGAATAAATATCTAGTTTTTGACTCCCAGCTTGAAATTTCGGTCAATCTACGCTGTATTTACCTAAAAATTAGCTTTTTTCTGCTGCGATCGCCGATCGACTCCAACAAACTCAACCTTGAGCCAGGAATGAAAAATTTAAGAATATTTAAGGTTAAATTGCGAAAATTAGAGATAATGTAAAGTTATATTAAAAGAATATTAACATAGCTGAAAAACTTCCACTTTAGGATATAGCAATCATGGAAAACCGAGAAAACCGAGTCCTGTACGTTCGCCTCCCTTGCAATCCGATTTTCCCGATCGGAGTTGTCTATCTTTCGGATCACGTCCACAAACAGTTTCCCGATGTCGAACAGCGGATTTTCGATGTCGGTGCGGTGCCGCCCCTGGATTACGCTAAAGCTTTGGATGCCAGCATCGACGAGTTTAAGCCGACGCTGCTGGTTTTCTCTTGGCGGGACATTCAAATTTACGCACCTGTAGGCGGTAGAGGCGGCAATCCCCTACAAAATGCCTTCGAGTTTTACTACGCCAACAATCCCGTAATCAAAATCCGGGGAGCATTTGGAGGACTGCGTTTAGCAATCTCTTACTATACCGAACTCTGGCGCAATTTAGGGCTGGTTAAGCGCGGATTGAAGCGGGCCCGGAAATACCGCCCAGACGCTCGTGCAGTGGTCGGTGGCGGTGCTGTGAGCGTGTTTTACGAGCAGTTGGGCCGCAGTTTGCCGACGGGAACTGTGGTTTCGGTGGGGGAAGGCGAAGCTTTGCTGGAGAAGTTGATTAGAGGGGAAGATTTGGCTCAAGAAAGGTGTTATGTAGTAGGTGAAACTGTGCCGCGCGATCGGCTAATTCACGAAAAGCCAGCCAACATCGAGAAAACTGCTTGCAATTATGAGTACATCGAGAGCATTTGGCCGGAATTTTCCTATTATCTACAGGATCTCGATTTCTACATCGGCGTGCAAACCAAGCGCGGCTGTCCTCACAACTGCTGTTACTGCATTTATACGGTGATTGAAGGAAAGCAAGTGCGAATCAATCCGGCGGATGAGGTGGTGGCGGAGATTCGGCAATTGTACGATCGAGGTATCCGCAATTTCTGGTTTACCGACGCTCAATTTATCCCAGCCCGCAAATTCATCGATGATGCGATCGAATTGTTGCAAAAAATCATCGCCGACGGCATGACAGACATCCACTGGGCTGCTTACATCCGTGCAGACAATCTCACACCCGAGTTGTGCGATTTGATGGTAAAAACGGGGATGAATTACTTTGAAATCGGCATCACCAGCGGTTCCCAGGAACTGGTTCGCAAAATGCGGATGGGTTACAACTTGCGCGTCGTGTTGGAAAATTGCCGCGATTTAAAAGCCGCCGGTTACAACGATGTGGTTTCGGTGAATTACTCATTTAACGTCATTGACGAAACCTTTGAAACCATCCGGCAAACTATTGCCTATCACCGAGAATTAGAGCGAATTTTCGGAGTTGACAAAGTAGAACCAGCCATTTTCTTTATCGGGTTGCAGCCACACACAATTTTAGAAGAATACGCGTTCAAAAAAGACATTCTGAAACCTGGTTACGATCCGATGAGTTTGATGCCTTGGAATGCCCGCAAGTTGCTGTGGAATCCTGAACCTTTGGGTTCGTTTTTCGGAGAAGTTTGTCTGGAAGCTTGGCAGCGAAATTCCAATGATTTCGGCCGCGAAGTGATGGCAATTCTGGAGGAAAAACTTGGCTGTGCTGATTTGGAAGAGGCTTTGAGCGCGCCGGTTGAGGTGAAGGATAAACAGTTGACGAAAGTTAGTTAATCTCAGGTTCGTAGTCAGGACTTTAGTTTTTCCAAATTAAGATAAGCCCGACTAAAGTCTTTACTACAAACCTAATTTTTGTACATTTATCAACATTTGGAAAATAAATCATAAATAGGAGCTAAACACCATGAATTTTATCGACCCTAGAACTGATTTTGCATTTAAAAGAATATTTGCTTCTGCAGAAAGCAAACCAATTCTGATTAGCTTTCTCAATGGCCTGATTTATCAAGGAAATCCCACTATTCAAGACTTACAAATGATCGATCCCTATCAAGCCGGGAAAGTCATGGGCTTGAAAGACACATATTTAGATATCAAAGCCACTCTCGATAACGGCACAATTGTTGTAATCGAAATGCAAGTTTTGAATGTGAAAGCTTTTGAAAAACGAATTGCTTACAATGCAGCCAAAGCTTTTGCAAATCAACTAATGACTGGTAAAGGATATCTACAGTTAGACCCGGTAATTGCCTTGACAATTACAGATTTTACTTTGTTTGAAAATACGAACAAAGTAATCTCACGCTTTTCTTTTAAAGAAGAGGAAGAACACTTTGATTATATTTTTCCTGTGATAACTATGATTTTTGTGGAATTACCAAAATTCAATAAATCCCTTGCAGAGTTAGAATCTCTCGCCGATAAGTGGATTTATTTTATCAAAGAAGCGCCGAGTTTGGAAATGGTTCCAGAATCGTTGGAAACACCTTCAGCAATTCAGCAAGCTTTCAGTATTGCTAACAGTACAAATCTCAGCAGGCAGGAATTAGATGAATTGGAGGGACAGGTATTTTACCTCCAAGATCAGCAGAGGTTTAGAGAAGAAGCCTTAGAAGCTGGATTGGAACAAGGGATGCAGCAGGGGATGCAGCAGGGGATACAGCAGGGAAAAAGCAATCTGGTGATACGTTTGCTCACACAAAAATTCGGAAGTTTGAATGAGTCAATCCAAGCTGGAATTTTACAGTTGTCAAGCGAACAGTTAGATAGTTTAACGGAATGTTTTTTCGACTTTGATACGGTGGATAATCTGGTAAATTGGTTGGAAGAAAGAAACGACCAACGGTTTGATTCCCGTTAAATAACTGTCAACTATCCACTATCCACTGCCACACCATTCTTTATATGCCCTACAGTCAATTTACAATTAGCAGAGCTAAAAAAGACTTTCAGCTAACTATAGTCGAGGGAACTCGCTTTTTTCCTGATGTGGAAGCGATCGCCCCTAGTTCAAGATTAACTAGCGAATTAGAAGATTTACCTTGGACAATTGCCGTGGGTTCAGAAAAAGCTCGATCGGAAGCGATTGTTTACCCAGTTTTGCAAGAAATTCGGCGATTGATGAACCGCCAAATTAGTTTATTTTCGGGACGCGAATTCAATGTCGATCCAACTTGCGATCTCACCGGATACGTAGATTTTTTAATTAGCAAATCTCCCGAACAATTGACTGTTGAAGCACCTGCGATCGTAGTCGTTGAAGCTAAAAAAGCTGACCTGAACGAAGGGATCGGTCAATGCCTTGCTGAAATGGTAGCAGCACAGCGTTTTAATGAAGCAGCAGAGCATCCGATCGCAACTATTTACGGCTGTATTAGCAGCGGTACTCAATGGCGTTTTCTCAAGCTTTCAGGAACAACGGCGACGATCGACCTTACCGATTATCCCCTGCTTCCTGTGGAAAATATCTTAGGATTTTTGGTGTGGATGGTTCAACAAAATTAGTTGGATGCGACTGATTCACTAACTTTTGTTCAAATATCTTTCAATTAGGACGATCGCCACAATGTCGTCTACTGGCCTCGGCGGAGTCCGCATCCCCTGCGGAATCAAGCGAGAAAGTCCCGTGGGAGGGTACATTTGCCAGTAGCGTTCCCTAGCTTCTAAACTGCTGTACCTCTCGTCTACTTGAACAATTTCGATCGCAGGCGACAAACTCTGGGTGAGTTTTTGTTTCCAACTTTTAGAAGTCGTTTGATCTCCGATCGCCAATAACTCGATGGGAAACTGTTCGCACAGAGATTGAATGGTCGAAATTGCACTCTCGGAGGGTACGACTTGATGGTAGCAGACATTCTTGTCTCTACCCATGACGGCGATGCCGCACTTGTCTTTACCTGGATCGAAACCTAAAATCATAGTTATTTGTAATTTGTAATTTGTAATTTATTATTGGTTATTGGTTGGTTGTCTGTTGACTGTTGGCTGCTTTCCGGTACGAAAAACCGCGACTCCATTTTGAACAGCAACTAAATCTATTTTAAGCGGGCCGGCGATGTAAGTGACATCTGCGGCGATCGCCCGAACTTCCAGCGGTTTGTCGTATTGTTGCAGTCGATCGACAAAACCAGCCAAAGTTTCAATCCGATTGTCCGCCACTTGGACTCTACCGCCAACAACACCGATCAGGCGAGCGCGAAACTGACAAGCTTCAATTAATTGCTGCAACTGTTCCCGCACCCGTTCGTCTGTCGAGGTAACAGGATCGACGGAAACTGCTGAAATCACATCTCCGGCGCGGAACACTACTCGATTTATTTCGGCTTCTGCAAATACCTTAATCCGCTTTTCTTCCCGCAGGTAATTAGCACCGGCGACTATTCGGACTACATAATCTTGACCGTCTTTAATCTGACTAATTAATTGATCGATTTCGGCTTTAGTAATTTGAATAACCTGCTCTCTAATCTTGCTATTTTCCGGCTGCATCAGTCCGACGGTGGTTTTATTTGCTTCTTGCAAGAGTCGATCGATCGCGCGGCTCGCCGTACCAGTATCGGTAATGCGAACGACACCGGCAGCTAAAATTTGACCGCGCCTGATGGCAACAGTACCCTCGCGGATTGCCTGAAAGTCGCGTTCCAAAACTTGCACTTGCTGTTGCAAAAGTGTTTGTTGCTGTTCGAGTTGAGTTTGTTGATCTGCCAATGTTTCTAACAGTGCTTCTCTCTCAGCAATTACTTTGTCGCGATCGACAATAGCTCGATCGCGCTCGCTCAGATTTTGTGCCCGCTGGGCAATTTCCTTGTCCCGCTGAGCAATTAGGGCGTTGCGATCGACAATTGCTGCATCTCGCTTGGCAATTGCTGCGTCTCGTTTGGCAATTTCTCGATCGCGCTGAGCAATCTGAGTTTTTACCTGCTCTCGCTGCTCGATCAACTGTTGGCGCTCCCCTTGCAGTTGGGCGATTTCCGATCCCAAACTGGTTTTTTGAGCAGAAACGGTGTTCAATTGGCTTTCAGTGCGATCGAGCTGAACTCTTGTAGTCGATCGGGCAGTTTCAACCAATTTCAATTGTGCTTCGGTACGGGATTTAGCCGCTTCTACACTCAGCAATTGTTCTTCTGTTTGGGATTTAGCCGCTTCTACCTGACTTAACTGCTGTTCAGTTTGAGACTTGGCTGCTTGGACGCTGTTGAGCTGCGATCGCAGCGAGTTTAATTTGGTTTGCGTCCGCGCTTGCTCGGCATTAGCTGCTTGGAGCGATTGATTAATTTGCTCTAAATTGGCTCTAGCTTGCGCTTGAGCAGCTCTGGCTTGACCTAATTCAGTTTCAACTCTATTTTTTTCTTGAGTAGCCTGGTTAATTTCTCTGCGGGCGTTGTTGAGCCTTTTTTGAATCTCATCTATTCTAAAAACTCCGGTTCGCAGGGGCTTGCTAGTAGCAAACAAAATGCCCAAAGTAATTGCTGACAAGATGCTACCGGCCATCACTGTCACCACAACAGCAGTATCTCGGGGGCGAAGTTTGAACAAACTCAACCTTGCCTTGCCGACTTTCGTCCCAAGGCGATCGCTGACAGTGGCGATCACACCCCCCAACACTAAAATTACAAATACTAGGATGTATCCAGCAGTCATTCCGATTTTAGATTTTGAATTTCGGATTTTGGATTGAATCTAGAATCCAAAATCCAAAATCCTATACTTTGTCGGCATCAAGTGAATTGCTGGCTTAAGGCCACCGGGTTGTGGACTGTGATCTTTTTCTTGTGGATCGAGATCATGGTTTCTTGTCTGAGATCGCCGAGCAAACGAGTTACCGTTACCCGCGTCGAGCCGATCGCCTCGGCGATCGCCTGGTGGGACAGCTTCAGATCGATCGTAATCCCCTCAGCCCCCGGTACGCCAAAATCCCGGCACAGAATCAGCAAAAAGCTGACGAGTCTCGAACCCATATCTCGGTGTGCGAGAGTTTCGATCATCATCTCGGTTTGCAAAATCCGAGACGAAAGTCCCCGGAGCATTACCATCGACAGTTCCGGGTCTTCCTTGAGCGCTTTCTCGACTTGTTCGATCGGCAGCGAGATCAATTCTACCGGCGTAAAGGCTACCGCGTGGTAAAACCTGTCCGAGCGGTGTCCCGTAATCAGAGACAGCACTCCAAATACACTATTTTCGCGGAGGAGGGCGACTGTAATCTCTTCTCCTGCTTCGTACACCCTGGAGAGCTTCACAGCACCTTTAATGAGAACGTAGACGCGCTCAGCCGGGTCTCCAGGGAAAAAAATTGTCTTGCCCCGTTCAAAGCTTTCCACAATGGGTGGAAACGCCCCGCCACTGATTTGGCGGAACACGGCTGCTAGCGGTCTATCATGAGTCACGTCCTGATCCTTTCTACTAATCAATAGTTTGTAACTTGCCGATTAAGCTTATTGAGTAAATATACTCCCCAGTCTCCAAGATTCGGGGATTGTGTTACTTCTATCTAATGTTAAGGTAAGCATACGCTGTATGATTAAATCTAGCCCTTCTCTTAACTTTTTCAATTCCGCCCCATGTAGCTCCACAGCAAAATTAATCTCAATTGTGTCTCAATTGTGTCTCAATTGTGTCTGAATCAGTTAAATCTGAATCAGTTGTGTCTAAACTGGCGGGGTTGTCGCATACAGCCAATGAGAACGGTGCTAGTTGCTTCTAGAAGAAATACTGATGATAGATTTGACCGGAAAAAATGCTCTTGTTACGGGCATTGCCAACAATCGCTCGATCGCCTGGGGCATTGCTCAGCAGCTCCACAAAGCTGGGGCCAATCTCGGCATAACTTTTTTGAAGGACGAGAAAGGCAAGCACGAGCGCAAAGTCGCAGAACTGGTGGAACCGCTCAATCCCAGTCTTTATTTGCCCTGCAATGTCCAAGACGAGAGCGAAATTGAGTCTACTTTTAAAACGATCGCCGACAAGTGGGGCAAGTTAGATATTCTGGTTCACTGTCTGGCTTTTGCCGGCAAGGACGAACTTTCGGGAGATTTCACCAACACCTCGCGCCAAGGTTTCTCCAATGCTTTGGATATTAGCGCTTACTCGCTGATACGGCTTTGTGCTGCGGCGAAACCGCTGATGGCCGAAGGTGGCAGTATTATCACCTTGACTTATCTTGGCGGAGTCCGAGTTATTCCTAATTACAACGTGATGGGAATTGCTAAGGCGGCTTTGGAAATGAATGTGCGCTATCTGGCGGCGGAACTCGGCCCGTTAAACATTCGGGTAAATGCGATTTCTTCTGGCCCGATTCGGACTCTGGCTTCGTCAGCAGTTGGCGGCATTCTGGACATGATCCACCACGTTGAGGAAGTCGCCCCCCTGCGGCGCACGGTGACTCAACAGGAAGTCGGAAATGCTGCGGCTTTTCTGTGTAGCAATCTCTCTAGCGGGATTACTGGTCAAGTTTTGTATGTTGATGCCGGTTACGAAATCATGGGAATGTAGCTAACAGTTGACAGTTGACAGTTGACAGTTGACAGTTAACTGTTAACTGTTGACAGCGAGGTTTTTAAACTCTCGAAAAAACTTTCCACTGTTCGATTTTCACTGTCTGCTGGAAAAGTGCTAATCCCAAATTACTAATTAATAACTCATGAATGACCAATTGGAAATTATGGAAATAATCGATCGCCCTCCTCTTCCTCCTCCTCCTCCTCCTGCGGTTTCAGCCGCCCGTGCTGCCTTGGTGAAGCGTACGACACTGGAAACGGATGTGACTGTCAGTTTGAATCTTGACGGTATGGGAACTTGCAAGGCGTCTACGGGGATTCCATTTTTAGACCATATGTTGCAGCAGATTGCTTCTCACGGATTGATCGATTTGGACGTACAGGCGATCGGCGATTTAGCCATTGACGACCACCACACGAACGAAGATGTGGGAATTACGTTAGGACAAACCTTGGCAAAAGCTGTCGGAGATCGATCGGGAATTTCTCGTTTCGGCCACTTCATCGCCCCCCTCGATGAAGCTTTGGTTGAGGTAGTGCTAGATTTTTCGGGACGGCCGCACTTAAGTTACAATTTGCAGATTCCAACTCAGCGGATCGGCACTTACGATACCGAGTTAGTCAGAGAGTTCTTTTCGGCCGTGGTGAATCACTGTCAAATGACGCTGCACGTTCGACAGTTGCAGGGGGGAAATTCCCATCACATCGTAGAAGCGGCGTTTAAAGCATTTGCGCGGGCTTTGCGGATGGCAGTAGAAGTCGATCCTCGGCGCGCCAGTCGGATTCCGAGTTCTAAAGGGGTTTTGTAGGTTTGTAGTAAGGACTTTAGTCCTTCCAGGTTTGTAGTAAGGACTTTAGTCCTTCCTGATGACTTCGTAAAGAAAGGACTAAAGCCCTTACTACAAAATCAATCTATCCAAAATGGGTTAAGAATCGGAAAGCATCCAGTACATGACTCGCGCAAACGTAGGGCGAAGTGTTGTAAAATCCTTGCCAAGCCGCCGCTTTATCTTCGTCGTACTTATCGGCTCTTTCCGGGTGTTTTCCCTGCCAATTCAAGCGCACGGCGTGACCTACCAACACATCTAATACGATGTATTCTTCGATTTGCAAGTTGGGGTTGCGTTGGGCGATCGCAGATAACTCCATCAGCGCCTCAATATTCACTTGTCGGTATTCCGGCGCGACAATTTTATTCAGCAAATGCTCGATTTGTAGCGCGAAATTCTTTTCCCCAGGCGTCATTTCCGATAAAATAACATCGCTGTCTAAGCGATTTCTGCGCTCTAATTTATCGCCAATAATCAAGCCTTTGCAGTGTCGTAGCAGTCCCCAGACATTCGGATAAAAATCCTTGGGTACGCGGTTGACTGCGCCTTCCATTTGCCGCTTCCGGCGCCATCCTCCCCCAGGCATTTGCGGTTCTTCAAAAACTGGCGCTACTACCCATTCTATCTCTGTTTCCGATTGTTTGACGCGCAGGGATTCTTGCTGTTTGAGGATTTGGTTCATTTCCTCGTATTCTGTCAAAACTTGGCGCAGGCGATTTTTGATTTCAAAGGGACTTAGCTGCATTAAATGTTCGTAAGCTTCATTCTGCGTAATTCCCGATTCCCGGGCTAATTCGCTAGTTAATAGCAGAATAAAATAGCTAACTCTCAGCGTCAGCAACCCTTTAAATAGCTGCGGTTCCGCTTTAATTAGCAAGCCGAGATAGATCAGAATTTCTTGGGTGAGAACTCGATCGCGAACGTCTTCTCCGCAGAATTGGCGGATTTTGTCCATCACTTCCATGTATGAACCCGGCCTGGAAATCACCGAATCTTCGCTGTAAGCTTTTCCCACAGCAATCTGCTTCTGTCGCACCAAAATATCCGTTACTGAGTCTGACAAGCTAATATCAACTTTATCCAGCAAACCGGCGGCGTGGCGGATGACAGCCCACTGAATTTTTGATTGCGAACCTTCTCCAGCTTTGGTATAAACTTCGTTGAGTAAATCTGCAACTTTAACTATTTCTCCCCAACCTCCCAATCCCGTTTCAAAATTCATTCCTTTCAGGCGAACTAGCGTATGCAGCAACTCAATTTGTTCGTACAGATTCTCGGAACCGCGCAGGCTTTCGAGCAATAGTTTAGTATTAGTTTCACATTCTAGTTTGAATTCTTGGGTGTGACCCAAAGGCCAAGTTTTTTCAGGGTTATAAGTCAGGTATTTGCGGACTTCCACAGCACCTGTTACTGGAGATTCGGTAAATTCAAATCCGTGCAGAAACTCAATTTTTTCTGTCCCAGCAGTCAACATTAACTGGTTGAGATTTCCGAGTTTGATTGGAGTATTATTGCATTGTCCGTCCCGGAGTTCCTTCATCAATGCTAACAAAGCTTCCCGCCCAGTTTCCAGCATCGTGTGAGTCAACATTAGCGTCACTGTCGGTCGTCCCAACTGATACCAGTGGCGGTGAATGTGAGCTAATTCACTCTTGATTTCTGAGACGAGAAAATGGTAATCTAAAGTTAGGTAAAACTCTTGTCTGTCTAAGAATGAGGGAAGAAATACGATCGCCTCGCCACAAATCTTAAACACCCGCGAAGTCGTCAGACTCCTCAATCTACGCATTGGCCTCCCAGTTAAGCCTAATTGGTCGTTGCGTCCAATTTGCGCGTACACAGCCGATAATTCTTTGGTTTGGCGAACTTGAATCGGTTCTACTTGTTTTGGTGTTTGGGCGGCAATTCCGTTAGCAGCTAATTCGGCTTGCAAATCTTCGTCTTCAGCTAACAGGGCAATTTGCACCAAAGGTTCTCGGTTTCGCCCGACGCAGAGGTAACGTCCAAGCGGATCGATATCGCCCACTGCGATTAATTCTTCGTTCAGCATTTGACCTAGAAAATACAAACTTTGCGCCCAAACTAGGGGAACGTTTTCATTCGGTAAGCGCTGTTGGCTGCGAGGATTTAACTTTTCTGCTTCGATTTTTTCGGCTGGTATGTAGTATAATTCTGGTAGCAGTTGTCCGCCATTTCGCTCTACAGCCAGAGCTTCTAAACGCTGCTGATAATATTGTACTTGTTCTTTATTCCCCTGAAAGATGCCGTCCAAGAATAAATAGGTAAAAAATAGCGGCCACTCGCATTCAATGTGCTCGAACTGCTTCAATTCTGTGGGTTCGTAATGCAGGCGATCGGCATTTTCTAACACTGTTTGATGCCCGTCCCGCAGAAACCGCTTGCAGCCGTAGTTTCCCTGCAATTTGTCAATGATTTTATTTCTCGTCCGTTCAACTAATTCTTTGTCTTCAACCGCAAAAGCCGGAAAACTAATCACGCTTAATAAAGCCGCGTCTACTTCTTTGGAACTAGATTCGCGAGGCAAAAGTGATTCCAAAGTGATACGACTTCTGGCAATTTCATCCGGCAAAACGTGAATTACCGAAGCTTGAGAACCGTTAACGCCGAACAAATCCAATCCGTTTATGGCTTCTAAGGCTGCTTTTGCCATGCCAACAGAACTGGCATTTAATTCGGCATTCCCACGATTAATTTTATGACCTCTTTCCCAAATTCCGTAATCCGGCGTGCGGTAGGCTCTACCAATATAATAAACTAAATTCTGCACGAAGTTGACTTCATCAATTGTAAAAATAATGTGCAATCCAGAGGCCGTCATCTGAGCAAGAATCAACAGAAATATAGATGTAGCATCTAACTGCAAGTGTCCCCATTGGTCATCGCCGACAACAATACTTCCAGTCTGAGTATTGTATTTGGCGTGTAAAGCATCTAAGGGAGATTGAGTATTTTTAAAACTTTCTACTTTGTTAGCTTGCTGCATCATCGCAAACATCAAGCCGCGCATCAATTTAACTGTGCTGTGTTCGAGTTCAAAGGTGCGCCCGCGATCGCCATCAATTTTGCGGTAAGCTAAACCCAAACCCCAAACTGCGAGAATGCTGTACACGTTATCGCGCACCCAGGCATCGGTGTAGTCGCCGTGGGCGTTAACGGCGGTACTCGCCGGCAGCAAACCGGTAATTGGGTTCTGGCGCTTGAGAATGACGCTTTTGATTTGCTGGTAGTAATAATCTAACTTGGTTTGTCGCTCTTGAGTTGCGATCGGCATTTGGTTTTCCTCTTTGTTCCTGATGCTAGCCCAGTTGCGGTGAATAGACCTTTAAATATATCAGAAATCAGAGTATTCTGTCAATTCATATCAACAGAAGGAGGCTATCATGATATTTTTTAGTAACAATAGTAACAATAAATCATCCGGCGATTCAAATCGCTACTAAACGAATGAAGTCCACTCCCAGCCGACTAAGAAATAAATCAGATATTTAAGCCGAATTTGGCAGGAGTCAAAAATTGTCGCCCTGACATTTTTTACCTAAAATAGTCTTTGATTGGGCGGGCATCTTGCCTGTTTTGCATTATAGATGCAATCATTACCTTTGCTTAAATTTTGGATGGGCTAGACAAACCATAGCATTGAATGTCAATATAAGCTAATTTCAATAACTAGGTGTGTAGGAACCTCAAAGAAAAAAATATGGATCGATCGCAATTTTCAGTGCTGGGATTACCAGTTCACATATTAGATGATTACACAGGTTGGCTGATCGATCGCCTGAAGCAAGGATTGGGAAGTCACGTCGTGACGTTAAATGCTGAAATGGCGATGCAAGGCGAGCAAAATCCGGCTTTAGCAGAGGTGATCCGCAAAGCGGAACTGGTGATTCCCGATGGTTCGGGTGTGGTGCTATACTTGCGACTGCGTGGCAAATCGGCACGGCGGTATCCAGGAATAGAGTTAGCAGAGTCGCTGTTAGAAGCTGCGGGAAAATTGCCTAATTCTGAATCAATATTTTTCTTTGGAGGTTCGCCCGGAGTTGCGGATAAAGCAGCAGAAACTTGGCAGCAAAAAGTTAAGGGATTGTCGATTGTTTCGCAGCATGGATATCTATCGCCGGATGAAGTAAAAGACTTGGATTACAGCCTGAAAGAAATGCAGCCAAAACTAATTTTTGTGGGCTTGGGAGTGCCGCGCCAAGAGTTTTGGATTGCGGAACATCGACATCTTTGTCCTGATTCAATTTGGGTGGGAGTTGGCGGCAGTTTTGATATTTGGGCTGGAACGAAAACTCGCGCGCCGGCTTGGTTTTGCGACAATCATTTAGAATGGTTGTATCGGCTTTATCAAGAACCTTGGCGGTGGCGCAGGATGTTGGCTTTGCCGCAATTTGCATTGAAGGCTTTGGGGAATTTTCGAGGGTGAATTAGGGGTAAGATTAATTCTGGTGATATAGAAATTAATCTTACCAGAGATCAAGACACGGCAGTGCCGTGTCCCTACAATTAATCTGGCGCTGCCGTATCCTCTAAATTAAACAATATAAGCAGAATCGATCGCCTTTGCGCGATTAATCGCCACCAGAGTCTGGTAAATCAAAGCCGAAATCTCCGCACGCGTGATATCCCGCAGGGGCGAAAGCCGATCGCGCGCCGGATAATTGACTACAATCTTCAAAGCAGTCGCTGTGCCGATCGCACTCAAAGCAAAATTAGGAATTTGAGAGCGATCGGTGTACACTTTTAGAGACTCAGCATTTCCACCCTGAAGCCCCAAACCATTAACTAAAGAGACAAGTGCCTCAACCTTAGTCAAATTCTGATTCGGGCCAAATTTCAACCCCGGAAACCCGGATAAAAAGCCTCCGCGATTCGCCCGTTCGATCGCACTTCTCGCCCAAAAGCTAGCAGAAACATCGACAAAATTGGTAGCAGCCACCTTCGGAATAGGACTAAATGCACTCACCAACAGCGCCGCATATTGAGCCCGATTTAAATTATTATCAGGGCCAAAAGAACCGTCAGGCAAACCGCTAATTATATTCGCCGCAGCCAACGCTTCAATAAACTTTTCCGCCCAATGTCCCGAAATATCGCTGAACCTGGAACCGCCGATATTCGGATTGCCACCGCCCTTTCTAACAGCAGCTTGTACAGCTTTCAAAGCATTCACTTTTCCGTAACCAAACCAATCGCAGCGGCGGCTGTTAGTATCGTAATTTCCCAGGCGATTGCCCAACTGCGGATCGGGATCGGGATCGACAATTTTGTCAGCAGTTTCTTGGAGAATTCCCCGCACTTCTCGCGCTGTCAAACGGGGGTTAGCCGAAAGTATCAATCCTGCTATTCCAGCGACTACTGGAGTGGCGCTGGAAGTGCCGCCGAAAGAGTCTGTATAGTCCCCCGCATCGTAGCCTGCAACCCCAGTGCGATCGGCAGTAAACACTCCCAAACCAAGTAAATTTTGCGTTACCTCTGGCTGCGTGGCGATTGGCCCGGTTTCTGGCAGCCAAAATCCCGGCGGGGCATTGTTGCTGGGGGCGCAAACCGAGATGCTACTTCCCCAATTGCTGTAGGCTGCTTTTTTGTTGAGGGAAGTCGAAGCGCTGACGGCAATTACGTCTGGATGGACGGCGAATCCGCTTAGCCATTGAGTTTGGCCGCCCAGAATGTTGTCGGGCCAGCCTGTTTCGTCGATTGTCCCGTTGACAGGGCGGTTGGCGTTGCCGGCGGCGAAGACGATGACGCAACCTCTGCGGCCTCGCCCTTGGGTGGCTGCTTTGTTAATGACGGCACTCTGACGCAGGGAAAGTGGATAATTAACGGCGGATGGGCCCCAACTGCAAGAGATCACGGCGGCCTTTTTTTCGATCGCCCAATTAAACAGTTTTTCGACTGAATCGTCGTCGAGAAAACCCGTAGTGCGGATGGGCATTAGGGCACAGCCTGGGGCGACTCCGACAATGCCTTTACCGTTTTCTTCGGCAACAGCAACGCCCGCGCAAGCAGTACCGTGATTGTCTGAATCAGCTACTGGCATCGGAGACGAATCGCCGTCTTTGAAATCGATAGGAGAAACGATTTTTCCCTCGCCTATAAAATCGGGGTGAGTCATGTCAACGGAATCATCGGCGATCGCAATTACGATCGATCGCACTCCGCGAGTTATATCCCAAGCTGGTTCCGCAAAAATTTGAGCATTGGTGACGAGTTGATTGCCGCCTTTGTTGTTGAGATACCACTGTTTGGGATAAAGCGGATCGCGCGGGACATAGTGCGGTTGAGTCTCTACTAAAATGTTTGGTTCTGCAATCAAAACTTCGGCATATCTGGTGAGGCGATTGGCAATTTTGAGCGGGTTTTCGGTTGCTTGTTTGGTAACTTCGTAGAGAAAAGTGTTGGGAATTCCTTCTATTTGCCGGACTATTTTTAAAGCGGCAAAATTGGCGATCGCACTTCGCGATGTTTCGTCTACTGCTTCATCAAATTGGATCGTAATGCGATCGGTTAAGTAAAAGAATGTACTCGGATTGTTGGCTGGAGAATAGACGTGGCTGGCAAAAGCTACTGCATCGCTAGCCCGGGCGGTTTCCATCGCTGTATCTAATCTATCCGGCGCGACGAGATATTCTTCAAGATTGCTTTGGGCGATGCGGCGGTTGAGTTTTGCCGGAATTGATACCGCCCAATTGTTTGATGTTGCTGCTGTGGATGAAGGGCGAATTGTAAAGCGATCGCCCGCTTTTGACAACAGCAATTCACCGCCGCCGCGCTGTAAAATCAGTGGGAGACTTTCATCTGGGACTCCAATCCCTTGATAGTTTTGTAAGGTATTCGCCGAAAGTGCGATCGGTTGTGTCATCAGAAATGCCCCCTGTTCAGTTTCGATCCAGTTTTACTATATTCTGAAGAACAGGCTTTCCGGCCCGTTCCACAAAAACTGAATTTTCTTTTCTTGTGGGGTGGGCTTCTAGCCCGCCTCTGAAAGGCTGATTAATATCAATTCCGATTGCGTCGGAATTAATATTACCCTAAATCAGGACACGGCACTGCCGTTTACCTACAATTAATCTACCGTAGGGAAACGGCACTGCCGTGTCCTCTAACGATTCCGACGCAGCCGGAATTGATCTAACATAAGATCGAACAACTCCTATCAGATAAATACACTAGGATTGATATTGAAAAATTCTCCCAGCGCCTTAGCTTGCGCTTTGCTAATTGCCCGTTTTCCATTAACCACCTCAGAGACTACTCCTTTGGAACCAATCACGCCCACTAAATCGGCTTGTTTGAGTTCGCGAACCTCGATGAGATGCAAGAGAACATCCTGGGGAGTCGCTTCTGGAATTGGGTAATATTTTGATTCGTATTCTTCGATCAACAGCCCCCAGAGACTCAGTAAAGTTTCTTCTTCTAGTGTTAATTCTTCCTTAGACATCAGAAAATCGACTTCTGCGAGGGCAAGATCATTATCTTCTTCGTTCAGGATTGGCTTAGGCTGAGATTTAGCCAGCAGTTGACCGTAAGCTGTCTTTTCAATTGTGATGTTCATGGTTCATTTGGGGTGAATGTTTGGGATTTGTTGAATGTGTCGGGGAATCTGCACGGATTCCCCAAGCGATTTAGGTGGAATTTAACCTATTTTCTGTTTGACTTCATCTCGATCGTTCCAGTTGATTTTGCTATATTCGGCATGGGTTAAAAACATTTTGAAAAATATAATTCTGCTTCTATATTTTATTTCTACAATTAATCGATACCCATTGCCTTTAATATTAAATATGGTATATCCATACACTTCATCGACCGATCGCGAATATCCGTTTCGCAGTTCTTCAAGGGATTGCCAATCGTTGTCTTTGATTAGCTGATACCAGGATTCGATCGCTGTTTGGGCATTCGGGTAGGGTTCGATCGCACTCAGAAGATTTTTCTTGGAAATTAGTCTCATTCGGGTACCGTTTTTACACGACACCTTTATGCTCTCACAATGAGAACTTTGTGTCAAGTCTCTACTTGAATTTTTCCTAAACAGCCTTTTGCCCGATCGCCCCCTTTGACATTTGAACAAATTTGGTTTATACTTGGCCGGTTGCGATCGCCAATGGTAAGATCCGCTCAAGCTAAATATTTTTTTAAAGCGCCGAGGCGCAAAGTAATTTCATGGTATACTCTGGAACTGTTTGCTGGCTTCGCTTCACTGCCCGGATGACGATCGGGGCGATCGCAGTTTTGACCCTGTTGCAACCGCTTCAAGCCCTCGCACAACAACCTTCTGGATCAGAGAACCGCCCGCAAGTCGATCCTGCCGACGACCCCACAGATCCCAACAATCTTCGCCCTGCGATCCAAGACAACAGCCTCCTGAGCATTCAGGGAGGTCAGCGTTTGATGACAGAAGCCAGCGGTGCTATTTCCAATCAAAATTACACTGTCGCCGCTCAAAAGCTCCAAGAATCTCGCCAAATTTTTAATCAACTGTCCAACTTCTACCAACAACTCGGAAGCAGTTTTGCCGGAATTGACATCCGCTTAGCCGACAGCAACCGCACCAAAGCTGTAGAAACAGCCCAAATGCGTGACGAAGCTACCTATCGTCTGGCATTGGTACACCGGGCACAAAATAAGCCGGAACTCGCAGTCCCATTGCTGATTCAGATTATTCGATCGCAACAACCAACTCGCGATTTAGGCAAAAAAGCTTACCAGCAGTTGCTGGAGTTGGGGTTTGTGGATACTCCGTTTCCCCGATCGGGCCCAGCCCCCAGTCCTCAACCTCGATCGTCTACTAACAAATAGTTCCATTAAAATCTAAATTACAGTCGTTTATCGCAGAAACCAATGGTTACACCATCTCAAGTAGCAGAAATGATTAAGGTAGGATTGCCTGACGCTAAAATAGAAGTTAACGATTTGACCGGCGGTGGCGACCACTATCAAGCAAGGGTAGTTTCTGCTGCATTTGAAGGAAAAAGCAGAGTACAGCAGCATCAACTGGTCTACGGCGCTCTCAAACAGGCAATGGCTAGCGAAGCCATCCACGCTTTGGGGTTGGAAACTTTAACTCCTGCAGAATGGGAAGCGAAAAGTCAAGTTGCTTAATTGTTAAGTTGCAATTGAGAGTGCAAATTGGGTGCATCTGAATTTTTGCAGATATATTCGTAGGGGCGAAGCATTTCGGTGGTAAATCTCTGATTCTCACTAATAAATTGTCTGCCGAAATGCTTCGCCCTTGCACTCATAGAGATGCACCCGTACAAGTTTATGCTTGTGTCAATAGTTTCTTAACAGACAACTGTCAACGTTGAAAAAAAATCAAACAATATTAGGAGCGACCATGAGTACAGCAGCAAATCAAAGAATTGACGATTTAGTTAAGCAAAACAAAATCATGGTATTCATGAAGGGCAATAAATTAATGCCCCAGTGCGGTTTCTCTAATACTGTGGTGCAAATTCTCAACACTTTGGGAGTGCCCTATGAAACTGTTGATGTTTTGGCAGATCAGGAAATTCGTCAAGGCGTCAAAGAGTATTCCAACTGGCCGACAATTCCCCAAGTTTATATCAACGGTGAATTTGTTGGCGGCTCGGATATTATGATCGAGATGTATCAAAAGGGCGAATTGCAAGAAGTTGTAGAAGTCGCTTTAGCTTCTTAAATTAGACAGAAAAAGCATATCCCCGACTTCTTCAAGAAGTCGGGGATATAACAGCGCTCAGGTTTTACGCTGAATTAAGTTGTTCTGCATTTAAACTGCACAGTCAAAATTTGATAAAGTTCTTGTGCGGTGGGCGTCTCGCCCGCACAAAAAATGCAATTTAGATGTCGAACAGCTTAGATTGATTCATCTCAGAAGCAAAAAGGAAATCACAAATAACCGATTCCCGATGCCCAATCCCCGATGCCCAATACCTCATGTCCAAATAATCAAGGGCTAATTAAACCGAATTTACTATTTAATAATAGTCTGATTCAGCTTGGGTCTGTGTCTGGGGCATTTCAAAATTAGAGGAGTCGTGAATGTAACGCGCCGCTTCTTCCTCCAATCTATGAATCAAGTATGGTTCTAAACCATTTGTATGCCGCAGGGCTGCTAAATAGCCGTCTAAGTAAAGTCTTAGGTCATCAAATCGATAACCTCTATTCCACATTTCGACGAGGGCGTCGGTGAGTTTTTGGTAGTGCCGGATTGTTTGGGTGTCTTGTAGCATGGTGTGAGTTTGAAATCCTTTGTGGTGTGTATAATGACGGCGGGATTTAGAAAATGCCTCAATTGATGCTGAGTTTCTCAGCAGGAGGCTATTTCTAAATAAAAGTTTTTACCCTGCTCAACAGGCTACCCTCCATAAAAAATTTCACTCGCTGCAATGCGCCGTGGCTCGACTTTTTGGCGCGCACTTAGATAATTCGCGGTGCGTTTAATTGAGTCGGGATATTGCTGAATTTTGCGGTCAAAGTGGGTGTGTGTTCCGGCTACCGAGCGAACGGTTGGAGGAATTTTAGTGTCTGTTGCGCGATTTGTCAACCTCCTAGAAACGGGGGCTGGGTCGGGGGGTTCGGTTTTGGCAGGCGGTTGGGGCATGGGGTCGATCGGCTCTACACAGTCTTATTTTTATTGTAATATCACTGCCAGAATGATTTAACCTTTCTGCGGGCTGACGATCGTAAAATTGACAAAATCTTTAAAATTCATCCTCTCAGTTTATTCGTGGCTTTAAATAGAGCCAAGGCTTGAGTAGCGGTAGTTACAAAACCTTGACAAAAGCTCTGTTAACCTGGTAGCCATTCGTGATAAGGGAAGCTCGCCGCTGTGGGATCTGCAAGTATTTCAATTGTTGAAGGGAATCCGCACCTGCGATCGCTCTTGGGCTGGCATCTACAGCAAGTCGGTCATTGGGTACACCAGTCAGCGGATATTAGTCACGCTAGGGAAATATTTTTCAGCCGCCAGCCAACCCTAGTCATTCTGGATGCCCAATTGCCAGATGGGGACGGTTTGGAATTTTGTCGCTGGCTACAACAGCAGCAGCAGTCGCTAGTTTTAATGCTGTCGGCGCGGAATTCGGAATCGGATATTGTTGAAGGCTTGAAGTCGGGGGCTGACGATTACCTGACGAAACCTTTTGGGATGCAAGAATTTATGGCGCGGGTGGAGGCTCTGATGCGCCGCAACCGCACGATGATACCGCCGGCGACGCTGGAGTGCGGCCTGCTAAAAATTGATTTGGTGCAGCGCCGAGTGCGTTTGTACGAGGCACACATTGAACTGACGCCCCAGGAATTCAGTCTGCTGTACGTGCTGGCTCAAGCTGGAGGAGTGCCATTATCCCGATCGGACTTGCTGCGGAGAGCTTGGCCTGATGCGATCGACAACCCCCGCACGATCGACACTCACGTACTGTCTCTGCGTAAAAAAATCGAAATCGACCCGCGACAGCCGAGTCTAATTCAAACAGTGCGGAATGTCGGCTATCGACTAAATCTAGAGTTTTTGAATACAAGTCAACCGCATTCAGCAGTGTCCGGTGCTGTGCTTTCTTAGACTATTATCGGCCGATAAGTCTGATTTTATGTTGGGAATTGATTGGCGATCGCATCTGTTTTAGCCGCCATAATAAAATCATTGCGGTGCAATCCAGAAATTGCGTGAGTCCACCATGTTACCGTAACTTTCCCCCACTCAGTTAAAATTGCTGGGTGGTGTCCTTCCGTTTCTGCGACTTCGCCGACACGGTTTGTAAAGGCGATCGCACTTTTGAAATCCGGGAATTTGTAGGTGCGTTCTAACTGGGGAATCCCTGCTTTTTCGATGAAATTCCAGTCAGGAATTTGAGGTTTGAGTTGGACAATTTCGTAAGCTGTAACGCGGGGAGAGTTCGGGCGGCAGGCGGCACAGCGTTCTTGCGATAAAGGTTCCATAAATTGCTTTTTAACGAGAGAATGCTAAAAGATAGTATAGACACTTTCGATCCGAATTATTTGGGACAGGGCAACTGTCCTTGAGGAGTTACATAGACATTGCGATGGAAGTCGTTCAGAAAACAGATGAGCAATCCTTGTCGGTGAACTTTGCGTCGATCGTTCCACTGCACCAGCTCAGTATGTGCGGTTGTCCGATAGGGATGCTTGTCAATTGATTCTAGTACACTTTGCCCTGGAGCGATCGTGGCATCTACGCGCACTGAGATTTTTTGAAGTTCTCCGGTTCGTTTGCCAAGTTCGTTGACTTTGTGGTTGTCTAGGACAAAGCTTTTGACATAAATGGGCTGATTAGAAGTATTTGTTAGCTGCAAAGTTCCCAGTTTTACAGTTTCCAATCGCAGCACGTAGCTTGAGGGAACGTAAGCGGCAATGGTGGCAGAGGCGATCGCCATTGCCGTCAAAAGTGATAACACCCGTTTCATGTTATTATACTCGAATCTGATTTTGAGTAATTATTTTACTACACTAATAAATAAAAAAATGGCTCTAGTTAAGAGCAAGACAATTTTGCCCTTGAGATTCCCGACTTCTTTAAGAAGTCGGGAATCTGCGTATCGTGTATTAACCGTTCAAGAATCGATCGGGATCGATGCCAGATTCCCGCAGTTTTTGCATCAAAAACTCTAACCTAGCTTCGGCAAGTTCGGCGCGTTCTTGTTCTTGGTCTGCACGCTCTTGTTCTTGGTCTGCACGCTCTTGTTCTTGTTCGGCACGTTCCTCGGGAGTGGGAATCCAATTGTCTTCACTATCATACCAGCGCAACCACAGGCGATCGACTCCCAGATACTCGCCTTGCCACAAACCCAAGCCTAAATCAATCTCAGCCATCCACACCCGCGAGTCTGACAACTCTAGTTCTTGATAGCGTCCTCCCTCCAATTTAAAAGCTCTCATGCGATCGGTATAGCGGCTGAAAACGACATAGTAAGGAACGCGCAAAATCTGCTCGTAAACATCCCATTTTCGCGCAGGCTTTTCCTCTCTAGGTTCTTGATTGATATGACCGTTACCTGCTAAAGTCTCAGACGTAGACGGCAGTTGTTCCCGATCGTTTTCTCTCAAATCTTCTTTTTCTGTCCCCGGCGAGAGCAATTCTACAACTACAAAAGGATTGATACCTTCTTGCCAAACCACATAACTCAACCGCATATCGACTTCATCGTAAAGTCGGGGAACTCCCACAACTCCAAACCAATCCGGGCGTTTGTACCACAGCGGGTGACGCACATCATAGTAAAGATTCATGTCAGCCCCGCTAAATATTTGGGAAGCCGAATAGTTGGAAGGGCGAAAGGTATAGCTCAGCAACTGCGGTTGCAAGCCGTGAAATTCATCGGGCAAACCAGGTTCCTCCGCATTTTCGCTAGGTAGATCGTACATTGTGGGGAGCGTTTCTCGGGGCGAGCTGGGCGGCTCTGTTTGAGGGACAGGATATTTAAATGGAAACATAAGCAGTGGCGATAATAATTGATCTTATTTTAACTCAAAAAAACAAAAGTTTGTAGTTGTGCTGTCTTCGCCCAATCGCAACTATAAATCGAAAAATATCCGCTTACTTCTTAGTCCGCAGAGGCGGAGTTTCTGTGTATTGACGCGGTTTCAACCGCCGAGGTAATTATGACTCATCCTCTGCTTCTTCAACTTTTTTGACATCAATTGCCCCTTTCAAAAAAGGACAATTATTGCAAGATAGGAGTTTGACAACTTCCTCGCTGTTCAAAACTTGTTCCAGATGGCAGCGCAACTCTTCCTCTTCATTTTTGTCGAAGCAGATGTGAAAACCCACCAAACCAACAGTCACCACTAGCCCCGCCGAAGAATTGAGAGCACCGATTACAGTACCCACAACCGCTTCTGCAATCATCCATCCCTGCTGTTTCGACAATCTCATAAATCATTCCTAAACTCAACTAAATTGAGTGTGGAATTTCGGGATACCCGAAGTCAAAGAATGGCTGCAACTGTGCTATACTAGGCATTAGGGATATTCGGGACGGTCATTCGGTATCGGGAATCCCGAAACTTTCCCGAAACTTTTTTTAGCAACTTATTTTTAAAAGCTATGACCAAGTATGGAAAAGGTGAAAAGTCTTGGCAGCGAGTCAGTCATTTGGTGGAGGCGCTGCTAGATTATGCGTTAAACGATACAGAAAATCGCATCTCTCATCTCCACGCCGAATGGAAAGGTGACACTGAGTTGCACGTCACGGCGACGCTGGAAGCCCTGCGCCACTTGCTGAAAGATAGAGGCAACTTTAAACCAAATAAGACAACACCTGACGATCAAGTTAAAAAGTATATCGGTGAGGTGCTGACTAAATATCTCACAGAAGAGCTGAAAATTCTGGAGGATCACCGCCCGCCGTCCAAAAGGAAAGGTAATCCCAATTGGAATTTTACTCTGAAGTTGTGGAGTGGCAAAAATAAAGCCGAGAATTTGCAAAAGTTGGCAGAAGTATGGGGCGAGGGTGCACCCGGTATCAGCATTCAGATTAACAGCAGGCAAAATACTGAGGGCAAAACTGACAAGGATGATGTACCCGCAGATTGCCCTCCCGACAAAGCAATCCGGGTGGCTTTTTCTCAGATGCCTGAATCGGTGCCGGTGTGGAAAGGGCGCGATGAATTGGTGGCAAATTTAACGGCAAAATTAGTAGAAATTCTGCCGGATGGAACTTCGCCGCCGAAGGTATTGGCGATTATCGGGCAAGGCGGTATGGGCAAAACGAGTTTGGCGATTAAACTTGTAGAAGGATTGGGCGTGAATTGGCAACATTCGGTTTCTCAAGCAGGGAAAAGTTTGCTGGCTGGTGGTTATGAGTGCGTGATGTATTTCAAGGCAATGAAAGGAACCAGTTTTGATGATGTGGCTGGGTTTCTGTTAAGTGAAGGTTTGGGAATTCAGGGCGCAGCAGAGTTGAAAAAGCCTGAAGAAAAGATTGCGAAAATTATGGTTGGTTTGCAACAAACTCGCTGTCTTTTGGTACTGGATAACCTGGAACCTATCTTGCATCCTGCGGTTGAGGCGGAAAATCCAGACTGTTTGGATTCGCCGCAGGTACATCTAGCAATTTCAGCGGATTGGGGTAAGTTGTTGAATGCTTTGGTTTATCAGCAGCACCAATCGCAAATGATTTTAACTAGCTGGGAAGTGCCTGCGGATTTGGCAGATACCCGCTATCCGGGGTCAGCACCGGATTCGGAATTGGTGCAGATAGAAGTGTTGCAAGGTGTGGATGTGGCGGCGGGTGTGGAGATTTTGCGGCAGCGACAGTTGACTGATAAATTAACTGATTTGCAGTGGATATCTCAGCGGGTTGAAGGTCATGTTGTTTTATTAACTCTATTGGCGTCTCTTGGCAAGGGAAAACCGGGATATTTGCGGAAGCATCCTGAATTGGTAACGAAGAATGTGGAACGGATATTGCAAGAACACATGACAAGGCAAAGTGCAGCGGCAAGAGATTTAGTTTCCCGGATGTGTGTTTTGCGAGTACCGATCGATGTGAGGGGTTTAACTTTCTTGCGGCTGTATACGGATGATTGGGAACAAGAACAGCGCTTAATGATAGCAGCGCAGTCAAACAAGCCAGTTGAATTTAGTGAGGAAGAAATCAGTCAGACAGAAAAGATTGTGAAACAATTAGTTGATGGCTCTTTGGTGATAAGTGTCTACGACGGCAATAAATGTGAAGATATCTACTCCATACACCGATTGACAGCAGAGTTTCTGCGAAAGGAATACCAATTATTACCAAGGTTGTTCAAAACCGTGGATTCATTCGATTTCTCTAGCGTAAAATTTGAAGATTTCAAAGAAATGAGCGATTTAGCACAAGTATTGACTGAACCGATCCTGTTTGCATTAAACATAGGTGATGAAAAAGAACACTTAAAATTGGGAAAGGTACTTTTAAATTATATAGTGCGCTTGGGACAGGGAACTGCTTTAGAAAATGCAATGATGCAGCATCCATCTATTGTTGAAGATAACAATCAAGCAAGTGTTTTATTAAGTATGGGTGGTTTTCATAGAGATGTGGGTAATTGGGATGAAGCAGAAAGGTGTTTTCAGCAGGCTTTAGCGATCGCACAAAAAGAAAATAATCAGAGTGACATTGCTACTGCATTAGGGATGTTGGGAGATATTGAGCGAAATCGCGGCAATTGGGATGAAGCTGAGAGACTTTTCCGGCAATCTTTGGCATTGAGAACAGAATTGGGCGATCGCGCGGGGATGGCAACTTCTTGGGGAGTGTTGGGAGATATCGAGCGAAATCGCGGCAATTGGGATGAAGCTGAGAGACTTTTCCGGCAATCTTTGGCATTGAGAACAGAATTGGGCGATCGCGCGGGGATGGCATCTTCTTGGGGTGTGTTGGGAGATATTGAGCGATTGCGCGGCAATTGGGATGAAGCAGAACAGTTCAAGCGACAGTCTTTTCAGTTGCGACAAGAATTAGGCGATCGCGCGGGGATGGCATCTTCTTGGGGAGCGTGGGGAGATATTGAGAAATGTCGCGGCAATTGGGATGAAGCTGAGAAACTTTATCGGCAATCTTTGGCTTTGAGGACAGAATTGGGCGATCGCGAAGGAATAGCAATGTTGATCGGCGATTTGGGAGAAAATGAACTCGGTAAAGGCAATCTAGATGCAGCAGAACAACTGTTAACAGAAGCTTTAGAAAAAATGGAAACACTGGGGATGACTTGGCATATTGCTGAAGTTAACTACTGTTTCGCACGACTCCACCGCAAGCGCGGCAACACAGAAATTGCCCAACAACATTACAACACAGCCCATCAAATATTTCAACAATTGGGAGCGGCGAAGGATGTGGAGAGAATCGAGAAAGAATGGCACAACTCTGATTAGAATAGGTATTTAAAGTATCCGAAAATGAGTAACATTTTTGAACTCCTCGAAAAAATAGAACAGAAGCCAGGACTCTATATTGGTACAGCTTCTGTTACGGCGCTACGACAATTCCTAGTCGGGTACAAATTTGCTCGCCAGGAAATGGGAATTTTGCCAACTGAAGAAGAATTAGATTTTTACCAGGAATTCCAACCCTGGTTGCAAATCCATTTTTCCATTCAAACTGCCAATTCCTGGGACACAATTCTCCTGTTTAAGTCTGTTGAGGGAAAAGCTACTTTTGCCTCTTTCTTCCGACTTTTAGAGAAATTTCGCAACCGCGATAAAAGCCAGGATATTGACCCAATTTTGTTGAATCAGAGGGTGAAAGAAACCGAAAGAATTGCTTAAGCTTGAAATTCTTGGCTGGACACGGCAGTGCCCTTGGACTACCCCGATATTAAGCAGGTGGCTGATTTCCCAGCAGGCTTTGTGCTAATTCTAAAAATAGTTCTGCATGACCAATTAATTCATTAGCCTCGGCTTCTGTAATTGCCGAATCGATATCATAATCCCCCTGATTTCGCAAATCTTGAGCAGAAATTAAGTAACGGTGAAACTCCACCGGAACTCTGCCTGTACGAGCTCTCATCTCGACCAAATGCCGAAATCACAGCAGCATGACTGGAGAAACTTAAACCCTCACCCAGCAAGAAAGCTTCGGCAACATAAAACATGGTGTAATAAGCTCGTGACGCTGCAAAGTCAGGAAGTGCATTAGCTACTAATAACCTAGCTGCCCGCAAGCTTTCACCTGCTTTTGTTAAAAGAGCAATTTGTTCTGGTATCAAATCGGTACTCCTTCTCTGCGAACATTGAGAAAGAAAGGACTTTTCTCTTGCTTAAAACGTATTGAAGAAGCAAAAGCACTAGAAATTACTACAGTCCTATCTAAGCACAAAGCGGCAACAAATTCACTGGTGCGAGCGATTTCTTTGCCAGCCTGAACCTGCCCGTTTAGAACAACTAAAATGTCAATATCAGAATCTGGTTTCGCATCTCCTCTAGCTTGGGAACCGTAGAGAATTAACTGCACGAGTCTTTCGCCGTAAACTTTGTGAAAGTAGTGGCGGAGTTCTGCTAAAATTTCGGGTAAATTATCGTTCATTTTAATTTGTTATGTTTGTAACTGGTTCCCAGGCAGAGCCTGGGAACCCACTTCTAGAGGCTCTGCCTCGCTTTTTTAGTAGGAAAATTGGAGGCAGAGCCTCCCGATCTGCGTTACCAGGCAGAGCCTGGGAACGAGTGATCTGCTGCTTAAGCAAACATTAACCGATCGCCTTTTTAATCAAATCCAACTTACCCTTATAGGGAGCATACCGCCATTGCAACTCCAGCCAGAATGATTTTTGCAACACACTTTTGTAATGCGAAAAAGTATCAAAACTCGCTTTCCCGTGATAACTTCCGATGCCGCTTTCGCCAACTCCGCCAAACGGTAAAGTTGTCACTCCCACTTGCATTACCGTATCATTGATACAAACTCCCCCAGAAGAAGTTTCCCGCAAAACTCGTTCTTGTTTCTGCTTATCCTTCGAGAACAAATACAAAGCTAAAGGTTTTGGGCGCGCGTTAATTTGGGCGATCGCATCTCCGAAGTCCTCATACTCCAACACTGGCAAAATCGGCCCGAAAATCTCATCCTGCATCACCGGTGAATCCCAGGAAACATTATCTAAAACAGTCGGTGCAATATATCTATCTTCCGGCTTAACTTGCCCGCCAATGACAATTTCTCCATCTTTGAGAAACGCACTCAAACGTTCCAACTGCCGCTGATTGATAATCCGCGAATAGTCGGGACTTGTTTGCGGATTGTCGCCGTAAAATCCTTGAATTGATTCTTTAATTGCTTGCATTAATTGCGGCTTGACTTTCTTGTCTACTAACAGGTAATCTGGAGCAATACAAGTTTGTCCGGCATTGATGAATTTGCCCCAAGCAATTCGTTTTGCGGTGTGTTCAATCTGAATGTCTGAATCGACAATGCAAGGACTTTTGCCACCTAATTCTAAGGTGACTGGTGTGAGGTGTTTGGCGGCGGCTTCCATGACAATGCGGCCGATTTTTGTACCGCCTGTAAAGAAGATATGGTCGAATTTTTCGGCTAGCAATTGTTGGCTGACTTCCACGCCTCCCTCGACGGCTGCTACGTAGGCGGGATCGAAGGTTTTGGCAATCATGTCGGCGACAACTTCCGACGTGTGTGAGGCGATTTCTGAGGGTTTGAGGAGTGCACAGTTCCCGGCGGCGATCGCCCCGACTAACGGTGATATCATTAACTGGAACGGATAGTTCCAAGGCCCGATGATTAAAACTACGCCTAAAGGTTCGGGAAAAATGCGGGCTGATGCGGGGAATTGGTCGATCGAAGTTGGCACTTTTCTCGGCTTGACCCAAGATTTGAGGTTTTTGATGGCATACTTAACTTCTGCGATCGATGCGATTTCAAAGTAAGCCTCAAACTCCGGCCGATTCAGGTCTGCCTTGACAGCAGCGACAATTTGTGATTGATTAAGTTCGATCGCACTTTGAAGCAGTTTCAGTTGTGCGATCCGAAAATCCACATCCTTAGTTTTCCCAGTCGCAAAAAATTGCCGCTGCTGCTGGATAATATCGCTGATTACCATCTTTCGTCCTCCATGTCTATAAATAAATGTTACAGCAGGACAAAGGAAATGGGGTAAAGTGCGATCGGGCTCTCTGATCCCCGGCTTCTCCAAGAAGTTGGGATCTTGGGTTTACAAATCAATGAAAAATGCTATAAATTAGAAGCTAATAATTGTCAAACTAAAAAATGAGTTAACTTATGAAAATATCTAAGTACGATTTTTTTTTCTATTCCTGCTCGCTGCTTTGCTTGCTTGCAGTAGTAGGATGTACCTCTAAACCTCAAAAACAAGTTGTCATCTGCTCGAAAGACTTTACTGAACAAGTCATCCTTGCAGAAATGCTAGCGCGCCATATTGAAGCTAAAACTGATATCAAAGTAGAACGAGAATTGAATCTCGGTGGTTCGCTTTGCCATCAATCTTTAACAGCAGGGAAAATCGATATGTATGTCGAATACACGGGTACTGCTTACGCCAACTTGCTCAAACAAAAGCCAATTTCTGACCCGAAAAAAGTTTTAGATTATCTCAAACAAGAGTATCCCAAACAGTTTAAGGCAGAATGGATGGAACCGCTGGGATTTGAGAACAGTTTTGCGATTATCGTGCGGGGAGATGATGCAAAGAAACTCAATTTACAAACTCTATCTCAATTGGGAAAAGCTGCACCAAAATTGCGAGCTGCTTTCGGCCCAGAGTTCAAAGAAAGAGAAGATGGTTTTCCGGGATTGGCTAAAACTTATGGGATTAAATTTGCCGAAGAACCGAAGGAATTGTTATTAGGATTGCTTTATCAAGCGCTGCAACAAAAAGAGGTAGATGTAATTGCTGGAAATACAACGGACGGTTTGATTCAAAGCTTGGGTTTGGTGGTGCTGAAAGATGATAAAAACTATTTTCCGCCCTATCAAGCAGTGCCCGTTGTGCGATCGCAAGTTTTGGAAAAATACCCGGAATTGCGCCCTGTAATCGCCGAATTGGGTGGCAAAATCTCTGAGAAAGATATGCGCCAGCTCAACTATAAAGTTGATAAGCAACAGCAGGAAGCTGGACAAGTGGCGCAGGAGTTTTTGCAGCAAAAGTTGGGAGATGCAAAGCCTGTCGTTCCCGCGAAATAAAGGATTTCATTTTTCTGCTTGTTTGCTGAATCGTATTGTCGTTGGCTATACTATTAGTTATAGTCACATAAATGAAGGTATAAAGGTATGACAACTGTCAAAACTGCTATCTCATTGCCAGCATCTTTATATGAACAAGCCGGAATATTAGCTGGCGAGATGCAAATTTCGCAGAGTTTTTTGATCGAAATAGCGCTTGAAGAATTTATCCGCCGTCGCGAAAATCAACAACTGTTAGAAAAAATTAATGCTGCTTGGGAAGTACCTCTCTCTGAAGAAGAACAAGTTTTGCTTCGCAAGATGAGTCGCTCTCATCGGAGGATCGTGGAAGGCGAATGGTAATCAATCAAGGTGATATTTTTTGGATTGAACTTGATGAGCCTTCGGGTTCTGAACCCGGTTATCTCCATCCCCATGTAATCATTCAGAACAATTTATTCAATCGTTCCCGCATTAATACGGTTGTAGCTTGTGTGCTTACTTCAAATCTCAGACGAGCTAATTCACCAGGAAATGTCCTGTTAGAAGCAGGAGAAGCTGATTTGCCCGAACAAAGTGTTGTTAATGTCTCGCAGATTTTGACGATCGATAAATCCCAGTTAGGCGAGAAAATTGGTACACTCTCCGCAGAGCGGGTTCGTCAAATTCTTGATGGAATTAGGCTTGTAGTTGAACCTCGCGAAGCTGAGTAAAACTTTCCTTAGCCTTTTAAATTTCATGGGGCTTAACCTCTTGTCAGCGAGTGGTAATATCAACTCCGGTGGCCTCGGAATTAATATTATCCACAGTCAGGAAACGGCAGTGCCGTTTCCCTACAATTTATGGGGTAGGGAAACGGCACTGCCGTCTCCTCTCCGGCCGCCCAAGCTTGCAGCCCGTGCTACAATGTTATTTTAGGGTAGGGAAACGGCATTGCCGTGTCCTCCGTTACTTAAGTTCCTTCACTCAGCCTCCGCAAATTCAAAATATCGCTCATCTTTTTAATTTGCATACAAGTCCGCTCGAACTGTTCCTTATCCTCGATATCCATGCACAAGTCAATTAAGGCAGGCAAACCGGGATAGGTTTTGACTTGAGCGCTGCGGACGTTGACTTTGTTGTCCTTTAAATGCGATAATACATCGTTGAGAACTCCGACTCGATCGAGAGCCTCAATTTGAATGTTAACAGCATAAGTATTTGGGCGGCTACCATTGCGATCGCTCGAATTCCAACTCACAGGAACTAACCGATCGCCCGGTACGCTTTCAACATTTGAACAACCTTGCCGGTGAATCGAAATGCCGCGAGTGCGAGTCACAACTCCAATAATTGATTCCCCCGGAATCGGACAGCAACACCCGGATAAATGGTAGAGCAATCCTTCTACACCTGCGATCGGCGATTTGCTCGGAGACGAACTCGGTACGGGTTTCGGTGGCATCATCGCAGGTATTTGCACGGGCAATTCCTGAGTTCCCACCGCAGGAGCAGCTTCTATTTTCTGCTTCACTTTTACTAAATCTCGCAGTCGATTTACTACGAGATTTAGGGTGACTTCGCCGTAGCCCAAACCGGCGATTAAATCTTCGACGCTGTGGTAGTTGCAGCGCTGAGCTACCGACTGCATGGGTTCAGATTTCAGCAAGGATTCTAAGCCGTTTTTACCTAATTCTTTTTCTAGCAATTCCCGCCCGCGAGCCAGATTTTCATCTCGGTGCGATCGCTTCAACCACTGCCGAATTCGATTTTTTGCTCCGTTTGTCTTGACAAAATTCAGCCAGTCGGAACTCGGATGACCGTTTTTTTGATTCAAGATTTCTACAATATCGCCGTTCTTTAAAACCTTGTCTAGTGTCACCATTCGCCCGTTGACTCTGGCACCGGTGCAGCGATTGCCAATTTCTGTGTGAATGCGGTAAGCAAAATCTACGGGAGTTGAGCCGCTATTGAGAGCAATTACGTCTCCGTTGGGAGTGAAAACGTAGATATCTTCGTCGAATAAGTTGTCTTTAATGCTTTGTAAATATTCGCTATCGTCTTTGAGGTCGCTTTGCCATTCTAGGAGTTGTCGCAGCCAAGTAAATTTTTCGTCGTCGCCGGTAACTTTGGTGTTGGAACCGCCGGTTTCTTTGTATTTCCAGTGTGCGGCAATGCCGTATTCGGCAATGTGGTGCATTGCTACTGTGCGAATTTGCACTTCGATGGGGCGGCCGCTGGTTCCGATTACTCCGGTGTGCAAAGATTGATAGCGGTTGGCTTTTGGTAAACCGATATAATCTTTGAAGCGGCCGGGAATTGGGCGGAAAGAATCGTGGACGATCGCCAAAGCCCGATAACAGTCATCATTGGTTTCTACGATGATCCGCACCGCAGCCATATCGTACACTTGGTTGAACCCTTTTTGCCGCCGGTGCATCTTCCCATAAATCCCGTACAAATGTTTGGGACGACCGCTGACTTCATAGCATTTAATGCCTAAATTGTCAAGTCTTTCTCGCAAGCTATCTGTGACTTCTGCGAGTTGAGTTTCTCGATCGCCCCGCTTGACTGCCACCAAGTCCTGAATTTCGCGGTAAGCTTCCGGTTCCAGGTATTTAAACGCTAAATCTTCCAATTCCCACTTAAAGCGCCCGATACCCAAACGGTTCGCCAGAGGAGCAAAAATCTCTCGGGTTTCTAGAGCAATACTGCGCTGCTTTTCTTCGGACAAATGCTCCAAAGTCCTCATGTTGTGCAGCCTGTCTGCCAGTTTGACAACAATGACGCGAATATCTTTAGCCATTGCTAGGAACATCCGGCGGAAATTCTCAGCAAGGCGCTCTGTTTTGCTGGAAAAGTTAAACTTAGAAAGCTTCGTGACACCTTCTACCAACTGTCGGACTTCAGCGCCGAACCGCTGTTCTATTTCTTCGAGAGTAATATCTGTATCTTCAACAATGTCGTGGAGGAAACCGGCGGCAATCATGACGCTGTTTCCGCCCATATATCGGAGTATTCCAGCTACAGCAACCGGATGGCAAATGTAAGGTTCTCCAGATTTGCGGTACTGTCCTTCGTGCAAGTCGCGGGCAAATTCAAAGGCACGACAAATTAAGCTGTTGTCAGTCATGCAATTCGGGTTAGGGACTGGATCGGGCTGCGGCGATCGGCAATTCAGACATTCTTGCAGCCAATCGGGAACTACAGCAGGATCGATCGAGGGAGAGGGAGTTAGAGTGTTCGCGTTCATGGGGTACACCTTTAAAACTTAGAAATACAAATTTAAAAGCCGGTTTTCGGTTCAATTGCCAAAATTCTGTGTCTAGATATACTAAACTAATTGACAGTCACAATTTGCAATTGAAAAAAATAGTCGATTTTTTTATCAACTATACCTATTTAATTCCGAATCCTTCCCCTTCGCAGGGAAGAAAAAATAGTGACACTCTTGTCGCGGCGCCGGAGCGCAGATCCGGTAAACTAAGAATGTTTGGGCAGTTGCAGTTGCACGCTCCGGCACCGACATCAAAACAGGCAGCGCGATCGCTCAAAACAGCAGCCCGAGAAAGCCGATCGAGAAAGCCGATGGAAAAATTTTCTCAATAAACGGGGAATTGCTGCCAAAGTCTGCGGCTTCCTTGAATAGGAGCAAACTTTAAGCAAGAATCTACTTTGATTATAAATACAAATTTGTTTGCAAAATCATGATATTGTCCGAAGACCGCCGCCAGTGCTACCAAGAATTACAGCAAGCACTCGAACAGCTACAAAGAACTGCTGCACAGGATAATCTGGATCGGGCCGCGCTGGCGATCGAATACAGAAAAGTGCAACAATTTTTCGGAAATCAAATTATGAGAGCCGACAGCGGTGAGTTAGACGCCTCAGAAACCCCCCCAGAGCAGTCCTATTTGACGGAAATTCACAAGCAACTACGGATATTGGGGACAGACATCACGTTTTTGCAAGCGTCGCGCCAGCCAGCGACAGCAGAGGCGAGGCAAACTGCGGCGATTGCGCGGCTTAACACGCTAATTGGCTACTGTGGCGCGCTGCTGCAAAAAAATTCTGGTTCTTCAGGGCCGGCCCAGATACAGAATTAATAACTGAATTAATAGCGAATTAAGAAGGCAAGGAGAAATAAAGCGGTGGAATGTCCAAAATGCAAACATCCCAACTTAGAAGGCGGCACCTTAGCCGGCAGTATGTCGGTGCAGTGGTGTCCCAACTGTTACGGTATCTGGATTCCCGGCAGAGAATACGAAGCTTGGCAGAAAGAGCAGAGCCAGTGGTACAACAAATCCGAGAAGCCACAGGCGACAGGCACTCTCGGCATAGAATTTACGCCGTCTCCCTACGACAGCAAAGCAGCCCTGTGTCCCGAAGACGGTCACTATTTGTCGCGGGCGAAAGTTCCTTTCACCAGAGTGCCCTTTTACATAGAGCGCTGTATGCTGTGCGGGGGAATTTGGTGCGACAACGGCGAATGGGACATTCTCGAAAGTCTGGGATTCCACGCCGAGATTGACAAGATGTTTTCTCCCAACTGGCAAGCCAAGGCCCGCGTGCAAGAACTCGCCTCTCGCGAACGTCAAGTGCTCACCGAGAAACTGGGGCCGGACATCGCCGGATATGTGCTGGAACTCGCGGAAGTTTTAGCTGATCATCCCCACGCAGATTGTGCGGCTACTTACATATTGCGGAGAGCTGAGTTGAAGCGAAGGGAAATTTAGTCAGTTGGCTGTTGACGGTTGACGGTTGACGGTTGACTGTTAACGGTTGACTGTTGACTGTTGTTAGTAAGCGGTTGGTCGGTTAATGATGTAGTGATAAAATCTTTGTTTGTAGCAATTTATATTGGTATTTACAAACAGCATACAGCTTATTCCAGGTTTATGAAGGGACACTCCAAGAGCCGATTGGTGTCAACTTAAGACTGAAACGTTTGATAAATCTGGGTTTTATGCCAAGTCTAGATCCCCCTAAATCCCCCTTAAGAAGGGGGACTTTCACCCCCCCTTTCCCCCCCCTTCTTAAGGGGGGCTAGGGGGGATCGAAATCTAAGAGTCAAACAGCAGTCTCTGACTACATTTGAGGTTAAGTTGACACGAAGAAGGGCAATGCCGTGTCCTGTCCTAGAGGATTTCATAAACGTGGAATCTGCTGTAAGTAGGTCAGCGCGAAAAAACCTAACTATGTTAAAATAAGTAAACACAGAGAATACATATACTAAGGTAACTCAATATATGGGCGCTAGATTAAGGGTATTTCTTACTCAAAAGCAAAACAAAACCCTATTAGAACT
>JANPMV010000044.1:0-39580 GCA_031427135.1 Cyanobacteria bacterium VAR_87_metabat_62 | reverse complement strand
GATTTAGTTTTTACCATTGACGGTTAAAGATTTTGAGATCACGGAGTAGGACGTTCAACCTGTTTCCTCACGTTCTCACGGTCAGCAACCTACGAATACTATAGCAGAAAGCCGTCAAGCTTATGACGGGGTTTTAAACCCCAATTTCTGATAAGCGGCCCACGACGCATAGAGTGCTGATCCACCCGAATCTACCCTGGTGGAGTAGGAGCCGACTTCATGCAGGTTGAGACAGGAAGCAGATCCCAAGCGAATTACTTGTAGTTGAGTGATGAAACTCAGATAAATTTAGCCAAGTTTTGTAAAGGAGTTGAGCCGCAGTGACTAATTTGCCGATGTTTAGGTATGTGTGCGAACCTGCCGATCGAGTTGATATTTGAGAAAAATGTGGTAGAACTAGGATTGAAAGACTCAGGTGAAAATCCCTGATGATACGGAGCCTCTATATATAAGCTTCGTCTATGGCATCAAAGCAAAATAGTCAATCGTCCGATCGGCACGAGCGCGAAAATCAAGCGTTGCCAGTACAGCAGTCGTAAGTTGTGCGCGGGGGATTGTCCTTCGTGCATTAGTTTATATGCCAAGGTTGAGAAACAATCTCAGCTTAGATATTTGTTAGCATTTGTTAGCAAAAAAGTATCGGAACGCTTGAGGAGGGCAATCCTGCTAATTTAAGTGGACTCGTTGAATCAAGAATCCCCTCGCCTTTAGGCTTGGAGAGTGTCAAAAGCACAGCACCTCGGCCATGACAGGAGTCAAATCGCAGTGTCATGTTTATTCTGAAACGGCAGGATGTTGAAATAACCAATTATCAACATCCAAAACGGGATCAACAAATTCCCATTCTCAATTATCAGGGGCAGACTTTTCGCCTGATCAGCGCCTTCAACGGCAAGCAAGCAGAAGACGCCAGAGCCTTGTGGCGGGACTTAACCGACAACCGAGGCAAAGCTTGTGTTCTGCTAGAAGAGCCGGATCGATATAGCGTCTGGGGAAAAGTCCGTTTAGATCAGCTTGCTGGCGAAGAACCGGCAGGTACAGAATCCGCCAAAGCACCACTGTTCGCGCAGGGTTGTCTGCTGCTCCTCCAAGCTGTGTACTTCGATGTAGAAGACCTGTTAGGCGCAAGGCAGGCCGCATCGTTTCAGAAAGATATCGCCAAGGTATTTCAGCAGGGAAACTTCCCCCAGGCAGACTCCCCTGATGCGATCAAAAATTGGCTAACAGTTAGTCCCTTGCAAAATCATAGGGTGCCCCCTTGGCAAGAGCAACATCTCAAGACCTTATTGCAAGAACTCCACCGTTTGGGCAAATCATATTTTGGCGATACGGGCTTCGCTGAGGGAGTGAGCGATGTGCTGCAAGATATGCCAGGACAGGATCGCACTCAGTTTCTAGATTGGCTGAAACAATCAGCCCTCAACAAGTTGTGGATCGCAGCCTAGAAAATCTTTGACAATTGCTCAGACAATTGGGCCCAGATAATTAAGCTGAGATAATTGCACTGTAGGGGGTAGGCGATATACAGGTTGGATCGCCGACTTGTATTGACCAACCAAATTGTTGAGTCGGTTTGGAGGCAACCTACAGTCTGGCAATTTAGCTAAAATTCGATCGCACTCCCCACCCACAATCATTGATATGAGTGGAGGAGTGCGAAAGCCAAAAAACAGAGACAGCAACATTTGAGGGTATAATTTAAGAGATAGATTTGGTACTGTAAAAGCCTTAATGGTGGAGACATAAACCGTATTTCTATCATCTATTTATGAACAAGAAATAGACTAACGACTAATTCCTTGAATTAGTAAATAGATCGGATTCTTGATGAGTCTTTCTCTTAGTGTACGAGGGCTAAAGTCCCGACGACACGCACGCTTGACGCCAGTTTTTCCCGGAGCGTCAGATCAAGGTTATTTGGCGAAAGAATCCTCATCTCATCAAAAATCAAAGATTGAGATGGGGTGCGTTCAACCGCTAGTTATGTCTCGTGAAATCCCTATGAGTAGCACTTCAGAAAAGTCATCTACATCTCCATCTTTACTGTCAGCTCAGACCCTAGTGATTGCGGGCATTGTCTGGGCTGTCATGGCGCTGCTGTTCTTTTTGCTGTTCAGCGTCCCCCTCTCGCAAGAAGAGGGTTTACCTCTTTGGTACTCGATCGGCACTTATGTGTTTGAATGCGGGGCATACCTCGGAGCTGCTTTAGTTTGTTTCAGAAACTGGAGAAGCCCCCACATGGCCAGCGGGCGCAACGTCTGGCTGGGCATCGGTCTAGGGATGCTCTTCTATTTTATCGCCGGCGTGCTATTTGGCATTTGGGAACTTTATTTCGGTGTAAACCCAGATGTGTCTCCGGCAGACGCATTTTATTTGGGCAGCTATGTGGTACTGATTGGGGGCATGGTTTTGGCTGTGACTTCCAAGCGGCTGAATCTAGAAATTTGGCAGTGGGGTTTGTTAGCGGGAATTGCAGCCTTTGGAATTGCTGTAGCTATCTGGGTTGCTGCACCTGACTCTTGGAGGGTACAGCTAGGAATGGCTCCAGCCCCCCAGGAAGTAGTGACAGGCTCTGCACCAGCAACGGCTGCCAAAGGAAAAGCGCCTGCTTTGGACAATTCGTCGTCTAAAGCAAAAGGAGTGGCTGCGGCGGCTGCTAAATCCGCACCGGAAGAAGCAGAAGCAGAAGCAACTAAAGCTCCCGCATGGGTAATGGCACTTGACAAGCAACTGTCGCCTTACGCCTATGCAATCAATTTGTTTTACATCGTCGGGGACGTTTTTCTGCTGATTATTGCTACTGCATTGCTCTTGGCGTTTTGGGGAGGACGTTTTTCCCAATCTTGGAGAATGATTGCGGCTGCAACTTTTTCGCTTTACATCGCAGATATGTACTTTAAATGGCGGGATACTCAGGCTGAGGGTAGTTATCAAAGTGGCAGTTTGCTGGAAGTCTTTTTTGTTTTCAGCGCCATCCTGTTCGGAATAGGAGCTGTCTTGGAACATGACATCTCAACCCGTTCTCGCCAAAGCAGACGGACTCGTCGCACCGCGTAGCGATTTGAGATTGGGGTTGCTTCGGCAAGCGATTGGGAGTCCCAGCTTTTTTGTCCTTTGCCGGCATCTCTCAACTTCAAATCTAAAATGAAAAATCACAGTTCACCGATCGCACTTCCTGCGTCTTTTCACGTCTTTTTGCTGGAAAACTTGGCATGACGCCTACAAAACTCTCGGATTCAGACAAACGGGAAATCCTCAGACTGTACCGACAGTCGGAGGAGAATACTATCACTTTGGCTAAGCGCTACGGAGTGAGTAGTTCGACTGTGAGGCGCATCCTTCAGAGCGCTTTGTCGGAGTCGGAATACGAATTTCTAGTCCAGCAAAAACAAAAGCGTTTGTCCGATCGCACCAGTGTTTCTGAACCGACAGAGGCGAATGCTGAGTCGTCTCTGGTCGATCGCGAAACCGATCCTGTAGATATCCCCCTATCTGAGTCAGTCCCAGTCCCGCAGTCAGTCCCAAATTCGAGGCCGACGATCCGAAACCGTTCTTTATCAGCCGCCCAACCAGTTACGGATCTCGAAATTCGAGGAAATTTACAGTCGGATTTGGATGTTTCTGATTTGCCAGATGCCGAAACAATCTATGTTGCTCCTCGCAGCGATCGCGCTGTTGTGACTGGGGAACTACAGCCAATACTGTCAGAACCAGGATTGCTTGCAGGTGAAGATTTTAGCGATTTCGACGAAGACGAGGATGAAGACGAGGATGAAGACGATTTAGATGACGACTTCGACGAAGATTTAGAGGATGAAGACTCTCTGTTTGAGGGGAGTCTGCTGGGTTCGATATCGTCGGGCGAGTCGATCCTCTTCGTTGGCGCAGCCCCCGTAGGGGCGGGCAACGCTTACGAGCTTCGGGCTACAGGGCTGATTCAAGTTTTGCCTTTTAGCGAAGCATCTGTACCCAAAATTTGCTACTTGGTAGTCGATCAAGCGGCGGAGTTAATCACTAGACCTTTGAAAGCTTTTGGCGAACTCGGTCAAATTCCGGTGGCGGAGATTCGGGAGAAAACTCTGCCTGTTTTTGACAATCAACGAGTAGCCCGCCGATTTGCTACTCGCAATCAAAGGGTTTTCAAGATTCCAGACGGCAGGATGCTGCAAAAAGCTGGGCCTTATTTGCTAGCTAAGGGAATTACTCGGCTGCTGATTGACGGTCAGGTCTACTCGTTGTAAGGCTTCAGCAATTAACTTAATATTCTGCGGTGTCGGAGTCTTGTGAATTTGCCTGAAATTGGGGACGGGAGTTTTGCGAATCTGAAAGGTTCCACAGCGGTTGCAGCAGCGCCGCGACCATCAGTCCTGCACTAATGCTCATTGCCAATACTAATCCTACGGGCATTTGTATCGATTTAAACAAGATAAAGTTTAAGGATACTGGGGCGGCGTTCTGCACTGAGATAATGCCGATCGCGCTTGCTAAAATTGCTACTAAAAAACTAATGGCGAGCAGAGGAATTGTTTTCATAAAAGGGGTTGACAAGGTAATAATTTAACTGATATACTTGCTTCATAATCGAAATCTTTGCCAATTTTTTATTTACGCAAATATCCCATTATTTAGAATAATACAATATAAAGTTTCAAAAAGTCAAGGAAATATCCGAAATTTTGAGATTTTTTTTTTACTTTGTCAAAATAGAAAATATCACAATTGCAAAAATATAACAAATCCAATTGTATGACAAATATATAATTTTCTGCCATCTAAACTAAATTGAATGATGTTAATCTGACCGACGTGCTGGTAATCAAACTCTGAATCATGCTCAAAATCCCATAATTTGACAAAGCATGATACAAGTAGACAAAAAAACAGAACACTCAGATACCCGACTTCTTTAAGGAGTCAGGTATCTGGGGATATTGCAGTTTAAACAGGTTCTAACTGGGAAATTACCTTTTCCATGTATTCCGCAACTTTGCTTTCTTTTTCCACAGAGTTTGTTTCCATGTAAACGCGCATCAGGGGTTCGGTTCCCGAAGGCCGCAGCAATACCCAGCCGCCATCTTCAAGATAAAGTTTAATTCCGTCTTTGCGGCCGATTTCCTTAACGCCAATACCCGCTATTTCCGTCGGGGGATTCTTGGTAAAAGAATCCAAAACGGCTGCTTTGTGGGCTTCATCTAGGTGCAAGTCCAAGCGTTTGTTGTACAGAGGGCCGTCGGCTTCTTTAATGACTTCTTCGACTAGCTGAGAAAGCGGTTTGCCTTCGTAGGCGATCGCCTCTGCCACCAGCATATCAGCCAAAATCCCGTCTTTTTCGGGGATGTGGCCTAAAATGCTTAAGCCGCCGGATTCTTCGCCACCGATGAGTACGGCTGTTTCCCGCATTTTTTCGCCGATGTATTTAAAACCGACTGCGGTTTCGTAGATTTTCAAGCCGTATTTGGCTGCCAAATTGTCCAGCAAGTGGGTAGTTGCGACGGTACGGACGATCGCCCCAGTCAAGCCTTTATTCTTAACCAAGTGACGCGCCAGCAGCAACAGCACAGTGTTTGGAGTCAAGACATTTCCCAACTCGTCAACAATACCAAAGCGATCGCTGTCGCCATCTGTCGCCAAACCCAAATCTGCCGAATCTTTCTTAACAGCTTCGACTAACTCAACCAACTGTTCGCCTTTGGGTTCGGGCATTCCGCCACCAAACAGCACATCGCGGTAAGTGTGAAAACTTTCCAAATCGCAGCCGCAGTGTACCAAAACTTCGTCTAGATAGCCGCGAGAAGTCGAATAGAGGGCGTCGTACTTGACCTTTAATTTAGCCGATCGAATGCGATCAACATCAATCAAAGTATAAAGAAACTTTAGATATTCGGGTTTCGGGTCAAAAGTAGAAATTTTATCGTTGTGACTTCCTTTGGCTGGCGCATCGGAAGCACCAGAAATGTTGGCCACGATTGTATCGGTAATTTCCGGGGTGGCTGGGCCCGCATAGTCGGGAATGTATTTGATACCGCAGTAAGGTGCGGGATTGTGCGAAGCCGTGAACATTAGAGCTCCGGCGGAGTTTAGATGCTTGGCGCTGTAGGCGATGACTGGTGTTGGGCAATCTCGATCGACTACCATGACAGTCCATCCCAAATCTGCTAATACTTCAGCAGATGTGCGGGCGAACTCGTCTGCCAAAAAGCGGGTATCGTATGATACTAAAACTGGGCGGTCTTTGGTGTAAGCGGTTTCTAGGTAACTGGCGATCGCCCGGGTTACTTTTCGCACGTTGGCAAAAGTAAAGTCATGGGCAATCAGTCCCCGCCACCCATCGGTTCCGAATTTGATTTCTGTTGAATTGCTGGCGCTCATTTTATCCACTTCCTCTCGTCCTACTAATCCTACCCGAAGGTATAGCCTTAAAGACCTAGTGGCCGTGCTGTTTTTGAGGAGCGATCGCCCCGCGGGCCCGCATCAACCTAATCTTATCGTTGTAGGGACACGCTCTGTCCTGTGGTAGAGGACTTGAACCAGCCAGAGTTGGTAGAATTTTTAAATCAACGGGCAAGTCGCTCTAAAGTCTGATTTTGAAACTTGGTTTGCCGATCGGGAAAACTAAAAAACTGAGCGCCCAAAAAACCGTCCAGGCAATCGCATTAACAAAATTCATCGAAATCTTATTTTGCTTTCAAATTTAATTCTTTATTTATAAACGGTGATGGTTAAATGTGTTAAGGTTTCCTAACAACTGCAAGGCTCAAAATAAATTTCTCGCTTCAGCTAAGGAAATAAATTAATCAAAGTCACCGATCAAGCGTGCTATGGCATAATTTTGAACAAAGTAGGCGATAGACAAAAAAACTCCAAAACACAAATAAAATATTTCAAGAAGCAGTTTTATTGAGGCAGACTAGACTTTAATTCTCAGACTTTAAGACAAATTAAACTTATTTTCACCCGTCTTTACAGGTTTTGAAAAAAAAGGGTAGCGATCACATGGTGAAGGTGATATATCGCACAACAAACAGCGTTATTAACGTGGAACTTATAAGAGATGCAGGCATTACAGCCAAATGGCCGATCGCTTTAAGCACAATGGCTGATGACTCTCAGCGTATCAATGCAGAGGATGGTAGTTAATAACGTTAAAAATTAGGGGAATTAATTGGGTGCGACTTTATAAAAAAACGAGGTTTCTCATGACGGGTATTTCACAAATATCTTCAAACTATTTAGATCCGGCAGACGAAATTCAACAGGGCGAAAGTCTAGCGCCGAGGGGTATTACCGGATCGGATACTCACCAACTCCCAGAGGCTAAGGGCGCCAATGTTTCTTCCCTAGCAGTTAGCTGGGCAAAGAAATATTACAGTACAGTGGCGACGCGAGACAACCAAGCGCAGCGGCAGATTCCCCCAATCCCAGAATCAACTGATTATGATGGAAATCGAGCCAAAATAGTTGACAAATTGACAGATACTCTGAAATTAGGCAGCGAGATAGCTTGGAGTAGAGTAGAAGCTCTTTTAGGGGAACAAATAGAGCGGCACGCGATCGATCCAAGCTTAATTAATCATGAAGAAATTATCGCCGACACTCGCACCTTATATAGGAAAGCAATAGACGCTTACGGCGATAGAGAACCTGTATTCCGCTTGTCAGTGCTGGTGGGAAAAGATATTATCCAAGTGAGACGGAAATACTCAGAGAAAAATCCGTTGGTGCTGGGATTTGTGACGTTGGAGTTTCAATACACTACCAAAATCTTGTTAGGATGTCTTTCGGAGTCAGAGCGATCGGAATTTGCACCTTACTTAAAAGTTCTAGACGACTACCTGCACATTCCCTACGGAGAGATTAACGAGGCTGCGGCGAATCAGCCTCCGAATTCAAAAGCTCTATTAGCCGTTCAACATTTGTTGCAGCACACGACTCAGATTGCTAGTGCAGTGTACGATCGGGCTAGTGCCCAGCATCAAGGATACCGCAGCAGCAGCGGTTATTTGAGCGATCGCGAGGTAAAAATTTCTGGTATCCGGGATGTCGAGATTTTTCAAAGCTATTTGTGCTGGTGCGTTTTGGCAGAAAGTATTGGCCCGGTACAACAAGAATTGTTTCCAATTTGCGTGATGCTGTACCCGAAACTTCATGTAAGTTGGGAGTTAGTGCAGGATATGCTGCTGATTTTGTTTTGGGAAATCTCCGATCGCCTCCCTGCTGCGGATGTTATGGTATTTTTACCTTACTTGCGTACTTTGACAGAGATGTTTTCCAGCAATGTGTTTGAGAATTAGGGAATTGGGAATTGGGAATTGGGAATTGGGAATTGGGAATTGGGAATTGGGAATTGGTAATTGCAATTCTCTATTTGAAACTAAAAGCTGCGACAGCCAAACATATCCAGCCGACAATAAAAGCAACTCCTCCCAGCGGCGTAATTGCACCCAGCCATTTGATGTCAGTCAAACTCAGGGCGTATAAACTGCCTGAAAAGACGATCGTGCCGGCAATAAAAGCCCATCCAGCCAGTGCAAAAAAGGTTGGAGATTCTTGGGTTCGGCTTAATAGTAAAGCGACGAGCAATAGAGCCAGAGCGTGGTACATTTGATAGCGTGCGGCTGTTTCAAAAATTGCTAAAGCGCGATCGGTCAATCGCTCTTTTAAAGCGTGAGAGGCGAAGGCGCCACCGGCGACAGATAAACCTCCGAATACGCCTGCGGCTGCTATGAAAATTCTCGTTAAGATTAGTGATGACATAATTTAATGATTTAATTGAATTTTATTTAATTTTACGGTTGGATGGTGATTGTCGAGCGGCGTTATTGGTTGGGTGGGGGCGAGTTTATCAAGATTATCTGTGGGTGGGAAAATCGATCAGTGAACCCGCCTCACCCCACCAACAAATTGCTTAACCCGCCCAACCCCGCCAATAAACGATCTAAATTGGTCTCAGAATTTACAGATATTTCTGCTTTATTTGCGTACAGCTTCTAGCAAGCGGGAATAGTAAAAGCTAGTGCTATTCATGGCTGCTCTGTTAACAACAAAGCCGTTGCTTTCTAGGATTTTGATAATATCTGCTTCGCGGTGCTGATAGGCGCGGGTAGCTTTGCTCGGGCCTGGGAAAAGTTCGCCAAATTTTTTGAGGGCGGTAAGTGCTAAGGTTTTGGGGGCAAAACTGATAATTAGTCGCGATTGGGCGATCGAACTTAGGTGAGCTATCATGTCAGCAACCTTAATTTGAGGATAGTGGATCAGCACGTCTAGACAAATCACTGTGTCAAATTTGCCAGTCAAAGCTTCCAAATCTTGGGCTGCGAAGGAGATGTTGTAGAGCTTGCCGGGAACTGCTGTCGATCGATCATAAGCCTCTGCTACCATCTTTTCAGAGATGTCGCTAGCGCAAACAATCGCCCCAGCCTCAGCCAGAGGAATGCTCAGAGATCCCACACCGCAGCCAGCATCGCACATAGAAAGCCCGCGCAAATTGCCGTCCGCTTGCAGCCAGCCGAGCACTGTATCCACCGTTTTCTGGTGCCCGGTGCGGATGTCTAGCTGTACTTTATTGACTTTACCGTCGCCGTAAATTCGTTGCCAGCGATCGAAGCCCGTCGAGTTAAAATACTGTCTAACTATAGTCTTGTCGTCTACCAAATTCATCTTTCTGCCTGCTGCTGAGTTATTGCCAACGGTTAATCATTATAATTTTAATCAGCCCTAACTTTAAAAAATATGGTGCTACAAGACCATTTCCGCCCGCCGCTGTCGGTTCGTCGGCACTGGCACGCCTTTCACAACGCCTGGGCGACTTACATTGCATCCGATTTGAATGCCAAATTACCTGCAAATTACTTTGCCGAGCCCAATGTGCAGTTTGGGATTGAAATTGATGTAGCAGCTTTTGAGGAACCTCTACTGGAGTTTGATTGTCCAGAGACGGTAATTCGTTTGCCAATAGATTTCCCAAACAATTGGTTGCCACCCCCAGCCCAAACAGTGCCTTTCTTACCTGCGACGGAAAGCGTGCAAGTCAGTATTTTTAACACTGAAGGTGGCCCGGTTTTAGCCGGTGCAATTGAATTAGTAAGCCCTGCAAACAAAGATCGTTCTACTCATCGCGGTGCTTTTGTCTCTAAGTGCGAGACGTATTTGCGGCAGGGAATTGGGTTGGTAATAGTTGATGTTGTGACTGGGAGGAAGGCAAATCTTCATAATCAATTATTAGCCCGTCTGGCGGAAGGAAGTGCTTTGCCCTTTGACGCTGACCTCTATGCTACAGCTTATCGCCCGATCGAGCTTCACGGCAACCAATGCCTCGATATTTGGCAGGAAAAACTGGCTGTGGGTTCCACCCTTCCTGTTGTACCGCTGTGGCTGCGGGGTGAGATTTGCTTGGCTGTGGAATTAAATCATATTTACGATCGAACTTGCCGAGAAAACCGAATTATTTCAAGTCCGGTTAATTGCTGATAAATTCTGTACGGGCATTGGGCATTGGGCATTGGTAACTTAAAAAAGCTGAATTATTTTTCTTCCTTCTTCCTGAATTTCCCCCCTTGGGGGGGGTTGACTTCTTCCTTCTTCCTTAAAATAACCGATGCCAAGTCAATTCTTTTGTCGGCTCATCCAAATTCCAGCGCAACAATTGAGTTGCCGATTGGCCGATAATTCCCGAAAGTCCGTTAGCGAAGCCCTCGAAGAGGATCGCCCTTCTCGGAGAATCAGTCGCCAGGGCGATCGCACTTTCCACATCGCAAATCCCCCACTTCACCAAATTCTGCACTCCCGCCAACAGTGGCAGAGTCGTACCTGCCAAAGTAGCAGATTCCAGGGGCGAGTGGTAATCCAATCTTACCCAAGCCGTACCTTTTCTGACCTCAATTTGTCGAGAATCCCAAGGATAAACACCGTCAGCCAAACCCAAAGGAGCCAAAGCATCGCTCACCAAAAAAACGCCTTTTTCATACCTGCCAGCGCGCAGCAAAAAATCGATCATTGTCGAAGAAACGTGCTTCCCGTCAGCAATTAAACCACATTTTACACCCGGATAAACGATCGCCGCCCCCAACAAACCAGGTTCTCGGTGGTGTAAACTTGGCATCGCATTAAAAGCGTGAGTTACCATTGAAGCTCCCCGGGCAAATGCTTGCTGCGCTTGCTCTGCCGTCGCTTGCGAGTGTCCGAGACTGACGGCAATTCCCAAACTTTGCAAATAGGAAATGACTTCGCCAGTGCTGTCTAACTCCGGCGCTAAAGTAATTATTTTGACAATATCCGCACAATCTCCTAAAACTTGCTTGACATTTTCTATAGTTAGGGGTAGTAAAAACTCAACTGGGTGAGCTCCTCGCTTCTGGGGGTTGAGAAAAGGGCCTTCGAGGTGAACGCCGAGAATTTCCGCTGTTTTGAGTTTATTGGTTACGGGAGCAGCGGTTTTTGCTGTGCGGATATAATCGGCGATCGCCCTGAGCGATCGCCTAAATTTATCCAGCGAAGTTGTCACCAAAGTCGGCAAAAAAGCATCGACTCCTTGATACCATAAAAACTGACAAATTTTCGGTAAAACTTCAATATGCTTGCTTTCTAAATCGGGGAAAGCCCAGCCGAGCGCTCCGTTAATTTGCAAGTCAACACCGCCCAGAGAAAGCCAATCTCCTCCTGCATCGAGCACTTGCAAATCGGGAGGAGCAATTCGTTTAAATACGCCGTCCATCGGGCAAACTTCTTGAATGATGCCCGTTTCGTCAATAGCCAGCATCTGCAAATCCTTGTAACCCGGGAGGCGAGCATTCAGAATATCTATGGGGGCGGCTGTTCGGGTTGTGGCTTTATTCATCACTAATCTACGGGAAAATTTATAAATTTGAGGGAATACAATCATTTAAAATTAGCATTTATCAGAAATCTCTAATCGGGAAATTACATGAATCAACCGACTGTTGGAATTATCATGGGTAGCGATTCTGATTTGCCAACCATGTCTGAAGCGATCGCAGTTTGCGAAGAATTCAATGTACCTTACTCCGTGGCGATCGTCTCGGCCCACCGCACCCCCTCGCTCATGGTGGAATATGCCCAAACGGCGCACCAACGGGGCTTGAAAGTCATTATCGCAGGGGCCGGGGGAGCGGCACACCTCCCAGGCATGGTAGCATCTTTAACGCCCTTGCCAGTCATTGGCGTGCCGGTACCGAGCCGCCACCTGCAAGGGGTAGATTCGCTGTACTCGATCGTGCAAATGCCAGCCGGGATACCCGTAGCCACAGTGGCGATCGGCAATGCTAAAAATGCGGGCTTGCTGGCAGTTCAAATATTAGCAGTTTCTCAGCCTCAATTGCTAGAGCGAATCCTGGATTACCGCAAAACTTTGTCGGAATCTGTCATGAAAAAACAAAATCAACTAGAAGACCTAGGCTATCAGAAGTATCTCAATCTGAACAGTCAGCTATAGACTTCTGTAGTACAATTTAGAAAATTTTCTGACTATTGCTGAGCTAATTAGTTGTAAAGAGAGTGAAAGTGATTAAAATGACTGTCGGGAAGAAGTCGAAACAAGGCAGGCGGGAATCTTTGAATTTGCCAGCAGCTAAAGTTTTGACGAAAGCAAGCAGGTTTAAGAAATTACAAAGGACGATCGCCCGCCTCAGTCCCAGTTGGCAAGCCTGCATACCTTTAGCTGCCATCATCGTCTTGATTTGGGGATATGCAGCGGTAGCCCAAACCCCTGCGCCCGCACCAACCACCGAGGAACAATTAGCCAGCCTCAAAGTGGGCATGGATACTATGTGGGTCATGGTGGCTGGGATGCTAGTGTTCTTTATGAACGCCGGTTTCGCGATGTTGGAAACCGGGTTTTGCCGACAGAAAAATGCAGTCAACGTCCTTGCAAAAAACTTGATTGTGTTTGCGCTGTCTACAATTGCATATTGGGCGATCGGCTTTGCCTTAATGTTCAGTGACGGCAACGGTTTTATCGGCAGCAGCGGCGGATATTTCCTCTGGAATGTAGCCGACAACAGCCCTGCCACAGGAGAGGCTTATCAAGGCATTTTCGACTCGCTTAACTGGGCGGGAGTACCTCTCAACGCCAAATTCTTTTTCCAATTAGTTTTTGCTGGAACTACGGCCACGATCGTTTCTGGAGCCGTTGCAGAGCGAATTAAATTCCTTGATTTCTTAATTTTCAGCTTGCTGTTAGTAGGCATTGCTTACCCAATTACCGGACACTGGATTTGGGGCGGCGGCTGGCTGGCAAAAGCAGGTTTCTACGATTTTTCAGGTTCGACAGCAATTCACTCTGTAGGCGGTTGGGCAGCTTTGATGGGAGCGGCATTTTTGGGGCCGCGGATTGGCAAGTACCGCGACGGCGATACTGTGGCGATGCCGGGACACAATATGAGTATTGCTACTCTGGGCTGTTTGATTCTCTGGTTGGGTTGGTTCGGGTTCAATCCCGGTTCGACAATGGCTGTAGACCCAAATGCGATCGCCCACATTGCGCTCACCACCAACACATCAGCAGCCTTTGGGGGAGTTGCCGCCACCATCACCGCTTGGTTGTATCTGGGCAAACCAGACTTGTCGATGATTATCAACGGCATCTTGGCTGGCTTAGTGGGAATTACTGCTGGCTGCGCTTACATCAACATACCCAACTCTGCCATTATCGGCACCATCGCCGGCATCCTGGTAGTTTTCGCCGTCACTTTCTTTGACAACTTGAAAATTGACGACCCTGTAGGCGCAACTTCAGTTCACTTAGTCTGCGGCATCTGGGGAACTCTAGCCGTTGGCTTGTTTTCTGACGGCCCTGGAACTGGAATTTATACCGCAGGCCCGAAAGCGGGATTGCTGGTAGGGGGAGGTTTCGATCAATTAATTCCGCAGTTAATCGGCATTATCTCTGTAGGTGGGATGACTGTGCTGCTAACTACGATTTTTTGGGCGGCACTCAAAGCTTTGTTGGGTATCCGCGTTTCTGCTGTAGAAGAGGCTGAAGGTTTGGATATCGGCGAACACGGGATGGAAGCTTACACCGGGTTTGTCAAGGAAACTAGCTCGGGTAATAGAACTGAGGGCGGGTACGGCGATTATGGCGGGAGGACTACCAAACTGTAGACCCTGCGAAGAGATCGATCGACCTGCTTGCTGCTTTCGTGCCCGCTTATTGGCGATTTGTACGCCGATCAGCGGGCTTTTTCGACGTTCTCAAATTGCTGCTACGATCGCCAAATTACTTTAAAAAACCTGGTTTCTGCCTCCGGGAATTGCGATAGGTGCCCCGTTTTGGCGATCGCCCTCAAATCGGGAGATGCGAATTATGATACAGTAATCCCGAAAAGCTCTCGTTCTGCATCCCCGCCCTTGCCCAAGACAGCACAGTGCTTGATTCTTATCAGAATTGAGGCTTTAATTGAGCGGCAAAATTTGATGCAGCAATCAGTGCCAATTATTTCAGTGTGGTGCCTGCAAATAGCTTGAGTTTATGGAGAAGTTTGGAGTTAGCAGAAGTAGAAGTCATAAATCTTTGTTAGGGATGGAAAGAAGCCGATCGAGCACTGTTCCGGTTTGGGCTTTGCTATCTCTGCTGACGAACGGGGTACTAATCCTCGCAGTCGCTCAACTGCTGCGGGGACACAACTTGACAGAAAGCTCCCCGGCGAGTGCTGCGGTGACGGTAGAAAGCCCTGAAGAACAAATTCGCCCGCCGGCGACAAATTCTGCAAAGGCAGTGCTGGAAGCGCCCGTTCCGGGACAGCGACACAGGTGGAGTTATCAGGAGTGGGTGACGCAGTTAGGCCGCGAAGCTGAGGCGGCGGCGACGAATCGTCCTCCGAAACTAAGTGTTTTGGCTGGAGATTCTCTGAGTATGTGGTTTCCGACAAAGTTGTTACCGCCCGATCGCATTTGGCTGAATCAAGGGATTTCGGGCGAGACTTCCGTCGGTTTGCTGAAGCGGTTGCAATTGTTCGATCGAACTTTGCCGGATACGGTGTTTGTGATGATCGGGATTAACGATTTGTTGCGTGGGGCTAGCGACGAAGGAATTTTGAACAACCAGCGACAGATTATCCGCGATTTGCGATGGGCTCACCCGAAAGCACAAGTTGTGGTGCAGTCTATTTTGCCCCACAGCGGGGAACAATCTACTTGGGAAAATCGCGATCGGCTGTTGGCGATTCCTAACAGTCGGATTCGCGCCATCAATCGGCGGCTGAAAGAGATTGCTAATTCTGAAAATGTTTCCTATCTGGATTTGCAGCCGCTGTTTGCGGATGCTGACGGCAATTTACCAAAGGAACTCAGTACAGATGGCTTGCACCTTAACGATCGAGGTTATCTGGTTTGGCGATCGGCACTACAAATGTTCAGTCAAATGCAATTAAAAAATTAGTCATTAGTCATTAGTTAGAAGCATGAAGTCATATTCTCCCTCTTTCTCCCCAACTCTCCCTCTCTTTCCCCCTTTCTCCCTCTCCCCCTCTCCATGACTAATGACTAATGACTGCTGACTAATGACTAACACCGCTTACCCTGGTCTCATAGCTGATGTCAAGTACCTGCGGATAGATTAAGAAAATATGAGAGTTAAGTATTTAGTATACGCTGATACAGAATAACAGTTTGTACAAATGGTGCAATCCAGAAGGCAGAGAATATTGGATCGATCGTTGACGAAATTAGATGAGTCCGGCAATATACAGTCGGATGCTTGAGGATTGGGGAATTATCTATTAAAGATTTGTTCTGCTAAAACAGGGACTTAAAACCAAATAACTATTGCATCTAAAAATCCTCACATCTAAAATCGGCTCCATCTTTCCTGCAAATTTGCTGAGTATTAATACAAGGTAAAAATAACGTGCTCAAAAAAAGTCTAACGATCGGCATCATCGCCCTGTGGCTGTTAAGCGTGCCGCTGACCGACAATGCCCTAGCTCAAGAAGCTGCTGGTGCTGTTGTTGCTGCTGCGCCGAATCCGATCGACAGCGGCGATACAGCCTGGATGCTGATCTCCTCAGCACTGGTATTGCTGATGACACCGGGGCTGGCGTTTTTCTACGGGGGATTGGTGCGATCGCGCAACGTCCTCAACACCATGATGATGAGCTTAGTCATGATGGGACTGATCGGCGTCACCTGGACTCTGTGGGGCTACAGCTTAGCCTTTGACGTTTCCACTCCAGCCTCCGAAGGCTTTGGAAAAGGACTCGAAAGCTTCATCGGCGGGTTCGACTGGATGTTCTTGAACAACGTCGCAGCCGACAAACCAGATCCGATCGGCTACGCACCGACAATACCGCACCAAGTATTCATGGTGTATCAAATGATGTTCGCCATCATCACTCCAGCGCTGATTTCCGGGGCGATCGTCGAACGAGTCACATTTAAAACCTATTTCTGGTTCGTGCTGCTGTGGTCAACATTCATCTACTCTCCTTTAGCCCACTGGGTTTGGGGTAGAGGCTGGCTGGGGGCGCTCGGAGCCTTAGACTTTGCCGGGGGTACAGTCGTCCACATCAGTTCCGGCGTCTCAGCCGTAGTCGCAGCTTGGGTAATCGGGCCACGCAAAGACCACTTAAACAAGCCCCACACCCCCCACAACGTACCCTACGTGTTGCTGGGAATTGGCTTGCTGTGGTTCGGCTGGTTTGGCTTCAACGGCGGTAGCGCTTTGGGATCAGGTTCTTTAGCAACCGTTGCTTTTGTCACCACCATGATTTCCACAGCAGCCGGCGGTTTAACTTGGACAATTATGGAATGGGTGCTCAGAGGCAAACCGACAGCAGTCGGCATTGCTAGCGGTTTCCTCGCGGGACTTGTGGGCATTACACCGGCGGCTGGATACGTGCTGCCAGTGGGAGCGCTTTTGATCGGATCGATCACTTCAGTTTGCTGCTTCTTTGGCGTTAGCTTGCGCGCTAAGCTGGGATTTGACGACTCTTTGGATACCTTCCCAATTCACGGGCTCGGCGGGACTGTAGGCGCACTGCTGACTGGCGTGTTTGCGACTAAAGCGGTTAACGCTGCTGGAAATAACGGGCTGCTTTTCGGGAATCCGGGGCTACTCGGAATCCAGTTTGTCGGCGTTCTAGCTACTTACGCGTTCGCTGCTGTCGGCACATTTGTCATCCTGAAAATTCTAGAGCAGTTTATGGAACTGCGAGTGCCCTCATCTGCTGAAGACCAAGGTTTGGATATCGGCCAGCACGGTGAAGAGGCTTACGGTGAGGATTTTGCCGGCGGTTTCAGTTCGTTTGAATCTGGTTCTCCTTTTGCACCGAAGAAGGTTGGAAGCTGATTTTCTGTGAAAGTTCGATAGTTTAGAGACTTGGCTATCTGGGTGTCTGCGCTTTTTTTAATTTTTTTTAACGAACCGCGAAGGCGCTAAGACCGCGAAGAAGGAAGAGGAAGAATGGTTAAAACGAGTGCTCGCTCAAGTTTTTCTTTCTTCGTGTCCTTCGCGTCTTCGCGGTTCGTTTTTTTTTAAGTTTTTTTTAACGAACCGCGAAGGCGCTAAGACCGCGAAGGAAGAGGAGGAAGAATGATTAAGATGTGAGAATTATGCGCTTGATGCCTTCTTTGAGGATCGGAACGTTGAAGTTGATAAGAAGGCCCAGGCTGTTTTTGGTCATTTTCAGATAAGAGATAACTTGGGCTTCGTGGATGGGAGCTAGCTTTTCTACAGCTTTTAGTTCGACAATTAGGCGATCGCCAACCATAAAGTCTAATTGACCTGCGCCGACTTGATGACCTTTGTAGGTGATTGCTACTGGCTTTTTAGGGTGACAAGGTATCCCCCGCATCCGAAATTCAATTTCTAAGGATTCCTGATACACTGATTCTAAAAATCCTGGGCCCAACAGCCGATGTACCTCGATCGCCGCCCCAATCGCTCTATAAGCCAACTGTTCTATCTGTTCGTCCAGTTGTCTCATTCTTCTTTCTTCTTCCTTTGCGTCCTTTGCGTCTTCGCGGTTCATTCCCTCTTCCCTCTCAATATCTCGATCGTACAAATAGCATATCTCAACCTCTCTACTGCGCCAATAATCCCGATCGCACCCCAAGCATTCTAAAATCAAAGGTAATTAACCTAGATTTCAACTCGATACCGCATGGATACTAAAGCTTTTAAACGATCGCTCCAACAGTCTGAGAACTACCACCGCAAGGGTTTCGGACACGAAGCTGAGGTTGCGAATGTGATGGAGACGGCCTATCAAAGCAGTCTGATCCAGCAAATTCGCGACAACAATTACAGGCTCCAACGCGGCGCCGTTACGATCCGGCTGGCTCAGGCTTTTGGCTTTTGCTGGGGGGTGGAACGCGCTGTGGCGATTGCTTACGAGACTCGCCAGCATTTCCCGTCTGAACGGATTTGGATTACTAATGAAATTATTCACAATCCTTCTGTAAATCAGCATTTGCGCGATATGAAAGTGGGTTTTATTGCTGTTGAAAAGGGACTTAAAGATTTTTCGGTTGTTGATAGCGGCGATGTGGTCATTTTACCAGCTTTTGGGGCGAGCGTGCAAGAAATGCAGTTGCTTAATGATAAGGGCTGCAAGATTGTTGATACTACTTGTCCTTGGGTTTCTAAGGTTTGGAATACTGTTGAAAAACACAAGAAGAGGGATTATACTTCGATTATTCATGGTCAGTACAAGCACGAAGAAACTGTGGCGACGAGTTCTTTTGCTGATAAATACTTGATTGTGCTGAATTTGCGGGAAGCTGAATATGTTAGCAATTATATCTTGCATGGCGGCGATCGCGATGAGTTTCTTGCTAAGTTTAGCAAGGCTTATTCTGCTGGTTTTGACCCAGATGTGGATTTGGAAAGTGTAGGAATTGCTAACCAAACTACTATGCTCAAAACTGAGACCGAAAATATTGGCAAATTATTTGAAAAGACGATGATGCGGAAGTTTGGGCCGGAGAATTTGAATGCACATTTTCTCAGTTTTAATACGATCTGCGATGCCACTCAGGAACGACAAGATGCTATGTTGAGTTTGGTTGAAGAAAAGTTGGATCTGATGCTGGTGATTGGCGGTTTTAATTCTTCTAATACTACGCATTTGCAGGAGATTGCGATCGACCGCACTATTCCTTCTTATCACATTGATTGTGCTGAGCGCATTTTACCGGGAAATCGCATCGAACACAAGCCTTTAGGGGGAGATTTAGTCGTGGCTGAAGGTTGGCTACCGGATGGTAAAATTGTGGTGGGCGTGACTTCGGGTGCTTCGACTCCCGACAAGGTTGTTGAGGATGCGATCGATCGCATTTTGGCGATGAAAGCTGCTGTTACTGCCTAATTATCTTGTTTCCGTACTGCACTCGGAACGATCGTTTTCTCGGTGCAGTGCGATCGTCTCGTATGTGTACTGACAGCAGCAGCGAACAAGTAGCAGTCGATCGGGTTTTTGCTGCGGAGTTCGATCGGCATCTGGCTAAATCTATCCTTCCTAATGTCTTGGTGGAGGCGATCGTCACTTTGACCAAGCAAGCGCTAACAACTTAAAATAACTTAATTGGTAATTAGTAATTGTGTTTGTAGTGAGGACTTTAGTCCTCATAAAACGAAGGACTAAAGTCCTCACTACTAACCTATAATAGTAATTTTAGTGGAGACGATTTGATTAATGAAACTCAATATTTATAGGAATTACTTAACTCGAAAACATAAAAGTTTGTATTTTTAAAAGAATTGATTTTTTTCTACTGGGGCGCAGTCGGAGCAACTCCCAAAATATGCCATCTCAATGTCGATTACCTGCTACAGGTGGTAATATGCTAAGATATCCAAAAACCACGGTAGTTAAGTGGACAAACTTGAGACAGATATAGAGGCAATTTGCTCTGAAATTGAGGCCTTGCGCCGGGAACGCCAGCAGCTTAGCATTGGCGCTGCTGTTCCCGCAGGCGATTCGCCCCAAGCGATCGCGGATGCTTACCGCCGTCACGCGAGGGAAACAGCACAAGTTTCGGCAGAAATCAAGGGCATAGATGATGCGATCGCCGCTCTGTCAGCTCAACTCAATAAAAAACAGCAGCAGTCGGTAAAGTTGCAAAGAATCACTCCGATGGAGGAGCAAGTAGAAGAAGGAAGAGTTCTCGCTCGCGGACACGCGCAACGGATTAATGAACTGGCTGGGGAACTGGCGGCCGAAGTGAAGGAACTAAAAGCGATCGCCGACAAAATTAGCCCGAGCTACTGGCAGGTTTATTACAAGCCTTTTATTACTGGTTTTAAGAGTATTTCTGTTCCCTACGTGCGATCGGACGGGGATGTTTGGACTATTGTCAATCGAGTAGTTTGAGAGGCTGCGGGAGCAGAAATTGGAACTACTACCCAAGACAAGTTTTTTCTGTCCCTATTCCTCTACCTCAACCCCGCAGGAGTTGCTTAATAGTGCCGACCAATTCTTGAGGGTGAAATGGCTTGGCGATGTAAGCATCGGCTCCTTGTTTCATTCCCCAGTAGCGATCGAACTCTTCGCTTTTGCTCGAACACATTACCACCGGCAAATTTTGAGTTTTGGGGTCACTCTTGAGCCGCCGACAGACTTCGTAGCCGTTCATCCGGGGCATCACAATATCCAGAACGACTAAATCCGGGCGGTTGGCCTTGATTTGCTCTAGAGCTTCTACGCCATCACTAGCTACCGTGACGTTGAGTCCTCTACCTTTGAGCAAGTCGGCGATCATCTCCCGCAGAGTGACGCTATCATCAACAACCATAACTGTACTCATAGAATAATCCCTACCAAGTTTCTGGGTTGAAACGTTCACATTAACGTTTGCATTAACGTTTACCTTCAAAGGTGTCTTTTCCTGATTGAGATTGCGCTGTGTTAGATGTAGTTTACCCACTTTTGGTCATTTCCCAATCATTTTCTGAATAATTATCTCGAAATAAAGATCCGCGTAATCTCGGTTGACTATTGAGCCTCTGTCCGTTAGTCTATCATTTTCTTTCTCAAATGGTACTTTTCTCAAAAAATGAGGGTGTAGGTTGGGTTGTGCGTTTCGGGTTGAGGCAGGCGGCGCAGCGCCGCCTGCCTCAAAGTTGGTCTAATTATGATTTTTCGTACCTAAAGGCGATAGTTTTTGGTCGTAGACAGTCTCTAAAACGACTGGGCGCTGCCGATAGCTGTGACCAGAGTTTTTGCAGCCGTTAGCAACGATTCCCAAGACGGAAGCTCCAGAAATTTTTAATTCTTCTAAAACTTTGCGAACTTGCGATCGGTCTGTTTTCCCAATTTGCACGACCATAATCGTAGCGTCTGTGTGAGCTGCGATCAAGTGGGCGTCTGCCAAGCCTGCTAGCGGTGGGGTGTCATAAATCACTAAGTCAAAAAATGCTTGAAATTGCTCCATTAGATACTGCATTTTTTTGGAAGAAAGCAGCTTGATCGGATCGGAGGGAATTTGGCCGGCTGTGAGTACGAACAAATTGTCTTGGTTCGGCGCTCGCACAATCGCATCGTTGAGGCTGAGGTCTGTGGAGATGGCATCGCCCAGGCCGCGCACGTTCGGCAGTCCTAACTTAGTGTGCAGTTGCGGGCACCGCAAATCTGCATCTACTAACAATACTCGCTGTCCGACTGCTGCTGCTGTGGCGGCCAGGTGCAAAGCTACTGTAGATTTGCCGTCTCCGACTACCGCCGAGGCCACTAAGAGCGATCGAATCGCCGTACCTGTGCTGAGCAAGTGAATGTTCGTGTAGAGCGATCGAAATGCTTCTAAAAATTGATAGTCCAAGTCGCTAAAAATACTTTTCCCCCCGACGACCATCGGAGTAGTAAGTTGAGCTTCGCCCAGTTCGACAACTTCCACTTTCGAGTTCGATCGAGCTGATGTTAGTTTCCTGGGTCGAGCTGGGGGTCGACGCTTGACTTTTTTGCTAAACGGAATCACCCCGATCACCGGCAATCTTGTCGCTATTCTCAGTGATTCAGGAGTGTGGAAAACAGTATTTAGCACCTCTACGAGCAAGCCGACTGCTATGCCCAGCAGACAGCTTAAAATTACTGCCAGCGCTAACTGTTTTTTGGTTTGTTTGACGGTAGCTGGTATTAACTTGCCGAATTTATTTAGCGGAATTTCAGGCGGATTGATCAGCACCCAGGGTATTTGCTGCTGAGCCGCATCGATCCGCAAGGCTTCTCGTTTTGCCAAGAAGTCCGACAAGCTCTTAGTAACTACTTGCTGTTCCCGCACTAAATTGTCGTATTGTCGCGTTATCACTGAAAAATTTCTAATTTTTTGGTTAAGTTCTTTTTGTAATAGAGTCATTTCCAGATCGCGCGCCTCAACTTCTTTGATTTGGCTGCTTAAATTTGCCATCACCACTTCTTTTGCTTGTTGACTTGCTGTTAAAATCAGTTCTTCCCGACTTTTTCGCAGTGCTAAAACGGGCAAACTATCATCTCTGTACTGAGCTAATTTTAGGGAGAGGTCTGAGTCTATTTTCTGGATTTGACCCAAGAGTGCGCCGTAAGCTTGTCCTTGGGTCATCAACACGCCAACGGGGTTATTTTGATTGACTAATTTTTGATAGCTTTGGTAGAGACTACGCATCCCTCTTAACTGTACTTGCAGCACTCCTTGCTGTCCCCGAATGCTTTGAACTTGTTCAGAGAGAGATTTTCCCTCTAGCTGGGGGTCAAACAAGTTGCTCTGCTGCCGCAGTCTTTGGACTTGCAGTTGCAGAACTTCGACTCTTTCTCGGAGCTTGGGCATCTCCATATCTATAAATTTAATGCCTTGATTAATGCCCGTCAGTCGCTGCTGCAAGCTGTACTCTAGATAAGCTTTAGAAACTTTCTCCAATACGCCGTAAATTTTCTTTGGATCTGAATCTTTGTAGCGAACTTCTAATATTTTTGTGCCTTGCTGTTTGCCGTCTTTTGCGTAACTCACGCGGCTGATTGACAGTTTCGACATCAGTTCGGTGTAGGTCATGTTAGGATTCCAAGCTCGCAATTCCTGAAGCACTGGCTGCATCATTTTGGGACTTCGCAAAATCCTAATTTGGGTTTCGTAGTCTACTAAGCTAATTCCTTCAATATTAATTTTTGCTAAGTCGGCAGCGACGGTGTTATCTAATTGTTTGGATAGCAAACCTTCGGCGGTGGCTGGTTCTACTAACAAGGAAAAGGAGCCTTCATAGTCGAGCGTCATCTTTTGAGAACTGACGTATATAGCTGTTCCAGCCAGAGCGCTCAAAGCAATGGTGGCTGCTGCCATGACCAGGATGCGTCGGCGCAGGACGCCTAACAGCCAGGACAAGTCTAGCTTTTCTTCTTCTGTTTCCTCGACGAAGTTATCTCTGTAGTTCTGAGTCGAAAAGTTCGGCAGTTTGCCATTTGATTTTGGTGTCAAGGGTTGGTAATCTTGTCTGTTATCCATATTTAGCTGGGGTATTTTTGAGGGTGATATTTTTGATGTTGATATTTTTGAAGCTGCCGCGCCGCGACTGTCTAATCCTATTGTTTAGTTTATTCTAGCCTTGGTCAGGAATTATCCACCTCACCCGCAGCCTTCTTACCTGAATATAGATCGGAGAACGTTTATAAAATTTAACACTCCGGTAGCTGGTCCGACAGGCCCGACTACAGCGTTCATTCGGTCTATGAGGTTGACGAGACCGCTGCGGGATACGATAATCATGTCATTGTTGCGAAGTTGAGGATTGAGTTCTTCGTTAATCCCTTGAGTTATATCGACTTCGATCGTCCGTTTAGTAGCTGTACCGTCGTTATTGAGGCGGACTAGCTCAATTTTATTCCTTCTAGCTCTGGTATTCTCGTAGCCAAAAAATCCTCTGGAAATTAAAGCCTGATTCAGCGTGGCATTAGCTGGGAGTCTCAGTGGATCGAGGGATGTTCTGACTTCTCCTACTACATAAACATTGATGCCGGCGGGAGCAAAGTTAGTGTTAGCCAGCACGCCAGCTTCTGCGGCGTTGACGATCGCGGCTTTGGGAACGATGATCGTGTCTCCCTCCTGGAGGATGGTATCTTGGGCACCGTCGCCGGACTCCAGGAACTGCCACAGGTTGACTGCGATAATTTGTTCGCCTCTTCTGGTGAGGCGACGCACTTGGATTTGGCGGATGTCGGCTTCGGGGGTAATGCCTCCGGCTAGCTGAATAGCCCGGATGACTGTGGGAAAGCCTTGTCGGCTGATGTCGCTTGTGGTGTTGCCGCCGATGACGACGTAAGGCCCCGGGCGGGTGACTTGGCCGACGATGGAGATCGATCGAGGTTTTTCAGGCGGCGGCGAAAAGTTGGCGGTCGCAAATTGGCGAGATTCTGCTTGGTTGAAGTTGGTGACGGTCGGGATCACAATTGTGTCTCTGTCTTGCAAAATGATATCTTGAGACAGGTCTCCTTCTTGCAAGAATTTCCACAGATTGACGTTAAGCACTTGGTCGGGGCCGTCGGGTTGGGGACGGCGGACGCGGATGTTGCGTATGTCGGCGACACCAGTGACGCCTTCTGCGAGTCTGATCGCTTGGGTGACGGTGGGGTACTGCACACTCGGTGCGACTCCCGGGCCAGGAGTCAGGGTGATGATGAAGTTTCCGGGTCTGGTGACTTCTCCGATGACACCGACGTTGAGGGGGCGGGCCGCTACGAGGCTGACTGTGACTACGGGGTCTTTGAGGACGCGGCGGTAGGCGTTGCGGATGATGTTGGTGGCTTCTACTAAGGTGCGGCCGCGGATGGAGACCAGCCCGATCAGGGGGAGGTTCACAGAACCGTCGGAGAGGACTTCGTAGCCGCGGGTGAGTTCGGGTACTTCGAGTATTTCTACTTGGATACGATCGCCACCGCCGAGTTTGTAGCTTTCGGGCGATCTTCTAACGCCCGCAGGCGGTGTTGTGACAGCGCCGGGCCGCAATCGTACTTGCGCCGTTGCAGAAAGCGGGAACCCGAGGTAAATACTCGCGCAGGCGATCGTCCACAAGGTCAAACTCAAGACGGGCGGGGTTATTTGTTTGGAAAAATCAGCGTTAACCACAGGCTACCTATTGTCTTACTAGAATCATTCACCAGTTTAATCTCTCACCATTGAAATGCCATGTCGATCGCAGATACAAGGAAGAAATCATCAAATTTTCTTCCCCTCCCCCGCAGGCACTTATGTATTCGGCCGAATTAAAGAAACCCTCCGTATTCCTGAACCACTGTCCTCCTCATCCTACCCAACCAACAGACAATTTAGATATGCAGCAGCTTACATAGAAGGAGCACGGGCGACAACTGGCTCGGTTTATTGCTATTTTGGTGGAATTAGCCCCCTGCTACATTGATATTTTTCTCAAAGAGGGTAGATATTTATGGCGAGACTCATTAAAGACTTAATTCTTAGCAATAATTTGTTGCTGACTATATTGGGTTTGAGCGGATTGACGATCACTCTGTTCATATTTCAGATTGCCACTAAAAGAAATTTAGGTATTACTTTTGAAAAGTGGTTTGCTGTCTTGTACATTTTCATATCTCCTCACGTCAATATACCTCCTTTTAATTACCTGCATTTTATCAATATAGCTGAAACAGATGGCAGTACAATCGCCAAACTTCCTTTTGTGTTTTATCCCTGGATAATCTTTGTTTTGTGCGGGAGATTTATTGGTTTTATAAAATTTAACTGTATCCAAGGATTATTATTTTTAGTCCTGAGAAATCCGGGTTTTTTGCTGTATTGTTTGCTACCAATAACATCGACACTATGGTCGCTAGTTCCTGATATTACGCTGAAAGCAGGGATGGCATTTACAGGTTTTACTGTCGTTTGTTTTTATATAGGTGCGCGATATGAGTGGGACGAACTATCTGGCTTAGTGCGATGGGGCTATACCTTGATCGGTATAGTTAGTTTTTTGCGGTTCCCGACTGTAACGCGGGAATTGGCAGGAATTACCAGTCACAAAAATTCTCTCGGCAGCATCATGGTTGTGAGTACAGCACTTTGGTATCTGCACTATTCCCAAGGTGCTAAAACTCAGACAGAACGCTGGATAGCTCTACTATTCATGTTTTTTTCATTTTATTTGGTGAGGTCTACTAGCTCGGGCGGTTCTTTAGTTAATAGTTTGATGCTCATACTTATAGTATCATCTTTAAGTTTTTTGAGCAAGTTAAAGTTTCAATGGGCATTTACTTGCATTGTCGGTTTTACGATCTTTGGGATCATTGGCAGCGTTTATATAATAGACAACTTAGAGTCGATTGTTGTGGGAGGTTTGGGAAAGGATTTGACTTTGACTGGACGCACGGAGTTCTGGCCGCAATTAATCGAGGCCGCCAATCAGCGTCCTTGGTTTGGCTATGGATTTGAGGGATTTTTTCAACAAGATTTAGTGGGTGATAAAACCCCAGCTTTTTACATATATACTGCGAGCGGATTTCAACCGAAAACAGCTCATAATGGCCCCATAGCAATATTGCTCTTTTTCGGTTATCCGGGACTGATACTAATCTTGGTTTCTCTGCTGACTAATCTAACTTTTGCAGTCCGCGAACTGAGCCGCCGCCCGCTAGCGGAATCGGGAATACCGATTATTTACTTAGTTTTTATTATTTTGAATAACCTAACTGAAGGTTCTATAGCTGATATTGGGGATGTGTGGCTTGCTTACGTGTTAATAACAGTTAGACTCAGTATCGATAGTAGCAAATCTCCATCCAGCAACCGCCGCAGTTACGGGCTAGATTCGCCGCGAGTGGCATCCAGATTAAATCCAGATTAAGTTGAAAAAGTTAACAATGAATAAAGCTATGATATATGATATTATTGAGCCTAGCTTGATCTCAATTTCCCACGGCTAAGTAAATATACTGATTCTCGATAAGGACTCAAAACTTTCTGATGTTAGATAAGTTAAATGCGGTCAGTCAAAAGCTCGGTCCCGGCCTCCGCCAGGTACTCGGCAATCTGGCTTGGCTGTTGACAGACCAAATTTTGCAGATGGCTCTGGGTCTGTTGGTAGGAGTGTGGGTGGCTCGATATCTGGGCCCAGAACAATTTGGCTTGATAAGTTATGCGATCGCCTTTGTGTCGCTGTTTTCCTCAGTGGCGACAATGGGATTGGGTACTCTGGTAGTGCGCGATATTGCTCGCAATCCCGACTGCAAAGAAGAGACTCTGGGGACTGCTTTCACCATACAATTTGTAGGCGGAATCATCACTTTGCTGTTAACGGTGACAGTGATTTCTGTATTGAACCCCAATGACAGTTTAACTCGCTGGCTAGTGGGGATTATCGCCGCCGGAACGATATTTCAGTCCTTTGAAACCATAAATTTTTGGTTTCAGTCGCAAGTTCAATCTAAGTATACGGTTGTTGCTAAGAATTCCGTATCTTTACTGGTGGCAGCACTCAGAATTGGATTGATTCAAATCAAAGCACCGTTGATTGCTTTTGCTTGGCTGAGGTTGGGAGAGGTGGCTTTCGCTGGTGTGGCGATCGCACTGGTCTATCAAATCAAGGGAAATGATTTAAAACTGTGGCGAGTCAGTTGGCTGCGAGGCAAAGAACTACTTCAAGAAAGTTGGCCCCTGGTAATGTCTGGCTTGGCCGTTTTTATTTATTCCAAAATAGATCAAATTATGCTCGGTTCTTTAAATAAAACTGAGTTGGGATATTACGCAGTTGCAGTCAAACTGTCAGAAATTTGCGATTTCTTACCGATGATTATTGCTTCTTCTATTTTCCCCAAACTGGCCAACTTAAGAGATAAAAATTACGGCGAATATATAAAAAAATTTCAGATTTACTCCGATGCTATGTTAATTTTGTGGCTGGGGGTTGCCTTACCAATCTCTCTGCTGGCTCCTTTGATAGTCCAGACCCTTTACGGCGAGCAATACGCAGCTTCAGCTAGAGTGCTGTCAGTTTACGTTTGGGCTCAATTCGGGAGCAACTTCGGTATAGCTAGAAATGCCTATTTTGCTCTGGAAGGTCAACTTCGATATGGTCTTTACTTGACGGTGGTCGGTTCAATATTTAATATAGTATTGAACTCTCTGCTAATTCCTACTTATGGAGCTTTTGGAGCAACAGTGGCAACTTTGATCACTTATTTCTATGTAATTATTTTAGTCAATTTTTTGATTAAAGAACTAAGACCTTTTGGTAATTTAATTTTAAATTCGCTAAATTTATACAAGGCGGCTTCCCGGTTGATAGGATTGATCAGATGATTGAAATTAAACCAAACCTCGAACACCGATCGCACTGTCCCTATTCTGACAAGGTACTCAAACCTGTCAAAGTATTGTGGCAAGGCACCCACGTCTGTGTTGTGTCTGAGTCTCCCGACGGCGGCGAAATCATTGAGGAATTGAGAATTGGTCATGCAGCTAAAACCCCTTATCAGATTGACTTAGCTAAAAAAGCAATTTTTAGCGGTGACAAATATGCTGAAGAACTTTTGGCCAAACCTCTGCTAAATTCCCTGCAAAATCCTCAAACCGAACAGTTAGAAATTTCTCAAGAAATATTCAAATCATACCAGCGGGTAATTATTTTAAACTGTGTCGATTATCTTTATGGACACAGCCTTTTAAAGTTGCTGAATGCACAGAGGCATTTGGAATCTAATCCCGATTTAGGTTTAATTGTGATTGTCCAAAAATTTCTCAGGTGGATGGTTCCCGATGGAGTCGCGGAAGTTTGGACAGTGCCAATTTCGTTAAAAAACGGTCAAGATTACTATCCTAGTTTCGCAGAATTTGTCGAAAAACAATCTCAGCGCTTTGAAGAAATTTATCTGAGCGAAGCCTACTCACATCCCAGCCGATTTGACATTACCAAGTTTACTAGAGTTCCGAAGCACAGTTTTGACGATCGCGAAAAAATACAAATTACCTTTATTTGGCGGGAAGACCGGCTATTAGTCAACAGTTTTCTATTTCGAGTCCTCAGAAAGCTGAAACTACTACAAATCGCCCTAGCGATTCAAAATTGGAAAGTGCAGCAGTTATTTGATAAAATTCGATCGAAACTCCCAGAAGCTAAATTTGTAGTGGCGGGCTTGGGGACAAAAACTAAATTTCCCAAGTGGATTGAAGATTGTAGAGTAGAGAGGTTTAATCAAAAAACAGAGAAAGAAACTTGCCAGATATATTCAGAAAGCCGTTTAGTAATTGGGCTGCACGGTTCTAATATGTTGTTGCCCTCGGGTCTGGCAGGGATGACCCTTGATTTGATAGAAAATCGTTGGGGAAATTTTGCTCAAGACCTGCTTTATCAAGAAACAAATCCCAGATTAGCAAGTTTTCGCTATCGATATTTACCCTCTCAGGTGAGCCCGGATATCTTAGCGAATATTGCGGCTCAAATGATTGAGACGCAATCAGATTTTTATTTCCACATGACAGCCGATGAATGACAGGAGAAAACAAAAAAATGGCAAACAAAAAAGCTATATTTACGCTGGCAATTGGTGAAAAATACTTAGCAGATTGGAAAAGGTTGTGCCAACCCAACTGGCAAGAATATGCAGACAAACACGGCTACGACCTGATTTGCATTGACAAGCCGCTTGACAATTCAGAACGCGCTCAAAAACGTTCTCCTTCATGGCAAAAGTGCCTGATCCTCAGCCAGGATTTTTCCGCAAAGTACGAACAAATTGTGTGGGTAGATTCGGACATTTTGATCAATGCTGCCCTCGCGCCCTGTATCGTTAAAGACGTTCCGGTTGACAAAATAGGCGCTGTTGAAGAGTGGTCAGCGCCCACACCGGAACTGTTTAAACAGACGTTAGAAAGAAAGTACGAACACTGGGGAAGTTCAGCGATTGTTAACCGCACAGCCCGAGAAGTTTACAGCAATTACGGCCTTCCTGGTGATTTCGACCAAGTAGTTCACGCGGGGGTTATGGTAATGTCTCCTCAGTACCACCGTGAAATTTTAGAAAAAGTGTATTATCAGTATGAAGACAAAGGAGGTGGACACTGGAATTATGAATTTAGACCTCTTTCTTGGGAATTGCTGACAGCAGGTTGCGTTCATTGGATAGACTACCGCTTTAATGCCATTTGGTCAGATTATTTGTTCCTAAATTATCCCTTTTTAGTTACCCAAAAGCAGTCCAGGCTAATGCGAAAGCTTTACTCAGTGCTGAAGGTTTCCAACGGCGGAAACAAAGTTTTGCGATCCTGCGTAACTACAGCCTACATCAACAGCTTTTTCCTTCACTTTGCGGGGGGGACAGCCGATATGGAACTGGTAGATTTGAAGGCTAATTCGTGGAGCGACTGCAAACTTTAAAGAGGGCTATCCGCGAACCGCTCGCCTTAAGTAATTTTGCTGGTATTTAACAAACATAGTAGTCATTAGGAGACGCAGAAAATGAGCAATGGCAGGATTCATATAGTTACTGGAATGTGTTGCGACGTAGAGGGTCAGGAAAGTATCTACCCGCAAGCAGGCGGGCTGTCATCTTCTATCAAATTCCAAATCATATACTGGCGCTGTGTAGTGGTATATTTTGCTTCTAGCATCAGAAACAATCCCAATGCCAACCATATTTTATTGACGAATGCGGAGCGGATACCAAACATTGGAAACTTCAACACAGCAGAGTTTTTTGGTGAACATGGCGTTAAAGTAATCAATTTGCCATTCACCTATCAACCTCCCGCTGAGTTCTACCACGCTTTCCGAAGTACATTTTATAAGTTTGACATTGTTAAATACCTCAAAAATAATACCGGAGATAGCGATAGCTGCTTATCTCTAGACTCAGATTGCGTGTGGCTCAATTCAGCAGAGAGGATGGTGTCCGCTATTGAAAAGCACGGTTTAGTGAATTACGACTTAAACGAACCAGAAGATAAGCCGATTAGCGATCTGAGCAGGCGGCAAATGCAAGATATTTACAAGGAGTTAGGATATAAAATTGAGGAACCTCCTAAATATTTTGGAGCAGAATTGATTGCTGGTAAGGGAAAGGATATCAAAAAATTGTCAGATGAAATTGACTCTATTTGGGAGATTTGCTTGCAAAGATTTGCCGAGGGCAAGTCGAAATTCAATACAGAAGAACAGATGCTAACTTATATTTACAATAAGGAAGGTTACGCTGCGGGAACTGGAAATCCTTATCTCAAACGCATCTGGACATCGCCCAAACTTTACACGGCAGCAGAGTCAGACCTTGCTCTTGATGCTTGGCATTTGCCGGGAGAAAAGGGATACGGGATTAAGAGACTTTTTGTAGAAATAACGAATCCTAAATCTACCTTTTGGACGGTGCCTTTAGGCAATCAGTTCGCAGCTTATGCCGGAAGTTATTTGGGAGTGCCAAAACCTACTCGCTCAAAGTCTTTCCTCGATATGTTCGATAATAGAATGTCAGGATTGCAGAGGAGATTGTCTAAGGTTACAAGTGTTTTAAATAAATGATTGATCGGATAATCAAGCCTAAAAATAGTGGAGTAAAATGTCAGAAAGACAATTAAAAACCCCTGTCGCGTTTATTATTTTTAAACGTCCTGAAGAAACTCAGAGAGTATTCGCAGAAATCCGCAAAGTCAAGCCGTCTAAGTTGTTAGTAGTGGCTGATGGGCCGCGGCCAGACAGACCTGGAGAGGATCTGCAATGCGCTGCTGCTCGCGCTATTATTGAGCAGGTGGATTGGGAATGCGAAGTTTTGCAGAATTATGCCGATCGCAATTTGGGATGTCGCGATCGCGTTTCTAGCGGGTTAAATTGGGTGTTTGATACGGTGGAAGAGGCGATTATTATTGAGGATGATTGCTTACCTGACAGTACATTTTTCTATTTTGCAGAAGAGTTGCTAGAACGTTATCGATACGACGAACGAATTATGTCGATATCTGGACAAAATGTGCAATTTGGCAAGCAGCGTACAGATTATAGTTACTACTTTTCTCGGTACACTCACTGCTGGAGTTGGGCGACTTGGAAGCGAGCTTGGAAACACTACGATCTAGAGATGAAGCTGTGGCCGGAAGTTCGAGATGGCAATTTTTTGATGGATGTGTTGGGAGATGCTCATGCTGCCAAAATCTGGACGAAAACTTGTCAGTTGTGTTACGAAGGAGCTATTGATACTTGGGATTTTCAGTGGACGTTTGCTAGTTTTATTCAAAATGGTTTGAATATCTTGTCTAATGTCAATTTGGCTGCAAATATTGGACACGGAAGCGGGGGAACTCACACGGATGATCTGAATAGTCCCTACAATAATATGTCTGTTGAGCCGATCGCCTTTCCGCTCAAACATCCTCCGTTTGTGATTCGGGACGCGCAAGCCGATGACTTTACTCAGAATAGTTTATATGATTACGATCCGAAGTTTGTGAAGAAAGTACAGCGAAAACTTAAACAGCTTTTGAAAATGTAAGTAAGTATGAGTTTAGGATGTTCTGATGAATGTTTTGCTGGTAAGTAATTACGATAATAAAGGTGGTGCTGCGAGGGCGACTTATCGCCTGCACCAAGGTTTGCAAAGTATTGGAGTAAATTCCGAAATTCTGGCTGGTTATAAGTCTAGTAATGATGAAACTGTGCGGTTGATGCCGACAAAATTAGGAGAGAATTTTAAGAGTCTCAGATCTAAATTAAATAGATTGCCGTTAAAGCTTTATCCAAAACTAGGTCAGGTAATTTTTTCGCCGCAATGGGTTCCTGATTCCTTGGCGGATGAAGTGGCAAAAATTAATCCTGATGCGATTAATTTGCATTGGGTTTGTGAAGGTTATATGCAGATTGAAACTCTGGCTAAGTTTAATAAGCCGATTGTTTGGACGCTGCACGATATGTGGGCGTTTACGGGTGGATGTCATTATAGTGAAAGTTGCGATCGCTATCTTGATGCTTGCGGTGCTTGTCCGCAACTTCACAGCACTAAAGATGCTGATATTTCTCGTTGGATTTGGCAGCGAAAAGCTGAAGCTTGGCAAAATTTGGATCTGACTTTGGTAACTCCGAGTAATTGGTTGGCTGAATGCGCGAAATCTAGTTCTTTGTTGGCAAAATATCCAGTTAAAGTGATTGCTAACGGGCTAGATGCTGATGTCTATAAGCCGCTGAACCGATCGCAAGTGAGGGATAGTTTGAATTTGCCTCAAGATAAACAATTGGTGTTGTTTGGGGCGATGCAGGGAACGCAGGATCGCTGGAAGGGTTTTCCGTTGCTGGTTCCAGCTTTACAAAGCCTGAGTCAGTCGGGATGGAAGGATAGAATTGAACTTGTGGTTTTTGGGTGTTTTGAGCCGGAAAGCCCGATCGATGTTGGTTTCAAAATTCATTATCTGGGTAGGTTGGAAGATGAAATGTTAGCAAAAGTTTATGCGGCGGCGGATGTGATGGTTGTACCGTCGCGCTACGAAGCTTTTGGGCAGACGGCATCGGAAGCGATGGCTTGCGGTACCCCTGTTGTGGCTTTTGATGTGACGGGATTAAAAGATATTGTCGATCGCCATGAAAACGGTTATTTAGCTCAACCCTATGATAGCGAAGATTTGGCGCGAGGTATTGCTTGGGTTTTAGAAGATGCCCAGCGACACGAAAAGCTTTGTCATAATGCTCGTATGAAAGTTGAGGCAAAGTTTACATTAGAAGTGCAAGCTCGTGAGTATCAAAAACTCTATGAAGAAGTTTGCCAAGCAGCTAAGTAAATATACTGGAAAAACTCAAGACTTAGGTACTCAGTTTTTTAAATAACTCGAGTATATAGATGCTGCTCAAATGATGAACTTTCTTTTCAATTTGTTGATAATGTGGCAAATTAAGTGAATAATTGTAGGTGCTCTCGTGCGATCGGCATTGTCGATCGCACGAGGACTATTTTCTATCAATTTTTCACAAACAGCCAAATATTTGATCTAAATGGAGCAGATAAGTATCGCAGTCCTGATGACTTGCTACAACCGCAAGTCAAAGACTTTGGCCACTCTAGAGTCACTGTTCCAGCAAAGATCGATCGATGAAATTGGACATAAAGTTTATCTGGTTGATGATGGGAGCACTGATGGCACTGGTCAAGCAGTACAGCAAACATATCCTGATGTCAAGATTTTTTCTGGGGATGGCAATTTATTTTGGAATGGAGGAATGCGTATCGCTTTCAGTGAAGCCATCAAAGACGATCCAGATTATTACCTGTGGTTGAATGACGATACAATACTTTATCCAGATGCTTTAAATTCGCTGCTGACAACCAGCCGTCATTTGTTTGAACAGGGAGAAACAAAGGCGATCGTTGCCGGTTCTACTTGTGACCCCGATACTGGTGATTTCACCTACGGTGGCATAGTTAAAATCACTCCGTTACTTCCCTTTAAATTTCGGTTTCTCAAACCTAAAAAATCACCTCAATCTTGTGACAGCATGAATGGTAACTGCGTCCTAATTCCTCGCAGCGTCGTTCAACTTGTTGGTAATCTAGATCCAGCCTTTATTCATTATTTATCAGACTGGGAATATGGCTTGCGTGCGAGACAAAAAGGCTGTACAGTTTGGGTAGCTCCAGGCTATCAAGGAATCTGCGCTCCCAATCCGCAGTCAACAAGAATAGAGGCGACCAATATGAGTGAAGGCTTGCAAAAAATGAACCAACCCAAGGGTTTAGCTTTTAAAGATACTACCCTTCAACCCTGGCAAGAATGGAAAGTATTTGCTCAGCGTCACGGTGGTTTATTCTGGCCGATTTATTGGTTGCTGCCTTATAGAAGGTTAGTTTGGCTTTCTGTTTTGAGCAAGCTGGGATTAACTAAAAACAAAACCGAAGGTGAATAGGATGGTAAATCGAAGTGATTTGCGCGTTGCTTGGCTCGTGCCAGAAGTAGGACTGGGGGCCTACTGGCAACCAGTTTTGAGGGAATTCACGAAGGTTTTTAAGAATACTGTATTTTATACGGGTGGCGTTTGGCCGGGATTCGATCCGACGCTACCGGGCGCATCGGCGATTCAGTTGGTAGGGGAGACTAAGTTTGTGGAAACGGAAAAGATCGAAACAGGGTACGATCGCGGTTTCATCGCAGTATCGCCTAGGATTATCGGTCACTTGCTCAAATTTAGACCTCAAGTAGTTTTTCCCCAAGCTTTTTCTTTGTGGACTGTAATTGTAGCGCTTCTCAAACCTCTCTGCGGCTGGAAAATTGCAATTATTTACGATGGTAGTTCCCCGAATACAGATTTTCGAGATTCGAGTTTTAGGACATTCGCTCGCCGCATCCTCGTGCAGTTTGCCGATGCTTTTGTTTCTAACAGCAATGCGGGTAAAAAATATTTGATAGAAGTTCTAAACGTACCGGAGGATAAAATTTTTACCAGAACCTATCTCGTACCCGATGCGGGAGCTTTGCTGAAACGGTTGGATCAAGCCTTGCCGCCGAATTTGCAGTTAAAACGCCCAATTTTTCTGTATGTAGGGCGGCTCACATCTAGAAAAGGAATTAAAACGCTTTTTGAAGCTTGCGCTATTCTTAAAACTCAAGGCTATTTTGACTACTCGCTGTTGATTGTTGGCAAGGGAGATCAGCGGGAGGAACTGGAAGCTTTTATTAAAGAGCGCAATTTTGAAGAGCAGGTAACTTGGGCCGGATGGGTGGAATATGGAAGTTTGGGTTCTTACTTTCAGCAAGCTGATATTTTTGTATTTCCTACTTTTGAGGATGTCTGGGGAATGGTGATACCGGAGGCGATGGTTTTTGGGAAACCTGTACTCTGCTCAAATGGTGCAGCTTCCTGCGAATTGATTGCAGAAGGGGAGAATGGTTACATTTTCGATCCTAGAGACCCTGAAGGTTTGGCCTCGGCGATGCGGCGTTTTCTGGACAATCCAGATTTGATTGAGTCGATGGGAGAGCGATCGCGCGAATTAATTGCTCAAACAACTCCCGAAACAGCCGCCCAAGCTTATGTCGAAGTAACATCATTTTTAATGGTTAGTGGTTAAGTTATTGTGGGTAGTAGAAAAAAGCAGCGTTTTTGAGTAACCAACAAAAACTAACTACTAACAACAAATTAACCACTCACGATTAACCACTAACAACTAACAATTGCCGATGAAAATTCTCTTATCTGCCTTTGCCTGCGAACCCGGACAAGGATCTGAGGAAGGAGTGGGCTGGAATGCGGTGGTGGAAGCAGCCAAACATCAAGAAGTCTGGGTACTAACTCGCACCTTTTACCGTACCGCTATCGAAGCCTTCCTGGTCGCGTGTCCGATCGCTAACCTGCACTTCGTTTACATTGAGCCTTTCGGCTGGAGCGAAAACTTTAAAGGTAGACAGGGAGGGCTGCAATTACATTATTACCTGTGGCAAATTTTGGCTTATTTAGAGGCGCGCCAGCTCCACCGCCAAATTAATTTCGACATCGCCCGCCACGTCACCTACGTTAAATTTTGGTCTCCCAGCTTCATCTCACTGCTGCCTGTTCCTTTTATTTGGGGGCCTGTGGGCGGGGGCGAAGCAGCCCCTAAACCCTTTTGGGAAGATTTTAGCTCCAAGGCAAAACTTTACGAAACAGCCCGAGACTGGGGGCAGCGCCTGGGTGAGAGAGATCCCTTTGCCAGGATGACGGCTCAAAGAAGCGTGTTAGCCTTGGCGACAACGGAGGACACCGCGAAGCGGGTGCGGGCTATGGGGGCTAAAAAGGTGCAGGTGCTTTCGGAGGCGTGTCTGTCGAAGGAAGAGATGGCGCGGCTGGGAGAGTGCCAGATGCCCGAGCCTTCCCCGATCAGGTTCATCAGTATGGGGCGGCTGCTGCACTGGAAAGGCTATCACCTCGCGTTGCGAGCCTTTGCCCGAGCTAAGTTGCCGAATGCCGAATATTGGCTGCTGGGGGATGGCCCGGAACGCGATCGCCTTGAGTCTTTAGCGCAAGAATTGGGCATTGCTTCTGTTGTTAAGTTCTGGGGGAGGCTGCCACGGGAGGAAAGTTTGGGCAAGCTAGGGGAGTCTCATGTACTGATTCACCCTAGCTTGCACGATTCAGGGGGGTGGACGTGCCTGGAGGGGATGGCGGCGGGGCGTCCCATCATCTGTTTGGATTTGGGAGGGCCTGCTACTCAAGTGACGGCCCAAACAGGGGTAAAAGTACCTGGTTACAATCCAGAACAGGCAGTGCAGGGTCTAGCTGAGGCTCTAGCTGATTTAGCCGGCGATGCCGAGTTGCGATCGCGCTTGGGTGAAGCAGGTCGAAATCACATCAGGGAAGTATATGACTCGGATGTTAAAGGTGAATTCTTTGCTCAATTGTGCGAAGATGTACTCGAGCGAAAATCACGATAACTTCTGATTTGTTCGATCGCACAAAACAAAGAAAACTATATTTTTTTAGGCGGTGAAACGTGAGCGTTGTAATCATTACTGGATCGGCGGGTTTAATTGGTTCCGAGGCATCTAATTTCTTTGCTAACCAGGGATTTGACGTGGTAGGAATTGACAATGATATGCGCCGCGTATTTTTCGGGGAAGAAGCGTCTACCACTTGGAATCGGCAGAAGCTTGAACAGTCCTTAAAAGGCAAATATCACCACCTAGAAGTTGATATCCGGGATTATGAAGCAATTGCCAAGATTTTTAAGCAGTATGGTTCCGATATTAAGTTAGTAATTCATACCGCAGCTCAGCCCTCTCATGATTGGGCCGCGCGGGAGCCTCTGACAGATTTTACTGTTAATGCCAACGGCACTCTAAATATTTTAGAAGCAACCAGGCAATATTCAATAGAATCTCCATTTATTTTTACTTCAACTAACAAGGTTTACGGCGACACGCCTAACCGTTTGCCTCTGGTAGAATTGGAACATCGCTGGGAAATTGACCCTAGTCATACCTACGTAAATGGCATCCGAGAGGATATGTCAATTGACCAAACACTACACAGTTTATTTGGTGCTTCTAAAGTAGCGGCTGATGTTTTAGTGCAGGAATATGGGCGCTATTTTAATATGAAGACTGCCTGTTTTCGGGGCGGCTGTCTGACTGGGCCCAATCACTCTGGTACTCAATTACATGGGTTTTTAGCTTATTTAATGAAATGTGCGGCGATGGGGACTGCTTACACCGTATTTGGCTACAAAGGAAAGCAAGTTCGCGATAACATTCATAGCGCTGATTTAATTGCGGCTTTTTATGAATTTTATAAAGCTCCCAGAAGCGGTCAAGTTTATAATACAGGAGGTGGCAGGTACAGCAACTGTTCGATGATCGAAGCTATCCAGATGTGTGAGGAAATTGCTGAACGCAAATTCAATTGGACTTATGCCGAAGGGAATCGCGTTGGCGATCACATTTGGTGGATTAGCGACAATTCAAAATTCGCCAGTCACTATCCTGACTGGAAAATGAAGTATAACGTTAAACAAATTCTACAGGAGATTTATGAGTGTAACGCCGAGCGTTGGCTTAAAGAGGTGTTCCATGATTGATAAAGGGAAAAAGAATGTACTCGGCATATTAGTAAATGCCGTTAATTATGAAGCGGCTGTCAGCAAAATTATTTCGGCAGCCAGCGCCGGAAAACCACTGTCAGTTTCGGCTCTAGCGGTTCACGGGGTAATGACTGGGGTTCTTGACAGCACTCACCGCTATCGGCTCAATCACATTGACTTAGTATTGCCAGACGGACAGCCGGTCAGGTGGGCGTTAAATTTGCTCTACAATACGGAATTGCCCGATCGTGTTTGTGGGCCAAATGCGATGCTACAAATCTGCGAACGTGCCGCCGAAGCAGGATTATCTATCTATTTGTACGGCTCAAAAGCTTCTGTACTGGAAGCTTTATCTCGCAATCTCTGCCAGCGTTTTCCCAAGTTAATTATTGCTGGAATTCAGCCCTCTAAATTTAGGAACGTTTCGCCAGAAGAAAAACAGGAAATTGCACAGCAAATTCGCGATAGCGGTGCAGCAATTACTTTTGTCGGTTTGGGGTGTCCGCGACAAGAAGTCTGGGCTTACGAATACCGGGACGACTTATCAATGCCACTGATTGCTGTAGGTGCTGCTTACGATTTTCATGCGGGTAATTTGGCTAAATCTCCTGAATTTTTATCTAAAATAGGTTTGGAATGGCTGTTTCGGTTGATTAAAGAACCCAAACGGCTGTGGCAGCGGTATGTTTTTTTGAATCCGCTTTATATCTGGCTGTTTTTGCTGCAATCTTTGAAACTCAAAGAGTTTGATCCCAAAGATGCGACGCCGCCTGTGGAAGAAATATTGTATGGTTAAAATTTCTGCTCTCTGTTGTGAATTTACAGTTTTGACAAATAAAAAGCCAAAAGCCAAAAGTAAAAATAATTATTAGTTATTTTTACTTTCGACTTTAAATTTATGACGATTTAAATCTACAATTAGCCAAAATGAGGAGACGGCAGTGCCGTATCCCTACAATGGTATTTTGGGTAGGGACACGGCACTGCCGTCTCCTCTATATCATTCCGGCGCAGCCGGAATTGATATGACTTCTATTTTGCTTGCTTTGTAATTTGCTGTCTAGATTACTGAGGAAGTACCAGTCGTCCTTGTTCGATCATTTGAAGGACTTGAGTTCGACAGCCATTGCAGTTGCAGC
>JANPMV010000043.1:0-62882 GCA_031427135.1 Cyanobacteria bacterium VAR_87_metabat_62 | reverse complement strand
CTGAGGTAGAAAATCAAATTCAAAGATTAACTTGCTTAGAAGTACAAAATGAAAAACTGAATCTTGGTAAATGGTTTGTCGATATTTTCTACAACCCAGAATCAAAATTGGAATGATTTTTTATTTGTAAGTCCCTTAGAGGGATTAAGCAATTTGACAGGGCTAAGTGCTCGATCGATTGGACGGTTGCGAAGTTGCAAAGCAGCAGTCGATCGCCAAACCCTAGAGGATCTATTTAGCGCCTTTAACCTAACGCTAACCGAACAAGACTATATTCAGCCAGAACCCGAAGCCCCACAACGAGAACCCGTAAAGTCGATCGCCCAAAATTGGGGAGAAGCCATAGATGTTTCCCGCTTTTACGGGCGTACCGCAGAACTTACCACCCTCACGCAATGGATTCTACAAGATAATTGTCGGTTGGTAGGTATTTTTGGGATTGGCGGCATTGGCAAAACGGCTTTATCTGTCAAACTGGCCCAACAGCTACAAAACCAATTTACCTACTTGAAATACTCACCGGGCTAAAGCCGCAGTGATTCTTGACGCTTCACCGGGTTCTGCTACCGAAATAGTCTGACAATCCCTCTGCGCCCGTTTAGTGTCGTGGCGATTCCCCATCCCGACTTTCTCTATGTTTCTAGCAGCATTTGCGTCTCTATCTTGCTCAGTACCGCAATTCAAACAAAGCACTGAGCGAATAGACAAATCGATTTTCCCCCACTTAAACCCACAGTCCGAACAGACTTAGCTAGTCGGTTCCCATCGACTAATTACCTTGAATTCCCTGCCAAACTTTTCAGATTTAGCCTCGCAAAGCGTTCGGAATTCGTACCATCCTTGCTGACTAATTGCTCTTGAAAGTTTCCGATTCTTCATCAGACCCGATACGTTCAAATCTTCCAAAACAATCACTTGGTTTTCGTTGACTATTTTGGTTGATAATTGGTGTAGAAAGTCTTTGCGAGTATCCGCAATTTGATTGTGCAGCTTGGCAATTCTAATGCGAGTTATATTTCTTCTTTTGGAATCACGAGGTTGACGAGATAATTTGCGTTGCAGTTTGCGAACTTTCCGATCTAACTTTTTATAACTAGGGCTTTCGGCTTTCTCGCTATTGCTCATCACCGCAAAGGTTTTGATTCCTAGATCGATTCCAATGCTGGGGTTTTTAGCCTCAGATGGAATGGGTTGAATTTCTACTACAAAACTCAGGAAATAACGATTTGCACAATCCTTGATTACTGTAACCGAGCTGGGTTCAGATGGTAGCTCCCACAGGCGAAATTGGTTTGAAAATTCCAATTTTAGCTAAGTAGATACCACGATCTTTAAACGAGAATCCTCCAATTCTAAAACGTGCCGATTGACTGCTAGTTCTTTTTTTGAACTTAGGATATCCGACTTTACGTCCTTTTCGCTTTTCCTTGCAGGAGTTAAAAAAGTTTTTGAAAGCAATATCTAAGTCGGCAACGGACTGTTGTAACGGGACACATGATACTTCTCCAAGCCAAGCCCTTTCTTCAGTATTCTTAGCCTGAGTAATGACGATTTTTTGCAAATCTGCCGAACTTGGCTTTTGATCTGACTGTTTACAGAGTGCGACCGCATCGTTCCAGACTACGCGCACGCAACCAAACAACTGAGCTAGGCTCTGTTGCTGTTGGCTGGTCGGGTAAAATCTGTAGCGATATCGTGCTTTCATTGCTTGTGCTAAAATTGGTCTGCTACTTAATCATATCAAGGAATATATGAGAAATCAAGAAAAGCCGTCCTAAAAGGACGGGGCTTGTATCCCATTTTTTTGGTCATTTGGCGAAGTCTCCGCAATGCCCCGCCGCCGGAAATTTTCTTAGCAGAATTAGTCTCATTCCTTTCAGGACAACAGGATACAAAAGCAGAAATTAGCAGTGAAGATCAAACCGTGAAGATCTGGAATGCTGATAGCGGTGAATGTCTCAAAACTTTGCAAAGAAATCATTCAGGTATATTTTCAGTCGTCTGGAGTTCCGATAGCAAACTGCTTGCCAGTGGCGGTGTAGACCAGAACATCACGATCTGGGATACAGTGAGTGATCGCTGCCTCAAAACCTTACAGGGGCATAGCAACGTGATCTGGGCTTTGGCTTGGAGTGCAGATGGTCAAATGCTTGCAAGTAGTTCCCACGACCAAACCGTGCGTTTGTGGGAGACGTACGGCAGTCAATCGAGTGACTGCCGAAATCTAAAAACCCTTCAGGGATCTAGTAATTCTATGTTTGCCACGGTCTGGAGTCCCGGTGGCATCACTCTTGCCAGCAGCAGCAGCGATCGTCTGGTTCGGTTGTGGAATCCTGACACTGGTCAGTGTTTGAAAACATTACAGGGTCACAGCAATTGGATTTGGGGTTTAGCCTGGAGTCCCGATGGCACTACTCTCGCCAGCGGATCGGATGACTGCACTGTTCGGCTCTGGAATCCCAGCACTGGCGAATGTTTAAACACTCTGCAAGGACATACATCCTGGGTTTGGGCTGTTGCGTGGAGTCCCGACAGCCAATTTCTGGCCAGTGGGTCTGGCGACATGACCATTCGGATCTGGGATATCGAGCGGGGAAAATGTTTGAAAATTTTGCAGGGACATCACAATTGGATTTGGAGTTTAGCTTGGAGTCCGGATGGCACTACTCTCGCCAGCGGATCGGATGACTGCACTGTTCGGCTGTGGAATCCCTGTACTGGTGAATGCTTAAAAGTTTTGCAGGGACATGACTACTGGGTTGAAGCTGTAGCCTGGAGTGGAGATAGTCAAAACCTTGTCAGTGGCTCTTATGACATTCGACTTTGGGATGTCAGCACTGGGAAATGTTTGAAAAGTTTGCAGGGACATAGCGATATGGTAAGAACCGTGGCGTGGAGTCCAGATGGTCAAATACTTGCCAGTTGTTGGCACGATCGAACAATTCGTCTTTGGGATTCTGCCACGGGAGAATGCTTGAAGATTCTGGAGGGACATACAAGTCAAGTTTGGTCGATTTCTTGGCGTCCCGTGGGTGGGGATTTCTCAGAAAATCGCGACTTCATTCTGGCCAGTAGCAGCGCCGACGAAACGATTAAGCTTTGGGATATCAACACAGGTAAATGTTTGAAAACTCTCAGAGCCGATCGCCCCTATGAAGCCATGAATATTACCGGAGTCACGGGGATTACGGCAGCTCAGAAAGCAACGTTGGAGGTCTTGGGGGCGATCGAAAATTAGTCGGAAATTAGCCTGAACATGGCTTGATTTTTCATAGGCAAAGCCTGCGAAAAATTAAGTCGATCGACAACTCCTAGCAAGAACAAGGAGTCCTAAACAACCAAAGTGATATCTCGACTCGGAAGAAATCCACTACCAATCTGCAACTTTGCAACCGGAATAGTAAAGAAGTTCAACGCGCCAGTGCTCTGGTTGTAATTAAATCCCTCAGTTGAGGATATTCCACCATATCCACTCTTGGAGATGCTGATTTTATCAACCCCCCAGAGGTCAAAGTCTGTGATTACATCAACGCCGTCATAGGGCGAGTAAGAAATGAACACATCTGCTCCAGGACCCCCTATCAGCGTGTCGTTCCCAGGCTCACCACCAAGCCGATCGTTTCCATAACCACCGTCGAGGTAGTCATTGCCAAAGGAGCCAGCCAATTCGTCATTGCCATATCCACCGTAAAGGGTGTCGTTGCCATACCAGCCATCTAAGGTATCGTTGCCCCCCTCACCATTGAGTATATCGGCACCATCGTTGCCAGGGCGCCACCAAATGTCACCACCATTGAGGTAATCATTGCCTTCACCCCCCAATAGGCTATCCATGCCATCTTGGCCATAGATTTGGTCATCATTCTCATTACCTAAAAGGGTGTCATTGCCAGAGTATCCGTACAAGGTATCGTTCCCAGAACCCCCATAACCCTTATCGTTGCCCCCCCAGCCAAATATCAGGTCGTTGCCCCCTTCGCCAGAGATAGTATCATTTCCGCCATCACCATCCAAAGTGTCGTTATAGATTGAACCTCTAATATCAGTCATCGAAGTTTCTCCTTAATTTTGAAGTTTGTTTCCTTGTTTTATCTAGTTCTCAAAGTTAAGAACCCAGATATTTAAGCAGCATGGGATTAATTTCCTAATTGGTTTAAATCTCACGCTGCACCTGATATATCAACTTTGTCCTGACTGATAGCAAACGTCCAGGACAGTTAGACAGTTAAGTTAGCCACTTAATCCCATCGGCAAAAAGTAGCAAAGAATCAAGCCTGAAAGCTCTACCAGAAAAAGCTTTTAGTTTTTTTATAAACGGTTGTATTCAGTGATTCGGTCACTTATGCTGTAATCTAAAAACAAAAAAGAGTACCCATTGGGTACTCTATGAGTTGCTCCGGAATTGCTAAGCATCACGGATTAAATGACCTGTGTAGGTTGGGTTGAGGAACGAAACCCAACCTACACAGGTCAATCTTATTTAGGGTTTGCTGAATAATCGATCGCAAACCAATAACAGGAGCGATCGATATATTCAAGCTCGATTAAAGATAAGTTGTTTCGGTATTGATTCCACCCAGATATAATTATAGATTATCTTCCACCCAAAAATAGGTGTTCTGTTTCTAAATAGAGATAAAAACACACAAAAAACCCGGCGCCACCAGGTAGCAAGGTTCATTACCAAAAAAGTAATTGCAATAACTGTACCAGATGTATTATCAAGTTTTGCCATCACTCGATTGAGACCAAATCTTCGTTTTCCTTGCCCAAACTTTCCCTCGATTGCATTTCTAATTCTTTCATCTTCTAAAGCTTGCTTCTTTTTGGCTTTACTCACATTTGCTGGTGGTCTTCCTAGAGGCGGCCCACTGATTCTAATTCCTTTTCCTTTACACCATGCTCGGTTTTCTCTTGTTCGATAAATGCGATCGGCATGAACGGACTCTGGATAATATCCTGTGAACCTATAATATGCTTCTACTTGGGCTTTTAAGTCTCCTGATTCGTTAAAGCTATCCCAGCTCATCCGGTCTAAAAATACATATCCTTCAAAACAACTGGCCGATAGTTTGGCTCCAAATTGTACGCTTTTCCCTGCTTTCCCTCTGACTATGGGACGGATATGGGGTTGATTTAAACTTACTATTCTATCCTCAATACTCTGTTTATCGTTGTCAAACAACCACTGTTGTTGGCGAGCGACTTCTGTGAGGACTAGCAAGGTTTTATATTGCTTTTTATTCAGACCTTCTAGGGTTGCACTTAAATCGATTAGCTGTTGAATATGAGCTAGGTTTCTTTTGATGTACTGAAGTTGTTTTTTAATTGCCTGTCTTCTTTTGTTACGGGTGAGTCGTCTTTGCTTGGCTATTAATAAGTAATCTTTTCTTGCTAGATTACGGTAGGTTCTTGGTTTTTTATGGATTTTTTCTTTAACTTGTTTATACAGGATATCTAGGATTTTTTCGGTATGAACTCTGGCTCTGTTTAATAGTCCTAAGTCGGTCGGATAACTAATATCTGCCGGGGCACAGGTTGCATCTATGATTAGTTTGCCGCGATTGGGTGACTCATTTTTGGCGTCCGAATCCTTTTTTTTTCAGGTTTGATTGGCGTGATTTCTCGCATTTTTTCAACCATGCGTTCGTTCACTTTATTAATTAGGTTCGGACTGATTCGTTGTCGAAAGTGTACTAATAGTGATGGGTCAAATGGTAGTTCGTTGCTGTAGCTTGATTGACCGATGAAGTATTGCAGATAGGGGTTTTCGCGGATCTGTTCTACTGTTTCGCGGTCGCTAATTCCTAGTTTTTCTTTGATAATTAATGCTCCCAATGCCATCCTAAAGGATTTAGCAGGGGCTCCTTTTTCTCTGGGGAAGTTGGCCGCATATTCTGATTCAAATTCAGACCACGGGATTATTTCGGCCATTTTTACCCAACGGTTGAGGGCTGACAATTTAGACCCGTTGGCTAGTTCAAAGTCTAACGGTGGGAGAAGAGCAAGCTCAGCTTTTTTGTACACGATCGCAGGTGGTGATGCACGGGTTTTGATCTATTTTACCTGTTTATTTTGCACTTTTTTCTCAATCGCGCGATCGAAAACCCACACCACGCAATATGCACTCGATTATTCAGCAAACCCTATTTAATTCTCAATCCTAACTGGAAAAGCAGTATGTTGCCTCTCGGTTCCGGTTGTACCGGAATTGATATCAATTCATCCTCACGGTAATAGAATAATATCCTGTTGTACCGAGAAACCAGCAGGCTTATTTTCAAGAGTTGCAAACTGAACAGCGCCGAAGGATAAAGCACCAGTATTGCCGTTATAGCTGAATTGGTTTAGGGAAGTAGCACCAAAACTGCGATGAATTTCAATTTTGTCAACTTCACTCTTTTGGAAGTCTTTGATGGTGTCAATACCTGTTGGAGCAAAATAGAATCTGAATCCATCCGCGCCTGCACCACCGTAGAGAATGTTATTGCCAGCAGCATCGATATCGCCACCACCAGTTAAGATATCGTTACCATTACCGCCATTGAGGATATCGTTGCCACCACCACCGAAAAGTCGGTCATTATCATCGTTGCCGTAGAGGATATCGTTACCTTTCCCGCCATTAAGGAGGTCATTTCCACTATCACCTAGAAGCGTATCATTCCCATCATCGCCAAAAACGTTATCATTGCCGCCTCTACCATTGATTAGATCGTCTCCACTCTCACCTTTGAGGAAGTTCTTGCCGGCGTTACCGAGTATATAATTATTCAACTCGTTACCAGTGCCATCAATATTGGCAGCATCACTTAAGGTGAGGTTTTCGACGTTTGGTCCCAAAGTATAGCTGATATTGGCAGTGACTACGGTATCAGTACCTTCGGCAGCTTTCTCGGTAACTAAATCAACAGCATTCTCAACCAGGTACAGGTCATTACCGCTACCACCATACATTTCGTCGGCACCAGCACGACCATATATTATGTCGTCCCCCGTACCACCATAGATTTGGTCGTCTCCATCACCACCATCTAGGAAGTCGTTACCACCTGCACCAAATAAGTAATCGCGATCGCCTAAACCATAGAGGGAATTGTTGGCATCGTTACCTAAAATAGCATTGTGGGAGTTGTTGCCAGTGCCGTCAATAGCAGCAGTTCCCTTCAAATGCAGGTCTTCGATGTTGGCTCCTAAAGTGTAGTTGACGGTAGACTCTACCAGATCGATACCTTCCGCAATATACTCAGTAACTACGTCAGAAATATTATCGACAAGGTACTTGTCATTACCGCTACCACCATACATTTTATCTGCACCAGAACCACCATCCAGCTCATCGTCTCCGGCTTTACCGTAGAGAGTGTCATTGCCTGCCAACCCTTGGATGGTATCGTTATTAAGGGTGCCTTCTAGTAAGTCGTCCTTCGGAGTACCTAAAATTATAGCCATCTTAATTTATCCCAAAAAAATGATGAATTTGTGTGGACTGCATCGGGTGATAAATAATCACCGCAATATGATTAAGAACCTATCTGCAAATTGAGAATGGGATGCACTAGGGAGCGCAATTTTTTGCGATCTAACACTGCACCTGATATACCAACTTTGTCCTGACTTACAGCCAACGTCCAGGACAGTTAGACAGTTAAATTAGCCACTTAAGCCCACCGCCAAAAATAAGGAAGAAATCAAGCCTGAAAGCTATACCATAAAAAGCTTTTAGTTTTTTTATAAACGGTTGTATTCAGTGATTCGGTCACTTATGCTGTAATCTAAAAACAAAAAAGAGTACCCAATGGGTACTCTCAGAGTTGATCCGGAATTGGTAACTTAGAGAGCGGTGTGTTTCCTCTGAGTCGATCGCAATTAAATACCGTCGTCAGATTAAACGAGTTTGGGTAGTTCGTCGTGCTGACGGCTACACGGAATATGGTCAGAAACAGAAAATTAGGTAAGTCGATATCTGATGCTGTATGGTCGGCTTTCCCGAACTGGGGGAATATTTTGGTAAGATGTTTGGCGTGGTGGCTGTACGATCGACTGATTGGCAGTATGATCGACTGACTCTTTGAGGATACAAGGGGCGGATTTAGTTAGAATCTAGAATCGGAGCGGGTATACCGCTGCAAAATCTGCCCTCTCGTCTCGTTAAAATGAAATAATCACGGAAATATCGCGCAGTTGAGTTAAGTCATGAGCAATCGAGAGGGTTTTACAGGCGGATTTATTGCGGGAGCGGCAGTTGGCGGCTTGGTGGGCGCAGTTTTGGGGGCGGTGCTGTCGCGGCGCGCTGCTGAAGCTTTGCTGAGCGATCCTGATGAAGCAAAGGCAAGAAAGCTCCGTCAGAGAAAAGTAAGCCACCTCGAAGCCGAAGGGATGGAAGTAGCTAGACTGAGTTTAGAAGATAAAATTGCCCAGCTCAATCAGGCAATAGATGACGTGCGGCTGCAACTGGGCGACGTAAACGGGAACACGTCGGCTCATAACAGCGAGGGGTCGTTGGCGAAGCCCTCGCAGAGGATCGCCCCTGACTCCTAAATTGATTGAAGATTTTAGATTAAGCCCAGGCGCATCTAAATTTTACAGTTCTCGATCCCTTCGACGGAGCGCAGTCAAGTTTGATGAAATTCTCGTGGGGTGGGCCGGAGATCCCTCCCGTAAACAGTCGGATGCTGCGACTCTCCCGCTCTTCACCTCTTATCCACCTATGCTAAACTCAAAGTTAAAGCATCTGTAAACTTTACTCAAACTTCAACCAGAATATATGAGTTATTCCATAGGTCTTTTAGCAACCACGCTGTCCACGTTTCTGCAAATCTATGTAGTCCTAATGATTTTTAGGGTGCTGTTAAGCTGGTTCCCCAATATCAATTGGTACGACCCTCCCTTTTCAATTTTGAGTCAGCTAACAGACCCTTACCTGAATTTATTCCGCTCGATTATTCCCCCCTTGGGAGGGATTGACTTTTCGCCGCTGATTGCGTTTTTTGTACTTCAGTTCGGCTCGGAATTCTTGATCGGTCTTTTGAGCAACTTGCAAACAGCTTTTTAGCAAGGTCGGATACGGCAGTGCCGTGTCCCTACCGCAAAATAATCATGAGCGCTCGCAACAGATGTCACTATCCCCAGATTAATAATTGTAGGGAAACGACACGTGCCATTTTCCTACAATAAATCACAGTAGGGAAACGGCACTGCCGTGTCCTCGCTTGTCATTCCGGCGCAGCCGGAATTGATATCAGTCCTCCGCCACTATTGTTGAGCGCTCTTCGTCATCACTACAAACTATTGATGCTGATTTGAATTGAAATTAGCGACGAACCAAACCAGTAAAACCTGTAGCTTTAAATTGCTTCAGCTTCAAAGGTGTTCTTTGATTGGCGGCAACCGAAATTCTGAGTTGAAAATCGCTAATTCCGGGAGGCACTTCATCTATAGAACCCAAGCGAGTCCGGTTTTGCATTACTGGATTTTCGTCGGCATCATAAATGCGGCCAAAAATATCAGCATTGACAACTGGTTTGCCGCTGCTATTTTCAGCTTTCCCAGTAATCAAAAAGCAGTTAGCTTCCATAGAACTACCGCTGGTGACTGTTCCTTCTGCCATTTCTGCCGGACATTCGCGATAAGAAAGGTCGGAAAGTTTAATCTGGGTTAGAGCCCAAGCAGGTGGAGTGAATACCAAACTAAAAATTCCGATCAGGCAAGTAGCAAAAAAAAGGCTGATAGCTCGAAATTTCATAAATGGCAGCCAAAGTATATTTTAATTCTCAGCTTAGCGCGAATTCAGGCTCAAATTCCTAGTTATACTAATTCTGAAAACTAGAGCTACTTTTTCCAGAAATGGCATTAGTATAGCCCTAAATGCTGGCGCAAGGCTTGGCGCATCACATCGACTGGGACGGATTCTGTGTCGAGCCAAATTTTTAAGGCGGCTGCTCCTTGTTGAACTAGCATTTCGAGTCCGTCAATAGCTCGCGCCCCTCGAAGCTGTGCATCTTTGAGAAACTGGGTAGGACTCGGGTTGTAAATTAGATCGTAGACGATCGCACCTGCACAAAGGCGATCGATCGCAGCAGCATCAACCGGCGACTTTTCCCCGTGCGGATACATCCCGACAGGCGTGGTATTCACCAGCAAATCTGCCTGCGAGATTAACATTGACAAATTATCCCAAGTATGCACCTGCAAATTCGGCACTGGCATCGCAGAATTAACCCAACTCTGCTGAAATTCCCTTAAGTTTTGCTCGTTGCGGCCGACAACGTGAATCTCTGCACATCCCAATTGATCGCATCCAGCCACAACAGCCCTCGCCGCCCCGCCATTCCCCAAAATTACCGCTACTTTCTGACTCCAGTCGGAGTCCCCCGCAGGGCGTGTTTTCAAACCCCGAGATCCCCCTAAATCCCCACCCCCCCCAGCCCCCCCCAAGGGGGGAAGAAGGGGGACTTTGAGTGAATTCTCACCCGTTTGTAGGGGCGGTGCCCCCGTGCCCGCCCTGCGGAGGGGTGCGAGAAAGCCTTCAACGTCAGTATTTGTGCCACACCAACCTTTGTCAGTCAGGTATACGGTATTGACTGCGCCGATCGCCCGAGCAATAGGAGAAACTTCCGACAGCAGCGGTAAGATTGCTTGTTTATGCGGAATCGTGATGCTAAATCCCCGAACGCCGATCGCCCCAAAGCCTGCAAGAGCAACTTCTAAATCCTCTGGTTTTACTGGAAATGCTAGGTAAACAAAATCGACGCCTAAATGGGAAATAGCAGCATTGTGCATCGCCGGTGACAGAGAATGTGCGATCGGATGACCGATTACTCCCAATAGTTTAGTAGTGCCTTTAATCATTTTTGTTGGTTGACTGTTGACTGTTAACTGTTAACTGTTAACTGTTGACTGCGGTCAGAAATTCTTTTGCATCTGCCAAAATTGGATTGACATCAAACCAGTAATCCTCGCCGTAACGGTATTCAAACACCCAGAGACTGCGGAGCAAGATTTGATATTTAGTTTCGCCACTAACTGTTTTGGTAGCGAATACTTCGCGTAACAAATTCCACTCATCCGGTTCTATAGCCAAACTAAGCTGGTGGCGGCGCTGGACGATCACATTTTCCAAAGTTTCGCGCGACAGAGGGGGGTCTTGTTTTTGCAGACAACTATACAGCAGTTGCAGCAAATTGCGAACATGGCCGCCGCTGACTCGACACAGGCGATCGAGAGTTTCCGCAGAATCGAAAATTTTGCCAACCAAAGCATAGCGCTGCGACGGTTCCACAGTCGGAAAAGCGCGCGCCAAAACCATTTGTCGCAGCAATTCGATACCGAGAGAGCACTCAGAACCGTCGCTCAACTGCACTGGTACCATCGGCAAAACCTTCGGATCTACCCCAAAGCGATTGGTCAACTGGCCCAAATCGTTAGAGAAAATCAGCACCAAAGGAATTGTATACACGACGTGGCAATTCAGTCTTGCCAACTGTTCGCCGCGATCGACAAACAAATATTCCGGCTGAAGTCGCCCCGTCGGTTTCGCGCACAGGTGTATGCGATCGAGATTGTCGATAATTACCACAAGTCCCTGTTTACCTTGGCGTTTCAGTTCTTGATTAGCCGGTTCTAGCAACTCCTTATTGAGCGCATCTAAAATTAGATTAGTTCGCGGCTCCAAATATTGCCTCAACTCCGATCGCAAATTCGGAGCATCCTTCGCTTTAGCAGTAATTTTGCCAATTCCCAAAGACAGAGAAAACTCTCCCTCGGTGCTAGCATTTATTTCCCCCAAACCGGGGATATTAGCTTCAGCCCTCAAGTCGATTTGAGTTTGAAAAACATCAGCAACCCCTTTCAGCAAAGCTTTAAAACCCGTAGGTTGCAGCCTAATTTTCATTTTCTCAATACTTTCGCTCACCTGACGAGCCACGCTCAACAAAATGTCAGTGATATCAACATCTGCCATGTCTAAGTCTTTACTCGACTCAAAATAAACCACATGAAATCCTTGCTCCTGCAATTGTGATTGCAGCCGCAGCAATTCTGTAGATTTGCCAGAGCCGATATGACCGGTGAATAATTGACAAGTAGGCACATCTGGCGAAAGACGGCTGATAGTACGCTCCAATTGTTCGACGATTGTGCCGCCCCGCACTGAGGAGAAATCGATATAGTATTGTCGGTCTTCTGCATTTGCTACTGCTAGGGTGTAGCTGGGATTGCAGGCCTTATAAAATTTCTGTAAATCTAATTTTTCTTCCATACCCTGTCCGTTCAAAATTACATTATGCCCTAATATTTTAAATGACGAAGATTTAGGAGTAATGTTCTCATAAAAAAGTCACTATTTGAGTGCGGTTAACCGAATACAAAAAGAGTTAGTTTAAGTTAGATACACTCAGATACCCGACTTTTTTGAGAAGTCGGGTATCTAATAGAAAAGCATTTTACGTTTAATGAGACAGACTTACTTACTCTGCATCAATTCTACCATTTTTTCACCTACACCTGCCGCCGAAGCCGGATTTTGGCCTGTCACGAGGCGATCGCACTCAACAACACAAACTTGAAAATTAGCAACCTTAGTAAAATTAGCCCCGCGCTCAATTAACTTCGCCTCCAACAAAAACGGCATGATGTCAGTCAATCCCACAGCCGCTTCCTCTTCATTAGTAAAAGCAGCCACAGTCTTATTTGCAACTAGATATTCACCATCCGACAACTTAATATTAACTAAAGCCGCCGGCCCGTGACAAACAGCACCCACAATCCCGCCTGCTTCATAAATAGCAGCAGCAATCGCAGCAAGTTCCTGATTATCAGCAAAATCCCACATTGTCCCGTGTCCCCCAGCGTAGAAAATAGCGCCATATTCTGCGGGGTCAATTTGTGCAGGATTCAGAGTATTTTCCACTCGCGCCACCTGTGCCGAATCATCTAAAAAAGCCTTATTTAGCGGGTCTTCTAAATCTATCCCAACCATTGGCGCTTTGCCGCCTTTTGGGCTCACAAAATCTACCGTTAATCCCGCCTGAGTAAATGCGTGTAATGGATGCGTTACTTCTGGAAGATAAAAACCAGTTTCTTTACCAGTGTCACCAAGAGTATCGTGGCTGGTTAAAACAATTAGAACTTTTTGGGTAGTCATAGTCTATTCCTTTTGTGAATGTCTTTGTGCCTGTTGTTTTCATCCTAGACCGAATTTATCTAGAATACAAATTATAAAAGTTTCGTGTAGGATATGGCTGGCTTTTCGGAAATCTGAAAGACAGTTGCCAAAAATTAAACGGATGTTAGAATTTTGCCAATTTCAATAATTTTAAATCGCCCGATCGCCAATAATCTCCAGCAGGCGCGAGGATTCGCTGCGAACTTCAGAACCTCCATCTACAAGTAAAGAATCTATTACTTTCCGATCGCATAAATCAACATAATCATCATCGAGTTGACAAAGTTCAATAGCCGCCAGCAAACCAGCCAGTCGCTCCTCATCAGAAGCACCTACAACCATTCTATTAATGGAAGTGAGCAAAACTTGCTCCGGCGGTGAAATCGTTTCTACAAGTTCAACGGCTGTCTGTCGCACGATCGAATGTTTGTCTCCCAAACACAAAAACATCCACTCTAATAATACTTCGTCACCATACCAAAATTCCTGATGTCGTAGCTTCCCTAATACTTCCAGAGCGATCGCCCTTACATCCCATTCCTTGTCAGCAAGCAAGCAACCCAGTAGAGGAGCAACCACAGGATTATTTAATTCTCCCAATTTTACAGCAGCATTGTATCTAATATCATTGCGTTTAGAGAGTGTATCAGCAGCCGCCTTTGCCACTTCCGAAGGCCATTTCATATCATCTCGCAAAGAGTCTGCCAAGATTAAATCATCACCCCAAAAACTATTGGAAAAATTTGGCTGATGTTCTTCTGATAGGAAGTTTATGTGAGAAGATTCTACTGATAGATTTGTGCTGAGCGCATTGCTAAAATCGGTTGGGCGATCTGCTGCATCAGAAAAACAGCCAATAAATTTTGTTTCAGGTAAAGTCGCTCTTTGAAATGATGTTCCATTCAAGCGACAGCCGAAAAACTCACATCCCGATAAATCTAATTTATCAAAGATACAACCTCTTAAATCGCAACAGATTAGAGAATCATTCGGTGCGATCGTAAATAGATGCTGCTTGCTTGGCCAATCCATTCCTATATAACGACTGCGCTTGCTGTCTAACTTAACAATATCCATGTATCTCTTAGTCCGCGTAGACGGACTTTGTTTTTGTAGAAGCGATTTCAATCGCCGACTCATAAGGACGGTAACATCACCAAAAATCCCCCGCTATAGCATTACCATAGCGAGGGATTTTTGTCAACCTACAAACTCAATTTTATAGCAGTTTGTGATTAGCTTCTGTCAGTAACAGTCGCAGGCTCAAAACTCGGAACCACAACATCAGAATTCTGCTTAGTCAACTGGTTGTACAGCCTTTCAGTATTCGGGAAATTAGCAGCCGGTAGAGTCGGGAAGCGACGATAAGGAACAACATCCTCACCAAAAGCCTCAGCATATTCAACCGTCAGCAACATTGCGTTGATAAAGCCCTTAATCCCTTTACTTGCCAAGATTTGGTTATAAGTCCGAATCTCCGCTTGATTGAGAGGAGCACGACCCAAGAAGTGCTTCGTTCCCAACTCAATCACCTTAGTGTTTGGATAAGGTGCATAGAACTGTTTCACGTACAGCGGCGAACAACCTAAAGCTTCAATGAACTCCTTGAGATTGATTTCATTGTTGCCAAGTTTGCTTTCCAGCGCCGTGAATTCATTCTTCACATAGGCATTGATGTCACGCTCAAAAACTTGACGGTAAGCAGCTTGAATTAAAGTTTTCAAAGCTACCTTATCGGAAGTAGTCGTCAGCTTGAACACCTTCGTTTGTTCGCGGCGCTTGCTCACACCTTGAGCAAGGCGAGTTTGCAACTGAATATCTCCGCCATCGCTCGCAGTACCCAATTCGATAAACCGAGGCGTTTCAGGAGTCGGCTCAACGTTGGCCTTCTTCTCACCAAAGGAGCTCGATCGCATCGTCCGCATCGACAAACCAGCCGGAGTCACATAGCGCTCGTAAGGGACTGTATCTTCCCCAAAAGCTTCGTTGTACTCCAGACTGTCCATCATTTGATCGACCAGCGCGTAGAAACCCTTCTTAGCACAAATGTCAAAGTAAGCATTCATTTCCTGACGGCCATAGGTAGGGCGGCCCAGGAGTCGGCGGTGAATATACTCGATCGCCTTACAAACGTAAAGCTTGCTCCAGTACATATTGCGGAACACATCGGATTTTGCCAACATCCGAATAAACTCACGCATCGGAATATCGCCGTTTTCCAGCTTAATTTCCGCTACCTTTTGGCGCTGGCCGTCGAACACATCGCGACCAAACACTTGCAGATAAGCAGCCCGAATCACCGCTTGGGTGGAACTTTCGGTAAATTTGACACTGGAAGCACTACTGTAGCTGCTCGTGCCTACAGAAGCAGCACCGCCGCGGCCTGTAGCTTTTTTGGGAGCAATGTAGCCACCCGGTAACTGATCTAGTTTAAAGACCTTGGGGCCAAGAGAACCAGGAGCCTTACCACGAGCTGCCGGATTGCTCAATTGATTATCAATCCCCGCACCTTGACGGATCAGGATACGGCGAGTGTCTTTGCCGAAGGGAGCCGGACGGTTCCTGGGGTTGCGAGTTTCTTGCGGGAAAATCGCCCCGAACTGAATTTCCAGCGGATCGTTACCAATACCGTAAACGTGCTGGTCTGGTAGAGGTTGAGTGTAGCCTGCGAACAAGGTGATGAACTGAGGAACCTTGCGGAACGGAGCGCTGAAATTGAACAGATCGATCTGCGGGCCCCAGTTGCGACATTCCTGAGCTTCTTGGCCCAAACCGCGCAGGTAAGGCACCGTTTCTTCACCGAAGTAGTCGGCATATTCCTGGGAATAAACCATTGCGTCTACGAGGGCTGCCAAGCCGCCTTTCGTGACGATCGCAAAATACTTGCTAAATTCCTCCCGCGAGCTCAAACCGCGACCAAGGAAGTGACGGGCGGCAAGTTCTACAGCGCGGCTGTTGACAAACGGCTCAAAAAATTGCTTACGGTACAGAGGAGATTTGCCAAGGCGGCGAATAAACTCTTTCATCGAGATTTCGCCATTTTTGACCTTGGATTCCAAGTCAGAAATGCTTTGGCTGTAGGCGCGGCTAATGTCGCGCTCGAATACTTGGCGGTAAGCTGCTTTGATTACTTCAATCTTTTCTGCCGACGACAGACCGGTTTTCATGACGAATTTCGCCCGACGCTCGGCTGCGTTGAAGTAGATTTGAGGCAGTTGCAGCCCTTGCTGGTCGTTGGTTTCTCGCTGACGCACCTTAGCTGAAGGTGTGGGAGCTTTGAATTCGGTAATTGCTACGTCGAAATACTGTCCGACAATCGTAGCAGCCTCTGCATTGTTTTTGAAATACCCCAAAGATGCGGCTTTCATTTCCTGCATTGCCACAATTGTCGCCGCCGACGAGCAAGCATTTTCGATAATTTCGCGCAAGCCGCGGACGTTCACCGAAATGATATTCGGGTCGCCAGCGACGATCGCATATGTGATGTAGCGCAAAAACCAGCTCAAGTCGCGCAGGGATTTGGTCATATTTCCCGGGCCGTAGCGCGAGACATTTATCGGCTGAAATCCTGCGGGGATTGGGGCATTGCCATTACCGCCGTTGCTCGAAAACAGGTTTCCCAAATTTGCCAAACCCAAGAATCCAGCGATGCCGCCGCCGTTGCCGCCGCCGCCGCCGTTGCCGCCGCCTGCGCGGCCTTCAACGTAGGTGACAGTTCCCAGTTTCATACCTTCAGCGACATTTTCTGAACCGCCACGAGTCGCACCAGCCATAGCCATGACAGGTTCTGCTGGTTTTTCCAAGAATGCCAGCGGGGAACCGCCGGTAAAAATCCGGTTGGCTGCGCGAGATACGATCAGTTCCGAGTTTTTGGTCAGCGTCGCAGAGATATCGATCCGCATAGCCCCGGAACTAAAATAAGTTGCCAGTTCGCTGAGTTCGCCCCGCTGTAGGAAGCGGTCTTGCTGTTCTGCTTGCGAAATTGTTGCGACCGGTACAGTTTGATATAGTTGCGGACGTGCAACTGAGCTTCCACCACTTGCTTTTACAGTCATTTGACTCTTTCGCTCCCTATCTAATATCGTTGCAGCATTTACCCAGACTAACCCTGCCTTCTGATGCAGGTGAAATTAGGTATTTTTGCTTTGTTTACTTTTTGCCTTTACCTATGACGAGGTTCGAGCGGCTTACTTTCTTAGATTAAAATGTTTTGGTTTCATCTTGCGTCCTGCCGGGAAATGTCCGATCCAAACGTCAGCAAGGGGACACAGCCCCTACAGCGGTGGCAGGAAAGGTGAGGCAGCACAGATACCTTTCCTCGATCGCATCAGGTGCGTTCAATTAAGGTACACAAAAAAATCACAAATTTTCTTTGACCCTGGTTTTTGCGCGTTACCTTCTGCTTTCGGACGCCCCCGCTTGACCAGAAAGCTCAGCGGTGGGTTATTGACAGTTCTCATTTGTAAAAAAGTCTGCCGACATTTATTGTATAGATTTAAAAGAGCTTATATGAGAAAAAATGATACGTTTTATTACGACGTAGCTGTCAATCGATTTTAGATTTTAGATTTTAGATTTTAGATTGAAGAATTGGAGAAGGCAGGCTCACGGATGAATCCGGGGGCTGGTTATCGGATACTATGTTTTTTCTTTGTTACCCCGTAGCTACTGACCCACCAATCTCACGAAATTCACGCATTATTACCTTACCTATGGATACTACACCCGATATCAGCGCCGCCGTTCGCCGACTTTACGATACTTTCCCTTTTCCCCCCGATCCTTTGTCGGATGAACCACCACCGGGGTACAACTGGCGCTGGAGTTGGCCGGATGCTTACAATTTTTGCACGGGCCAAAAGCCGCAAAAACTGGATGTTCGGATTTTGGATGCTGGCTGTGGCACGGGTTCGAGTACGGATTATCTGATTCACCTGAATCCTGAAGCGTCGGTAACGGCGATCGACCTTAGTTCCGGTGCTTTGAAGGTAGCACAAGAACGCTGTCGCCGATCGGGCGCGCGAGAAGCAGATTTTCGTCACCTCAGCTTGTACGATGCAGCCGAGTTAGATGGCGAGTTTGATTTGATCAACTGCGTCGGCGTACTCCACCATTTGCCCGATCCGATTCGCGGCATTCAAGCGCTAGCGGCGAAGTTGGCTAGCGGTGGCTTGATGCACATTTTTGTGTATGCTGAACTCGGTCGTTGGGAAATTCAATTGATGCAAAGGGCGATCGGGCTTCTGCAAGGAACTCAAAAAGGCGACTATCCCGATGGTGTGAAAGTCGGCCGTGAAATCTTTGCTTCCTTACCAGAAAACAACCGCCTTGTCAAGTACGAAAAACAGCGTTGGGCCGGAGAAAATCAGCGAGACGAATGTTTTGCCGATATGTACGTTCACCCGCAGGAAATTGACTACAATATCGAAACTTTGTTCGAGTTAATAGACGCTTCTGGATTGGAATTTATCGGTTTCTCAAATCCGGGATATTGGCAGTTAGAAAGACTTTTGGGGAAAGCGCCGGAGTTGATGGAAAAAGCTCAGGGTTTGACGGAACGGGAGCTTTATCGATTAATTGAATTGTTGGATACGGAAATCACTCATTACGAGTTTTTCTTGGGCAAAAAGCCTGTTAATAAGATTGATTGGTCGGATGATAAGGCACTTTTGGCGGCAATTCCAGAGTTGAGTGTTTGTATGCACGGTTGGCCGAGTCAACAAATCTTTGATTGCAATTATCAATTGGTCAATTTGTCAAGTGCCGAGTTTGAGTTTCTGCAAGCTTGCAATACAAAAACTGTGCGAGAGATTTTGGCGGATGTTGAGGTGGGATTGGATGAAGTGCGATCGATCTTATCAAAACAGCTAATTTTGTTGACACCGAGTTGAGTCGGCGGTTGAAACCGCTTCTACTGCCTCCTGTTTTTGTCCGCTAGCGAGGCAGAGCCTCTGGATCTCGGTTCCCAGGCTAGAGCATGGGAACCAGTTAAGAAGACCAACAAATATCAGGCACGTTATTTTACTAAATCAGGATAAGAGCATATCCTAATTTAGAGGCTGAAACATTTATAAAAAAAGCTAGGTGGGGAAACATAAATTTCCCCGCCTAGAGCTTGTAACCCTTATAGCTACATCAAGATACCGCAATTTCCCCAGTTAGGAGTTAAGAATGCTAAATTAAAATTGACTCAGGTATGGTCAACTTTAAAGCAATAAGCTTGAAATAATAGCAAAGGGAGAATTTATCGTGGCAAAATATACAGAAGTAGAGTTTCTAGAATGGATTGAAAATATTCCCTTAGATGCTGAAAGTACAGTTATTGTAACCAGTGGTCAAAAATATTACACTAACTACACTTATAGTGTTATACCAACACTTGATAATTTATCAGCAGAAGGCTGGAAGGTAGTTAGCTTCACAGATACATTCAACTACCTAGAATCAGGTATATCTAGAACATTACAAAGGAGAAAGTGTTATTTATTGAAAAAAGAAGATGATTAAAATCAATTGTTACCCTCGAATATCATCACCTTAAAAATCTCAACAATCTGAAAGAACAATTGAACAACCCGCCAGACTAAGACCTTTTCAAAACCGCATAGAACCCGCTACCGTGCGATGGTGGCGGGTTTTTTGTGTCTGTACCGCAATCACCGCGCTCTCACCGCCCCGCCCCGCGCTGTGACCGCTCCGACCGGGGAATGGGTTCATTAAACCCTATTTCCCCGCCTAAGCCTTGTAAATCTTACCGCTACATCAGAAAATTAGGCAAAGTATTTTGCTATATTACAAAAAAATCTCCAAATTGCAGAAACAAATTTTACGCCAAAAAACATTCCTACACCAGAATATAACATCCATAGGTACACTACCCATATAGACACTTTTCCTGTAACTAATGAGCTATCATTTATAGCTAATGAGAAACCGAACGAAATAAACATTGCCAACACACTCCAAAATATTTCCCAGAAATTCTCGTGACGCCAATTTTTCCAAAAATCATCTTTGAATTTTGGCGGATTTTTTGGTCTGATAAAACTCTCGGTTATTAGTCCTAATTCTGAAACACCTATAGAATCATCTGTGGGTAGGAGCAAGTCTGAAGAAACCCCGTCTATAAAATTGCTATTTATTTTAGTATTCGACAAGTCGGTATGTAGAGCTAACCTCAAAATATCCCGCTGCTTCATTTGTTGCCAGTCGTCAGGACTAATAGTAGCCGCATATTTTTCGTAAAACAAATGGCGTTTATGTTCCATACTTAAGGACGATTTTACAAACGTATCTAGGAAAAAATCAAGTAAAGAAACTACGGTTAAAGACTGTTGGAGTGCTAATGCAGCTTTTTTATGTCTAGAAACGGTATAAACAATAAGTCTGTCAAAATCCACTAAACTTATAGTTTCAACTTTTTTAGAAACTGTGGTTAATTCACTTACTACTTTTTGAGTTGTTTTACTAAAACCCAGTGCTAGTAAAGTTTTGAGTGAAACGCCATCTTTTTTACGAAGGAGCCGAGGCAGCCAGTTTTTGCCATAACCTAAAACTAAGCTTGCACCAGTTATTCCAATACGAAACTCACCATCAGGCATCTTGTACCCATCTATTTCAAGTCCATCAAAAAATCTCACTGTAGCTACTTCTACTTTAATTGGTTCATCAACATTGGTATTATACATTTTGCAAAGTTAAAGTTAAATTGTTAAAAACTATTTTAATTCAATATCTGGACGTAAACCATTTAATCCTGTTAAACCCGCTACACCTTAACTCTGGCGGGTTTTCTGTCGATTTTAGTTTTAAAAAAAGTATGCTGTTGTAACGTGCGAGTGTGACGCAAAAAAGCTAGACCGCCACCGCTCCGACACTGGCAACAGTCCGATCGCTCCGAGCGACCGCGCTAGACCCGCAACACTCCCACCGCTCCAACCGTGGTTAGGTGCAATTGTGCCAGCCGTGGCACTCATCACCATCCAATCTACCTCAAACTCACCCACACCGCGCTATATGTGCAATTTTGGAGCCGTGGCAGCCGTGCCAAGTGTCGGAGATGTCGAGTCGATCGCCCCGTGTCGATCGGACTGCCGCCAATTTTGGAGTCTTAGTGGTGGAAAACCCTACTAAATTCGGCAGACATCAAAGCCTGTATTGCTTTTGCCGCAGACCATGAGAAAACTGATCCGCCTTGGCTACTTTCAAAGTCAGGGTTATTTTTTTCTCATTACTTGCTCAAACCTGAAATCCTGACCTAAACAAACCAGGATTATTTGCAGTTATAATTACGATTATTAGTACCAAATATTGCTTTATGGACTACCACGACATCATCACAATTGAACCGGGAAAACGCAGTGGCAAACCATGTATCCGGGGAATGCGAATCACCGTCTACGACATCTTAGAATATCTCGCAGGTGGCATGACGGAAGCAGAAATTCTCGAAGATTTTTCCGAACTAACTTCAGCCGACATCAAAGCCTGTCTTGCTTTTGCAGCGGATCGTGAAAAAAAGTTATTTGTGGCATCCCTGTGAAACTACTGTTGGACGAAAACCTCTCAGACCGAATTACTCAGAGAATTATCGGTTTTTATCGCACGTTTAAGAATTTGACCGACAACTCCGTACCTGTCGCCTGTCAATCCATCCAATTCATGTTCAACATCTTCTAACCATCCAAGTTTACTTGTCCATTTAGCATTAGGTAACTGTCTGGCTGCATGAGTTGGGATACCGCTAGAGTCAACATATATTGCTATTTTCTGATATCCAGCTTCTAATATATCACCATTACAAAATTCATATCCCAGTGTTTGATAAGCCTGAATATATGCGTCTAAAGTCTCCTCTTGTGGCACGCCTTCTGGCCAATAGAATTGCTCTCCAGGTATCGGTTGCCACCAGCGATCTTCTTCACCAGCAGCCCACGCAAAGCAATTATATTCCTGTGACTTTTGGCTGGTAACTCGATAATCAGTGCGAGACAAGTTCGGCCATTTAATTTCAAGTTCTGGTCTTCTATACATTCTATTCAATCGCGTAGCCTCGATCTTTCCCCCACTCTATCCAAGCTGATGCCATCTGTTTTACCCTTCCCCTTTGTTCCGGTTTAATGGGATTTTCACCCGTAATTGCATTCAATGCAGCTAACCAGTAAATGGGATTTTTTTTCAGTTCCGATAGCAACAGCGGTACGACTTTAGAACCCATATTAATAATTTCCTGATATGCAGGATGCTGAGAGATTTGAGCTGTCGAAGACATTCCCCCAACTTCACTCTGCCATTCCGTAGCAAGAGTATAAAATTTGTCAATTACGTCGATCGCAATTTCAGCATTTTGATTGCAGATATCTGGATCGGTATTTGCTGCGGGATTTTCTCGTTGCGCGATCGAGCTTTCAATGTTCATCAAGACTAATTCCTCGATCGATACATTCATCTCAGCAGCAACTTTTTGTAGCTTCAGCATCAGCAGGTCTGAAATGGCGATCGAGATGGTGTTCATCTGACTTATAAAATTGGATGATGTCTTAAGTGTACCAAATAAATTATCGATTTCGGGCAGTTCACCCGCCGATTTGAGACATGGTGCGGCTGTAGTTTCCTTGAGTAGTTCCCGAATCCCGCTGCTTGAAATTAATCTCCGGTTTAATGTCTAATATCTGCTGCACTCGATCGCGCAATTCAACCGTAGACACCCCATTCCGCAAAGCAGTTTTCAAGTCAATTTGCCCGGTTTCGTTCAGCAGACAAGGCCGCAGCCACCCGTCAGCCGACAAACGCATCCGATTGCACCGATCGCAAAAACACTCCGACATCTGACTGATAAATCCCAAAGTACCCTTCGCCCCCGGAATTTGAAACACATCCGCCGGCCCATTTCCCCGCACTCCCGACTCCGCTAAACCATATTTATCGCTAATTTGTTGCCGCAAATCTGCCGAAGCTACCCAACCTTTATCGCCAAATAAATCGCCATTGCCGATCGGCATAAACTCGATAAACCGCACGTGCCAATTCCGGTTAATAGTTAATTCTGCCAACTCCAATATTTCGCCATCGTTAACACCGGGAATTACCACCACATTTAGTTTCAGCGGATCGAATCCTGCTGCATAAGCCGCTTGAATTCCCTGCCAAACCTGCATCCAGCGCGATCGTCCGCGACTACCAATTATCTTATCAAAAGTCTCAGGTTCCAGCGAATCCAAACTAATATTAATCCGGCGCAAACCAGCATTGTAGAGATTTTGGGCCATTCCCGCCAGCAAAAAGCCATTAGTTGTCATTGACAAATTTCGCGTTTCGGGCATCGAGGCGATCGCACTTACCCAATCCCTGATATACTTTTAACTACAGTTATTTTTACAGACATCGTTAGCGAGATAAATAGCATGGTGGAAACAGTGGACACAATCGAAAAAATGGACGATCGCACCCAAACCCGGTTTTGGGGCCAAGTTACAGTCATAGACGGGGGCGAGCGTTACAAGATCAATCGCATTGAAGTCAAACCGGGGCACCACATCAGCACCCAAATGCACTATCACCGCAGCGAACATTGGGTTGTCGTCTCCGGTACGGCTAAAGTTATCTGCGACGACAAAGAGACGATTCTCATGCAGAAACAGTCAACCTACGTTCCCATGAATACGGCTCACCGCGTCGAAAACCCAGGAGTTATTCCCCTAGTGATGATTGAAATCCAAAATGGCGAATACCTCGGCGATGATGACATTATCCGTTTCCCCCAAGATGCTCACGAGCAAGATTAATATCAAGTTAAATAATTATAATTAGGTTTGTAGTGAGGACTTTAGTCATCAAAATATCAGATTCGGCGGTTGAAACCGCTCAAAAGTCAAACTTTCGTCCTAGCTGAGAGGGACTAAGAAATAAATCCGGATTTGGTATGATTGGCAGCTTAAAAGAGCATTAAAATTACAGGTATTTAAAATTATAGGGGCAATTACAGAATTGCCCCTACATTATATTAAGCTGATTCATCACCCGAATTTGATATAGCAATTGGCAATCCTACGGCAAAGAAGCGTTTTTCAAATCTACATTTGCCATATTGGCATTCTTTAAATTAGCACCAGTCAAGTCCGAACCGTTCAAATTAGCACCGGTCAAATTAGCACCGGTCAAATTAGCATCCCGCAAATTGACTCCCATCACGTCTATTCCCGACAAACTGCCGCCCCGGAGGCTGACATTCGCTAAATTCGCTACAGACTGGCGAGCATTTCTCAGGTTCGCACCCGCCAGATTAGCACTTTCTAAATTAGCGCCGATTAAATTAGCGCTGGTGAGATTGGTATTTTTCAAACTTGCAATCACTAAACCCGCCAGACTCAGGTTAGCGCGGCTCAAATCAGCACTCTCCAAATTCGCCCCGTGCATTTTAGCCGCAATTAAACTCGCACCTTGCAATTTAGCTTGCTTCAGATTTGCTTCGTTTAGTTTGGCTTCGTTGAGGTTAGCACCGTTCAAATTTGCACCAGTCAAATTCGCACCCCTCAAGTCTGCTCCATTGAGATTGACACCAGCAAGTTGCGCTCCTGTCAAGTCACATTGGCTACATTTTTTAGTTTCTAATAGTTGCTTGACTTGTGATACGTTTTCGGCTTTTACTCCCGAGGCAAAACCGATCGCCATTAGCAGCCCTGTTGTTGTTAAAATTGCAAATTTCATATACTCACCCTCAGCGATGTCTCTCTCTCTAATAATATCCCACCTTTTTCGAGAGAGTTGGGTGATCGGTCTCTTCGATAAACTGTGACAATCATCACCCTGTTGTGCACAAAACGTGGGATAATTATTGACGTTTGAACTTCTACAATTTATTGTAAACAATTATTGCTTTTTCAGGAACCAGAAGGGAAAAGATTGCGTCGGTTCGAGGCGGACACCAGTCACATTTTTCTGAGCAAAGGTATAGTCCTTATCCTGCCAAAGAGGGATGAAAGGTACATCTCGACCTAGTATGTCTTGAATTTCAGCAAACAAAGCTTTGCGGGTTTGAGGGTTTGCTTCTTTTCGCTGCTTGTCGATCAGTTGATTTACCCGATCGCTATAATAAAACGAACCCTGTCCCTGACTTGCACCCTTTTCACAGCCGCCAGCCGCCGAACCTGTCGCACAATCCAAAAACGGCTGAATGTAATTGTCAGCGTCAAAAAAGTCGGCGTACCAATCCACTAAAACCGCAGGATAAATCCCCTTCTCTATATTTTGAAACAAAGTCGGAGATTCAACGCTGTTAATTTCTACCTGCATGAGCCCGTCCATTTTGAGTTTAGCTAGCGCTTCGATCGTGCTCGCCACTAAAGCTCTTTTTGTTGAAGCCGAAGGATACCAAATTTGCAGGATAAAAGGATTGGCGGCCGAGTATCCGGCTTTAATTAAAAGTTCCTTGGCTTTTGCTGTGTTGGCGTCGCCGTACATTTCTTTGAAAACTGGCTTGTGAACGTCGAAGGTTGTGGGAATCAGACTGTACAGTGGTTGTGCTTGTCCACGCAGTACCCGATCGTTGATCAGGGGCCGATCCATCGCTGCGGCGATCGCCTGTCTCACCTCCAACTTATCCAGCGGTTTAGACTTGATATTTAGCGTCATATAACTGACTGTACTGCTCTCGGCGGCGAATTCCTGCCATTTCCCCTTTTTTGCCCCTTCGTCCAAGCTGCGAACTTGGTCTGCATCCAGAGATAAATAAGCAACATCGATCGCACCAGTCCGAAAAGTATTAAACAAATTGGACGAACTAGAAAGCAGCAAAATGTCAATACCTTGATTAACCGGCTTTTCCCCCCAATACTTGTCAAACACGTCAAACTTGAGAGAATCGGTGCCATACTTCGCCAACTTATACCGTCCAGTTCCCACAAATGTATCGGGTTTAAATTTACCGTCTCCAATCTCGTAAGCTTTCGGAGAAACTGCACAAATACCAGCAAATGTCAACAGGGAAGGAAAAGCAGCAAAAGGCTTTTTTAGTTGAAAAGTTAACTCATATTCGCCCGTCGCTTTCACAGATTCTACGGCATCGCTCAACAAGAAAGCTGGACGGCCGCCATTTTTGATAAACCGCTGCAAGGAAAATTCCATTGCTGCGGCATTAAACGGTGTGTCGTCGTGAAAAATAACGCCTTGACGGAGGGGAATTGTATAAGTCAATCCGTCTTTGCTAACTTTTGGCATGGCTGTCGCTAAGTGGGGGATTAACTCAGTAGTTCCCGACTTATAAGTGTAGAGAGTATCCCCCAAATTTCGCAGCAGTTGCCCTGAGATGGTTTCGTAAGCGTCGGCGGGGTCGATCGTCCGCAATTTCAAGGTTGTGCCGATAGTAATGCGATCGTTATTACCATTAGGAGTGGCTGAATTAATTGATTGCCTCTGTCCGCAGCTTACAATCAAGCAGCAGCAAAGACTAAAAATAGCTATAACTTTAATCCATGAAGGTTTTATAAATATTTGCAACTTTCGGTTGTAGTTTTCCATAATCATTTTGCGAAATAATCCTAACTATAATACCATTCCCAATTCCCAATTCCCAATTCCCAATTCCCAATTCCCAATTCCCAATTCCCAAAGTATTAAATTCCCTTCAGGAGCGATCGCCAATCCCGACAGCGTTTCAGGTAAATGCGAGCTACCGAATCGCTCGGATTTGTCCGCAAACACTCTTCAAACAATTTTCCCGCTTCTCGGAACTCTTTGCGATCGCAAAGTAACATAGCTTCATTATATACGGGCAAATTTGCTAGCTTTGCCGACAGAATTTCCGCAGGATCGGCATCAAATACCTCATAGACTACGACATATTTAGATTTTCCTTTGACCTGTACTTTATCCACAATCCGAATAGCATAATCAGCCGGATTTCGCAACCTTTCCAAAGTCTCCTGAGAAATTAACAGAGGTACGCCGTAATCTTTGGTCAATCCTTCAATGCGAGATGCCAAATTAACAGCATCGCTAATCACAGTGCTGTCCATTCGACTTTTGCCGCCAACTGTCCCCAGCATCAAAGAACCAGAATTGATACCAATGCCAATTTGAATCGGGATGTAGCCGATACTTTGACGGTGTTGGTTGTAATCAGTCAGGATATTTAGCATCGCAATACCTGCTTTCACTGCATCATCTGCAAAGTCGCTAAACAAAGCCATAATTGCATCACCGATATATTTGTCAATAAAGCCGTTATTGCTAGTAATAGCAGGCTCCATCCGCGAAAGATAAGCATTGATAAAATTAAAGTTTTCTTGCGGCGTCATAGTTTCCGAAAGCGTCGTGAAGTCGCGGATATCCGCAAACAGCACCGACATTTCCTCCTGTACTTGGTCGCCTAAATTGACATCGATAATACTTTCATATCCCAATAAATTTAGAAATTGATGCGGTACAAATCGCCCGTAGGCATCAGTTAATTCAGATTCGGCATCCAGGGATCTTTCTAAGTTTTGATTGAGATCAAACAGTTTTTTGATAAATTTATGACGCTCGGCTTCAGCTTGTTTGCGTTCCGTGACATCTTGAAAAACTGCGATCGCAAAAGCAACTTTGCCACCCTCGTCAAAAATTGGCGTTCCCCAAGTTTCAAGGGGAATTTTCTTGTCTGGCTGATGAATTTCCATATCATCAGCCGTCGCGCTTTCGCCCCTCAAAGCTCGGACGATGGGCAACTTCTCCGAAGGGTAAATAGTATCAGTTCCCGCGATATAAACTTGATAAGTTTCTGAAAAATCATTAACGTTATTTAACGGCAAAACCCCTTGACCGAATAACTGCTGTCCGGCGTGATTGACGTAGTAAGGTCTGCCTTGAGAATCGAGCACCGCCACGCCTATCGGAATCGCTTCCAAAAATTGAGCCAGCTTAATTTCACCTTCCCGCACCGCCTCCAATGCGCGATAGCGCAACTCAGTTTCAACCGTATCGGAATGTTCAGCAGTAGTTTCCAGCAAGATTTCCAGATCCGCTTTTTCCTCCTTCAAGTCTTCCACTTGCTGGCGCAATCTTTCTATCTCTAAAAGTAGCTGTTCTCTAGATAGTTGTTCTTCCAGCATGACCCGAGAATTTGCGCCTCTACTAACAGAAAATTGCTCAACAGCCTGCATCATAAAAGTAATCGTTGTTTATACTAATTCCAACTGCAATCGCGGCATCAGGCGCTGGAAATTTTTCAAAGATTTACCTTGCCAAGCTATGCCTTGAGAGCCTTGTACCGCCATCTGCACTCGAGCTTTTTTGCGTATCTCGATAATAAACTTCGACAGCATATTGATGCCAGAACTGTTCAAAAATTCTAACTGCTGCAAATTGAGGGTAATTTTCGCCGGTTCCACAGAGGCTATGGAGCCAAGCAACTGCACTATCGGCGCGTACTCCGCAGACCCGCTCAGCCTTAGAGAGCCAACAAAACTCACAGTTGTCGTTGATGGATCGTAGCAGATCCGGTAATCTTCTGTCTTAATTTCCATTGCAGCAAAAAAACTCCCTTAGATACGATCGCTCGCCCACTCAGCTTATACTCTCAATTGCACCATAGTTGTCAACGCAATTACTTCTGGGTCTTTTTGCACAGTCTGGAACTTCCACCCTATTTTAGCGGTATAGTCGCTGAGCATGGTCAGCAATCCCAATCCTGAACCAGTACAGCTTTCGTCAGCAGCATTGTTCTCCAACTGCTGAATGTACAGCTCGCTTGGCTCTGAGGCTAGCAACTGCTGAATGTAAGCCTGAAACTTGCCCACAGCTTTGGGAGGGATGCTGTTAGCCACTGAGAAAATCACTCCGTCACTCTCTAATTGCAGTTTAATGTCGATCGGGTAATCCGACGTTTCATCATTAAACTTCATCGCATTCTCTAATAACTCGTTAGCAATGTAGCTAACAGCGCTTTTAATTTCAGCTTGTCTGTCAATCGTCGAGGGTTCGTCTTCGTTTCCCGGAAAAAAACTCGTCAAGTAGTCAGCCAGAAAATCCGCCGACAAACCGTTATTCCGCCACCGCTGTTTCATGGGAATCGAACTGGGGGAAAATCCTATTATTAAATATTCTTGGCTAGCTGACTGCTCGATGAAATCGCCGAAAGTCTGAATCATATTAGTTGTTGACGGTTGACGGTTGACTGTTGACGGTTGACTGTTGTTAATTGTTATTTGTTATTTGTTATTTGTTCCCTATTCCCTATTCCCTATTCCCTATTCTCTATTCCCTATTCCCTATTCCCTATTCCCCATTCCCCATTACCTATTTTTGTTTAAGTACCAGCAATGTGATGTCATCAAAGATTTTTTGTTCGCCGATGTGCGATCGCACATCGTCAATGACAGCGTGCCTGATATCAGTCGCCGTTTGCTGCCAATTAATCTGTATCACCTCAATTAATCGCTCTAAACCGTAAAGCACTTTCTCCATATTTTCAGCTTCCGTAATCCCGTCAGTGTACAACACTACGACATCTCCTGAATACAACTGCACAACTGTTTCAGCAACAAATTCAGCAATATTTGCATCCAGCCCGATCGGGAAACCCAGATCGATCGTATCAAACCGCTCTACAGAACCATTACACCGCACGACAATCATTTCTTCGTGCTGGCCGCTCAACTTCAGCATCCCCTCGTGATAGTCTAGCAAAGCAAGGCTAGCGTTTTTATCGCATTTCATCCGCTGTACGTTATCATAAATCGCACTGTTAATAGCGCTTAAAAATCTGACCGGATCGGGTTCGTTGTAGGCGAGCAAAGTTCGCACTGCCGTTTGAACCATAATCATTAAAACACCACTCTCCAATCCGTGTCCCGTCACATCACCAATGCCAATTTTCACCCTACCTTCGTGCTGGAGTACATCGTAATAGTCGCCGCCAACTTCATCAGCAGACTCCATAAATCCTGAAATATCTAAGCCCACAACTTCATTGAGTTCTCGGTCTTTCGGGAGTAGCATATGCTGAATTTTGCGAGTCACATCTAGTTCAGCACTCATCCGCATATTTTCGGCTTTTAGGCGATCGTTGAGAACAGTAATTTCTTGATTCGCACCAACCAAGGCCTCGGCAATATTGTTAAACGCACCCACAACTTGCCCGAGTTCATCTCTGTTATTCAAGATAATTTTGTGGTTTAGATTGCCACTCGCCATTTTTTTTGACGCTTCATCAAGCACAAAAACAGTTTGCATAACTGATCTGTAAAAAGATACAAATAAATAAATAACTATTGCTAAAATAATTAACACAAAAGCAAAAGTTAAAATTTTTCGACTCATAAGATCGTGAATGCGTTTTTGTAGCAAAAAATCTAATTGATCGATAGTTTTATCCCATAGTTCAAAACTTGAGCTTAGAACTCGCTCGCTAGAATCAATATAGATATAAGGTTCAATTGACACAGATGGGTAGTTGAGTTTATCTAGTGTCTTAGCTAGTTGCTCTGCCAGAAAGTTAAAGCTTTTAAAATCGTCGCTTAATTTTGATTCCAGATTGCCATAATGATTATTTTTAAATGAAACATCCATATTGATTGCTAAAGTATTATTAAGTTCCCTCAATTTGACTGAGAGAGCGACAAGTTGTATTCTGTCATCTTGTGTAGGATTGTAACCCAGGCTAATCTTTTCAGAAATGAACCTAATATCCGACAAGATTTTTTGGATTTCTGGCAGCTTAATTAAAGTGGCATCCATCAGATAATAAGTGTCCAAGTCTGGATCTAATATTAGATTGGAAGTATCCCCAATGTGAGTATTTAATCTATTAAGATCTATGGCTAAATTTTCATATAAAAAATCATAAGTTTCTAAACTCCACTCGTGGCGGCGACGTTGGAAATTTTGCCAATTTCGATAAATTTTATTAAAATTTTCAGTAGAATTTAAGATGTCTCCTAGTTTGTTATCGGTATTTGCCAGGTTGTGAAATTTGGCGTCTATCTTAGCTTCTAAGTCGGCCCTCGTCTCGGGCTGGCCTAAATTTGTGTTAGAAGGCTGATAATCTAACAGTTGAAGTTTCGGTATGTATTCCCTCAACTGGCGCAGCGGGCGCAGGTATTCATTGCCGTAGATTTGTTTTTGGGTAAAATCAACCCTACTGTTAATTTCGGAAATTAGCAGGTACATGACCAAGGTTAACGGCATCGCAAATAGAAAACCGATCAATGTGAATTTTTGAGGATAGTTCAGCCGATTCATTAAATCGATTCCTAGGGATTTTTTGTTCATAATCGATACATTCCAACAATATTGTAGTAAAAAAGTAGCGATTGCTACTAAATAATTTTCGGGTCGATCGCTCTTGAAAACCAAAATGCTACAATTAATCACCGATAGCTGGCTTAATTTCTAATCCGTTCCCGTTCTGTTGCAATAGATTGTGTGGCATCCCTTTGATCTGGAAGGCTCAGCTCGTATCCCACAGTCTAAAACACTTTGAGCAGTTTTGGAACGATGAATAGTCATTTATACTGAGATTCTCCGCCAGACTCAGATTCTTTTAAGAATAATTACTTAAAGCTAAATTTTTCTCAATACCCCCAGGTTAAGAGTAAAAATTAAGTAATAAATGTAGATGAAAATTTCCTGAAACACAAGTGTTGGCAGCGAGTATGAAATACTTGCGCTGCACCATCCGTCAAGTCGGTTCCGCACAAAGGAACCAACAGCACCAGCAACAGTGTCTAAATCAGTATCTGGAGTTGAGCGCTTAGGAGCGATCGCGCATTGTGTAAAGTAAGGCAGAGGGCTTATGATTAAACGAATCTCCGAAAATAACTTTCAAAATAGTCAAAATGGAGGCAAAAAGCAGCCTAATCCTTTAATCTTGGCTTTGGTGCTGACAGGAATCTTGACCTGGGAAATGTATCCGGCGCTACTACACACCGCTGCGGCTAATGCGGGCGCTCTCAAACATTCCCTCGCCCAGTTGGAAAGCCAAGAGGAGCAAACCGTGCAGCAATTTCCCGCAGCGGCGGTGTCAAAAAAAATTAACTATTCGGGATTGGCACTGAATAGTGTGACTTCCGAAGCGGGCCATTTAGCCGAAAGTACGCGCCAAAATCCCTCAAACCAATTGCCTGCAAATGTAGCAGCAGCAGTTCGCCAAGACTTGTCGCGCTCCACCGGCATTGCTGCTGACAAGTTGAAAGTAACTGAATCGAGCCGGAAAAGTTGGCCGAATACTTGTTTGGGACTCGCTTCGCCTGATGAAATTTGCGGTCAAATGATTGTCGAAGGTTGGCGAGTTGTACTTTCTGACGGCCGCCAAACTTGGGTTTATCGCACTAATGCTAGGGGAAATATCTTGCGTTTGGAAAAGAAAGTTAGTGATTAGTCATCAGTCATTGGTCATTAGTTTTTAGCTGCTTTATCCTTACTAAAAACTAATGATATCAATTCCGTTTGCATCGGAATGATATAAACGGAGGAAACGGAGGAGACGGCAGTGCCGTGTGCCCTACCGCGATAAATTGTAGGGACACGGCACTGCCGTCTCCTCGCTTGTCATTCCGGCGCTAAGGACTATTTTTCGATGATGCCGCCGCCGAGGAGCACGTCTCCGTCATACCAAACGGCGGCTTGTCCCGGGGTAATGCTCAACTGCGGTTCGTCAAAAATCAACTTGACTCTTGTACCGCTGGGCTTGGACTCTGCTGGGGAGGATTCTACAGGAATAATTGTAGCGGGGACGGGTTGCGATCGATAACGAATCTGTACGCAAGCCCGAATCGGAGCCGTTGGTGCAGCGACAGAAACCCAATTTACTTTCTGGACTGTACATTCAGATTCTACCGCCAACTGTCGATCGCCCACAATTACCCGATTTCCAGGAGCATCAAGCTCAATCACATACAGCGGTTCCGGTGCAGCAATCCCTAGTCCCTTCCGCTGGCCGATGGTGTAGTGGTGCACGCCGTCGTGCTGTCCGAGCACTTGGCCTGACTTGTCAACAATGTCACCCTTTTGCGGCGCGATGTACTTATCCAGAAACGCCCGCATCGAACCGTTACTTTCCACCAAGCACAAATCCTGACTTTCCGGCTTATCGGCAGTTGTCAAGCCAAATTCCGTCGCAATTCTGCGAGTTTCAGTCTTGGTAATTTCCCCCAACGGAAACTCCGTACCAGCCAATAAATCTTGTGTTAAATCGTACAAGAAATAAGATTGATCTTTCGCAGGGTCGATCGCCCGTAGCAACTGATAGCGACCCGTATCTGTATCATAGGTAATGCGAGCATAGTGCCCTGTCGCAATCTTTTCTATTCCCAATTCTTCGCGAGCAAACTTGAGCATCGGCCCAAACTTCACAGTTTTATTGCACTGCGAACAAGGCAGAGGCGTAATTCCTGCGCTGTAACCATCCACCAAATAATCGACAATACTTGCTTGAAAGACCTCGCGGCTGTCAACAATGTGGTGGGGAACGCCCAAATCTTCGCAAATTTTAGCGGCATCGACCATTCCCTCAGAGCAGCACTGACCTTTGCCCTTCATCAACCACAGCGTTAAACCCACCACTTCATATCCTTGATGGTGTAAAATTGCGGCTGCTGCGGAACTATCGACCCCGCCGGAGAGGCCTACAACAATCTTGTTCATGGTTCTGAGAGAAATTGCTATTTTACTGTTACTTCGTTCGATCGAGCTAATTTATTATACCACAGGAATACTACAAGCTGGTACTGTTGCTGTTAGCTGAAATTTTAGCATTAATAATATGACTATTCAAAAATTTGTTGTCACCGCCGAACAAATGCGGCAAATAGAAACCAGAATCTTTGCCGCTGGAATGCCTGTAGCAGCTTTAATGGAAAAAGTCGCCGGACTGATTTCCACACGCATTCAAGAGCTTTTGAAGGAAGAAGTCAACCCCCCCCAACCCCCCCCAAGGGGGGAAAGAAGAGGAACCCCCCCCTGCCCCCCCCAAGGGGGGAAGAAGAAAGAGGGATTTAGTTATCTAGGAAAAGAGTCTGAAGGGAAAAAGATTGTTAGTTCTCAATTGCCAGTTATCGGCGTATTGGTCGGGCCGGGACACAACGGTGGCGATGCTTTGGTTGCGGCCCGGGAATTGCATTTTCAAGGATTCCCAGTAGTTATTTACTGCCCGTTTTCTAAACTTAAAGAACTCACAAAAAGTCATGCTGATTATGCGCGTTCTTTAAACATTCCATTTTCTGACAAAGTTGAATCGCTGAAAAACTGCGATTTGCTCGTAGATGGTTTATTTGGCTTTGGATTGGAACGAGAAATTACTAATCCCACAGCCGCCGCTATTAACGAAATAAATAATTTAAATATACCAGTTTTTAGCATTGACATTCCGTCGGGAATTCATACAGATACCGGAGCTGTTTTGGGGACGGCAATCCGAGCAAAACATACGTTGTGTTTGGGTTTGTGGAAGATGGCATTTCTGCAAGATGGAGCGTTAGAATATATCGGCACTTCAGAATTAATTGATTTTGATATTCCCGCAGCAGATATTGCAGCTATATTGGGCGAATGGCCGGCAATACAACGGATTACAAAAATATCGGCAACTCAAGATTTACCCTTACCCCGATCGCCAATTTCGCACAAATACACCAACGGTCACTTACTAATTATTGCAGGTTCCCGCCGCTACAGCGGAGCCGCAATTTTAGCCGCATTGGGAGCAAGGGCTAGTGGCGTTGGAATGCTGTCAATTGCGGTTCCTGAGTCGATTAAACCGATGTTGAGCAGTCAGTTGCCCGAGGCTTTGGTTATAGGATGTCCCGAAACCCACAGCGGTGCAATTAGCCAGTTGCCGGTGGGAATAGATTTGAGCAGCTACGATGCGATCGCCACTGGGCCTGGTCTGACACTGGAAGCAGCAATCGCTGTAGAATCTGTACTGGAGTGCGATCGACCTTTGGTTTTAGATGCTGACGGTTTAAATATCCTCGCTCAACTCGGCACAGTCCCGATTTTGTCGGAACGCGGTGGACTGACGATTATCACGCCTCACCCGGGGGAATTCAAGCGTTTGTTTCCCGAATTAGCAGACCAAATGGGCGCTCGAATTGCCGTAACTAAGGCAGCGGCTGAGCTTTGCGGCGCAGTAGTATTGCTCAAGGGAGCGAGAGTTTGCATAAGTGGGCAGGATAGCTGCGCTTCACGTACCGTCACCTACGTCAATCCCGAAAGCAGCCCAGCCCTCGCCAGAGGCGGCAGCGGCGACGTTTTGACAGGCTTGTTGGGGGGACTGCTCGCAAGTGCGATCGTCCGCAATTCACCCGCAGAATCCGTTGCAGCAACCGCCGTTTGGTGGCACGCTCAAGCCGGAATCATGGCTGCAAAAGAACGGACGGAATTAGGAGTAGATGCCTTTACTTTGACACAGTATTTAATTCCAGCTTTGCGAGATTTTTTTGAGTAAACAATAAGTAAGTCGGCGTAAATAATTCAAGGTTTGTAGTGAGGGCTTAAGCCCTGTAAAAGAGGGCTCAAGCCCTCACTACGAACGAATCTCAGAGAGGACACGGCAGTGCCGTTTCCCTACCCCGATTAATTGTAGGGACACGGCACTGCCGTGTCCTGACTCTGAGTAATAATAATTCCAATAAAACCGGAATTGATATCACTAACTCAAACGGGTGAAACTCCAACGAGTGACACTCAAACGAGTGACACTCAAAGAAGTGACTGTGCAATCATAAAACCTAACAGTTATACCTGAAATATCAAACACAAAAGATTAAATCTTAAAAGGAATCACATTATGTACACCGAAGAAAGAACCACGAACAATGAAACTCTAGCTCTCGTCGCCGATCCTACTTCTGGGTCAAATCTAGCCTTTGCTGAAGAATCTCGACTGATTAAACCCACTTTGCGGCGCGGTTCTACAGGCCAAGCTGTCAAAGAACTGCAACAGCTACTATTTCATTGGCAATATTATTTTGGTGCGATTGATGGTATTTTTGGCGTCTATGTTGAAAGCGCCGTCAAAGACTATCAACACCGCGTCTTTTTACCTGAAGATGGGATTGTGGGTTCCACAACTTGGCAAGCGCTATATTCTGGTGCACCTATTAAGCCGATTCTGATGATTGGTAGTTCAGGTAATGATGTCAAAATTGTTCAGAATGTCTTGAAATTGAATGGATACTATTTCGGTGGTGTTGATGGATTCTTCGGGCCAATGACAAAAGTAGCGGTGATCCAGTTCCAAACGAATAAGGGTTTACCAGCCGATGGAATTGTTGGGAAAAGAACTTGGCACGCTCTGAGCAACTTGCCGCATTAATCGCACTTGAAATCGTGATTCGCAGGTAGGGACATGGCACCGTGCTCATTAGTGTCAACTTAAGGTCAAACCCAGTCAGAGAATGTTATTTGACTATTAAGCCCATATCCCCCCTAGCCCCCCTTAAGAAGGGGGGGAAAGGGGGGGTCAAAGTCCCCCTTCTTAAGGGGGATTTAGGGGGATCGAGACTTGGGTAAAAGCGAGATTTATCAACGGTTTCAGCCTTAATTTGACACTAATGAGCACGGTGCCATGTCCCTACTTTGTTTTGATGGGAATGCTACGTGCGGGAATGACGATCGCAAATTCTGTTCCCATTCCCGGCGATGAAAAACATTCTAAACTTCCCCGATGTTTTTTTGTGACTATATCGTGGCAAATTGGCAGTCCCAATCCGGTTCCTTTGCCTTCCGCTTTCGTTGTAAAAAATGGCGAAAAAAGTTTTTCTTTGATGTGTTTTGGCATCCCTATTCCATTGTCAGCTATCCGAATCTTGACTGTACGATTTGTTGTTTTTCCGATGCTGTTGTCAACCGAGGTCGAAATTGTAATCGCATTGGGGTTGCTTTCAATCTGTTTGTAGGTTTTACCAAAATTAGATTCTTCCAGAGCATCAATCGCATTAGCGATCAAATTCATAAACACTTGATTCAGTTGCCCCGGATAGCATTCTATGTTAGGCAAATTGCCGTAATTTTTGATAATTTTAATCGCCGGTCGATCGCTATTGGCTTTGAGGCGGTGCGACAAAATCATTAATGTGGTTTCAATTCCTTCGTGAATATTTGCTGATTTTTTGTCAAGCCCGTCGGTACGCGAGTAGTTTCGCAAAGATTGCATGATGTCGCGGATGCGATCGGTTCCCAATTTCATTGAGTCAATCATCTTTGGCAAATCTTCTACTAAATATTCTAATTCAATCGCTTCTATTTCATCTAAAACTGCTTGTCCTGGTTCGGGAAATGTCTGTTGATAAAGCTTGACTAAATTTATCAAATCCCCAGCATATTGTGTGGCATGATGCAAGTTGCCAGAAATAAAGCTCACGGGATTGTTCACTTCGTGGGCGACTCCAGCAACCAGTTGGCCGAGTTGCGAAATTTTTTCGGTTTGAACTAATTGTGCTTGAGTTTGTTGGAGTTGAACGAGTATTGCTTCTAAGTCTTCGGCTTTTTGTCTCAATTCAGTTTCCGATGTTTGCAGAGCTTTTTCGGCGCGCTTGCGATCGCTAATATCGCGATTAATTACCAAAGCATGGGGTTTCCCCTCGTACTCAAAAAAGTTAGATTTGAGTTCAATATCGCACAGCGTACCATCTTTTCTTCGTATGACAGCTTGACAGGTAAATTCTTGGCGACTGCTAATAGTTTTTTGGAATTCGGCGAATAAATGCAGATAGTCTGGGAGAATATAATCAGGCGGACTTAAATCCAAAAACTCTTCCTGAGAATAACCGTAAATTTTACAGATTACGGGGTTAGCTGCGACGACTTTACCGCTATCCAATTCTATTAGGGAAATTCCGTCTGCTACCGTCTCAAATATGCTGCGGTACTGCTGTTCTTTTTGCGCGAGTTCGACTTGGAACTGTTGCAGGCTTTCGAGAGATTCAGCTAACTGGCGGGATTTGTGTTGTTCTCTGGTGTACAGGCTGGCATTTTCCAGGGCGATCGCCGCTTGTGCAGTTAATAGTTGCAACAGTTCTAGCCGATCGCGCGTAAAAGCTCCTACCGCCAGATTATTCTCTAAATACACGATGCCAATCAACTTAGTTTGATACAAAATCGGCGCGCATAAAATAGATTTTGGTTGGGAATTCTGAATGTAAATATCCGCTTGATAAATTTTTTCTTTAGCTGCATCGCTCAACACCAAAGGTTGCTGAGTTCTCGCAACATACTTGACTATAGAAACAGGAATATCTGAACTATTTTCAAGCAGTATTGACTCTTGAAATGTTGCTGAATCCTGTAGATTAGTATCCGACACTTCCACAAACATTTGCCCGTCTCGTTCTAAAATAATGCAGCCTTTTTGTGACCCAGCATTTTCTAAAATAATATGCAGTAGTTTTTTTAACAATTTTTCTAAGACAATTTCACTGTAAATTACCTGAGAAGCTTTGATTACAGTTGCTAAATCCAAAATATTAGCATGACTAGACGTACTCGCCGTTACAGTTGCAGCAATCCGCGATTCTACAGCTTCAGGAAATAAATTGCCATAGTATTCTTCGAGTTTACAGACTTTAGCTGTTGCGCCCCACTGAAGATAGCATACTCTGGCATCGTTGAGATAACTTTTGACAAAAATCAGCCGATTTTGCGATAGATAAAATCTCGCAGCTAATTCATTAATTAGTGCAGCATCTTGAAGGAAGCGGTTTTCTATTGCTAGGGCGATCGCACTATCGTAGCATTCTGATGCTTCATGCTTTTGTCCCGACAACCGCGCCACTTCCGCCCGGATTGCTAAATATTTGTGCTGATAATTCGCAGGGCAGTTTTCAGCATATTCTCGAAGTTCTTCCAAGCAAATGTTGAGCTGTTCTTGGTAGAGTTGCCGATCGCCCTCACTGGCATCTGTACAAGCAGCAGCAAGGGCGATCGCCCGGTGGAAGCTAAAAACCGGACTCACACACACGCCCGCTACACTAGCCAAAAACTTAACACCAATATTAGCATATTCTAACGCTCGATCGACCTCACCCAACCAATTCGCTACAGTTAGTTTGTATAGATAAACCACAAAAGAAGTGATCAAATCAGCCGAGGCTTCAGCAAATTTTAAAAGCGCAGCTTCGTCGATAAAAGTTGGGGGATTTTTCGCAGTCTCGGCAGTGCAAGTAAGTTGATAAATTGCCTGCTTGTTTAAGAAAAAATAGGCTACCATATTAGGGTCTATTTTTTCCAAGATGGGAATAAATTCATCAATAATTTCGGCGGTTTTCTGTAATGATTCATTGCCAAAAAAGGTGATTACCAGATAATCAGCCGCAGCAGCTCCTGACCACTGATAAGCACCTGTTTCTAAACCGATATTAAAAGCTTTGAGCATCACAACTTTGCAGTCATCAATATATTTACTGTGGTGCATTGAATCTGCCCAAATATGCAAAATAGAAGCACCTAACTCAGATATATCCCAACGTTCATAAAGATTGAGAGACAGTTCTCCAGCTTCGCAACCGGCCTCCATTTCGCGATATTTAACAATCAAAGTCAAGGAATACAAAATATAGCCAAGGGCAGAAATTCGGCAATTGCCATATTCGATTGTTGCCTGCACCAACTTCATCGCGCAGAGAAATCTAGCATTGGGACTGGTAAAAAAGGCGATCGGGTTAAGTTCTTTCAAGATTCGGTGGGCGGCGAGTTGCAGCGGATCGGTGAGTGCTGGTAAATCTGCTAAATCGGCCAACAACCTATCGCCAATCATCTCTTTTGTCTTCGCCAACTCCCGCAGCAAATACGCATCATCCGGGTAAGGTTCAAACTCAATCCCCAAAGATTGTAAACTTTCGATACCTAGCTGATAAGCAGCAGTCAAATCATTTTTAATCCGCAAACAAGTCATCTTCAACTCATTAACCTGACACCGTTCTAATAATGTCCTAGTTTGCGGGATAATCGAATCTAAAATTGCCAAAGCTGTGTCATTTTTGCCATTCAAATATTCAGCTTCGCTCAACTCCAAATGCAGCGCCCAAGTTAACGCATAATTATCTTCCCAGCTTTGTGCCGGCAAAATATTGCAGCCCGACTGAAAAAAAGTCAGCGCAGTTTCAAAAGCGGAAGCAGCTTTGGCCATTTTGCCCGCCTGCAAGTTTAACTGGGCCAATTCATAGCATTGACTCAACTCGCAAATCAACCCGCGAGCAAAATTCAAATGATTGACAATATCAAAAATTCGTTCCTGTCGTTCGGCTGCACTGCTTCCCTGTAATAACAAACGTCCGATCGCCAAATGAACCCGTTCTTTCTGTTTGTCAGGAATCATTGCATAGGCAGCTTGCTGAATGCGATCGTGCATAAACTTGTAGCATACCTCTGGGGGCGTTTGGCCCAATTTATCCAACTCTTCCGGCTCAAATACTTGCGCTATCTGATAGGTATTGCCCACAGATAAAATCAACCCCACCTGCAACGCTTCCCACAAATCCCGCGCTGTTTCAGTCCAGGATTGTCCGCTTGCTACCGACAGCATATTTAAACTAAACTGATTGTCTATACAAGCAGCTAATTGTAAAACTTTTTGGGTGGTAGTTGACAAAGTTTGAATTTTTTCAACCATCAGATCGACAACATTTTCCGAAATTTCCTGCCGTTCAATATGTTCAATATCCCACTGCCACTGAGCCGTTTCCTGGTTAAATTCAAGCCAGCCTTTTTGATGCAAATACTTCACCAATTGCTTGAGAAAAAATGGATTGCCGTTCGTTTTTTCAACGAGCAAACTTGCCAACGGTGTGGCTGTTTCAGCAGAACAGCTCAAAGTTTCAGCAATTAGTTGAGTGGCGTGTCCAATTGCTAGCGGTGCCAAAGTAATAGCTGTCATCGGAACTCTCGCTGCCCGAATTGCCTCATTCGCTAGCATAAACGGATGTGTCGGGCTGACTTCATTATCCCGATAAGCAACAATCACCAGGAGGTAAGGTTGTTTTTCGAGGCTATTTTGTTGGTACATATTGACTGTTGCGCTATCCATCCACTGACAGTCATCGAAAAACATTACTAAGGGATGTTCCGCACTAGCAATTGCTCGGACAAACTGCTGCATCACTCGTCCGAAGCGGTTTTGCGATTCAATAGCACCGAGTTCAGGTACGTCTGGTTGCGGGCCTAAAATTAACTCTAATTCGGGGATAGCTTCGATCGCAATTCGAGCATTAGCATCCAAAACACCAAGCAGTTTATCTCGCCACAAGTCAATCTGAGATTCGCTTTCGGTCAAAATCTGCTGCACCAAGCTCCGCATAGCTTGATTGAAACAAGTATAGGGAACATTGCGCTTAAATTGGTCGAATTTCCCCGAGATTAAGTAGCCGCGCTGCTTGGTTAAACTGCGGAGAATTTCGTGTACCAATGCAGATTTTCCAACGCCCGAATAGCCACCCACTAAGACAATTTCACCGCTACCTTTACTGACTCGATCGAAGGCTTGCAATAACTGTTCTGTTTGTGTTTCTCGCCCGTAAAGTTTTTGCGGGATTAACAACTGACTCATCGCATCCAGTTGTCCGGGAATAAAGTGAGAAATTGTACCTTCACTCAAATGTTGATTTTGGCAGCGCTCTAAATCTGCTAATAGTCCCGCTGCGCTTTGATACCGACCTTCGGCATTTTTTGCCATCAATCTTTCGGCAATTTCTGCCAAAACTTGGGGAATTTGCGGGTTTAATTGTTGAATTCGTACTGGTTCTTTGGCAATGTGACAGTGTACTAATTCCAGCGGATCGATGCTGTGAAAAGGCAATTTTCCGGTCAGCAGTTCGTAAAAGGTGACACCGAGAGAGTAGAAGTCGCTGCGGTAGTCTACGACGCGATTCATGCGCCCGGTTTGTTCGGGCGACATATAGGCGAGAGTTCCTTCGAGGCGATCGGGATTTTTTAAGTGGGCTGTTTCTTTATATAAGCGCGAGGCGATGCTAAAGTCAGCGATTTTTACTTGATTTGTGTCGGGATTTATGATAATATTGGCTGGCTTTATATCTTTATGAATGATTTGATTTTGATGCAGGAATACTAAACCTTTTGCTAATTGGACGGCAATGTTTAAAAATTGGGCGATCGGCAATTGGTAGCGCGCCACAGACAATGCTACTTCTGCCGTTGCTATCCACTGTTTGAGGGAGATGCCGCCAAAGTCCTCTAAGACTAATACTAAGCAATTTGGGTGAGTTTCCAGGCGATCGACTTTGACTGCATACTCGCAATCGAGATATAGTGTTATCTGATATTCGTGTTTTAAGCGAGTTATCTGTTCTAGGGTAGGATATTCTGTATTTAAAACTTTCAGGATCGCAGGCTGTCGGTTTGTTAACGATACTGCCCGATAGATAGCCGTGTTAGTTCCTTGGTGGATGAGTTCTTGCAAGTCATAGCCAGAAATCCTTAAAGCTGGGAGCATAGATTTTGATTCCCGTCAACAAATTGGTTTCTAATTCTACAGTGCACTATCGGGAATCTAAACAACAGAGAGAAATTACGGATAATAAAAAATATTAGTAGGGTACGCGATCCGCGCCCAAGTGAATATAGGCCAATACGCTTGGGTTAACACTGTTAATTCCCCGGAGATCCCCCTCGCATCCCCCTTAAGAAGGGGACTTTCAGAAACTTCTTGTCCCCCCCTTTTTAAGGGGGGCTAGGGGGGATCTGTCTTATCTGAACCGTATTGAAATATAGGCATGGGGGGCTTATTCCCGGTTTCTACGAAAAATAAGAGAGTTAGTAACGAGAAATTTAGGAAGAAACCGGGTTGATCAGCCAAGGCGCGCCACTCCCGAACTAGCCTTTGATGAACTTTTCTAATTTTTGAGCCATCTTCTCTACAATTCCGTCCGAATTACCTGTCACCGATGCTTCTGCTTCAATACGCTTGACTGCATCTTCTGGAAGATTTAGCAACTGCACTAATTTTTGATAAGCTGCGGCTTCTTCAGTGTTAATTTTAGGTTCGTCGGGAGTGCGAGAACTAGATGAAATCACTTCATAGCCTAGTTGCAGGACTAATTCCCTTTCATCTTGAGTTTCTAGTTGGTCGATCAACTCGTCAAGGGGGATATTTTGCATGATGTAATCCCGGAGTTCCTGTTGCATTTGTTGTGCGTCGGTATCTGGGGAAAATAAACGGCAAAAGCGATCGAGCATTAAGTTAACTTCTTCTGTCGCGAGTTCGCCGTCAGCCCAGGCCATAGAAGCAACTATTCTCAGCAGGTTCATCTGGCGGGGCGTAATTGATGGAGGAGGTGGGGTTTGCATAATTAAAATTGGTAATGGGTAATTGCTAATTGGTAATCGGGAATTTCGCCTGATTGCTTCTTGTCTTTTGTTTCCCTTTCCCCTTCATTTATGTCACAACTTTGATAGAGGAACTCCCAGCCATCCAGTAAAGTTTTGTTTCTGAAGAGCAGTGGGCTGTTCTACGGGTACGATCGAGTAGCGCGTCGGGCGCGGCGCGGCGAGAGTAACAGGACAAGTCCGCAGTTCGTCTTGGTGAAAAACTGTTACTTCTATTGTGTCTCCCGGCTGATAATCTTTCAGCCTCTCGTTCGCTTGTTCTGCATTTACCCGAAAACCGGCGATCGCCAGCAACTCGTCCCCAGCGTCAATTCCGGCCAATTGTGCCGGATCTCCGGCTTCGACAAATTTAATCATTTCCCGCCCGTTTTCCGTTCCCAACGTCCAACCGATGCGAGGCGTTTGGCTAGTTTCATCAACCAAAATTTGCAGCCCGAAAGGTTCGAGATATTTGTTGTAAGGCAGCTCTTCTGTGCCGTCTATATAACGCGCGAAAAAGTCGCTTAAATCCATATCTGCCACGGACTCGATCGCACTTTGCAACTGTTCGGGAGTAAAGCCGATTTCTGTTGGCACAGAAGCAGGATTTGACTGTCCGTTTGATGTTAGATTCGCAAGCTTGGCCTCTGTTTCCGAGTTTAGGTCTAAATCGTCGTTTTCAGCAGAATTATTGCCAAACTGCTGCCACATCAAGCGCATCACATCGTCGAGCGAGCGATCGTTGCGGTGTCTGGCTCGAATCAACAAATCGAGCAAAAACGAAACAACTTCTCCTTTCAAATAATAGGAAATCTGGGAATTATCGCTGTTAGCGTCCCTACGATAAAGCTTAATCCAAGCATCCCAGCTCGACTCGCTCACAGGCTGCACGCTTCGCCCCGGAATCGTCTGCAAGCGAGTGATTTCCTTAGCAAGATTTTGGAAATAACTTTTGACGCTGTAGAGACCAGCTCGATAAGGAATCACTAAATCGTAATAGCTGGTTGTGCCTTCAGAGAACCACAAAGAAGGAGTGTAGTTCTCTTTTTCGTAGTCAAATATTTCCAGAGCTTTCGGTCGGATACGCTTGACATTCCAGAGGTGAAAAAACTCGTGAGCCACCAATTGAATAAAGCGTTCGTACTTATCAGACGCCCGAAAACTAAAACGCGGATAGTTGAGAGTGCAGCTCTCCTTATGTTCCAAACCGCCAAAACCAGAACCGGACAAATGCAGCAAAAACACATAACGTTCGTAAGGTAAACCGCCGAACATTTGGGCTTCAACTTCGATAACTTTTTGAATGTCTCGAATCGTCCGCTCGGGTTCTAAATTGCCTTTTCCCCAAACCACTAGCTGATGGGCTTTTCCCATCACTTCAAAATCGTACACTTCGTGATAGCCAATCTCAAAAGGACTATCGACAAGAGTGTCAAAATCCGCAGCAGCGAAAGTAAAATTTTGCCCGGGAACAGGCGGCAAAGTAGTCACAGTGCGCCATTCCGGCTCAGGTGGCACAATTGTCACGGTGTAGCAGTTGCGCTCAAAACCGGGCAAGAAAAAGCACAAAGCCGCTGGATTGAAATAACCGTGAGTCGGGTCTAAATGATTGGTTCGCACTGTCAGTTCGTTGGCAAATATGCGGTAGAAAACCGTGATATCTGACACTGAATCGGTTTCTATTTGCCAGTGATTTTTGCTTTGCTTGCGCCAAGGTAAAGGACGATCGCCTCCTTGCGATCGAAAATCTTGCAAGTGGCGGGCGTACTCTCGAACCAAGTAAGAACCGGGAGTCCAGACAGGCATTTTTAAATCAAGAACCGGCTCCGACCAACCGGCTAAGCGCAAAGTAACCTCAAAGAGGTGGGATTCAGGATTGGGCATTGCTACCGAATATTGAATTGTCGGTGCTGTTAGTTGCCCATTCAGGTTGCCGGCCGCGGAGGAGGTATTTAAAGAAGTGACATCAATCATTGACTTGCTAAATTAATCAAGTGCTTGAGGTTGATCAAATGGATAGTTTGGCCGTCGGGATCGATCGCGATCCAGCCTTTACTATCGAGTTTTTCCATAATTTTGCTGGTTTCATCTAGGGTGATATCTGTCACATCAGCTAAGTCTTCATAAGGGATATTGAAGATATCTTTGCCCTCAGCAGTTTTCTGACCGTAGTTTTCTGCCAGATCGACTAAAGTATTTGCTAGTTTAACCGCTGGCTGGCGGTTTCGCAGTTGAGAGCGGAGATTGGTTTGGCGGAGTCGCCGCACCATCAGTTGCAGCATCCGGTGGTGCAATTGCGGGTCTTTAAACAGGGTTTGGATAAATCGCTGAGCCGTGACGCTGAGCAGCCGCACGGGCGATAGAGCAAGTACGTCATTCGATCGGGGAGATTCGTCAAGAATCGCCATTTCGCCGAAAAAGGCACCCCGTCCTAAAATAGCCATCGATACAGCTCGATCGTTTGACAGGCGGCGGACTTTGACCCAGCCGGACACCACAAAGTAAATCGCGTTGCCCCAAGAATCCTCCATCACGACAGCTCGGCCTGGGGGATACTCATGCTTGACGGCATTTGATAGCAGCCCTCCCAAGGTTTCTGGGTTAGCACCCTTAAATAGGGGGAACAGCTCACTGAAAGCTTCTGTCTTCATGCAAACTCGCGGAGGTGTGAAATATAGTTAGGCGACGGCCAACAGCTAGGGAACGATCGATGTTTGAGAATACAAACAATCTGTTGCTCCTTTAATTGATAATAAGGGCGCAGAGGCGCGGTTCGTCTAAAATTTGCAGATTGTTTCATGCTAAACGGTTTCACGCCTGAAAATTGGGTCTGAAGCCTCCCCGTTTAGGGGGAAATCAAACAAAATGATTCATTGCTCCAATCCTCTTCTATCGATGGAAGAGGTAGCTGTCAACTGTCAACTGATGAACAGCGTCTTACTGCCTGTTCAACTTTGCCCAACAGAGGTTCTATATATTCCGGCCAGCCGATCGCGATCGACTGCGTGTGGGCCAGAGTCTCCGGCTCGATCGCATCAGCCGTCCACCTCAGCGGTTGACCTTGCAAATCGCAACAAATTAATCCGGCTGCTTTTGCCAAAGCCAGAGGCCCAACAGTATCCCACAGTTTAACTCTGCCGTTGAAATACAGATACAAACCGGCGCGACCTTGTATGACTTCCATCACTTTCAAGCCAAAGCTGCCGAGGGAGTAAAATTCAACTCCGGGGATGCTTTGAGCGATCGCCCGGGCGTAGTTTTTTTGGTCTCTGTCTCCGAGAATAATCTTACAATTGAGCGGTGTCGGAGCCTGGGGTTTGCACAGGGCGATCGGCTGCGGCGCTTGGGTTCCCGCAGTTTGGAACAATCCCCAATCTTTGCCGCCGAAATACATTTGGTCAAAAGCCGGGGCGTAGATCCAACCCGCCACCGGTTCCCCCTCAACCAGCAGCCCCACCATCACAGCATAGTGCGGTTTTCCTTGAATAAATCCCTCCGTCCCGTCCAGGGGATCGATGCACCAGAGGCGCTGGTAATTGGCCTGGTAAGCGGCTCTAGAGGCGACGTTTTCCTCCGTGATCCTGCCATCTTCAGGAAACAAAGCGCTAAATGCTGCCGATAGTTGTCGGTCTAGGTAGCGATCGATACTCGTCACGTAGTCGTCGGGCCCTTTCTCGGAAACTTCAAAAGGTTCGGCTGCGAGCTTGTAAGCTGCTTGACCGCACTCGCGGATGGTGTAGCGAATTTTTTCGTCTTGCTCTGGAGAAATATACATGAGGTTAAACATAAATGCTCTCTTCTAACTTCAGGATAAAAGCTTAAGTCATTTGAATCGATCAACCTTGTCACTGTTGTTGACTCCTACCGTCAGGGTGGTTGTGATACAAGCCTAGACAGGATTCGGGAAGTTCAAAAAAATTTGAGACATTAGCCACACCAGCCAGATTTATCTAAAATCCAAAATCTAAAATCTAAAATCCAAAATGGACTGACCGATCGCACCAGCACTTTCAACAGCAAAGGATAGAATCTCTGAAGTTAGATTAATTTGTGCCAGCACCAGCAGGATTATAAGGAGAACACTTTGAAATACCATTTGGCATGATTGTCGCAAAATAGACCTAGATGGAATTGACCGCGATGCCCAACTACGCAAATGCCCCCGCCACGTCCTGCGGGCCCTCAGAGACCACTTAAATGCCACCATCGACGCCCCCGGATGGCTAAGCGATATCGTCGTTGCGTTGAGTCATTTCTATTGATTCAGCCCAGGGCGCAAAAATTAATTTGACGCACTACTTACTTATGGCGCTCAGATGCTCTTCGGCGCACCCTACTCAGATCATTTCCGGTCGCATCGTGATTGTTCAGATGTCCAAACAGTCAACAGTAAACAATCAACAGTCAACAGTCAAGACTCCCGTCCACTCGCCCACTTATCCCGCCATTTCACAGTCCCTTCCGAAGCCAAAACCCAGCGGCGACAAACCAGATTTTCTCGCAGCGGCGACTGTCCTTCCCGCAGCAGCACATACTTGTAAGCAATCAGCTTACCCGCACTTTCATCAAAAGGAATTTCCCCAAACCAAGTATTAGTATTGATGTACTCCAGCGGGTAAGCCTTGCTAATATCCCAATTCCCCAACTCAGGACAATCTCCAATCACCGCAATTCTCTCCCCAGGTTGGGTTTTAACGCTGTTAAGCTGCGCCCGCACGATCGTTTTCGCCTTAACTCGCTCTCCGACGCGGCTAAAAATCATTACTTCCCCCGATCCCAACTCTAAATCGTACAGCATCCCCTCTTTGACTTCAAACTTGCGGCGCGATAAAACCTCCGTATGCTCTCCATCAGGCAACTCAGTATCAACCGCTTCAACTGTCACAGAATCGCCGCGATTCATCGCTACAAACACCACCGAATCGCGATAGCGACGCACGTAACAATAAACATCAGCAGTTAGATATTTTTGCCACTGACTCCCCATCGAAATAGCTGGATTCAGCCGTCGCAGTCCAGACAACAACCGCACATCTCGGTAAATCTGCGAATCACTATCCCACTGTTCCATCATCGGGCGGTTATAAGGGTCATTTCCCCCATCAGTATCATCGTGCAGATACTGTTCAGTACCATAATAAAGGCACGGAATGCCACGACTTGTCATGATTAAACATATCGCCAACCGGAGCATTTGTCGATCGTCATTCAACGACTGAAACCTCGGCATATCGTGATTGTCAATAAAAGTAATCAACTCCGTGGCCCCGTAGTAGCGGCGATCCAAATTCAGTACATCCTGAATTAACTGAAATCCGGCTTCCGCACCCTGTCCCAATACTTCTCGAATTGCCACACACAGCCCAAAATCTAAAATAGTCATCCCCGACTCGTTGACAAATTCCACAGAAAGGTCATTTCTCGGGTCACTGTAAATCCATTCGCCAAAAATGAAAACATCAGGTCTGTGTGTTAAAATATCAGCAGTAAACTCTTGCCAAAACCAGATCGGCATATGCTTGACTGTATCAACCCGCAAAGCATCAACACCTCTATCCAGCCACTGTTTTATTGCTGACTTAATGTAACTGCGGTAGGCAATATTGTTTTCGTTGAAAGTCGCTAAACCAGACAGTTCGCAGTTTTGGACTTGCCATTCATCTTCCCAGTTTTGGACTTCGCCGTAGTGGTGATACCAGTTATCTTCATCGTCGTTAAAGTCAGCTATTTTGACGCCATCGTCGTAGAGTTCCCCTTTTTTTCCGCTAAAATCCGGGTTGCTGTGATTGCAGACAATATCGAGTACGAGTTTCATTTTTCGCTGGTGCAACTCGTATACTAACTTGTCAAATACGGTATCTTTGGTTTCTTGTGTTTGGTTGACAGAAGGATTATCGCCTTTGGCAATAAAGCGGGGATTTAGTCGCTTGAAATCTTTTGTCCAATAGCCGTGAATGGCAGCTTGTTCGACGAATAAAGCTTCTACTTGCTCGAACAGGGGAGTCAGCCAAACTGCGGTAACACCCATGTCTTTTAAATAATCGAGTTTGTCAATCACTCCCTGCAAGTCGCCGCCCCAATATTTGCCCCAATCTTTGCCTTCTGGATCGTAAAGTTCTGGGTTTGGGCCTTCGTTATTTGCGTGGTCGCCGTCGTAAAAGCGATCGACTACAATGAAATAAATTGTTTCTTGTCGAAATTCAATGTCTCTGGTGTAGAGGAATTCTAAATCGAGTTCGGTTTCTGGCTTAACTTCTGCTACCAGAGACTCAATCTTTGCTTCGGGTTCGGTAACTTCGTATTGAGAGGAAGTTCGATCGGGAGTGACTGATGTCATGAGATATATTTTTTGATATTGTAAGATTGGTCACTTATTCGGAGTTATAGTCGGAGATAGCTTTCCCTTAGACTGACTTTTACAGCATCATACGGAATTTACTCGTTTAATAAAATCTTCCTTTAGACAGATGGCGGAGTCGTCTATAGGTTTGTGGTGAGGACTTTAGTTCTCAAAGTTTCATGAGGACTTCAGTCCTCACTACAAACGAATTTTATCGTGTTGTGCGATCGTTACTCCCGCAAACTTTGGATATCATCAACGCTCAAACCAGTAGTTTGACTGATGGTTTGATTGTCAAGTACATTGAGAAGTTGTCTGGCAATTTCTAGAGCCTTTTCTCGCATTCCTTGCTGCATTCCTCGCTGCATTCCTTGCTGCATTCCTTGCTGCATTGCTTCTTCAATTCCCTTTCGTGAGATTCCCTGCTGATCCAGAATATACCTTTCGCGTGCTTCTAAATCCGCTAACTCCTCTGGATTCAAGTTGGTTTCATTAGCAATCTCAAAAGCTTGCTGTATTTCCGACACTGTTTCCATTGTTTGCGGTACCACTTCCAAACTGGGAGCATTTTTCATAAAATAAACCCATTTATCAGTCAAAGTTTCTAACTCATCCAATTGTTTGTTGAATTTCGGCAATTCGATAAAAATCATTTCGATCTCTGGATCGATATAATCAAATAAACGCTTTTTCTCCTTGAACACAAAATGAGAAATTACTTCTCGATCGTTGTCAAACATTTCAAAATCAGTAATCGTCAATGCAATTACAGGTTTTAAATTAAAGTAACTTTCACCGCGAATCAGTTGAGTTGAGTAAGCTTTTGCAGTATTATAAACCACCCGTTTCGCAAAAGATTCTACATTTAAAACTTGCATCTCAATAATTACAGTTGCGCCTTCTGCAAGTCGGGCTTTGACATCCAAGTAAGAGTCTTTGAGATACTGTACTCTTGGTGCTAAATACGGGTCGATGATTTCTAGGTCGGCGATGGTGGGATTGCCATCATAAATCATGGCATTGAGAAAGCTGATTAAGATTGGCTTGCTTTGATTGGAGCCGAAGATTTTTTTGAAAGCAAAATCGGTTTTGGGGTTAATGAATCTCATGGTTAATTTCTTCTAAAATGACTTGCCTATTATTTTAACCCACTTAGCGCTTGCTCTATCTTCTATTCTGTCAAATCGACTTGTCGAATCTCTTCTAGCGTCAGATCCAAGCATTGCGCGATCTGCTCATCGCTCAAACCTACTGCTTGCAAGCGTTGGATAGCCTCCATTTTCGCCCGCTGCTTTCCCCGCAAAAACTCAGGCGACTCTTCCTGTGACGTGCAGATATTCAAAGATCCGATTACATGATTATGAGCGACATGATGGCCAGTAATGATAGCGCCTGTAACGTTGCTAATCCTCGACTTGCGAATCAGTGCCGATCGCAAATTTAATTTATTAACGTCTTCTCCGAAAGCATCAGAAAACAACTCCCATAAGTAGGTAGCCAACATCTTTAGCATAACCCTCAGTACAGTTCAACTCTTGGGCAATATCGCCGTACTTTTGCCGCTTCAGAACGCCCTCAATCACGCCAACTTGCATATCATCTAAATGCTTGCCAGTTTTCGCAAAAACAACTTCATCTGCAAAAGCCAGTGCTTCCTTAACGTTCACCCGCGCCTCCTCACAATATCCGAGCAATCGAACTAAAACCGTCTAGATCCGACTATTTTCGCCTTGAATACAAAAACGATTAAAGCTTTATCAAAACTTTTTATATTATACGACTTTATCCGACCTTTTTCGACTATACAAATTAATTGGCAAGCTGTAGCATTGTGAATATCAAATCATCGCTCAAAGAAACTAACTTATGACGACTACCCAACTCGCTCTCGACAAAAAAGCAAATCCTTTGATGATGCACCTGAGCATCTTGCCAAAATACGGCATCTCCCAAGAGCAAGCTAGCTACGATCCCAGCACCCAGACTTCCAACATCTCCTCCATGAGTGGCTCCTGGTGTACTGTTAGTGGCTCCACTTTTAAGTTATTTGACGATAGTGATGACGACACGCAAGAGGACGACTAGAATTTTTAATGACTAACAAATAATTCGATCGTCCTTTCTTTTCTTGAAAGACCTGTCTTAATTTTTGCATGATAGGTCTTTCACTGTCAACATTATTTCAATTGGTTTGGTTGTGATACCAATTACTCAAAAGAATGCAACCGCATACAAGCTCGAAACCCATATATAATCCGTAATTTCAAATCTAAAATATAAAATATAAAATAGTATGACTGACCTTTTAATCGTGACTTCCGAGACAGACATTCATGCAGATGTCGTTATCAACGAATTGCAAAAATCAAATATTCGAGCAATTAGATTGAATTCAGAAAGTTTTATTCAAAAAAGCAAATATGCTTACTCGTGGCAAGCTTCTGGCAATCCCAGTCAAAGTTTTTTGTCCTTTGAAGACTCCTTGAAAGAAGTTCAAGATATTGGCGTGATTTGGTGGCGCAAACCACAAGATTATCAAGTATTCCCAGAAGTTGATGATGCTTGGGCAATCAAGTATTGTCAAGAAGAAACAGAATCTTTAATGTACTCTCTGTCTGGCTTATATCCAAAAGCTAGATGGGTCAATAACTACTACAAAATTAGATTGCCATCTCATCGAATCAATCAGATTCCAATTGCTCACAAGCTAGGAATTACCATCCCTCCAACACTTGTCACCAATTCATACGAAGCGGCTTGCAACTTTGTGACACCACAGGGTAAGTGCATTATCAAACCGATGCGCTACTCTGGATTTGTACATGATGAAAAGCAGTACGCTTGCTATACTCGCCCCATTGATGTAGAAACACTTGAAGCATTTCGAGAGAGCATTCGATTAGCACCTGTTTTTATTCAAAAACGCATTCAAAAGAAAGCAGAATATCGCGTTACATTAATCGGCAAGCATGATTTTGTCTGTCGCATTGATGCCAAACATATCAACGATTCAGATGTAAGCTTAGATTGGCGCGTCACCGAACCAGATAAACTCGTTCATGTTCCCGACAAGCTACCAATGGATTACCTCAACAAACTTCATCAAATGCTTGACGAATTTGGTTTGAATTTTGGTGCGTTCGATATCATTCGCGACGATGATGATACGCTCTATTTTATCGAACTCAATCCCAACGGACAGTGGTATTGGATCGAAATTCTTACTAAAATGCCTATGGTTCGCGCAATGGTTGAACTCATCGAAGATTTAGCGCTGCAATATCAACAGGATTGCTGAATTTGATCGGGAATTACACATTTTATTGGCATTGCTTCGTTCCTCGTGGCGGACAAGGAATTAGATTCACCATAATATCGTGGCCGGGGCGGGTTTATTATATTGTAGATTATAGGCAATTATGGTTGGTGAACCCGCCCCTACAGGAATTGTGGTCAATTGACCGGACATGATATGGGATTGCTTCGTTCCTCGTGGCGGACAAGGAATCAACGAACTACAGCCACCTGCTCCAATGCTACCTCAGAATGCTCCACCCGAAACACATTTGCGCTTAAATTAGCAACAACTTGTTTCCCCTGCTGCGTCAGTTCCAAATAGCCGATCGCATCCTTGACATACCGATAAACCACATTCCAATAAAACTTAGGATAACCATCCCGCAAATCCCCCTGATTCTGATAGCCCAAAACCCGATTCTGCCCAGTCTCCTCAAACTCGTAAAACAGCGCAGCAATCTTTTGCAAATATCGCGGATCGCTCAACTGACCGATTAAATCAGCAGCGCGAACTAAACCCGGATAATTCACAGTATCTTGATAATCTTCATCCGCAGGAACCGGGAAACGAGTTAACTCTATATTCTGCTTGACCAGCTCAGCATTAATCAGTTTGTTACCCCCAAAACGCTCTTCAACAAACATTTTTCCCCGATCGACATGGTAAGGTGTCAAACTAGCATCAGTCGCCCCCCGAGGTAGCGTTAATTTCATGTCGCCTATTCCTGTCGCATACAGTCCCAAATCTGTTCTATCTTGCCGACAAACGCCCTTGACGTACCCGATATCGTGGCACAGCAAAGCAATGTGGAAATGCAGCCAATGTTCGCAGGAAACACCACCCTCGCGGATGTGTTTACCGCGTAGAATTTCTTGTCCCACCAATGTGACTAAAATAGTGTGTTCCACATTGTGGTAAAGAGCATCGCTATTCGCAATATTTTCTAAAGCCATAGTCGCTACCCAAGCAATAATTTCGGCATAGTCAGATTTGAACCCGCCGTAGGTGTGGCGGTAGCCTTCAATCAGTCGATTTACAAAATCGTTAATTAGCAGTTCAGTTGCATTAAACATATTCACTTTCATAAGCCAAAGTAGCTTGTTAAATTATTTTTATAGTTATTGTTTTTGTGGCTAGTGTTTGATGTTATTGTTGACTTAACCGCAACGATGGATGCCCGCTCTTATCTGGAGGCATCCACTGATATTATCAATGATTATGGCTTAAATTAGCGATCGAACAACTAGCAGTTTGCGCGCATCATACACAATTCACATCAACGGGCGATCGAGGTATGACACCCCTCAATCAGCAGTACCGCGTTACATCTTCCCCGCACCTGTCAGCCAAAAACGAGAGCGATCGAAAACGCAACCCCACTAATTCGTCATACACAGGATTCAGCTTGCACATAGGCGGTATGTGGAAAAGATGGTGTCCCAATAGCTCGATATCTCTCTCAAAAGGACACCGTGCGGGTATAAGTTGGCACAACCACCGAGCTACTTGCGGATCTCGCACTGCAATGCGATCGAGCCACTGTCGCACTGGTTGGACGAGACGATCGCCAAAACTTAAGTATTGGCACTGATTTTTATGAAAAATACTTGTAGTTGAGTTCATGATTAACCTCAGTAATTATTACTAACAAAAACTTGTGAATCACCCTTCTTAATCATCAACCAAGCCCGCCGTTACCACAGTGACGTGAATAAGTTTCTCGCGTGACACTCGCGTCCCCAAAATGTGATAGGGAAAGATAACAGTTGTGATTACAAGTCCGCAAAAGTGTGAGACAGATCACCGCTTGTACTAGCTATATTATGTATCTTAAGATAGATTAAAAAAATAAAGATAACTTCCAACTTCCTGCCTCTACTTTACCCTGCTACTTACCTGCGATGTATTACCGATCAATTCACTAATATAAGGTTTCAGGCAATGATGAAACAAAAAGATAAATCTGCCGACCTTTCTCAACGCCCATACACAGATACCGTGCTGGAAAAACTCCCTGTAGAAGTTAAGAATTGGGCAGAAAGCTTGCCTTGGAACCAGCGGCGCTACGTATTGTCCCTCTGCTACACGTTGTGTGCATCTACTCCCGAGTTGCAAGCAGAATTTTTAGATGACTACACGGCCGACGGCTTAGTCTCAAAAATGTTTGAAGATGTAGATACTCTCAACAGAGTCAAAGAGTATTTAATCAGATTCCGAGTCAAAAAAGAATTAAATGAATCTGATTTAAGAAGCTACATTAAACAATTTTATATCCACTCTGCTCAACAAGCGCGCCGCCAAACTGACCAATATTTAGAATCTGCACTGCGCTTTGTCTTGAATACAGAAGAACGCAATAATGTTTTTAACTACATTTTGGGTTTTGAATTTATTAAAATTGTATTTCAAATGAGCTGGTTGCAACATGAAAGGTTAGCGAGACTACAAAAAAATCAGTCGCAGTTTATCGAAACCTATATCAAGCCGATTCAGCACGCACACAGAATTAATGGCATAATTGTACCGAAAGATGAGAGAATCTTTTTTGCTAGACGCACCTATTACGTTCAACAACCTAAGATCTCTTACAGAAAACTCATTGAGTTAGTCATGGCTAGTTTTACTACAGAAATGGTGACTCACTGCGGATTTTCTGTCAGCCGTCACTGTGAAGCTTTGCGCTTTGACTGCGATTATATTTACGATCCAGAACCAGAAGAAGAAGAAAGATTTCCGACTGACTTGCAATTTATTCATTGATCGGTTTGCCCGATCGACCTCCCAATACTTTTCGGCGCAGTCTACATTAAAGATTATCTTGCTGGCGTCGAAACACCCGCTTTCAGTGCCGAGGAGCGCAGAATGTTAGCTCTGCCTTGCGGAAGATAGTACGAACAGCTCAATTTTTGGGATACTAAAAAGTAGCACTCAACTTAGCTGAGGAACAAACGTGCTGCTATCAAAAGGCTTTGAAGTAGAAATGTATACCGGCACTCCCGAAGGTGAGGTCGTCGGTTTGTCCGATCGCATAGTCGCCGCTTTAGAGGGATTTGTGCGGGAGCCTGATAGTCGCAATGTGGAGTACACGACGGCCCCGCTGTGCAGCTACGATCGCCTGCTGTGCGCCTTAGTCAAGCCGCGAGTCCGGCTGCGCGAGTATCTCAAACAATTGGGCGACTATACCTTGCTGCCGGGAAGTACCCTGTCTCTCGGAGGGAGCGATCGATTTTACCGATCCGATCCGAACAACCCCTACCATACCTACATCGAGCAAACCTACGGTACGAAAGTCGTCACCGCCAGCATTCACATCAACATCGGCATCTCCCAACCAGAAATGCTGATGCGGGCAATTCGCCTCGCCCGCGTCGAAGCACCGCTTTACCTTGCCTTGAGCGCCTCTTCTCCCTTTCTCGACGGCGAAGTCACGGGCTATCATTCTACCCGGTGGGGTTTGTTTCCCAAAACTCCGGCGATCGTCCCCCTGTTTGAAAGTCACAAGCATTACATCCAGTGGACTGAAGAACAGCTAGAACTCGGCAGTATGCAAAATGTCCGCCATTTGTGGTCTGCGGTGCGCCCAAATGGCGATCGACGCCCCTACTGTCTCAACCGCCTCGAACTGAGAATTTGTGACCTGGAAGTCAATCCTCTAGCTTTGTTAGCCATCACTGCCTTGCTAGAAGCTCGCATTTGGCAGATGATGGAAGACCCTGGCTTAGATCCCTTAGAACTCAGCACCTTACCAGCGGCTACCCGTAACGAAGATTTAGTTGCTCTCACCGATGCCAACGAAATTGCTGCATCTCGCCAAAGTTTGGATGCCGAACTCACTCACTGGCAAGATGGCAGAAAGATTTTGGCACGAGATTGGATTGAGGAAATTTATCAAGAAGTCTGGCCTTTCGCCAAAAAACGCGGCTTTAGCTGCTTTCTGTTGCCGCTCAAAAAGATTCTCCGGGAAGGTAACACCGCTCAGCAGTGGTTGAAGCTGCATGAGAGTGGTTTGGATACTCGCAGTATTATTCTCCAAGGAATTGATGGGATGGCTCACCAAGAATGGGAGCTCGAAGACAATTTGTGCGCTCAGTTAGTGGCGTGAAGTGGCAGTCGCGATCGTCATGGGGCTTTCACATCAATTCTGGTTACACTCAGGCATGATATACGAGGAGACGGCAGTGCCGTTTCCCTACGCCAGATTAGAGGAGACGGCAGTGCCGTTTCCCTACGCCAGATTAATTGTAGGGACACGGCAGTGCCGTTTCCCTACGCCAGATTAGAGGAGACGGCAGTGCCGTTTCCCTACGCCAGATTAATTGTAGGGACACGGCACTGCCGTCTCCTGGCTGTTGTGAGTAATATTAATTCCGCTGAAACGGGATTTGATATCACTAGCCCCCTGGCGCGTGCGTACTCAGCCAAAAATACAAACTGCCCGAATTTTCTCGCCAAAAGTCGTAGCTTGCGGGGCGGAACGCCATCGCCCACGCCGAAAAACAAATCAGAATATTTAATCAATGGAGTCCGACACGGGTTATAACTAAAAGCTATAACTTGTATCTACCTTTGGGTAGATTTCTACCTTTCTCAATAGCTGTATTTTTCGCTTTTAATTAGCTTCATGCCCCAACTTGTCTTGATTCACCCGCAAATTCCCCCGAATACTGGCAATATCGCCCGCACTTGCGCTGCCACAAGCACGGAACTGCATTTAGTCGGCCCGCTGGGGTTTGAAATTACCGATCGCCACCTGAAACGGGCAGGCTTAGATTACTGGCCCTATGTCAATCTCCACTCTCACGAAGATTTAGCGGCTTTTTTGGCTTATCGCCAGCAGCGTGGAGGGCGATCGATCGGATTCAGCACTGGTGGGCGATGCAGTTATATTCAATTCCAATTTCAGCCCAACGACTGGCTGATGTTTGGCTCGGAAACTGCCGGGATTCCCCAATTCGTCTTAGATGCCTGCGACGCCACAGTTTTTATTCCGATGAGCCAGCCTGGAGTCAGGAGTCTGAATCTCTCCGTCAGCGCGGCTGTAGGTTTATTTGAGGCTAAACGACAGTTGGGCGAGCTGGGATAAATCACGATCAACACAACATATACATATAGATATTTAATCGGTGTTGACGGTTGCCAAATCTTCATTTAAATATAAGAAATTTGTATCTAACAGGTGAAAATTTAGATAGCGGAGATTAATATATTTTATTCGTCCAAAAACATATTGTTATCAGCAACACCAAATTACTCGCAAGATGATTCAGCAACAAAAATAGAGAATTTCAGCGATTTAAGGCCATACGGGATCACCTGCTTGGGTTTGAACGCTATATCTAGTAAATATACGGTTGTAGGCAATCCGGAAATTAGCATAGAGTCTGATAATAGGTGAGAGTCTTAGCCTCTGCGGGAACGCATATTTTATGTATTCGTTCTAGCTATTGCGGTGTAAGGCTTTTGGGGTGTAATTGCAGCAGGTTTTACCGACAATTTCAAAATTTATGACGGTTCGAGCTTGTCTAAATTTAAAAAGCAAGGTAATCTTGCCTAAGCATGATGACTATCAACAATCAGAATATTTTTGGTGGTTGATTTAAACTTAGCGTCATGCAATCCCTTGAGTGTTTCCAAGGACAGTTAGCGCTTCTCAGTAGGAGGTCGTTTTTTTGAAACGAACATATCCCGAAAAAATTAAGCCTGTTCAGGCTAGTGAAATCGACAGAGACGGTTCTACGGAACCGTCCAAACAGACAAACATCAGCACTGGCAGAGTTCGCTCTCTCGCCACGATCGGGCTAGCAATATCGGTAGGTGCTTCTGGCATCCTGATGCCGAGAAATGGAGACAGCGCTCGCGCGTCTGAACTCACACCGACAGCAGAATTCACCGCTGAAGTACAGCCAGTCTCGGCCCACGGGCCAGCTACATCCCCACAAATTGATGGTTCCAGCGCCGAACAGGCTGGATATCCTTCGGCTCCAGTGGCGGTTAAGGTGCAGCAGGGACAAACCCTTTGGGAGCTGTCTCGGGACTATGAGGTTGAACCGAAGGCATTAGCAACTGCCAACGGCATCAAATCCGATACCATACTCCAAGTTGGTCAGGAACTCAGAATGCCGGCTCCGGGAGCCGCGCTACAACAAAACCCTGGCAATACTGCCATGGTCAATCCCGAACAAAGATTAAATCTGACTGGTGAGTCCGAGACGTTGGACAGTGCAGCCCCATTAGGGCAGGCATCAACCGCAGCGCCTGGGCTGGCTGGTTCGACACCGGAACAAAGTTCGATCGACAGCCCGAAAGACGGGGCGATCGACAGTTTGAAAAAACAGGAAAACCGCACCACAGCATCTGGTGGTCGGACACTCTTGGGGTCTGAGGGGGGAGCAAATTCATCTACACCTGCATCTTTGCCGGAGTCAGTACCGACGCTGGCATCCCCCGGAGCGGGCACTCAGACAGCCATTCCAGACCTCGGGGCCACACCTGTAATTCCCAATGGTGGGGTCGGTCAAGCATCGCCCGAGTCAGCATTCGAGTCAATTCAACAGTCTCTGGCAACGCCGAGTTTGTCGCAGGCTGTGGTAGTCCCCCCTGCGGGCAGTACCGCTCCAGCAAGCGCTCTCTACAGCGTGCGTCCGGGAGATACACTAAATGCGATCGCCAAAAGTCACGGCGTATCGGCAAAAGAGCTGATCTCCGTCAACAAGCTCGGCAACCCCAACTTGCTGAATGTCAATCAAGGGCTGAAAATTCCCCAAGTTGGGTCAAATAATCCAGCGGTGCAGGGGGCAGCCTCTGATTCTGCCTCCAACTCTACATCTGTCTCATCGGCGGCTTCGGCTGTAGCACCCGCGCCAACAGTGCCGGTTGTCTCTCCGTTGGCGAACTTGGAAGGTCTGAACAATATTTCAGCACCGATGGTTCCCAAAATTAACAGCATTCCGCTAACTCAAGTTTCTCAAACCATTAGCAACCCCGGGAAACTGGAGCTTCAAGGCGAGCCAACATTTACAGGCGCAGTTGACACCAGTGCCCTGCCAATACCAGCAAGTGCAACTGCTATGGCGATCGCTACGGGAGAATACCCGCAGCCGGTCAGCTTCGTGTCAAATGCCACTCAAACAACCGCTTTACCTGAAACGTCGAATCCCGAGGCTATCCCTACCGCGCAGGCTCTAAACCCTTATGCGGAACGATTGAGGGCAGAGGTTGTCAGGTTGCGAGAGGAATATCGCGCCGAGCGCAATTCGATCGGCATAAATGCCGTGTCCCTGGCTCCAACTGACGAGCAGGATACGAAAGTAGCCTCGGGCAACCCATCTGGGGATCTGCCAAGTCTCAATCCTGACCTCTACACCCCCGACTATGCAGGGGCGGTGCAGAATGAAATCAGCAGACCGCCTTCGAGAGCGTGGTCCCAACAGGTTCAGAAGCAGCAGCAAGAGCGTTTTGACCCGGCTCGTGCAGCAGAACAGCAACCGATTAACCTGACGCCGACCTCTACCTCTACTCAGGAAAGGCCGGTGGTGGCAACTGCTCCTTTGGGAGCCGAGGGTTACGACCCCCTGAGCAACCCGTCTTTGGGACGCATGGTTTCTCCAGAACTGCCTCCGCTTTCTGGGGCTGATACTTATCTGCCTAACGGCAGCAAACAAAAGTCGGCTAACGGGTTTATTTGGCCGTCTAAGGGCGTTCTCACTTCTGGCTACGGCTGGCGCTGGGGACGGATGCACAAGGGAATTGATATTGCAGGGCCGATCGGCACGCCAATTGTGGCAGCATCTGACGGGGTGGTTACCTATGCAGAGTGGAACGACGGTGGCTACGGCTATCTGGTGGAAATTACCCATCCAGACGGCACTGAGACTGTTTATGCCCACAACAGCCGGATTTTGGTGCAAAAGGGTCAGAAGGTCGCTCAAGGGGAACAGATTTCAGAAATGGGCAGCACTGGCTTTAGTACCGGGCCGCACTTGCACTTTGAAATTCATCCCGCCGGACAGGGTGCTATCAATCCAATGGCTTTTCTGCCAAAGGATGATTCCAGCGCTTCTCGGTAACGACCAGTTGGAAGTTATGGGTTTTGAATGATTATCAAAACTCATAGCTTTTATTGGAAGCTATGATAAATTCTGTTCTTTTTAATTGAGACATAGCTTGCCTTACTATGCTAGAATAGTAAATCGTAAAGTAAGTTTGGCTCAGTGGCGCAGTTGGTTAGCGCAGGGGACTCATAAGCCCAAGGTCGCAGGTTCAAATCCCGCCTGAGCCATAATTTGATCGAAAAGAACACGATCTCAATTGAGAGCGTGTTTTTTTGACTTTTCAGCAACATACTTGTAGTCGTTATGACTATGATATATTTGTAACAGTTCGTAAAAAAGGAAACAAAATCTATGACCAGTGAATGCCTCCGGGTTGGTCAAGCTGCACCAGATTTCGCAGCAACAGCCGTAGTGGATCAGGAATTCAAGACTGTTAAACTGTCAGACTATAAAGGCAAAAAGTATGTAGTCCTGTTCTTCTACCCCTTGGACTTCACCTTTGTGTGTCCGACTGAGATTACAGCATTTAGCGATCGCTTCGAGGACTTCAATAAAATCGATACCGAAATCCTCGGCGTATCCGTTGACAGCGAATTCTCTCACTTGGCTTGGATACAATCAGACCGCAAATCAGGCGGTGTCGGCGACCTCAACTATCCCTTAGTTGCTGACCTCAAAAAAACAATTAGTGCCGACTACAACGTCCTCGACCCAGAAGCAGGCATTGCCCTTAGAGGTCTGTTCATCATCGACAAAGAAGGCATCATCCAACACTCTACTATCAACAATCTTGCTTTCGGCCGCAACGTGGACGAAACCCTCCGCACTCTGCAAGCTATTCAACACGTCCAGTCTCACCCGGATGAAGTTTGTCCCGCCGGCTGGCAGCCCGGTGACAAAACCATGACTCCCGATCCGGTTAAGTCTAAAGTATTCTTTGCTGCGGTTTAAACACATTGTATATTTGTAGGGACACGACGCCGTGTCCCTACCCGCAGGGGCATTCGTTTAACCCAATTCCCAATTCCCGATTCCCGATTCCCGATGCCCCATTCCCAAATTAGGAAATATGCTGACTTCTACTGATTTTAGCGGCTTGTTAAATCAGCGGTTTTTCCAAAATTTATTGCCTGTTCCCGCGACGAATATTCTGAAGCTGGGACAGATGACGCCAGATTTTGAATTGCCGGATATTAATAATGGCAAATTGGTGCGGCTGTCGAATTATCGGGGCGATAGGCCCGTAGTTCTGGCTTTTACGCGGATTTTTACTGAAAAGCAATATTGCCCTTTCTGTTTTCCTCACATTAAAGCTTTGAATGAAAAGTGGGAACAGTTTGCCGATCGCAATATAGAATTATTGATGGTGACGAGTACGGACGATCGCCAAAGCCAGATTGTAGTCAGAGATTTAGGTTTGAAAATGCCTCTGCTTTCCGATCCAGGCTGTCAGGTTTTTCAGGCTTATCAAACCGGTCAAGCTTTGGGTGCTCCTTTGCCGGCTCAGTTTGTTTTAGATTCAGATGGAAAACTCCTCTTCAAGCATTTGTTTTCTTTCATAGACCATAATGCTAGTGTAGAAACTTTGCTGACATCTTTCGACAAGTAAGATTAATTCCGGTTGCGCCGGAATGACAAGCGAGGAGACGGCAGTGGCCGGGGGCGGCCACCCAAAAATTTATGGAGAAAGCCCAGCCCGAACCACAAAAAAATTTAAGGGCAGCCCGGCATAAAAAA
>JANPMV010000042.1:0-44231 GCA_031427135.1 Cyanobacteria bacterium VAR_87_metabat_62 | reverse complement strand
AATCGAGATCGTTATCAATAGTTTTAACTTATTGATAATGGGTGACGGAAATCAAGGATTAAAAAAATAAATTTCCGTTTTTTTTGGGTCAATTGATTTCCAACTCGACTTGTGTGTACACCGTAGCCTTCTTAAGGGGGGCTAGGGGGGATCTGGCCTTAATAGTCGAACAGCAGTCTCTGATTATATTTGACCTTAAGTTGACACCTATGGGCAGTGCCGTGTCCCTACGATCGACTAATAGATTAACCAAACATTCGAGTTTCCACAAATTCTTGAACTCGGGCTAAATGACTGGACAAACTTACTAATATATTCTCAATTCCCTCAACTGTTAACAATTGGATTGCGGGCGATTCCGATTGAAAGCCTCGCGCTTGATGCTCTAATTGTGCGGCTAAATCGGACATCAGAGTAACTCCCACATTAGCAGAAGTTCCCTTGAGACGGTGTGCTTGATATTCGACTGTCTGCCAATCTTTAGCTTCTACCGCAATTCTGGCAGCAGCGATATCAGCTTGCGCGTTTCCGACAAATGCTTGTAAGAGCCGATCGGGCAATTTAACATTAACTCGTCGGAGTTGCTCCAGTCTGCTCCTGTCAAACAGTCCGTCACAGTCTGCGTGCTCCCAAGTTTGAAGGGCGATCGCCCTTGGTGTCGCCACAGCCACAACCTCTACTTTTTCCAAAAGTTCTGTATCATCTGTTACTAATTTACTATTGTCTTCCAAATTAATACTTTTAACTCCATACTTATTTTCAAACTCAATATTTTGGGGCTCATACTTTTTCAACACCACCGCCAAAGCATCTAAATCTACAGGTTTGCTGAGATAATCGTCCATCCCCGCCGCCAGACACTTTTCTCGTTCCCCCGGCATTGCGTGAGCGGTTAAAGCAATTACAAAAGTATGCCGATCGCCCTTTTCTCGTTCCCTCAACTTTTGCGCTGTTTCATAACCGTCAAGTACAGGCATTTGACAGTCCATCAGCACTAAATCATAGCTTTTTTGGGCTAGCAAATCCAGCGCTTCTTGACCGTTGGGAGCGCAGTCCGCATGATAGCCTAAAGCCGCCAATTGTTCGACAATAACTTGTTGATTGATCGGGTGATCTTCCGCCAGCAAAATTCTCAGGGATGAGGGCGAATTGCGAGTAACATATTGAGAATTAACTGCTGGCAATTTGCAAGTATTTGCCGTCTCCAAGCTCTCAAACTCTCCCGTTTCCTTCACAGAAGCTAGCAAAGCTTCAAGCAGGCGGCTCGGGCGCACCGGCTCGATCAAATAGCCACTAAAACCTACACTGCAAAGCGCTTCAGCTTTCGCCTGATCCCGCAAGGCAGTCATGGCGATCAACCAGCCAACTCCCTGGTTCGATCGCACTTGCAAACCAAATGCCTCCGCATCCAAATCCGGCATTTGCAAATCCACAAGCACCGCATCGCAGCATTTTTCCCCTTCCGCCGAATGCTGAGAAACTGCACTTTGGGCATTTTTCAACCAAGTCAAAGCAGCAGCAGCAGTTTCTGCTTCGTCGCAACGGGCACCCCAACTTTGAGCGAGCGATCGTACCGCCGCCCTCCTCAAAGCGTTTGCAGAGACTACTAACAGCTTCTTCCCCGCAAGTTTGGCAGTCTGAGGCTCAATTTGTAACTGTTTTTCCAAAGGTACAGCAAACCAAAAAGTCGAACCGTTGCCGAGAAAACTGCGAACCCCAATTTCGCCTCCCATCATCTCGACTAACTGCTTGCAAATAGCTAAACCCAAACCCGTGCCCCCGTACATCCTGGTAGGTGAATCGTCTACCTGAGAAAAAGATTGGAACAGCTTTCTCTGCCCTTCCGGCGAAATTCCAATGCCAGTATCCCGCACCGAAAATAGCAATTTTTCCGATTGTCTGTCGTTTCCGAGTCGATCGCCCCGCTTGACAGTTATGTGAACAAAAACTTGACCGCGATCGGTAAATTTGATCGCATTTCCCGTCAAATTAAGCAAAATTTGCTTCAACCGGCCCGAGTCGCCCACCAACTTTCGCGATACCGAACTATCAACTAAAATATTCAATTCAATACCTTTTTCCTCTGCCAAAGGCGCAACCATTTCGATCACTGCTTCAATGCAGCTATTTAAATCAAAATCAGCCTTCTCCAGCCGCATTTCTCCAGCTTCAATCTTAGAGAAATCGAGAATATCATTAATCACGCTCAGCAAATGTTCAGCACTGCGGTAAATAGTCTGAGCGGACTGCCGCTGTTTTGGTTCCAGAGGAGCGCGCAGCAGCAATTGAGCCATGCCCAAAACCCCATTCATCGGAGTGCGAATTTCGTGACTCATATTCGCCAAGAATTGCGACTTCACACGGCTCACTTCTAGGGCTGTTTCCCGCGCTTCCACCAACTCATTAATCTTGTCAGCCACCATCACAATTCCCCCCACTTTGCCGTCGGGATCGTACCAAGGGTGAGCGGCCCAGCGCAGGTACATCACAGAGCCATCTGCTCGTTCCCAAGCATCTTCGCTGAAAGAAACTACGTCACCTTCGAGCACTTCTGCATACTTTACTTTCCAGCGATTCGGCGTATCTGGAAATAATTCGTAATGACTGAGATTTGTCAGAGACTGCCACTCGAAATTAAATTGAGTCAGCCATTTTTGAGAGTTAGCCATATAGCGCATTTCTGTATCGAACATTGCCATCGCTACCGGCACGCAACTAATAATTTGTTTCAGTTGCTGGCGTTCCCTTTCTACAGCATCTTCCGCCTGTTTGCGTTCGGTAATGTCGCTAATCATGCCGGCCATCCGCAGCGCTTTTCCTTGGGAATTCCGCTGAGCTTTTCCCTGAGAAGTGCAGTAGCGGTATGCACCGGATGAATGCAGCAGCCGGAATTCTACGTTGTAGTCGATTTCTTGTTCCAAGTGAGCGCCGATCGCCCGGATGATACCGTCCTTGTCCTCGGGGTGCAGGCGGTTGTAGAGCGCATCCATCGTGCTGCCAAATTTATCGCGCGACAAACCGATAATTTCCAAAAGGCGATCGTTCCAATAAACCTCATTTTTACTTAAATCCCAATCCCAAATTCCGTCATTCACTCCCTCTAAAACTAATCTGTACCTTTCCTCGCTTTCCTTAAGTTTTTGACTGGCATGAAACGCCTGAGATTCGGCGCGGTAAACGCGAAGGGCATTGTACAAACTGCGCGACAAACTCTCTGGAGACATCTTGCCTTTTGTGATATAATCAGAAGCTCCAGCCTTCATCAATTCCACAGCAATCTGTTCGTCGCCTTGACCTGTGAGTACAATTAAAGGAACTTTCAGCCCCGATCGCCGCACATCTTGCACCAAACTCAGTCCGTCTCCGTCTGGCAAGCCGTAGTCTAGGAATACGCAGTCAAATTTACATTCAAATATCTGATTTAATAGCAGCGATTTTTCGGTTTCTTCAACCTCGTTTAAATGTTGATATTTATCTGGTATCGTCTGGGTATAATTATTTCGGCTGACCAAGAGTTTTGCCAAGGCATCAGCGCAATCTTCTGCTTCTGTAACTTCTACTGAAACTCCTGCGGACTTGAGCGAGCGTTTCACCGCCATCCGATCGACTGCATCGTCATCTACTATCAGAATTTTGATAAGTTTGTCCATAACAACCGAATTGTGGATTAATCCGAAAAAGCTGCGGTGTGCCAAAAAAAATTAAAATAGATGCACTGCTAAGCGATCGCCAAAAAGGGATTTTTTCTGTAAAAATTTCCCTCTGTTTAGGGAATTTCGCTCAGCATCCAGTATTTGTTGAGGGTATCCATAACTTCCACAAAGTTAGAAAAAGTCACAGGTTTAAGAATATAGCCCGCTACATTCAAATTATAAGCTTCTACCTTATCTCTATCTTCATTAGAAGTCGTGAGGACGATCACCGGAATTGACCTCAAATTTTCATCCTGGCGCAATTCTCGCAAAAACTCGATCCCGTTCATTCTAGGCATATTCAAGTCCAGCAAAATCAACCTGCGCGCTTGAGGCATTGCAGGCTCTATTTTTCCTTGTCCGCGCAATATATCTAGAGCTTCTAATCCGTTGGCTGCCATGTACAAGGGATTGACGATGTTACTTTTTTTGAACGCTCGCTGGACGTTCATTACATCAACCTCATCATCTTCTACCAAGAGGATATGAATTTTTTTTTCTGCCATAAATTAGCCATTTTGGAGATGTTTTTTGAGCGGGAGTCGGTCGGGCTAGGTTCAGTCAATCGATTTTCGATTTTCGATTTTCAATTGCAGAAAGGGACTACACGGATCGACTGGGGGCCCCGGATCGAATTGCTCGCTCGCCTTCCCCGATCGCGAACCCAGCAGGTCTAATCTCTATTGTGCTTTGTAAAGAATCATTTACGCCTCAGCCGATGGCGGTATATGTCTATAGGCGTACTTGCTGGTGACAGGCAGGAGTGGGACAGTGGATGACAAAAACTCGCCAATAACGCCCTTACAGAGCTACGGTAAAATCTACAACTCATCTACATTATTATTAACCGCCATGTCAGCCGATCGCAAACTCTACGAAGGCAAAGCCAAAATCCTCTACTCCACCGAAGACAAGGAAATCTTGCTAACCCACTTCAAAGACGACGCCACAGCCTTTAACGCCCAGAAACGCGGCAGTATCGCCGGGAAAGGCGAAATCAATAATGCCATATCCGCCCACCTGTTTCGGATGCTAGAAGCCAAAGGTATTCCCACGCACTTCATCGACACGCCAGCCCCCAACCAAATGCGAGTCTGCCGCGTCCAAATCTTGCCCTTAGAAGTCGTCGTCAGAAACATTGCGGCGGGTAGTCTTTGCAAACAAACCGGACTCGCCCTCGGCACAATTGTCAATCCGCCGCTGGTGGAGTTTTATTACAAAAACGACGATTTGGGAGACCCGCTGTTGACCAGGGCACGACTGCTGTTAATGCAGCTAGCCACCCCGGAACAAGTAGACCAACTAGAAATCGCCGCCCGCGAAATTAACGAAATACTTCAAGAATTTTTCAGCCAGTGCGGCATCACCCTGGTAGACTTCAAACTGGAATTCGGTATCGACCAACATCAAAATTTGATCCTTGCCGACGAAATCAGTCCAGACACTTGCCGCCTCTGGGACAACGCAGAAACCGACCCCGACGCGCGTGTGATGGACAAAGACCGATTCCGTCGCGACTTGGGATCGATCGAAACCGCTTATCAACAAGTTCTCCAACGGGTTCTGGCTCAGAAAGTCTAGAGCACTTAACAATGCGTTAGAATTGCACAGTTTGTCACAGGCATTCAGCACTCAGCACTCAGCAGTCAACAGTTAGCAGTCAGCGACAAATTCAACCGACTCAATAACTAATGACCAATGACTGATGACTGATGACTAATGACTAATGTGGTGTGTGGATTCCAAAAAAGTGAACAAAAATGCGTTTATCTGCTGTATTGGTGGCAGTTTTTACTGCCTCAGCAACATTCGGGTTATCAAATTCGGCAAGCGGCCAGACATCCTACTCTGAATCAGGAGAGGAAGCTGTCGCCGCCGTTCCCCCCGCCCAGTCGATCGAACTATCCGTGAAGCGTAGCTATCCCGTAGGGAATCGCCCCCTTCCAGAATTAGCCCAAAACCCTCCTCAAAACGGCAAAGCCGCTAAAACTAGCAAAGCCGAAGCCCTAAAAATAGCGGCGGCCCCTTCCAGAGGAGAGAACGATCGCGAACCCCCAAACAAAGTCACAGATCCGGCTTCCCCGGTTTCGCCTGCGGGTGTTCAACTCAACTCCGAGCTAGCAGCCAACCCTTCTCCCGCTTCTACCAGCGAAAACGTCCTGTCAGACGTGCAACCAGGTAGCCAGCTCCCCCCCTCAGCAGCCACTGTTTTGCCTGCCTGGGTGGCAGTAGAGCCTCTGAAACAGGACGAATTGGGGGCGATCGCTCAGAATCCCCAAGTTACTCCAGCGCCAGTCAGACCAGCGCCAGTCAGACCAGCGCCAGTTAGACCAGCGCCAGTCAGACCAGCACCGGCAGTCCCTCCGACTAACAGCGTTCCCCCATTGCCCTCTGCCCCAGCACCGCAGCCCAGACAAAGCCCCGCACCAGCCGGGCCAGCCGAACCGCAAGTGCTAGTGGCAGAAGTTACCATCACCGGCGCAACGGGAGACCTCGCCAGCGAGATTTACCGAGTCATCACCACCCAACCGGGACGCACGACTAACCGCACCCAACTGCAACAAGACATCAACGCCATTTTTGCCACAGGCTTTTTCAGAAATGTGCGCGCAGTACCGGAAGACACCGCGTTGGGTGTCCGGGTGACTTTTATCGTGCAGCCCAATCCGGTGCTGCGGGGAGTGACAATCACCGGCCAGCAAGTGCTTCCCCAAACCGTAATTGATCAAAGCTTCGGCGATCAGTACGGCAAAATTCTCAACCTCCGCCGCTTTGAGGAGGGAGTGAAAAAAATTAATGCGTGGTATCAAGACAACGGCTATGTCTTGGGCCAAATCACTGAGGCGCCGCAAGTCGCAGATGACGGAACAGTCACCTTGCTAGTGGCAGAAGGCCAGATCGAATCCGTTGATGTTCGCTTCCTGAACAAGGAAGGAGAACCCACGGATGCCACCGGCCAGCCGATCGGGGGCAATACCCGCCGCTTTGTCATCACCCGCGAGGTAGAACTCAAGCCCGGAGACATCTTCAACCGCACTAAGGCGGAAAGGGATTTGAGGCGGGTGTTTGGTTTGGGGATTTTTGAAGATGTACGGCTTGCTTTGGAACCGGGAACGACAGATCCGCGCAAGGCTAGGGTAATTGTCAATGTCATCGAGAAAAATACCGGTTCTCTGGCTGCGGGTGCGGGTTTGAGTTCCGCTACGGGTTTGTTCGGTACGGTGAGTTACCAGCAGCAAAACTTGGGCGGTAGAAACCAGAAGTTGGGGGCTGAGGTGCAAATTGGGGAACGCCAAAATCTGTTTGACGTGAGTTTTACTGACCCCTGGATTGCAGGCGATCCTTACCGCACTTCTTATACGGTTAATGCGTTTAGAAGACGATCGATCAGCGTGATTTTTGACGGCGGCGAACAGGAAATTAGATTGCCAAATGACGATCGACCTCGCATCAATCGCACCGGCGCAGGCATCAATTTCACCCGTCCCCTGTCGCGGAATCCTTTTGCCGATTCTGAGTGGACTGCTTCTGTAGGCTTGCAGTACCAAAGAATCTCAATTACCGATCGCAAAGGCCGGCGCGAATCCGAGGACGAACTCGGCAACCAGTTAAGTTTTAGCAATTCCGGCACCGACGACTTGACAACATTGCAAGCTGGTGCTGTGCGCGATCGGCGCAACGACCCCCTCCGCCCCACCAGCGGTTCCCTGCTCAGATTTGGCGTCGAACAGTCGATTCCTGTAGGTTCCGGCAGCATCCTGCTCAACCGCCTGCGAGCCAGCTACAGCTTTTATCTACCAGTCAAGTACACGAACTTTACCCCCGGCCCTCAAACCCTGGCATTTAGTTTTAGAGGCGGCACTATATTCGGAGATTTGCCTCCCTACGAAGCTTTTGCCCTAGGTGGCGCTAACTCGGTGCGCGGATACAACGAAGGCGACATGGGAGCCGGCCGCAGTTTCCTAGAAGGCAGCGTGGAGTACCGTTTCCCGATTTTTTCGTTTATCGGCGGAGCGCTATTTGTGGACGCCGGTACTGACTTGGGCACGGGAAAAGATGTCCCCGGCGACCCGGCCGGCATCAGGAAAAAGCCCGGTAGCGGTTACGGTTACGGGCTTGGCGTGCGGATTCAATCTCCGTTAGGGCCGATCCGCATTGATTACGGTATCAACGACACTGGCGACAATCAAATTCACTTTGGGATTGGTGAAAGATTCTAAATACTCGTTACCAGGCTCTGCCTGGCAACGCAGATCCGGAGGCTCTGCCTCCATTTTCCCTTCGCCACGCGAGGCAGAGCCTCTGGATATCGGTTTCCAGGCAGAGCCTGGGAACCAGTTAACTGACAACTGACTAATGACTATTCACACCCTAAAATCTGAATTTGAACTGTCGGGAATTGGCTTGCATAGTGGCGAACAAACTCGCGTTCGAGTCTTGCCCGCTGCTGTGGGAGAAGGCCGCTATTTTGTCAGAATTGACTTGCCCGGTGCTCCAGTAATTCCGGCAAAAATTGAGGCGGTTGGTCAGACTGCACTTTCAACTGAACTAGCTGGTATCGATGCTCAAATTCGCACTGTAGAGCATCTCTTAGCCGCTTTGGCGGGGATGGGAGCGGATAATGCTCGAATTGAGGTTGATGGGCCGGAAGTGCCGTTGCTGGATGGTTCAGCCCTGGTTTGGGTGGAGGCGATCGCCCATACCGGCTTAGTCTCTCAAGCATCCAAGGAAAACCCGACTTCCTCGTTTGTCGTTAGTGAGCCGATTTGGGTACGCCACGGGGATGCTTTTGCAGCGGCTTTACCGTCGGCCCAAACTCGGTTTAGTTACGGAATTGATTTTGAGGAACAGGCGATCGGCAATCAATGGTACAGTTGGTCGCCAGAGGTCGAAAGTTTTGCCAGTGCGATCGCCCCAGCTCGAACTTTTGGACTGGCTCGCCAAATTGACCAATTGCGACAAGCAGGTTTGATCAAAGGTGGTAGCCTAGAAAACGCCCTTGTTTGCGATCGATCCGGCTGGCTAAACCCGCCCTTGAGATTTGCCAACGAACCAGTGCGCCATAAAATCCTAGACTTAGTAGGCGACCTCAGCCTGCTGGGAACTTGGCCAAAAGCTCACTACTTGGCTTACAAAGCCAGTCACAATCTGCACGTTCAACTTGCCAAAGCCCTGAACTTCCAAGCTCTAACAACCCTAGAGACAACTTAGGAAAAAACAAGCAATCCGTTAAGATTGCATCCTGCTCCTTCCTGACATCCGTGACATCCGTGACATCCGTGACATCCGTTACAGAATCCGTTGCCGAACTTCCTTCTTCCCCAACACACTCAAAAATATTCAAGTAATGTCTACGCTGACTGAAGTTAACACTATCAATACGACCGATCCAGAATCGATTCAAACCGAGAATGGTGAGGATTCTCCAGCGGTTAAATCTACTTTTACTGTGGAAGAAATTCAGAAATTATTGCCTCACCGCTATCCTTTTGCACTGGTAGACAAGATTGTTGATTACGTGCCGGGAGTGCGGGCTGTAGGAATTAAAAATGTGACTTTCAATGAACCGCATTTTCAAGGACATTTTCCTGGAAGGCCGATTATGCCTGGGGTCTTAATTGTCGAAGCGATGGCTCAAGTTGGCGGTATTGTTCTCGCTCAGTTACCCGACATCGAACAAGGATTGTGGATGTTTACCGGGATTGATAAAGTCAAGTTCCGCCGTCAGGTTGTACCGGGCGATCAGTTGCTGATGACTCTAGAATTGCTGTGGGTAAAACGCCGCCGCTTCGGAAAAATGCAGGCGATCGCTGAAGTAGACGGACAAAAAGTTTGTGAAGGAGAATTGACCTTCTCAATGGTAGATTAAATTGGTTATTGGTTATTTGTTATTGGTTATTTGTTATTGGTTATTGGTTATTTGGGAATTTATCTCTATTCCTGATGACAATAGCCAACAGTCAACCGTCAACAGTCAACCGTCAGCAGTCAACAGTCAACAGTCAACAGTCAACAGACTAATCACAAATGCTTACTTTGATTCACCCAACTGCTGTGATTCATCCCCGCGCTGAACTTCACTCGACTGTAGAAGTGGGAGCTTATGCTGTAATTGGGGAAAGAGTGAAAATCGGGCCACAAACTAAGATTGGCGCTCATGCAATTATCGATGGACTAACAGAAATAGGTGCTCGCAATCAAATTTTCCCCGGTGCGGCGATTGGTTTGGAACCTCAAGATTTGAAATATGAGGGTTCTCTAACTAGGGTGGACATTGGCGATGATAATCTGATTCGGGAGTATGTGACAATCAACCGCGCTACAGGAGCCGGGGAAAGCACGACAATTGGCAATCATAATCTATTGATGGCTTATGTTCATGTTGGTCACAATTGCGCGATCGCCGATCGAGTAATTATCGCCAATGCTGTAGCTTTGGCCGGACACGTCAAAATCGAGTCGCAAGCCCGATTGAGCGGTGTTTTAGGCGTTCACCAGTTTGTACACATCGGCCGCTTGTCGATGGTGGGCGGCTTGAGCAGGATCGATCGAGATGTGCCTCCTTATATGCTAGTCGAGGGGAATCCTTCGAGAGTGCGAGCGCTCAACAAAATTGGTCTCGAACGTGCCGGTTTAACCCCAGAAGATTTGCTGGTTTTGAAGAAAACTTTTCGGATTTTATATCATTCTGGCTACACTCTCGATCGAGCTTTGGAACAGTTGAATTTATTGCCAGAAAATCCCCACTTGCAGCACCTGCGGAGATTTGTGCAGCAGTCTGTCACCAAACCCAGGCGCGGTTTGATTCCAGGGAAAAAATGAATGAGGCTTATATTAATTCTTTCGGACTCAAAGAATTAGTATTATTGAACCGCGAAGACGCGTTAGGCGAAGCCGCGCGTAAGCGCTAGGACACGAAGGAAGAAGAACAAGCTGTAGGGTGCGTCAGTCACCAGATATAGGTAACTCAAACAGTTTTTTGTCTGACGCACCTTACCGAGGATATTGAGGAGTTTATGAAAATTTTTATTAGCACTGGTGAGGTTTCTGGCGATTTGCAAGGAGCTTTGTTAGTTGCAGCATTAAAACGCCACGCTGTTACGGCTGGTTTTGAGTTAGAAATAACAGCATTGGGCGGCCCACTGATGGCGGAAGCTGGCGCTACTATTTTAGGCGATACTGCGGGCATTGGTTCTATGGGAATTATAGAATCAGTGCCTTATATTTGGCCGACAATTAAAGTTCAGCAAAAAGCTAAGCAATATCTCAAAAACTTCCGCCCGGATGCAGTTGTGTTGATTGATTATTTGACTCCAAATCTCGGTATTGGCAGCTATATCCGCCGCTGTTTGCCGGATTTGCCGGTGGTTTGGTACATCGCACCTCAAGAATGGGTTTGCTCGATTTCTCCTCGCAATACTGAATTGATTGTCAATATTGCCGATCGCATTTTGGCGATTTTCCCCGAGGAAGCTACTTATTATCGCGCCAAAGGCTCTCAAGTCAGTTGGGTTGGTCATCCTTTGGTGGATAGAATGCAATCTGCGCCCAGTCGGGAAGTTGCCCGCAAAACTTTGGGAATTGAGCCGGAACAGGTGTCAGTCGCTCTAATTCCCGCTTCTAGAAAGCAAGAACTCAAGTACCTGATGCCGGTGATGTTTGAGGCTGCTCAAATTATTCAAGCCCAATTGCCGCAAGTTCATTTCTGGATTCCGCTTTCTCAATCGGCTTTTCGCAGCAAAATCGAAACAGCTATAGCAAATTACGGTTTGCGGGCTACTTTGTTGGAAAATCAAAATCTGGAAATCTTGGCTGCTGCCGACTTTGCGATCGCCAAATCTGGTACTGTTAATTTGGAATTAGCTTTGCTCGGCGTTCCGCAAGTTGTCGCCTACCGCGTCAGTCGCATTACGGCGATGATTGCTCGCCACCTGCTGAAATTGTCGATTCCTTTTATCTCTCCGCCCAATTTGGTGCAAATGAAGCCGATCGTCCCGGAGTTGCTGCAAGACGATGCTACTGTGGAAAATATAGTTTTTCACGCCCTGGAATTGCTGCAAAATGCCGATCGACGCCAGCAAACCTTGACGGATTATCGCCAAATGCGCGAAAGTCTGGGAGATGTCGGTGTGTGCGATCGCGCGGCTGCGGAAATAATGAAAAATCTAAAATTAAATACAGCAAATTAAAACAAGTTTGTGATTGAAATGTTATGCCAAGCTATCGGAAAAAGCGACCGATCGCTGTTGATTTATTTGCAGGCGCGGGCGGGATGACTCTGGGTTTTGAACAAGCAGGTTTTGACGTACTTGCTTCAGTCGAAATCGATCCAATTCACTGCGCTACACACGAGTTTAATTTCCCGCTGTGTTCTATTTTGTGCAAGGATGTCGCACAGTTGACGGGAGCGGAAATTCGGACAAAATCGGCGATCGGGCGACGCGAGATAGACGTAGTGATCGGCGGTTCGCCCTGTCAAGGATTCTCGATGATGGGTAAACGCGATGTGGATGACCCGCGCAATTCTCTACTTTTTCACTTTCATCGCTTAGTTTTGGAACTCAAACCCAAATTCTTTGTAATGGAAAATGTGCCGGGAATCGCCTCGGGAAAACACAAAGAACTCCTGAATATTTTAATTAGCTCTTTTCTGAAAAAAGGCTATCAAGTAAAAGAAAACTATCAAGTTCTCAACGCCGTTAACTACGGAGTGCCGCAAGCTCGCAAACGATTGTTTCTGATTGGGTGCAAAAAAGGTTATGAGCTACCCAAATACCCTCAGCAAACTACTATACTGCCGACAATTAAAGTTCCGAAACGCTATAAAAAAGTTGATTTACCAGCGGTTCCGACAGTTTGGGATGCGATCGGAGATTTGCCGCAAGTGGAACAGTACAGCGAGTTGCTAGACCGAGATTGGGTAACGGCGGAGTACGGAGATTACAGCACTTATGCGAGTATAATGCGCGGAATTGATGATTTGGATGATGATTATTCTTACGATCGCGAGTACGATCGACAAATCCTCTCTTGTAGTTCGCGAACCAAACATTCTCTGGAATGTATGGAAAGGTTTCAGGCTGCCAAACAAGGCGAAAAAGAGCCGATCAGCCGTTTTTACAAGCTGCATCCCGACGGAGTTTGCAACACTCTCAGGGCTGGAACCGACAGGGCTAGAGGGGCTTATACGTCGCCGAGACCGATTCACCCGATCGTCCCTCGGTGCATTACAGTCAGGGAAGCGGCGCGACTGCATTCCTATCCTGACTGGTTTAGATTTCACGTCACAAAATGGCACGGTTTTCGCCAAGTCGGAAATTCTGTACCTCCGCTGTTGGCGAAAGCTGTCGCAGCGCAGATTATTAGCGCTTTGGGAATACAAGCAACTAAGCCGAGTTTCAAGAAGCTGACATGGGGAGATGATTCGTTACTTAAATTGAATTGGTCGGAAGCAGAACAATATTATCTCAAATCAATTCCGGTAACACCAATTTAATGGGTCGTTGCACATATCTCGATCCCCCTAAATCCCCCTTAAGAAGGGGGACTTTGATCGGAATCTTGTCCCCCCCTTCTTAAGGGGGGCTAGGGGGGATCGGATTCTATGCAGCCTCATAAAAAATTGGTATAAGTCCAAACAGTCAACAGTTAACTGTCAACTGTCAACTGATGAAATCTTCCTTTCAACAAGTAAGCTGCCATTTGTCCTTTACCTTTGACGCTAATTAAGCCGCGCTTTTCAAACTCATACTTGTCTTCTATGAGCAAATAAGTTGCTTCCGTAATCTGAATTCCGTCTGGGATACCGTGAGATTCCATGCGGGAAGCGGTATTTACCGTATCTCCCCACAAATCGTAAATAAACTTTTTCGTACCGATGATTCCGGCTACGACTGGCCCGGAATGAATGCCGATGCGGATGCTGAGATTCAGGCCTAGTTCTTCTCTATATTTAGCTATGGCTGCTTGCATATCTAGGGCCATTTCAGCGATCGCATCTCCGTGATCCGCTCTCGGATTTGGCAGTCCGGCTACTACCATATAAGAGTCGCCAATTGTCTTAATTTTTTCTAAACCGTGCTTTTCGGCGAGCTCGTCGAACTTGGAAAATATATCGTTTAGTAAATGTACTAATTGTTTGGGCGATATTGATGATGACAACTGGGTAAAGCCAACAATGTCGGCGAACATGACGCTGACTGCTGCAAATTCGTCGGCGATTATCCCTTGTTCTTTTTTTAATCTTTCGGCGATCGCCTCTGGTAATATATTTAGCAGCAACTCCTGGGATTTTTTTTGCTCTATCTCTAGCTTTTCCAAATAATCCTGCATGGTTTGATAGGCGAGATTCCTTTCCAACAGGTGCATATAAGCTTTGGAGTGATAGCGGATTCTAGCTATTAGCTCGACTTTATCTGGCAATTTCACCACATAATCGTTAGCACCCAAGGAAAATGCTTGCGCTTTGAGCGAGGCTTCTTCTTTGCTGGAGAGCACGATCATCGGAATGTCTCGCGTCAGCGAATTCGCTCGAAAAAAACGCAGCAACTGCAATCCATCTATTTCTGGCATTACTAAATCTTGGAGGATTACTGTTGGCTTCACCTCTAATGCTTTATTAATTGCTTGAGCCGGATCGTTACAGTAATAAAATTTTATATCTTTTTCGCTAGAAAGCATTCGGCGCACCGCTTCGCCGATCATTTCCTGATCGTCAACCAGTAAAACTGTCACAGTGCATTCGGTCAAGCTGGATGATTTTTCGCTTTCTGAATTTAACGGTAATTTTAAGTCAATGCTGTGACGGCTGCTCTCGAACTTGATGTTGTTGACAACTGCGCTATCTCTGGCTGTAACTGGGTTTTTTGCATGGTTTCCCCTATCCTTAAACTTCAACGTTATTAGGTTGTCGTTGAATTCTTGGCTTTCTCGTTGATTTACGGTACAACTGCGATCGAATTCAACAGCCTGAGAGTGAGTTAAGTTCATAACTAAATCGGGCAACGGCCATTGTCTCAAAAGGATCAAAACTTTTACTTGAAATTTGTTTAATTGTCCATAGCGACCCAGTGTTATTTAATTACGCTTACGTGGTGATAATACCAGGTAAAGGTAAAGTATTAGCGACTCATCTTTGTAAAATATTTACAAAGCTTAGCACGCTTGAGATTGATTGCAATGGCTGCGGGCGCTAGTTTTTCGGTCAAGGGGGTTTTGTTTGCTAGGAATTGCCAGTGAAATTACGGACAGCCCGGAGAAGATACTGCGATCGACAAAATCCCAAAATATCATCCTATAGGTAGATGTTCCTCGGCGAGGGTCTGGCGCGTCATCGGCCATTGTGCTCAAGACCTTAAGCCATATGGCCCAAAGGTCTTTATTGTTTTCTACACTAAATATTTGATGCAGGCAGGGCCGATCGACTCGATCGACAAAATCTGCACGGCTGCGTCCAACTCGGCCGCCGCCTTCGGCATCCCGTAAACTACTGAGCTGGCGCGGTCTTGAGCGATCGTATGCCACCCTGCCGATCGCAAAACTTTGAGTCCTTTGGCGCCGTCTTTTCCCATACCGGTTAACAGCACTGCCACACCTTTGCCCGGCCAGTATTGGGCGACACTCTCAAAAAAACTGTCTACTGAGGGACGGTAAGGATAGTCTAAAGGTTCCTTCGTATACTTAAGTGTTAAGTTCGATTGTAATACTAAGTGGTCGTTAGTGGCGGCAATTACCACCTTACCGACTTCCAAAGGTCGATCGCCCGCAGCCACACTCACCGACAAATTAGTTTTCTGACTCAGCCATTCTGCCAAACCAGGAGCAAACTCAGCATCTACGTGTTGGACGATCGCCACAGCAGCAGATAAATTGACAGGTAAAGCCGACAGAAGAGTCGCCAAAGCTTGGGGCCCGCCAGTCGAAGAGCCGATCGCCAGCAGCGGCGGAGTCAGGCATTTGGGAGTTGCGCTGCGAAATATCGAAGTCGAGTTACTTTTACCAATCAATCTACCGACTTTAGAAATAGTTTTTAACAATTCCAACCCGCCGCTTTGGGAATTGCCCATCGACCCCAAAATCGGCGTATTAATCGCATCCAAAGCTCCATATCCCATAGCTTCAAAAACCCTGCCGGAATTACCCGTTACCGAAGATGTCACTAATAGAATCGCGCAGGGAGATTGCTTCATAATCAGGCGCGTCGCCTCAACCCCATCCATCACCGGCATGATCAAATCCATCAAAATCAAATCCGGGGTATTGCGGGCGCACTTTTCGACAGCCTCGGCCCCATCGCCAGCGATCCAAACAATTTCATACTCCGGTACTGTCACCAAAACTCGGCGCAAAGCTTCAGCCGCAATCAGCGTATCGTTGACGATCGCTATTTTCATGTTGAAATTAACCATATTTTATTAATTTTTGGTTGTGAATAGTTGTCGGAGTCGGCCGATCCAGTTTTTTAGGCTGCGGAACTTTATTAAAAACAAAATTGATCCAGCTAAATATTTAATACCATATTTTGGTCTCATATCAATTCCGATTGCATCAGAATTAACATTACCCGAAATCAGGAGACGGCAGTGCCTATTAGTGTCAACTTAAGGTCAAACGTAGTCACAGAAGGCTGTTTTAGGATTAGGCCCAGATCCCCCCTAGCCCCCCTTAACAAGGGGGGGACTGGAACAACTCAAAGTCCCCCTTCTTAAGGGGGATTTAGGGGGATCTAGACTGGGGTGAAAGCGAGATTTATCAAGGCTTTCAGGCTTAAGTTGATACCAAGGGGCAGGGCCGTTTCCCTCCCCAAAATTAATTGTCGGGAAACGGCACTGCCGTCTCCTCTATATTATTCCGGCAGCGCCGGAATTGATATGATTTTAATTTAAAAAATTAAAGTTAGATTTTTTTCAAGCCTCGCCGATTAAATCAACGACCGCATTTAACAGCGTATCGTCGTGAAAACAGCTTTTAGTTAAATAATAATCCGCTCCCACTTCCAAGCCTCTAATTCTATCTTCCTCACGGTCTTTGTAAGAAACAATAATTACCGGAATCGACTTTAAACCAGAATGATTCTTGATTTGACTAACCAGCTCAATTCCCGTCATACGCGGCATATCAACATCGCTGATTACCAAGTCAAAATTCCCCGTCCGCAGAGCATTCCAACCATCCATGCCATTAACAGCTATCTCTACTTCATATCCTTGATTTTCTAAAAGTTTTCGCTCGACTTCTCGGACTGTAATCGAATCATCCACTACCAAAACGCGCTTGCGAGTTGTTGATTCAGCAGTTTGTGCAGTTTGACTAACTTTTTGCAACCGAGATTCAGTCAGCAATTTGTCAGTCGATCGCACTAAATCCTCAACATCAATAATCAGCACCGGCGAACCGTCTTCCATAAAAGCAGCCGCACTGATATCCGCAACCTTACCCAAACGCGGATCTAAAGGCCTCACAACCAAATCGCGTTCACCCAAAAACTTGTCTACAGCTAAACCGTAACTGCTAGATCGATCGCTCACAATCACCACCGGTAGCAAATCCAATTTATGAGATGGTGGCGGTAACTCCAACACTTGATAAGCTGTCACCAAACCAATGTTTTGATTGTCGAGAGTAAAATACTGTCGGTTTTCGGCGATCGCAATCTCAGCAGTGTCAACGATCACAATGCGATCGATCCGAGTCAGCGGAAAAGCATAAGGTTCCCCCGAAATTTCCACCAACAGCGTCCGAATTACCGACAGAGTTAGCGGCAACTGCAAGTAAAAATTCATGCCTTTTCCTGGCACAGATGTCGCCCGGAGAATGCCACCAACCTCCTGCACCATGCTCTGCACAATATCCAAACCCACGCCGCGGCCGGAAATTTCCGTAACTTGACTCGCAGTAGAAAATCCCGGCAAAAATAGAAAATCCATCAGTTCCGGTTCAGTCAATTTCGCGGCCATTTCCGCACTTACCATCCCTTTATTCACAATTTTTTGACGCAGTCTTTCCGGTTCTATTCCCGTACCATCATCCGAGACAGTAATTGACAGCATCCCGCCCCGATGTGCAGCTTCCAGCCGGATCATACCTTCAGCAGATTTTCCCGCAGCTAAACGCGCTGATGGTAGTTCGATACCGTGGTCGAGAGCGTTACGCAAAATGTGTGTTAACGGTGCTTCTAATTTTTCTAAAATATCTCGATCGACCTGAGTAGATTTGCCAACAACCTCAAATTTTACTTGCTTATCTAACTGTCTAGCCAAATCTCTCAGCATTCGTGGAAAAGCTGAAACGCCGTCGGCAAACGGTCGCATATTACTAGCAATAACTTCTCGGTATAAGCGGTCAGACAAGTTGGCAGAACGGCGGGCAAAAAGTTCTAGTTCGTTTAGGCGATCGGACAAAATGTGGCGACAATCATTAGCTTTTTTGCGAGCACTGCCGAGATAATCTTCCGATCGCTGATCCAGCACAGAATCGCCTAAAGATTCCTGCAACTTTTCCAACAAATTATACAGTTGTCCTTGGTGGGTTCTCAGTTTTAATAATGAATCAGCAAACGGTTGCAGCCATTTTGCCTCTACTAAGGATTCGCCCGCCAAACCCATAATCCGGTTTAAGTTTTCGGCATTGACTCGCACTACACGGTCTCCCGCTTTTGGCTTTTGAGCGTTTTCTCTGAGATTGGTAGTTGCAGATTTGCCGAGCGCCATTTGAGCCGATCGTTGCTCTACAGTTACGGCGGTAGAGTTGACCGATTGGGAAATATGACCGTTATTTTCAGTTGGTTTGACAGCCGTATTTTCAGGTTGTGGTTGTGCTATCGGTGTTGTTTGATAATTCGTTTTATTGGCTGCAATTACTGCTTTTTGAGTTTTTGCTGCTTCAGAAATGAGAGTTATCGCTGCGACAATATTATCTATTTCTCCATTTCGTTCTTTGAGCCAATCTTCGATTTCCAGAACCGGAATTTCCTGCATATTTAGCAAAAAGTCTACTCCGGCAAGCAGATTATCAATTTGACTAATATTTAAGCTCGCTTTGTGCTTCTGAAGTGCCACAAATGTATCTTCAATCGCCCGGGCAAGTTTGACAACTTCATTGAACTGAACTATTCTAGCAGCACCTTTGATTAAATGAGTGGATTTGAGAAGGGAGTCCAATTCTAAGTATTCATCGGGGTTATTTTTGAGCGATAGTAAAGTTTGGTTTAAAAGTATTGATTGCGTTTCTACTTCTCTTAAAAATAAAGCTAACATCGATACATCAGTTTTCACCTGCCGAGTTTCTGGACTTTCAACCTTCTCCAACTCTGGCAAAATATTTTGAAAAATATCTGGATTTGATTGTGGATAGTCTGTTGTTTCTGGGGTAAAATCAAGATGGATTTGCGGTGCTGATTCCGGCAGAGTTTCGCCCTCGGAAATCACCGGAGTTTCTATTATTTCTGCTTCATTTTGGTTGTCCAAATATAATTCTTCGTTGTTGATAATTGCTAAGATGGCAGTTTCTAAGCTTTCAATTTGCGATCGGTTAAGCGGGAGCCAATTTTCGATCTCGGTTTCGGGGATCACGCTGATTCGGGCCAGTAGGTCGATCGCCCGCAGCATTACATCAATCTTATCTGGTGCATCCAGGGCGATCGTGCCAGACTGAGCCGCCACAAAGCAATCCTCCATCACGTGAGCGATTCGCACAGCAGCATCCAGCCCCACAATCCGCGCCGCGCCTTTGAGCGAGTGAGCCGCGCGCATCAAAGATTCCAATTCAGCAGGAGAATTCGGGTTATTTTCCAGTGCCAAAATGTTCTCATTTAATATTTCTACTTGGGTTTCCGCCTCCATGCGAAATAAATCCATCATGGAGAAATTGCTCATATCTTGGTTGCTCATTTTTATTAGTCCTAAATAAGAGGGAAGTTCGGCAACAGATTGTGTAAATGATATCAATTCCGGTGGCATCGGAATGATTAAACCGCGAAGTTTGGTAGGGTGCGTCGCTGCGATATCTTGGATAAAACTTGCAGATTATAGATGGCGACGCACCTTACACCGGAACTCGTAATATTGTGTGTATCACATATACATGGAATATGCTGTATCAATTTTGGTGGCATCGGAATGATTAAACCGCGAAGGCGCTAAGGACGCAAAGGAAGAGAAGAGAGAGATGAATAATTCCCAATTCCCCATTCCCAATTCCCCAATTAATTAGATAATTTTTTTATTCAACGTATAAAACAGCAAATCATCATCTAGATAGCAAACACTTTGCCCCTGCCAACTGATAATCCCTTTAGTATAAGTTTCTGGAACTTTAGACACAGTAGCCGGGACATTTCTGATTTGTTCTGGGAGAATGCGGTGAATACCGTAAATTTCATCCACCCCAAACACCCAGCGGCTACCTTCTCTTTCAACAACTACCATTCGTTCATAAACAACAGGACTAATATTTTGTCGGTTAGCATCTGCTGCTTCCAATCCCAAAAGTGCTTTTAACGAAATGCACAACTGGATTTCGCCGCGAATATTTACTAAACCGATAAGTATATTATTGCTGCGGTGTGGCAAAGTGTGAATAACCGATATCTGCGTCACTTCTTTAAATAGTGCCGCCGGTAAAGCCAACCATTCGCCGTTGAGCCGAAAAATACCTACAGATATAGTACCCGCAGCCGTGACGGCGTTAGTTACTCCTTGACTCGATCGCAGTAAATTAGTCCACTCTTCGAGATATCCTGCCGGCAATTCTTGTTCCAGCAAACTGCGGCCCGCGTCGGAATAGACAGGACAGTTGCGACAGTGAATAAATGTCTTTAATTGGGAACAAGTGCGATCGCCCCCAACTCCGATCCGATTCCAGCAATCATCAGTCATTCGATTTTAGATTTTAGATTTTAGATCAATACAGTTCAGTTAACATTGCTAATTCCCCGGAGATCCCCCTAAATCCCCCTTAAGAAGGGGGACTTTCACCCCCCCTTTCCCCCCCTTTTTAAGGGGGGCTAGGGGGGATCTGTCTTATCTGAACCGTATTAGATTTTAGATTATCTTCATACTTGCCCTTATTTTACAAAACAATTCGATTTTAGATTTATTTTACCCACAGGTAATTATTTTTCAAAGAAACAGAGTTGATGAGCCTCAGCCCTATTTACTTTAAAAAGGCTAGCATTTCGTGACGCAAACCGAGTGTAGCATCGTTCACTTGCCCGATCGCCCCATTGATGTCCCGTAGCGCCGCCGCAGTTTGCGAAGAAGCATCACTCAACTGCACCATAGCCTCGCTAATTTGCTGAGCGCCCTGAGACTGCGCGTCCATCCCTTCATTCACCTCTTCAAAACGCGGAGTTAAAGCTTCCACCCGCTGGATAATCGACTCTAGCTGCAAACTAATAGTTTGCACATCTTCCACCCCCCGGCGCACTTCATTCGTAAACTTATCCATTTCCATAACACCAACTCCCACCGCAGACTGCATTTCTTTAACCATACTTTCAATGTCCAAAGTAGCCACAGCAGTTTGATCTGCCAGCCTGCGAATTTCCCTAGCCACAACCGCAAATCCCAACCCATACTCTCCCGCTTTTTCCGCTTCAATAGCCGCGTTTAGCGAAAGTAAATTAGTTTGATCTGCCACCTTCGTTATCGTCGTAATAATACTGTTAATATTATTAGCTTTTTCGCTAATTACTCCCAATTTGCCAGAAATTGCACTGGTAGAATCAGCTAATTTATTCATCGTTGATTCCATGCGACCAATTTCTTGTTTGCCGCCACCGGCCGATTGAGCAGCTTGGTGCGACATTTCCGAAACTTCATCCATTGTCCTCGCCAGTTGCATAGCAGTAGCAGCAATTTCTCTAGCAGTAGCTACTACCTCATTAGTTGAGGCAACTTGTTCGTTCATCGTCGCTTCTAATTCCTTACCAGAAGCAGCAATTTGGTTAGTAGAACCGCTAATCCTGATGCCGGACATATCTATTTGATTTTCCAGAGTTTGGGAAACCGCGCTCGTGAGGAACAGTCCAAACAGTCCCGCTGTTAGCGGCCCGAGAATCATACCCAAAATTACCCAGAACGTGGTTTGAGTAATATCATTTTTTGACTGCTGTTTAGCTAGTTGTCCCCTAGCTTCATTGATTTTTATAGCCTCCAAGATTAAGTTAGTAGCGGCTTCAAACGAGGCGCGGTTCGCTTTTGCCCGATCGCTCAATTGATTGTAAAACGCGCCCGCCCTTCTAGCTGCCTCCATATCGGGGGACTTGGTATTGCCTTGGTTTATCAGTTCTATCTGCCTTTTAAATGGGTTGAGAATCCCCAAACTTTCAAATCTTTTATTTAAATCTAAAAAGGTTTCGTGATTTTTCTTCCAGATATCCCATTTTGCCAGCAATTCTTTGTAAACCTTGTCTTCCTCCGCACTCCTGAAGGCTGGTTCGTACTCTTTAAAACCCTGATTAATCTGCTCCCAAGCTTCTTGAATTCTCGTCAATTCAGCGCTTCTTTCCTCTGAGTTTAGTTCTAGATCCAGCAACGCCCGTTCCGACGACTCAATTTGCGTTTGTCCTTCATTAACTTTCCACAATCCACTAATGCTCGGCAGCGCATTATTAGCCAGCGTATCAATATGTCCGGCGAGCCGAGAATTGCCGCTCCAGCCGATAAAAGCGACTGTTAAAACAATCACCGCTAAAAAAATAAACGCTGCATTCAGCCGCTTTTTGAAACTGATATTTTTAAACATTTTTTGATTCCTTACTGCTTACTTTAAACTTAGAGATTTCTTGACACCAACCTTCAGATGCGTCATTTAATTGAGAGATAGCACCGTTAATCTCGCGCAGCGCGCCCCTCGTTTGCGACGATGATTGACTCAGATACATCATCACCTTGCTAATTTGCCCCGCTCCTGCCGATTGAGCCTCCATACCCTGATTTACCACTGCAAAACGCGGAGTAGTCGCCTGTTCATACTCGATAAAACCTTGATTTATCTGATTCCAAGCATTATTTCTTCTGGCGATTTCTCGGCTTCTTTGGTCGGGATTAATTGCTTTGTTTAGCCGCATTCGATCAGAGGACTGCACCTGTGTTTGTCCTTGGTTGATTTTCCACAAAGCCACGGTACTCGGATCAGCATTGCTGGCGATCGACTCCAGCGGCCCGGATAGCCTAAAATTCCCGATCGCACCAACTAAAGCCACAACAAGCACGATCGCCCCCATGAACACGAACGCAGCGATCATTCGTTTTTGCAAAGTCATATTCTTGAAAATATTGTCCATGATTCCATTCTCAAATATTGCCTGTCAGGCTATTTTTCTATTCGCTGAATGCGTTGGCGGATCATCGCAGCACCGACAGCATCTCCTCGTTCTTCTTTGAGCAAAGCTAGGTGAATTAGTCCTTCATAATGATCCGGTTTCAGGTAAGTTGCTTTTTGGAAAGATTGTTCGGCTTGTTGGCGATCGCCCGTTGCTTGATAAACTTGACCCAACAAAACGTAAGCATCCGCATTCGTGCGATTTTGGCTGAGGTAAGTTTCGCACAGTTTGGCGGCTTCCTGCAATTGTCCGCGATCGGCCAAACGGCGCGCTGCGTCTAAATCCGCACTTGCAGATTTGCCACCATCTGCAGCAGGCTCGTTAGCGAAGCCCTCGAAGAGGATCGCCCGAACGGGCAAAATCTGCGAATTACCGCCATCCCTCGGATATTTTCGAGATAAAACAGACGAATTACTTCTAACACTTGGCAACTGATTAATCCGGGCATTATCCCTACTATCAGCGCGTTTCGACTCCCGAACCCGCGTCGAATTAATCTTAGTCAGCTCTTGCTTAACCTGCACTTGCTGGCTGTCAGGAATATCAGTTTTCCGGTAAGCAAATGCTAAGGAATGACGCACCGAAATAAATTGAGTGGGCAATTTTTGCCCGCTTTCCGAGTGACCTAAAAATAATATTCCTGCTGGTTGCAACAATCGATTTAAAAGTTGCACAGTTTGAATTCTGCCTGCCTCATCAAAGTAAATTAACACGTTGCGACAAAAAATTACATCATAAGGAGTTTGGTTAACTAAAAAATAGCTATCTAGAATATTACCCTGAATAAAATTAACTTTCCCTCTCACCAAGTCGTTCAACTGATAAAGGTCTCCCGCGAGGCCAGTAAAATAGCGCTCGCGAAAGTCTAAGTTTTTGTCGCGAAAAGAGTTTTTGCCATAAACTGCGCGATCGGCTTTTTTGAGAGCAACTTTGCTGATGTCTGCCGCATCAATGCTGAAGTTTCTCGGATTTAAACCAGCTTCTAGCAGGGCGATCGCGATCGAGTAAGGTTCCTCCCCCGTCGAACAAGGAAGGCTCAATACCCGCAGAGTTTTGCCCGGATTTTTCGGCAACCATTCCGAAACCACGTAACCACTCAAAAAAACAAAAGGTTCTCGATCGCGAAAAAACCAAGTTTCCGGTATCACGACAGTTTCGATTAATTCTTCCAATTCTGTCGCAGATGTTTGCAATTTTGCGAAGTAAACACTTGCATCCGTTAAACCGCAGTCTGTCATGCGACGGTTGACTGCTCTAGTAATTGTATTAGAACCAACAGTCAGGGCATCCAAACCAATTTTTTGTCTGAGTAGAGCTTCAATTGCTGCTTGTATCATTGATTTTTGCTCGTAGATTTGCCGTAAAAATTTCAACTTTTTCCGCGCTATTGTCGGCAAAGCAATCTGCCAAATTTAGAGATAATAGCAAGTACGGACACGGCAATGCCCAAAGCGTGTCAACTTAAGCCTGAAAGCCTTGATAAATGTCGTTTTTATCATAGTCCAGATCCCCCTAAATCCCCCTTAAGAAGGGGGACTTTGATCGGATTCTTGTCCCCCCCTTCTTAAGGGGGGTTAGGGGGGATCTGGCCTTAGTAGTCGAACAATAGTCTCTGACTACGTTTTACCTGGTTGTTGACACCTATGGGCAATGCCATGTCCCTACGGGGATCGCTCGGTGTACTTCATAAACTTGCAATCTGCTGTAAATACTTTCTACCTTAATATCTCAGCTTTCTGGCTGAGGAAGCAGATAAGTTTTTTGGGATTCTGGCAGCAGATGTTCTACCCTGACAAATTGAATCATACCGCGATCGTCTGCAATCATTTCTCCCAAATAAGGAGTGCTGTCAATCTTAATCCCCGGACTAACAAATTCGGTTTCTGGTTTGTCGAGAGTTTCTGTCACCCTTTCCGCCATCAGTCCTAAAATTAGGGGGCTTCTTGAATTGCCGCTGTTCCCCTCAGAAGTATCGGGAAACTGGCAATTGACTAACACGATGCGCGTGCTCAAGTAAGCGCGAGCAGCCGTTCCCTGTATCATTTGGCACAGGTCGATGACTGGGACAAGATGTCCTCGGTAGTTAAACAAACCGGGAATGTATTCCGGGGCGCTGTGCATTTTTTTCAAGGTGACAGTGGGAACTACTTCGACTACGCGCCTACTATCCAAAGCGTAGCGATCGTCCCCAACATAAAATAGCAACATCAACATAGAGATACCATTAGAGATTTTAGATTTTGAAAGTCGGGCCCGAAAACATTTTGAGAAATTTTGCTGAGTTTTGCAACAATTACGAGTCTTTTGGAATTCTAGAGGTATCTTAGAAAAAGTGTATTTTCTGGAGACTAAACTACTATGGGTTGGTTTAAAAGACTGTTCGGACTCGAAAAGCCTGAAGCCCCGGCTGAACCGATGGCACAAGTAGTACAGCAAGCAGCACAAGCGCAATCCATCGCTCCTGCGAAAGTCGGCCCAGACGGAAATTTTGACGAAAGTGGTCTGGCGAAGCGGGTTGCTTTAGCTTTTGACGGCGATTCAGAAGTTGCTGATATCGAGACTGTTTATGTGGCTCAACTCAGCGGCACGGTTGTTCTCAAAGGTCAAGTTCCCAGTCAGGAAATTCTCGACAAGTTGGTGGCGATCGCCTCTGCTGAAGAAGGTGCCGCAGGCGTCCAAACCGATCAAGTGACAGTCGGGTAGTTCTTCGGAACACAAGCAATTGCGAGCCGAGTACGACTCCAATTACTCACAAGCTCGATTAAACCCGCTACGGCGGGTTTTTTCCTGCCCTTTCCCCCCTCAAAATATTAATTCTTGTAAACAAAACCGCTTTATCTTAAAAAACAGTATAATTGAATACAGAAACTAAAAAAGTTTTAGCTAACAAAAGCAAAGCTGACCGGACTGCCCTTTTTATCTGAATATAAGGATCGAAAAATATGCAACTCACTTATCGCGGCGCAAACTACGAGTACGACATTCCGACAGTGGATATGGTCGAGGGCGAAGTTGCGGGCAAATATCGGGGTCAAAACTGGAACTATCGGTATCCCAGACACATTCCCGTTCCCAAAAAATACGGGGGCACAAACCATAGCGCAAAGCGAGATTTTCAAGCTGGTTCGCGGGATGTCGCAGCAGTTAGCGCCCCAGCGGCGGTTAAATCTTCGCCGACATTTGCCGAAGTCGCGCAAGTCCACCGGGTGCATATTTGCAATATTCTCGATCGTAGAAAGCAAGTAGCCAGGGCCAAAGGCGACGTAAAACTAATGAGCTTACTAGAAATTGAGTGGAAGCAGATGGCTTGTTAGGAAAAGAGCTCAGAAAGGCGGATCTTTGTCAATAGGGGGGAAGTTGAGAACAGTTCAATTTCCCCTTTTTGATGCTGTTTTTTACTACGATTAGCTTTTGCCTCTTCACTGCAAAATGCGATATTATTAAACTAATAGACTGAGGAACTAAAAATGCTAAGTCAAATAACCTATAATCAAGCCTCTAAAAACTTTGAGCAAATTTACGATGAAGTTATCTCCACACGCGAACCTGTAGTTGTGAGTCGAGAAGGCTACGAAAGCGTATCGGTTATTCCTACAGATGAGCTAAATAGAATGATTGAAACCATCTATTTGTTCCAGTCCCAAGAGAATGCCATACGTCTCCTAGATGCTCTACAACGTGCCAAAAAACGGACGAATAAACCTCAAACTCTAGATGAGTTGCGTAAGAATTTTGGACTGATTATGGAATAAATGTTTACGGAAAATAACGATAAAATTCCCGGCGATGTAGAACTCGCATCACTTCTATGACATCTCCGTTAACCTCTATTCCCATACGGTAATCGCCGATGCGGATGCGATACCGACCGCTGTAACCTCGCATGGCTTTAATATTAGGAATCTCCTCCAAGGTGTTGATGGCTTCTAGAGTTGTAAACGCCAGCTCGTAGATGCGTTGGTATGATGTCGAACTCTTCAATTGTTTCAGGTCTTTTAGAAAAGCCTCACGGTATTGAACTTGCAAGATCATTATTCCTCAAGATAAGCTAATGCTTCGGCTCGACTTAACAAGGTCGTATTCACAGCTTCATTCATTGCTTTGTTCAGGCAATAATCTTCTACCGCTTCTGCCAGATTCTCCTCCGAAGCTTCTCCAGTAGGTAATAGTTTTCGCCATAAATCAATCGGAATCACTACTCCGATCGCCTCGCCGTCTTTGTTGGTCAGATATTCAATATTTACCATGCCTATTTTCCTCAAGCCTGAATTTATATCGACTCCTACCTATGAGTGTATCATCAGAAATGCGATCCTCTTCGAGGGCTCCGCTAACGATCGGGCGATCGCCTTAACCTCCACCTCTCACCATCAACCCTTGACACAAACCACCTGCTTCAAAGTCGCCACAACTTCCACCAAATCCGACTGCTGACTCATCACCTCCTCGATCGGCTTATAAGCCCCTGGAATCTCATCTAAAAACTCCGCATCTTTACGGCACTCAACACCCTCAGTCTGCCGCACAAAATCATCGAGAGTAAATACATTCTTCGCCTTGCTGCGAGACATCAATCGCCCCGCACCGTGGGAACAAGAACAGTAACTTTCAACATTACCTTTACCCTTGACAATGAAAGACTTCGCCCCCATCGAACCCGGAATAATCCCGTAATCCTCTACATTTGCGCGTACAGCACCCTTGCGAGTCACATACACATCTTCGCCAAAATGCACCTCTTTTTCCGCATAATTGTGATGGCAATTCACCTCTAACAGCGGCTTAGTAGATTTGCCACCTGCAACGTGCTTTTCCACAATCCGCTTAAACCGATTCATCATCACATCGCGATTGAAACGAGCGTAATCTTGCGCCCATTGCAAATCGTGCCAATAAGCCGCAAACTCCGGCGTACCAGCTACAAAATAAGCCAAATCTTTGTCAGCCAGATTAATTTCTGCCAGTTTAGCTAAGTTTTTAGCAGTCTCGATGTGCTGCTGTGCGAGCAAATTTCCAATGCCGCGAGAACCGGAATGCAGCATCAGCCAAACAAAGTTTTCAGTATCAACGCAAACCTCAATAAAATGATTTCCACCGCCGAGGGAACCCATTTGTTTTAAAGCTTTAGTTTCTTGGTGTTGCACGCCTTGATGAAGTTCTTTAAACTCGCCCCATCCTTGCCAATTGGTGACAGTTGTTTCTACTTCCTTGTTTTCGGAAAATCCGACAGGAATTGCGGCTTCGATATCGAGGCGAATTTGTTTGAGTTTGCCTTCTAATTTGTGAGCCTTGAAGGGCATTTTGATAGCAATTACGCCACAACCAATATCAACGCCCACAGCAGCCGGAATAATCGCTTCTTTTGTCGCTATTACTGAACCGACTAAAGCACCTTTTCCTAAATGTACGTCGGGCATTAGTGCGACGTGTTTGAATACAAATGGCAAAGATGCTACGTTTGCGGCCATCTTGGTTTCTTTTTCGCCCAGGGGGTGATTTGCCCAAGATAGGACTGGTTTTGGGGTTGATATTTCTAATTTTTCGTAGGGCATTTTCGTTTAAGTTTGTTTTACCGAGTTTTTATGTAGTATTAGTGTAACATAAAATATTTCTAATGTCAAACGTACCTGACAGACTAACTCTCGTAGGGTGCGTCAGTCGGGTTACGGGCGGGCAGGATGCCCACCCCACAATAAAACTTATTCTTTCTTTGTGGAACAGGCATCTTGCCTGTTCTTGAAAATTGAAAATCCTTAAGAAATGCCTAAAGATTGAATGAATAATTTACTGTAGGGTGCGGATTCTTGTACCTTCGCCAGCGAACCAAACAACTCTTTTCCCCCGAAAATAACTAATGTCTTCTGTTTAGAGTTAAGTTCTTGACTCGGCAGTTGTGAGTGAACGGAAAGAATCCTATCTGAATCAAATCGATAAAAATAGTCCAAGTCGCCGCAAAGCTCTTCTTCAACATCCTTGAGATTAGGGTAAAATTCTTGAGAAGGACGCGGTTCGTGACCGCTTAAAATCAGTTCATCTGATATTTCCATTTTGTCAAGATCGATTAGGTACATTCTCCCTTGCTGAGTGTCAATTAAAACGCGATCGTCTGATAGGTAGCAAATAGAGGATCTAAAACAGTCATCGGAATCAGGCCAAGGCCATTCGCATATTCCAAGTAGATTGCAGTCAGGAAAACTGAATCGGCTGAGTTGTTGCCCGCAACTATGTATAACCAAAAATTCGCCACCGGCAGGATGAAATTCGGGAGGCCCTGTTTCATTGGGACAGGGAACCTCCACGGCGTGAATTGTCATACCATCATCATAAAGCCAGTAGATTTGCTGTCCGTACAGATCCGCAGCATCCCAAACAGCTAAAATTTGATTTTCTGGGTGCGGGTGAAACGAGAAGCAACGGCTGTCCATATGGTCTTTGAGCCGAAGTTTTCGCTGAATTTGCCATGAACTGGTATCGTGAATTTGAATTTCGACTTCTTTGCGTTCAATTAATTTCATGCACCAAAAACGCAAGCCGTCTGCATCAAGGCAGCAGTCCAGAAATCCATTATCGTTATACAAAGATGAAACCTCACCCTCCTGTGGAGGTAGTTGTTCTTCAAAAACTAGCTGGTTTTCTGCTGTCAAAATTGCTAAATGATTGCCATTTGCCATAATTGCTGCCAGCAAATCGCCTTTGGGACTGATGGCTAAACAGCTAATTTCGTCGGGAAGCTGGTATTCGTATTTTGGGGAGAAGTTGCGATCGACTAAAGTGACTTTTTGGCGATCGCCACTGAGGATCGTCGCCCACTCGCAATTAATGGGTGGATTTATATATGAGAACGACCAGTCAATTTGTATTTCATGTTTGGGTAAAATTAGCATAAAAATATTTAGATATGCTGCGTAGATAGGCTCTATTTTAACTGAAATCTTGCATCCTTTTCAATCAGCCTTTTATGGGCGGGCAGGATGCCCACCCCACAATAAAACTCATTCTTTGTGGAACAGGCATCTTGCCTGTTCTTAAAAATGGTGCAAGAGCTCAGGATTTTACAAATTCGCATTCTTTCTCCCCGCCTTCTGCACAGGAATAGCCACCGTCTGCGGTTTCTGCTTCGCCGCTAACATATCAAAAAAGTCGTGCAGCAAAATATAGAAACACGGAATAATAAACAGCGTCAGCAAAGTGGCCAGCGACAAACCAGAAAACACCACAACCCCCAAAGGTTGCAGAAACTCCGAACCTTCTCCAATCCCCAAAGCCAGGGGAAACAAACCCAAAACTGTGGTAATAGTTGTCATCAAAATCGGACGCAAACGTTGAGGTGCCGCCCTGAGAATTGCTGTCGTCCGATCGACCTTTTCATCTTCCCGAATTTGGTTGGCCAATTCTACCATAATAATGCCGTTATTTACCACGATTCCCACGAGCAAAATTGCCCCGATCATCACCGTCGCCCCGATCGCAGTTTTGGTCACATACAGCCCGAAAACACCCGCAGCCAACGCCAGCGGCACTGTCAGCAAAATCACCAGCGGATCGACCAAAGAATTGTACTGTACCGCCATCGCGACAAACACTAAAAAAGTCGCCAACCCGCCCAAAAGTTTCAGAGAAGTTTGCAATTGATTGTTAGTTTCCGCAGCCGAACTTGGCACAATTCTGACTCCTTCCGGCAACTTAATTTGTGATAAAGCTACATCGACTTGTTTGACAGCATCGCCCAGACTTGCACCCCGATTTAAGTTGCCAACTATTAAGAAAACTTGCCGCTGATTGAGACGCTGAATTTCTCCCGGCGCTTTGCCGATCGCAATTTTTGCCACATCGCTTAAACGGACGATGCTATTATTGCCAGATAACGGAATTTGTCCGAGTTGGGCGATAGATTTTACAGAAGTGCGATCGAACTGCACGCGCACGTCTACCAAGCGGTTTCCCCGCTGCACTTGAGTCGGAACAGAACCTTCAATTGCTGTTTGAACTGTCTCCCCAATATCTTGGGCACTCAGCCCGTACAAAGATGCTCTTTCCCAGTCTGGACGAATTTGCACTTCTGACTGTGGCGCATCTCCATCCGGCCGAAACCGCGCTAATTTAACCTTCTCATCTAACTCTTTTAAAATCTGACGGCCTGCTTCTTGCAATACTTGTTCACTTGGGCCTTGAAGTATGACATCAATTTCGCCGCCCCTGACTGGGGAATTCGTTAACACTAAACCTCTAATCCCTTCTGGAACTAAGCGCAGGCGAGTGCCTTTCGGAACGTCTATTTTCTTTAATTCCTCAGTCAGTCTTTCGGTAAAGGCGATCGTATTCGTACCTTTTTTTAGGGTAATTGTGCTGCTTCCCCTTAGCAGGTTTTCAATTGTATTGTTGCCGAACAGCAGCCCTCCGGCTGTAGTTAAAGTGTACTCGGTTTCTGGCTGTGCTAGCAGTAGTTTATCGGCGGCGGCAACTACTTTTTGATTGGTTTCCAAGTTAGTCCCGGGAGGAAACAAAGCAAATAATCGGGCTTGACTTGTATTGACTCTCGGCAAAATTTCTTGGGGAATTTGAGAAGCCATCACCGAAGTGCCACCACCTAAAATCACAAAAGCGAGTGCAACGATAATTAACCGCAAACCCAGCACTTTTGACAGCATCGAACCGTAGGCGCGGGTAGCGTTTTCAAAGCCACGGTTGAAATGTTTGATCGGCCCGAACTTATTGATGCCGCTGGAATAAGAGATTCCCATCAACCGAGAAGTCAGCATCGGCACTATAGTTAAAGCTACTACCAGAGATGCTGCTACTGCAAAGCTAATTGTCAAAATTAATTCGCTGAATAGCAGGGAAAAGAAGCCACCAATTAGCAAGAATGGTAGCACTGAGACTAAGTTGGCTGCTGTGGAGGCAACCATTGCTGATTCGACTTCTTGACTCCGCATTACCGACTCTTCGATGGTGCGTTCTTTTCGATCTTTGATTTTGCCTTTTTTTAAATGAGGATTGTTGTCTAGACCGACTACAATATTTTCTAAAATAACTACGCTGGTATCAATTGCCTGACCGATTCCCAAGGCTAAACCGCCTAAACTAAACAGGTTCAGCGACAAGCCGAACAACTGCATTAAAATAATGGCAGCTAGAGTACACAGGGGAATCGTCAGAGAGATAATCAGGGTTTGTCTGAGGGAACCTAAAAAGAACAAAACTGCGATCGCCGCCAAGACTGCCCCGGAAATCCCCGCATTCGCGACATCGGCTAGGGAATTGCGGATAAATCGGGATTCGTCTAAGGTAGTAACTACTTTCATATCTGCCGAAATCAAGCCGGATTCCTGCATTTCTTTGAGGCGATTTTTGACTCCATCAACAACAGTAATTGTATTGGCATCCGGCTGTTTTAAGATGCTGATTTTAACGGCGGGTTTTTGATTCAGAAAAACCTTGACTCGCTGTTCTTCCGTGCCATCAGTGACTTTGGCAAAGTCGCGCAGGTAAACTCGTTTTGGCGGGTTGGAACCGGATATTTGAAAGGAAATGTTGTTGATATCTGCGGCTGTTTTAAATCGACCGATGGTGCGGGTTAACGGTTCGTTGGATTCTTGGCGCAGTCGGCCGCCGGAAGTGTCTAAATTGCGCGATCGCAAAGCAGTAAAAACATCGTTCAGATTAACGCCTAAACTTTGCAGCCGATTCAGGTCAATATTAACTTGAATTTCTTCTTGAACGCCGCCGGAAACGTCAACGGCTGCAACTCCGGGAATCACGTTAAGTTCCCGGGCTAATTCGTCATCGGCAAATACCCGTAAATCTACGCCTTGGCGCGAGTCTGAAGTCAGCGCAAATTCGTAAACTGGCTGTTGAGAAGGGTCGAATTTAAATAGATTTGGCGATTCTACTGTGTCGGGAAGTCGGTTGCGAATGCGATTAACGGAGGCTGTGGCGTCGTTGAGGGCTTGGTCGATGTCTCCACCGGGCCGGAAGAATAAATCGACGCTAACCTGTCCTTCGCGGGTGCGGGAGAAGACTTGGGTGACGCCTTCTGTGGCCGAAAGTCCTTGTTCGAGGGGGCGGGTAATTTCGTCAACTGCGACTTCTGGGGAGACTCCGGGGGCGTCTAGGCGCACGCTGATCCGGGGATAGGTGATGGAGGGTAGCAAGTCAACGGGGAGTTGGGTGACGTAGAAAATGCCCACGACGATAATCGCCAGTGTCAGCATCAGGGTGCCGATGTGGCGGCGAATGGCGATCGCGCTAATGCTGAATCCGGTTTTGTCGGCGCTCATTTGTCAGTTTTCCTCGCTATTTGTTGGCGGTTGACTTGCCGGGATTAGTGTGACTCTGGCTTTATTTTCTCTCTGGAGCGATGGCTTACGCCCCGGCTTACGCCTACGAATATTTACGCTCCGCACCTTACGAGTATAATTAGGATTAATAAATTTTTACAAAAGTTTTTTGAATATTTCTTTAGAGGTAGCCGATCGCCCAAAACAGAAATTGACATAAATTGCGATCGGCTTTTTGTGGACAATCAAGCAATTGCGATAAACCCGTGTGAGTGAGAGGGGGCGGGTTTACGAGATTATTGGTTTTAGGCAATTATTGTTTGTAAAACCCGCCCGTACAGTCTTATTCCTACTTACCAATGACTACTGTCAACTGTCAACTGACTACTGTACTTGACTGCCGTGGGCCCGGGGATCGGAACTGCTGGTTTTTACAGGCCCTGTGGGGGGAGTAAAATTAGAAACTTGACCCGTAGCTTGCGCGTTTGGCAGAGGTTTGCCGGCAATTAAAGCTTCTAAGTTAGCTTCCATAATACTGCGCGGCATTTCGCCGATCGTTTCTGCAACGCTGGTACCTTTATCGTTTAAATAGACAAAGTGCGGGATGCCGTCTACTCGATATTTTGAAACTTCCGGCAGCCATTTGTCATTGTCCACATTCAGCATCACAAAATTTAGCGGTTCGGCGTATTTCTGTTTGATTTCGCTCAAATCCTTTGCCATTGCCTGACAGCTACCGCACCAATTAGCATAAAATTCCATGAGTGTCGGTTTGCCGTTTACCAAAGCTGTTTCTAATGGCGTCGAAGCTTTTGCCATTTCGGTGAGACTGCTTGAGGGCGTTTGAGTTCGCACTCCGAAGAAAATCGATACTGAAAGGGCGATCGCTGCTAACACAATTAACAAGTTTCTGATCTGCATCGCTGCTTTTGCTTCGGATTTTTTGGGTTCGGGCGCAGCAGTTGAGTTTGGCGAATTGGAATTCATAAAATAAATGCCGATTTTATTTTTATGTTTCTATTTTAAATAACCAATCCAAACTATACCACATTTTGAGATAATCAGACCAATATCCGAAAAAAATTGGCTAATGCCAGTAATTAGACCAAGTGCGTTAAAACTTAAGATCAGAAAGATTGTTGGTAAATTACCGAGGACTAAAGGCGTGAAAAAACGGGTAACGCTGACGTTTCCGCAGCGATCGATCCAAATGCCCGTCACCTACCGACTCGCAAAGGATTTTAATGTTGCTGCCAATATTATCCGCGCTCAGGTGGCTCCGAATCAAGTGGGCAAACTGGTGCTAGAGTTATCAGGGGACATCGACCAACTCGAAGCGGCGATCGACTGGATGCGATCGCAAAACATCGGGGTTTCCCTAGCCAGCAGGGAAATACTTATAGACGAAGATATCTGCGTTGACTGCGGCTTGTGTACGGGGGTTTGCCCGACAGAAGCCTTGACTCTTGACCCGGAAAGCTTTAAACTAACTTTTGCCCGATCGCGCTGTATCGTGTGCGAGCAGTGCATCCCTACTTGTCCGGTGCAAGCTATTTCTACTAATCTCTAGCCCGCCCGCAAATTTATCCGGGTCATCTTTTTATTGCCTGATTTTACTAATTTTTCAATCGGATGCAAAAAAACTCTTGGGTTTCCCTAACTCTACTTTTTGTTACTTATTTCGTCTTTGGCTGGAAATTATCGGAGTTTGATGTTCCCCCGCACCTGACTTGGTTTTTAGCCGTAGCTTCTATTCTAGTGTTAGCTGTCGCCTTATCATTCCCGCTGAAAGACACAAAAGCCTTAATAATGCGGTGGTTTTCGAGTGATTCCGGTGCTTTTATTTCTATTATTTTAGGAGCTATTGTGGCAGTTATAGTTGTTACATGGCTGCACCTTTTTGCTACTTGCTTAGTCTTGATTTCAGCCGTGGCTTTGGCAAGACTCGATATTCAATTATCAGGTTGGAAAAATTGGCAGTCTTTTACGGTATTAGCTACCATTTCTTTAACTGGTTTGGTTTTGGGCGGAACCATCGAGTTTTTGGCAAAAACAGGCAGGCTGCTATTCTCTTAGTTGGGAACGGGAAACTGATCCAACCAAATTCTATAACTCGCAACGGATGTTTAGCCGAAAATTATCCGAATCTTCTGTTCTCGTTTCCTGGAAGATTGTGCCATACACAGAAAAATCAGGCATAAGCCTGATTTTTCCGGGTTAAATGTATCTGTTGCTCAAAATCTTATTCCAAAAAACCCGCAACTCCGGCGGCCAAAAACTCGATCGCAATAAAAAAGCAGCTTTCGGGAGCTGCTAGTCAGAATTGCATGAGGTATTGTTTTTAGAATAGGACTCCTGGAATTCGATCGGTACTGGGTTACATTTTTTGATACGGGAGAGTTGATTAGTGAATGGACGATCGTAAAATCGTCACATAGGACGGTAACATTGATGCTAAATTTCCCGACAATCAAGTTAGCGTTTAACTGTCCTTGCGCCCTACAGCCCGATTGCAGTGGGGCCATTTTATTTTTACAGACAACTCAATAGCAGACTTTAACGCATCAGACGAGTCTGACATTAGTTGTTGCAGAAAATCTCCCCATAGCCAAATCACCACACTTAATAAAACTTACACGCAGCATCTATTCAAACCCGGTTGATATCAATTCCGGCTGCGCCGGAATGATGAGGACACGGCAGTGCCGTTTCCCTACAATAAATCTAGCGTAGGGAAACGGCACTGCCGTGTCCTGATTTTGGGTAATATTAATTCCGAGAGTTGCATTGTTATTGGGAACCGAGCTAAAAAATTGTCAGAAACCTCTTGATTTCCCAGCAGCCAGGTTTCTGAGTGTATTAATTGATATCCTGTGCAGTTTTTGATCGGATAGCTTTTTGGATTTCCTCGATCGCCCGACGCGCCACTTCTTGTGCCCTTTCGTCTCCTGAAATGCAAACTCTGACATCTGCTTGAGTGTAGAAACGCTCTCGCTCGCTCAAAAGGCTTTGCAGCTTAGATTTAAGCTCGCCCTCCCGCAGTAAGGGTCGAGCGGTGTCGGAACGCAGCCGATCGTACAGTCGATCTACAGGCACATCCAGCCAAACCACTATACCGTAGTGTAAGTAACTCCAATTCCTCGATCGGGCAACAATACCGCCACCCGTAGCCACAACCGAATTTTGATAAGCACACAATTCCCCGAGGACTTTAGTTTCTAATTTCCGAAATGCCTCTTCCCCTTCTCGATCAAAAATTTCAGCAATTGACTGATTAGCAACTCGAACAATCAGTTCATCAGTATCAAAAAAACGGTATTTTAACTCCCTTGCCAAAATCCGCCCCACCGTTGTTTTCCCCGCACCCATCATCCCGACGAGATAGATATTAACTCCCCTCAACCAATCCACTGCCAAATCCTCCGATATTTTGCTATTTTTTCAGGTCAATCGGCCCGAGTTCGGGCGATCGTCCTCATCGTCAAATACATCATTTTCATCCAATCCCCAATCATCCTCTGTTTCTACACTAGGATTTTTCGGTGCTTGGGCGCGATCGGGCTTAGGTATCGGATCGATCGGCGGAACTAGCACCCGATACTCTGCATCGTAGACAGACTCAGTTTGCCCCACCCCGGACTGGTTTGGATCTCGATAGCCGTAAGAGTATACCGAGCCAGCCCAAGACTTGCTTTTCGGTTCCTGTTTAGCTTCGTAATCGCTCGGATTTGCCCCTGCAACGTCATTTACCTGCGGTCGATCGGGCAAATCGCGATCGTCCCCCCAATCGTCACCGCTGCCATCAGAGCCGGATTTCGAGCCATCTGAGACCCAATCGTCCTCATCATCCGGTGCTGCATAAGTCGCCGATTGAGCGAAATCCTTCGCGACCGCAGGGTTCGGAGTTTCTTGCTGGAAAGTCCGGGAACTGTAACCCGCCGGTGTCCCGTACTCAGTTCGGTAGGAAGTCGCACCCTGAGTTTGGCTATTTTCCTGATCGCGATTGGGATCAATGTCCTGTTTTCTAGGAGGGGGAGATGCTGCGTAAGGTGTCCTGTTGTCCTCCTCGAAAGTATCGCGGCGGACACTGTTGCGATCGGTGCGACCTCGCGGTTGAGATAGGTAATTTGAAAAACCGAGCAAACCAGAAATCAATAAAGATGTGACAACTCCCGTCGCCATGCTGAGCAAAATCCAGATAGATAAGGGCGCTGCGGGCGATCGAACTCCCAAAAATACCAGGGATAATACTGGTTCCACATTTTGCAGGGAAAAAATAGTCAGCCCTACCACAATCACTAGCAAAAATACAGCACGCATATCAATAATATTGGGAATGGGGAATCGGGAATGGCGAATCGGGAATGGCGAATCGGAACTAACAAATAATTGAGAACAAATAACCAATACCAACTGTCAACTGTCAACTGTCAACTGTCAACTGACTTCATCTTCCTTCCAGCGTTTGAGAGGAACGCAATCAATCCCCAACTGGTCTAAAGTGCGAGCCACCACAAAGTCTACTAAATCTTCAATAGTTTGGGGATTGTGATACCAAGCCGGAATTGCTGGTACAATTCTAGCTCCAGCTTCCGCCAAGGTCGTCAAATTTCGCAGGTGAATCAAGCTAAAAGGCGTTTCTCTAGGTACAAGTACCAATTTTCTGCCTTCCTTAAGCTGAACGTCGGCCGCTCTTTCGAGCAAATCCGAACTCAAGCCAGCCGCCAATTTGCCTAGTGTACTCATGCTACAGGGAATAATCATCATCCCTTGGGTGCGAAAGGAGCCGCTAGCAATATTAGCACCAACATCTTGCCACGGATGACACCGAAGTTTGCCCATGGTGGGGACTCCTGCTTGTTCTCGCCAGAATTCTTCTTGCAGAGTCGGTTCTGCCGGCATTCGGATGTTCTGTTCGCTTTGCCAAACCATGTAGGTAGATTTAGATGCTACCAGTTCCACAGCCCGATCGGCCTCCAACAGATATTTTAAAGTTCGCACCGCATAAATCAGCCCCGATGCTCCAGTCACTCCTAAGATCAGGGGATAGTTATTGGTCATTAGTTATTTTTTAGTTGTCGGTTGATTGTTGTCAGTAATTTGTTGTTAGATCGAATCTGTTAGCATCGGAATTCTTCCTATCTCTCTTGTCTGCATCTGCGTGAATCAGCGTCAATCCCTTGTCATCTGCGGTTAATAAATTCTCTTTTTTTAACCGCAGATACAGGCAGATAAACACAGATTAACGCAGATAAATTAGATAAACTCCGGTTGCACCGTCCGTGATTGTTGAGTTTTAACTGGATTTGAAGCCCGACGATGCTATCGGATTTGATATTAGTCCTTAATTATTTATTGATGATTGCTGAGTATAGTTTGTCGCCCACTTCTAAATACTTAGTTGCCAGACAATGACAACTAAGTATTTAGAAAAGTCAACAGTCAACAGTCAACTGATTATTCATCATCATCAAAAGCTTGACTACCGCCACCAACTGCAACTAAATCAATTTGCTGGCGGTAATAGTCAACGCTCTTAACTTGAACTTCTACCCGATCGCCCAAACGGTATTGATTGCGATTTTTGCGACCGACAAGAGTTTGCTGGCGCGATCGATATTCGTACCAATCATCCTTCAGCGAAGAAACGTGCACCAACCCTTCAACTCGCAGAATTTCGCTCTGGGGCGGCCGCACCTCAATTTCCACAAAGAAACCGTAAGACTGAACACCTGTAATCAAACCTTGGAAAGTTTGACCGGTGCGCTCTTTCATCAATCCGGTTTTCTTCAATCCCTGCAAATCGCTTTCGGCATCTTCAGCAACCCTTTCGCGTTCCGTCAGATGTACTACCGCCGATGCAAACTCTGTCTCAAATTCGTGGTGCAAATCTGGCGGGAGAACATTCCAAGTAATTTGACCGTGACAGGAGGAATGGTGCAAGTCAACTTTTTCCTTAGCCCGAGTTGTGCGACTGCTGCGCCCTTGCTCGAACACTGCTTGTAACACCCGCAGCACCAGCAAATCGGCGTAGCGGGAAAGTGGCGAAGTGCAGCGCGTATAACCCTCTGACAGCCCTAAACCGAAGTGTGGCTTGGGAGTTGTGCTGTAAACAGCGGGCTTCATCGTGTCTTCGAGCAGATAGGTGAGCACTCTCTCTGACTTCAATCCGGCAAACTGTTGGGTAAATCGTTGAAAGTCAAAGGGCAGAACTTCTTCTTCGCTTTCGAGATACAGTTCGCCTCCGAGGTTGTTCGAGAGTTTGATGAACTCTTGAATGTCTGCTGGATCTGGCATCGGCTGGACGCGGTAAATTCCAGGGACACCCAAGGCTTGCAGGTGGGTGGCGACAGCTTGGTTGGCAAGTACAACTAACTCGGAGACAGCCGACTGGGTGGCGGGAGCCGTTGCAAATGCTCCTAATTCGCCTTCGTCGTCGAAGTGAGAGTTAGCGTCAGGCAAATTTAGTTCAAAAGCTCCTCGCTGGAGCCTCGTCTGTCTGGCAGCCTGTGAGGCAGCTAATATTTGATCTAGGAAAGGACGGAGGGCGGAGGACAAAGCGCGATCTTCGGCATCGGAGCCTGGTTCGAGAATTGCTTGAGCATCGGGATAGCTGAGCTGATAGTCGATTTGAATGACGCTGGTTTGAATTTCGTATTCCAGCAGTTCTCCTGATTCGCTTAGGGTTAGCAGTATGCTAAATGCCAGCCGTTCGGTGTCTAGCAGCAGGGAGCAACGATCGTTCAGGAGTTCTGGGAGTACGGCGATGATTTTTTCTCCCAGATGGGCGCAGGTACCTCGTTTGCGGGCTTCGCGATCGATCGGGGTTTCTGGCTGCACGTACTCGGCGGCATCGGTGATGTGGATTCCGACTTGCCAACCGCCGGATTTTAGGGTTTCGATCGACAAAGCGTGTTCTACTGGCGGATCGGAGAGGAATGAGGTCGGGTCGAACTCGTTTTCGTCGCCCTCGGATAAAATTTCCTCCTCAATTTGAGGAGCATCGTTTTCGCTGTTGGTTTCACCCGGTTCGTTTTTGCTAAAGGTGACTGTCAGGATGTTACGCAAATCTAACCGTTTTTTGATGTCGGTTTTTTTGAGTTTGCTGGGCAAATTTTCGGCTGCTTTGATGACGGCGACGGGGAAGGAGCGCGGTAAGTCGTGTTTGCAGCATACGATGTCGAGGTCGTCTGCGGCTTCGGCGTCGGAACCTAGTACCTGTACTACTTTGCCGACTGGGCGGTGGGTGCCGAGGGGGTAGCGTTTGACTTCGACGTGTACTAGGTGGTCGATCGCCTCTTGGAGATTTGTACCATTTGCTAGCAAGTCTAGTTCAAACAACAGGCGATCGTCCAAGGGAATTGCTCTGTAGCTGACGCGGCCGGTGGGGGTGGCGGTTTGCTTGACTCGCGCGAGTACCGAAGGGTTGGCGCGTTCGAGGATCAGCATCACTTCGCCTTCGGGCGATCGACGGCGGCTACCTTCTTTGATAATTTTGACTAGGACTCGATCGCCATTCCAAGCTGTCGAGAGGTGACTTTCTCGCACATAAACGTCTTCTGAGCCTTCAGCGTCTTGAATTGCAAAGCAAAATCCTTTGCTCGAACAGCGCAGTTTTGCTTCAACTACGTCCTCTTCAGCTACTCGGCGGTAGCGACCTTTGTCTTTAACTAATATGCCAATTTTCTCTAGAGCTTCTAATGCAATTTGAAGTTTGAGTTGACTGGTGGCGTCGTTGCAATCGAGTTTTTTCTCTAATGCTTTGGGAGCCACTAATTTGTCTTCTGTAAAATTTGCCAGCAGTGCAGCGATAGAAAATTCCATGTAGCGATTGATCCTCTTTTTTCCAGCAATTAGTCTAATTTTGGCGAAATCAGCCGCACCCTCTCGGGCCATCACTGTGTCTGCTTCCTTTCCAAATTCGCGGGTTAGTAGGTGGAAACGCGAGCACAGTCAGTACGATCGAGCGCAGGGATTGAGAGCAAATTTTTTCTCGACACCGGCAACTAATTGTCTGCTGTCTGTCTGCAATTGACAGATGATGTTGCAGACAAATACCCCGCACCCTATTCCCCAATACAATTTTTTAGCGGTGGTTTCTTTGCTTTTGGCGATCGGCACGGAGCGCTTTTCGCGAATTAGAAAGCCCCTGTCGGTTCTTAAAAGATGCCTCGATGCTGAAAGCGATCAGTTTAGTCGGAGATCGGGAGATGGAAAGATCGAGAGAGAGAAAATTTGCATTTGGGCCTCCTGTCTTTTTCCTTCTGCCTTTTTCCTGCTTTTTGCTTCCTGTTGAAGTGCCTCTTGCCTTTTTCTAAAGCCAAAGAATTGACCGGCGATCGGCCTGCATTGCTGGTAGCTCGCCGCTGCTATGCCCCTGTTTTTGGCAAGCGCTCTGCCCTTGCGGACAGAGGTGCAACGAGCGGGTCGGGAGCAATCTATGGTGTAGAAAGTGCAAGGTACACACGCACCGGAGACTTTTACTACTTTTGCCTAGTTGCTTTGTCATCTCCTATAGGTAGAAATGACGCCCGGTGCTTGGAGGCTTAAACAGCCGGATGTGGGATAGGGTTGAGTGGCGTGAAAGGTGGCGCGGATGATTCACCTTTCATTTATTGTATGTCGAATATGTGCTTTCAGAAAATTGTTTTCTCTTCGTCTGCTTTTGAGCCAAGCGTGACGAAGGGTAATTTTTGGGATTTTCCGGCTATGACAGGACGATCGAACTTGGCGACGATCGCGCCGATGTTTCGCGATCGTCGTCGGGCCGTTTTGAACAAATGTTGAAGAATCAAGCAACAAACACCCTGTTGTGTACTAAACTTAAGCCATAAGCCCCTTCAGGTTTCGGGGTCACAAAACTATGTTTGCTCAATTTCGCGCCATTTATCCCACTGGACAGTTAATCTGTGAGTTGCTGACTATTCATCACGGTAAGTTTGTGGTTCGCTGTCTGGTTCAGGTTGACGGCAAAACTCTCGCTACTGGTATGTCGGCTGCTGAGTCTGTTGAAGATGCTGAAGACCGCGCCCGGTTGCGATCGCTCGCCCTCCTCGCATTTGCTGCGCCGCAGGAGGCTCCGGTTCCACCTGTTCCAGTTCCGGCTCCTCCGATTGCTGCTGTTGCCGTTCCGGTTCCACCTGTTCCAGTTCCGGCTCCTCCGATTGCTGCTGTTGCCGTTCCGGCTCCTCCAATTGCTGTTGTTCCCGTTCCAGTGCCGCCGGCTCTCGCTCCTCTTCCTGTTTTAGAAATGCCTGTTGCCGACAAAATCCACGTTACACATCAAAGCGATTTTGTCAATACTGAATCTAAATTCACTCAAGACCCGATCGCACCTGTACCGGAACCACTGCCGCCAACGGTCGATCGGGTGGAGGCTGCGGGATTTTCACCCAAACAATTAGACTCGGATGCTTGGCTTTCTTCCAGCTACGGCGAACCGCTTCCAGAACTGGAAGTGCCGACTGTTAGCGATCGCGAACTGTCCCAGGGTGCAGCCGAAGTCAGGGAATTGCAACCGATCGCGATGGGAATTCCCAGCGATGCGATCGAAGATGATTCTGATACGATCGCCCAAATAGACGCCATCCTCATGCGCTTGAAATGGAATAAGAAACAAGAAAGGGACTGTCTCGAACACAATTACGGCAAGTCGTCGCAGAGAGAGCTTTCTAGCGAACAGTTGGTAGATTTCCTAGAATATCTGGAAATTTACAGCCGAACTACTGAGGAAATCAGGCGGTTGGGCTGGACTCCCAACCAAGGAAAAGATTATCTCAAACAAGGTTACGGCAAAGAAGCGCGGCACTTCTTAAATCGAGAAGAATTGTTCGACTTCCTGCAATATCTCGAATCTTTGGGTAGTTAGAGAAATATCAAGAATTGCGGCAGAATTCAAGACATAATAAAGAGGAGACGGCAGTGCCGTGTCCCGATCAATTGGCGAACGGCCGCCGGCGCGTGATGCAAGGCCTCGGTTTCGCCAGCCATCATGTGAGCGTAAAAGCCCGGCGGTCGCCGCACGGTTTGGCAGGCGTTGTTGACAATGAAGTCGAGGCGATCGCGCGTGCTCAGGAGTTCGTGGCAGAAGGCTTCCACGCTGGGTGTGTGGCGCAGATCCAGACCGAAGATCTCGAGACGGTGGCCCCATTCACAGAAGTCCGCCTCTTGGGCATAGCGCGCCGCTGAGTCACGCGGAAAACGGGTGGTGACAATCAGGTGCGCGCCCGCACGCAGCAGCTTGAGCCCCGTCTGGTAGCCGATCTTGACGCGCCCGCCGGTGAGCAGGGCGACGCGCCCTCGCAGGTCGGCCAGTTCCGTGCGTTTGCTGAAATTGAGCTGTGCGCAGGCCGGGCACAGCTGGTCGTAGAAGTGGTGGATGAGCTGGTACTTCTCTTTGCAGACGTAGCAATGCTGTGGCTCTGGGCACGCTCTTTGATCGCTGCTGGCGCTGTCTTCCAGTTTGGAGATGTCTTGTGCCGAGAAGCCGACCGGTGGGAAGAATGCGGGCGCAGTGAAGACCGGTTTGCGGCGCAGCGCGCGAATACCGGTCTCGTGCAAAACGGCATCACTCTGGCGTGTGTGCGTGGCACGGCGTTCACGTGCGGCGGCCTTTCGCTTGTGGCGGCGCAGGGCGTGGTCAGGGTGATGAACACGCGCAACGGCTTGGAACAGGCGTTCGCGATCGGAAGGCGGCAAGGCGTCGACGACGCTGGCGTCGCCGGCGATTTGTTCAAGCAGCACCGTGGTGGCGCGCAGTCGCTCGAGCAGGTCGTGCTGTGGCTGTGGTGGTGTGGGGGGGCGTTCATGGCTCATCTGTGGATTTTCAACGGTCATTGGAAAGTCCGTGTTTCAAGGTGGGAACAGGCGGTTCGCTGAACCGAGCCGGCGTCGTCGGCGCCCGCACCTTCGAAGTCAGGCGCGCGAACATCTGGTCTG
>JANPMV010000041.1:0-139193 GCA_031427135.1 Cyanobacteria bacterium VAR_87_metabat_62 | reverse complement strand
GTGCGGCAGGGGGACGAGGTGAAATCGATTGTGCTGAAGGCCGAAGACCGCATGCTGACCTTGAAAAAGCCGGCCAGTATTTGAGGCTTGGTTAATCTGACTGCTATTTATTTGATAGCTGGTTGCGCACGTATTACGGGGGCTAGAGGCCGAAAATTCTTCTAAACGTAACTACTCACGTCGAGGTCCAAGTTTCCAACGCAAAGGCGCAAAGGCGCAAAGATGCAAAGAACGCAAAGGAAATACCTATTTTTTGTCTTGCTTTGCGCCCTTTGCAACTTGGCGCCTTTGCGTTGGAAGCTGATTTAGGTGGTTGACCTGAGTAGTTACTACAAAACGTAACTACTCAGCCCCGTTTTCCTCCTTCCCCTTTTGGGGGAAGGCTGGGATGGGGGCCAGCGGTGGTCGAACGCCAGCTGCATGCATTGCCCGGGCGTGGCTGGAAAACACCGGCTGCGGAATTGGCTGCCGCCAGATTCGGAGCCGGGGAGGCCCCCATCCCATCCTTCCCCCAAAGGCGGGAAGGGGCCGTGCGGAGGCATCAACAGGGATCATCCGGCAAGCTGAGTAGTTACACAAAACAACGCGCAGCCTGATTTTTGGGGTCAGATCGCAATTTTGCAGCGAAGCGAAGCGCAGCACCCGAAGGGCAAGCCGAAGGCGCGGCGAATTTGGGCGCTGGCCTCAAAAATGCCCATCACACGTCTACGCGCTCACAAGCCCACCCGCCCGGACTGGCGTCAGTCCGCCCAGGGCCTGGCGCGTGGCGGATACGTTCTGCGCCAGCTGCCTGAGCAAAGCGCCTGGGTTTTCAGCGGGCGCGTTCTCGGCGGCTTGCTCGATGTCGGTCAAGGCGCTCGCCAGAGCGGTCAGGCCCATCAGCATGCACGCGCCTTTGAGTTGATGCGCCTGTCGGCTTGCAGCAGGCCAGTCGTGCGTCGCCAGGGGACACGGCACTGCCGTCTCCTCTATATCATCAGGAGTACAACCGGAATTGATGTCACGCCTGCACCACAATGAGGAAAAACCATGACGACGCTGCTAATTCAAACCCAAGGCGTCCCAATGACGGTCAATTTCCCTGCGATCGAATCGATGACTGTTGAACAGTTCTATGAATTCTGTCGAGTTAATCGCGATTTGAGAATTGAGCGTACTGCCAGTGGGGAAATTATCGTTATGCCACCAGCCTTTTCAGATACAGGGAACCGCAACGGTAAGATTGCCGTACAATTGGGGAACTGGGCAGAAGAAGATGGCACAGGTGAAGCGTTTGACTCCAGTGCAGGCTTTACCTTGCCAAATGGAGCAATTCGCTCCCCCGATGTCTCATGGATTAAACTAGAGCGCTGGAATGCCTTAACTGAAGAACAAAAAGCCTCATTCGCACCGATTTGTCCAGACTTTGTGATTGAATTGCGCTCTGCTAGCGACACTCTCAAGGGATTGCAAAAAAAGATGCAAGAATATATTGACAACGGTGTATCGCTCGGCTTGTTGATCGATCGCACAAACAGAAAAGTCTATATTTACCGTCCCGATCGCGAACCTGAAATCTTGGACAATCCTGAAACAGTCAGCGCCGATCCAGAGTTACCCGGATTTGTCTTGCGGATGGTAAAAATCTGGTAATTTAGATCGTTAAACCATACTCAAAGACATTAATTCATCTGTCATTTCAAAATTCGCCGTCACGCTTTGCACATCATCCAAATCTTCCAGTGCGTCCATTAGCTTCAAGAGCGATCGAGCTTTTTCAGGAGTGTCTATTTCCACTGTATTGCTGGGAATCCAGCGATTTTCCGACTGCAAAACTGCAAAATTTTTTTGTTTCAAATGACACTCCCCACTCTTTCATAGACTGGGATTCTTGGTTCATAGATACCTTATTTTTTAGCTCGAATCACTAAATCAATTAACTGTTCTCTTCCCCAGAGTTGTACCCCATTCGCTTGAGCCAGTTTATGAGCATTGGATGTAAACATACTGTTTGTAATAACGATCGCATCTTGCGCCCCGTAATACTTAACCGCACTAACCACTTCTTGCACGGCGGAATTTCCCACTTTTCCTTGATAGCGTTTTGCCTGGACAACGGTTTTCTTGCGGGCTTTAGAGAGAATCAAGTCCGCACCAAAATCCCCCGTTTTGGGTGTCATTTCGACCGCATAACCGAGATTGCGGAAACAGCAGGCTAAAAATTCCTCAAACTCTTCTCCCGTCATGCGATCGACCTGATCGATTAAATACCCAATCTCTGCCACTTCTAACCGCGTAGAACCTGCTAAAATCTGCTTGAATTTTTTCAGCAGAATTGCACTCAACTTAGTAGAAGGAGAATGAGAAGATAAGGGAGGAGCTTGTGATTCAGTATCTATTAAATTCGCAATCTTTGGCACGTCTAATCGCCCAGCAACTTTTAGGATTTTTTGGAAATTTTGCAGCATACTCGAACTCAAATTATTAGTAGAAGGAGAATCAGACGATAAAGAGGGAATTTGTGATTCAGCTTGGACTTCAGTTTGTGCTTCAGTGGGTGGCGATACCGCATCCTCGATCCAAGTTTGCTGGGCTGGCTTTTGAGCTTGCTTTCTTTTGCTCAAAACAGCCCGTTGAATTGTCAGCAAAATTTTCCCCTCTTGTTGATTAATTTCACCGTCAGCCTCGATCATCTCAGTGCATCGCTTTAAAAGTGGTTCGGCAAAGTCAAGTTCGAGTTGTGCGAGTAAAATATCCAACTTGGGAAGTAATTTAGACTTATTTGTCACAGCTTCAATCTCAGCTAAAGTCCTGGGATTTAAATTCGCCGCTCGTAATTCCGGTAATAACTCATCCCATCGGGTGAATTTTTTGCTGGCATAGACCACATACACCAAAATCCAATCCATCACCGTTTCTTGTGCGATCGCTGTCTCTAAATATTGCTCACTTTCCGCTTGCAATACCTCTTGTAAATCTTCGAGCTTGGTTTCGATTTCCGAGGAATCGAGATGCGCTTCATAAAACCGACAAGCACCGTATCCCAGCGCGTAAATCATTGTCGCACTGGCGCTAGCATTAATTACCGCACCCGCCAAGGGAATATTGCTGACAAGCGTAACTCCAGCTTCGATCGCTAAATTGCTACCCAAGGACAAACCAAAAATAGCGACAACTTCTGCTTTGCGATCGCTCGATCGCAAATCCATGCCATAGGCGGCAGCAATTTGATAAACCAACTCGGCAGATAACGCCGTTATTGCCGCTAAATCCATGCCAGACAACGCCAAAGCCACGCCGGGAACTAAACTGCTCACCAAGCCACTTCCTGCCGCTAGCAAGGCTTTTTGCACCATCAAGTGATGTGCGATCTCTTCGGGTTTCTCGTGAGGATATTGGCGCTGTAACTCTCGAACTTGCGCCTCGGCATTTACGACATCAACAGCATCTATAGCATTAACTAACCAGTCGATTTTGAACTTTTGGGTCAGTTTTTTCAGGATAGGACTCTGCGAAATAAAAACTAGGGATGAACCAAAAAAATTGGGAACTTGCATTGCTGCACTTCCCGCACTCGCCGCTGCATTCCCCACCGCACTCGCGGTATTAACAAAAATCGCACTTCCAGCACTGACGGCTGCATTCCCCACCGCACTCGCCGTATCAACAATCGCACTTCCAGCAGTGCCGGCGGCATTCCCCACCGCACTCGCCGTATCAACAATCGCACTTCCCGCACTCGTCGCCGCATTTCCTACTGCACTCGCGCTTGCAGAGACGGCTCCGAACACGGAACCGAACCAATTGGATTTATCCCCTGGTTCAGCCTGCACCTCCGATTTGGATCGATCCTTGGTTTCGGATACTTCGGTTACTGAGAGAACTTCTTCTGAGTGAGTGCTGTCTTTTTTGCTTTCGTTGTTATCTAGCATGGCTTTAGTGTGGGTTGAGATTTTCAATGCAGCTTTTTGAGCAATGCGTTGGATTGACACTCCCCCCTCGCGTACAGATGGGGATTCGTTTCCTGGTAATAGTGTAGCGCGATCGTCCCCCTGGCGAGTTTTCGTCTTTTTTTGCAGTGCCAGCAGGACGCTCCCGATCCCTCATCTTTAAAGCATTAAACCATGACCGAAGACATTAATTCATCGGCCATTTCAAAATTCGCCGTCACGCTTTGCACGTCATCCAAATCTTCCAGTGCGTCCATTAACTTCAAGAGCGATCGAGCTTTTTCAGGAGTGTCTATTTCCACTGTATTGCTAGGAATCCAGCGATTTTCTGACTGCAAAACTGCAAAACTTTTTTGTTTCAAAACATCAGCAAGTTGTTCCAAATTAGGCACACTTGTAAATACCTCTGCACCTTCAGTATCCTCATCAATTGAGATCAAATCGTAGGATTCCGCAGCCGCCTCTAGCGATGCTTCAAACAACTGTTCTTCATCAATCGGGCCGCGTACCGTACAAACTCCTTTATGATCGAACATCCAGCCCACACAACCCATTTCGCCCAAGTTTCCGCCGTTTTTAGTAAAAGCTTCTCGCAAGTCAGCAGCCGTGCGGTTGCGGTTGTCTGTCAGCGCTTCAATCAAAATAGCAACTCCGCCAACGCCGTAACCTTCGTAGCGAATCGCTTCTAATTCCGAACCTCCCCCCGCCAAGCCAGCACCTTTGGCGATCGCCCTTTCGATATTTTCACTAGGAATATCCGCCGCCTTCGCTTTTTCAATAGCTGTTCGCAGTTGAAAATTGCCAGCGGGATCGGGAACTCCGCTGCGGGCGGCGACAATAATTTCGCGAGATATTCTAGCAAAAACTTTGCCTTTAGCGGAATCAACTCTAGCTTTTTGGCGTTTAATAGTCGCCCACTTACTGTGTCCAGACATATCGATTATTGTTAGTTCAGCACTCAGCAGTGACTTTTTTAATTAAATCTGACAAAGGTTTCAGAGTCCGTCAGGTGAGAAGTATCGCCATTAAGTTCGATCGACCATTGTACATCTTGCCGCACCACTTTCACCAAACAGCACAGAGAAGCGTTAATTTCCGTTTCAGCAACGCCCGCCAGCCCGATCGCCGTTCCCAAAACCGACGCACCGTGACCTACCAATAACATATCATCGGGAAACTCAGCCGCAAGTCGTTTCGCAGTTTCCCCCGCCCTTTTGAGACAAGCTTCCCCGGTTTCGGGATAATTAGCAACACCACCTTTGTAGGAAGCATCAATCCTGGGAAAACGGCTACACAAAGCAGCGACGGACTCAGTTTCCGGCATTTCTGTCATCCAGTCAGCATTCAGCCATTCGCACAATCCCCACTCTAGTTTAATTGACAAATCGAGAGCTTCGGCCGCATGGTTTGCTGTTTGGACAGTTCGCAGAAAAGGGGAGGCGAAAATATGAGAAATTCCTGCACCTTTGAGGCGATTAGCAAGTTGTTTGGCTTGAACGTGACCGTCTTCGGAAAGGTGCGGATCGTAGCGGTGTTCTGCGGTGAGAAACCAGTCGGGGTTAACGAAGTCGATGCGATTTCCGTGTCGTGCGATCCAGACTGTTTGTGGCATGAGTTGGTTAGAATTTGGTTTCTAGGTGTAATATTATATCAAAGATGCTGATTTGGTTTGTTGCCAAGCTATTGATTGGATTTTTTTAACCGCAGATGCACGCAGATAGACGCAGATGATAGTGAGTTTGGCAAGAGATGATGGGGTGGTATTTTTTACCATTAAAGTCTTTCCAGCCATTTTTGCATGGATAAATCAATTAATTGAGCTGAAGTAAATTTACAGGTACGCTTTTCTAAGTATTCTACAATTTCTAAAACTTCCGGATACCGATCGATGATTTTATTCTTAATGAAAACATCTTTGACATCCTTGGATACATCTATATACTTCATCTCTTCGTAAGTTAATATTTGAGAAGCTGCCGATTTGTCAACGAGTTTAATGGCGCTTTTAATGTACTCTAATAATTCTCTTTCAATAAAATAACCATGCATAAAAGTACACTGTTGGATATTTTTTATATTTTGATTTACTTTTTCTGTCTGATTAGCTATTACCTTCTTATTAGAACTAACTTTAGCACCAATTCCTCTTGACACGTAGCCCTCTATCAAAGCATTATCATTCCAATCAGTCCAGACTCTTGCTCTTGAAATAGTTTTACTTGTCAGACCTTTTAAAGGTAGCCATAAAAATAAAATGAGATTTCCTTTACTGTCAGAACATAACTCTGCACAAAATTTACTGGTCTTAGTATTGCCATTTCCATACTTAATACTACCACTATCAGTAATTTCTTGCATTCGTTTATCAAAGCTGAGAATTTTATGCCTCATTTTCAATATTTCTTGCTGTTGACTAAGATTACACTGGCTTAATAATTTTATAAGTGCTTTAGGTGGATTCAGTATATTATCAGTGCTTTCTGTTTGCTGATGAACAAGTTCTACTTGTGAAAATTGTTCAGTATCTACATCTTTCAGTTGTAAATTTAAGTTACCCTCAACAAGAACGATCGCAAATTGCAAAAACTGAAAAAATAGCCCGTGATACTTCCTATCTGTAAAATTATCCCTGTGAAATTTTGGCGCAATTGCTATCAAGCGAACGGGTTGAGCGTAATCCACGCGATCGGCAAAAGGTTTGTGTTCCAACAAGGCATCATAATAACGGGTTAACTGCTGAACGACATATCTATCTTCGCCGTTTTTCAACTCCAGCACAACTAACCGTTTATTCTCGTCCACCGCTATAATATCGCATCTTTGCTCGTTGACAGTGAATTGTCGCTTGATGACCGTCAAACCGAGCAAACTTTGCAAGTGAACTTCGACAAAATCCTCTAACGCTTCTTCACTTGCAAATTCCCACCCCGACCCTGTTTTCCTCAATGCGGCGCTGCTTAGCATTTTGACAATTCTTAAAGTCTTTAACCAATTTTACCACTAACGTTTGCAGTCCGCCGGGGGTTTAAACCCCCGGCTCATAGCGAAAGTCCATTAAAATGGACTGAAGAAATCTTTTAACAGTTTTCTTTAACTCTGTTGTGCAAGCAGTCCTATGCAAGAGGACTTTAGCTATTAGCCCGGGGTTTAAACCCCGGGCGGGCCATACTTTAGCGATTAGCCCGGGGGTTTAAACGCCGATCGCCCTAACAGTTTGCCAGCCATCCCGCAACAAAACCGCCTGTAAATGCGATCGCTATAATAGTAAATATCCTTCGCATCCCGATCCTTCAATCTAAAATCTAAAATCTCTTGACAAACTCTCACAACTATGCAAATTACCGATCGCGATCGCGCTACCATTCGCTCAGTCGTAGAACAGCAACTGCAAGCACTTCAACAAGACGATCCTGCTGGGGCTTTTGCCTTCGCCAGTCCCGGAATCCAGCAGCAGTTTCGCACAGCCGAAAACTTTATGCACATGGTAAAAATTGCCTATCAAGCTGTCTACCGTCCGCGATCGGTATTATTTGAAAACATCGCCAGTTTAGAAGGAATTCCCGCTCAGCCAGTCCTGCTGCTTGACTCCGAAGGCATACCAGTCAGAGCAATTTATGTCATGGAAAAACAGTGCGATAATAGTTGGCGAATTAATGGCTGTTATTTGGTTCCCATCACAGCAGAATAATTTATGTTTCCTCTTCTGCCGAGCTTTTTTTGCTAACTCGCAGCATCTTATTTCCGCCTTTTTGAAACTCGTAGGGAGCCTCTTGAATTTCCACACTAAAATTTCGGTTTTTCAATTCGGCAATCACTGGATTTAAGCGCTCTGATTCCTCCCCGCTAAAACTCTGCAACAGCGGAAATACCCGCACTTCCTTGGCAACCCGACACATTTCTGTAATTGCTGACCGATGAAATTCTTCGGAAAGTAGATGAGAATAAGCAAATAGAAAATGGCTGCACAAAGCTAAATCAAATTGACCGTCCTCGAAAGGCAAAACTGGCAGCTCAGCAGTCATGTAGCGGCCTTGTTGAAAGCCGGAAGGAAAATCTTCTAAAAATTCCTGCATCGCCTTCATCCGCACTTCGCCTAGCTGATACGGCGATTCAAAATTGTTCCACAGGTAGCCGTCTACATTTGCCTTAACACCGTCTATCACAGTTTGATATGTTTCTTGGATGCGATCGCCAATTTCCACCGCCGAAAACTGATAAACTGGATCGCAAGAAATTACCTTTCTACCTTGGCGAGTCATTTCGGCATTGAAACTCGCCGGCCCGCCCGCACAGTCAAGTATTGCTAGCTTGAGGTCACTTGATGTCAAGCTAAACATTCCGATGTATTCGTCCAAACAGCGACCCCAAGGAATCACCTTATCCAGCTTAAGTCCCACGTATTTTTGACTCGCAAATAAGAGTAGTTAAACAGTTGACAGTTGACAGTTGACAGTTGACAGTGCGAGGCTAAACTTGACAATAGGGAACATCCACTAAAATTAATTAACCAGACGCGATCGCCCATTGACACGCTGCAACCAGGAAAGAAAGATGAAACATACCGTTCAAACCGCCACAAGTCTGAGTTTGTCAGCATTCCTGATACTGAGCAGTTCCCTACCCAGTATAGCTCAGTTGCCTGCCATCAGAACTCCTGCGCCCGCTCGCAACCCAACTCGGCCGAGAGTACCGCCGCCGCCGCCTGCGGGTTCGAGTTTGCCCCCGATCGGCAATTTGGGTTCGCTGACACAAGAAGCAGCTTATACTTTAGGCCCGGGCGATCGGATTGCTTTAGATATTTTCGGCGTCCCAGAATTTAGCAAAGAATATCAAGTATTAGTTGATGGTACGCTCAATTTGCCCATCATTCGCAGCGTCTCAATTCAAGGGTTGACGCTACAACAAGCCGCTACCGTCATTACCAAGCGATACGAACCCTTCATCAATGTTCCCGTTGTTACCGTGACTCTTATGGTTGCTAGACCCCTAAATATAGGTGTTGCGGGTGAAGTTACTCGCCCTGGTTCCTACAAGATTAATCCCGTTAGAGAAGGAACCGGAGGAGGAGTAAAATTTCCGACTTTGATGGAAATGCTGCAACTTGCAAAAGGGGTGACATCCGCAGGAGATATGCGAAGTATCCAAATTCGCCGTCCCCGCAGAGGCGGGCCGGAGCAAGTTACTACTGTTAATTTACAGGATTTTTTAGACACAGGAAATTTACGTCAAGATGTCACGATTCGAGATGGAGATACAATTTTTGTACCGACAGCAAGTGCGCTCAATACTCAAGAAGTTCGTCAAAGAGCCAGTGCTAATTTTTCGGCTGATATTACTAAACCAATCGGTGTGGTAATTGTCGGGGAAGTTAATCGGCCAGGGCCTTATACTGTATCTGCTTCTGATTTGCGATCGACCAACCAACAAACAGAGCTAGGTTTTGTCAACATTGACCAACAGCAAGGAGGGGGAGCGGTTGTGGGGCTACCAACAATAACTAGAGCACTCAAAATTGCTGGCGGTATTACCACAGAAGCTGACATTCGCCGCGTCCAAATCCGTCGCAAAATCAGAGGAGGTACTGAACAAACTATCCTGGTAAATCTCTGGGATTTGCTACAAAAAGGTGATGCTACCCAAGATGTTTTGCTGCAAGAAGGAGATAGCGTGATTATCCCGACAGCCTCTACTGTAGACTTAGCTGAAGTTTCTCAAGTCGCAACTAGCAGTTTTGCGCCGAACGCGATTAGCATCAATATTGTGGGGGAAGTGATTAGACCGGGAGCTTTGCAGGTTCGACCTAGTACATCCCTGCACCAAGCTTTGCTGACCGCAGGTAGTTTCAATCAATTGCGGGCTAAAAAAGACAAGGTAGAACTGTTGCGTTTGAACCCCAACGGTACTGTTTCTCGCCGCACGATCGAGGTGGATTTTGCTCAAGGGTTGAATCCTAATAATAACCCAACTCTCCGCAACAACGATGTGATTCTCGTAGCGCGATCGGGTTTTACTAGGGTAGCAGACAATATCAACACTTTCTTGCAGCCTGTCACAGGAGTTGCAGGTGTCATCAGCACTGTTGGCGGAGTTTTTAGTGGGTTTCAAGCAACTATCAACGCTTTTCAGAACTTATTTTTGGGAGGAGATTTCGAGCGAAAAAATCAACTCCGACAGCTTCGCGAACAACGTCAAGACAGACAAGAGCAACGTGAAGACAGACAGCTAGAAAGAGAGATACAACGTGAAGATAGATTGCAGCAAACAGAAGACAGAAGACAGCAACTTGAAGACAGACGCTTGCAACTCGAAGATAGACAGCGGCAGATAAATCTTGAGAATCGGCAACTAGAAATCCAGCAGCAGCAACTTCAGCTCCAAAATCAGCAGCAAATGCAGCCGCAGCAAATTCAGCCGCAGCAAATTCAGCCTATTCCTTGATAAGACTCGTGCGTTGAAAGTTAGCCACCCTCTTTATGACTCGGCGGTTGAAACAGCTCAAGAGTCAAACGAAGTCCGCCTACGCGGACTAAGAAATAAGGGGGTATTAAACCCGAATTTGCTATTACATGGCACATCCAAAATATACGGCAAATATCCTAAAAGCTATTAAATTATAAGCAACTCAACTATATGTCAATTGAAGTAGTTCCAATCACCTCGGAGCAATTAAATCAGATTCTTCAAAAGCAAGAAAGTCATTTTCTCGACTTCAAGGCGATAGAGGTAAAACCAGGAAAATTATGTAAATTTATTTCGGGATTTGCTAATGCTGATGGTGGGGAGCTTTACATCGGAATTGATGAGAAGATTACAGGCAATACAAAAACAAGAGATTGGAGAGGTTTTGCCGATCAAGAATCTGCCAATGGGCATTTACAAATTTTTGAGGAACTTTTCCCACTGGGTGATGGTTATTCATATACATTTCTTATATCTGAATGCCATCCTGGTCTAGTTTTGCAAGTGACTATTTTTAAATCACGAGGAGTAGTGGAAGCTTCGGACGGTATTCCATATTTAAGACGTTCCGCACAAACTTTGCCTATTACAACTCAAGCAGCTTTAGAAAGATTAAAATTCGACAAAGGTATAGAATCATTTGAAAGAAAAACTATTGATGTAGAGCTTGAAATAATCAAAGATTCCGAAGTCATGAGCGAATTTATTAACGCTGTAGTTCCAACTACAGAAGCTGAGTTATGGCTGAAAAAGCAACAATTAATTCAAAGAAACAAACCAATAATTGCCGGAATTTTATTATTTGCAGATGAACCTCAAGCTGTTTTCCCCAAGCATTGTGGCGTTAAAGTTTATAGATATAAAACAAAAGAGTCAGAAGGAACAAGAGATACTCTTGATTTTTCCCCAATAACCATCGAAGGTTGTTTGTATAAGCAAATTCATAAAACTGTAACTACAACAATAGAAATTATTGAAAAGATACCTAAAATTGGGAATCAAGGCTTAGAAAAGATCCAATATCCAGAAGAAACTATTCATGAAATCATCACAAATGCTTTACTACATAGAGATTACAGTATAGCTTCTGATACTCACATCCGTATTTTCGACAATAGAATTGAAATTGAAAATCCCGGAAAATTGCCAGGTCACGTTACAGTAAAAAATATTCTGAAAGAACAATATGCAAGGAATGGAGCTATTGTTCGTATAATCAACAAATTTCCCAATCCACCTAATAAAGATGTAGGAGAAGGTCTGAATACTGCTTTTCAGGCAATGGCTAAGTTAAGACTACAACCCCCTGACATAAAAGAAACTGAGAATTCTGTAATTGTATACATTAAACACGAACCTCTGGCTTCAATAGAAGTACAAATAATGTCGTATTTAGAGAAGCACAAAGAAATAACCAATAAAATTGCTAGAAAAGAAACTGGAATTCGTTCAGAAGCAACTATCAAGCAGGCCTTTTACAGATTAAGAGATAGCAGACTTATTGAAGCTGTTCCTAAAAGAGCAAAAAGTAATGCAGCTTGGCGTAAAGTTGGAACTATTGATGAAGATTCAGAAAATGCGATATCAAGTTATGAAATGTATGGGGAGTATGAGCGATTAGTCATGGATTACCTTGAAGAACACGAAGAAATTACTAATCGCATTGGTCGAGAATTAGTTGGAATAGATTCAGGTGAAGTTATGAAAAATATTTTTAAACGACTGCGAAAAAAGAGTCTTATAGAAATTGTGCCAGGTAAATCGCGTATTAGTGCTGCATGGCGAAAAGTTAAATCTCGCCCAACTTAGGGTTTTGAGTTCAACATGAGTGATAGAGTCCAGGACTGTTAACTTTTCGCCCCCAAAAACTCCGGCTGCAAAACCTGATTTAATTTGCCACTGCGAAACCCTTCCAAATCCAAAGTTGCGTACACAAAACCAAACTCTTGAAACATTTCCACCAAAGCAGGCAAATCTGCATTTAAGACAAACTCCTGAATCTCCTCGGCTGGTAACTCAATCCGCGCCGTGTCTCCATCCGATCGCACTCGCAGATTTTTCAGTCCCAACTGTCGCAAATACCGTTCGGCGCGCCCCACTCTTTGCAACTTTCCGACGGTGATTTCTTCGCCGTAAGGAAAGCGCGAACTCAGACAAGGTTGAGCCGGTTTGTCCCACCAAGGTAAACCCAATTCTTTTGCTAATTGCCGCACTTCAAATTTAGTCATACCTACTTCTGCTAAAGGCGATCGGGCGCCCCGTTCCTTAGCCGCCACAATCCCCGGACGATAATCCTTTAAATCATCAGCATTCACCCCATCCACCACATAAGGATAACCCTTGGCGAGTGCTAGCGGTTTCAAAGTATCGTGCAGTTCGCTTTTGCAGAAATAGCAGCGGTTAACCGGGTTAGAAGTGTAATTAGGATTTGCCATTTCCTGAGTTTCTACTTCTTCGTGAACAATCCCAATTTCTGCTGCTTGAATCCGCGCATCTTCTAAATCTTCTGGTAATAGTGACGGGGAAACTGCTGTCACGGCCAAAGCGCGATCGCCCAACACGTCAAAAGCGATTTTTGCCACCAAAGTGCTGTCAATACCGCCGGAGTAGGCAATCAGCGCCCGTTCCATCTGCGCGAAAATACCTTTTAATTGTTCGAGTTTTTCAACTAACATGATTTCAATTTTGATTACCGTTATTCTGGATCGATACCGAGGGCGGACAATCGAGCCAAAAGTTCTTGATTGCGCCGTTTTTCCTGTTCCAGCAGCGTCTGGGCGGACTCTTTATCCTGCTGTTCGCGATCGGCCCGCTGGCTTTCGGCTTCGGCCCGCTGACGTTCATTTTCCGCCCGTTCTTCCGGCCACAAAAGCAATTCACCCGCCGCATTCCACCAGCGCAGCCAATTTCCTGTTCTACCTTCGCGAGTTCCTTGCCAAACTCCCAAAAATAGATTTAATCCAGGTATTAAATAACGGCAGTTTTCATCAGGATTTTGATTGTCGTAGCGCTCGGATTCCAGCGCATAAACTTCTATTCTGCCTGTATGGGGTCGAAAAATGACATAGCGGGGAACTTTGATTACTTGTTCGTAAAAAAACCATTTACCGATTTCTTCTGTGTGTTCGACAGAGTATTCATCGCCGTAAGTAGCTGACAGAAATTCCATCACGACAAAAGGCACTGTTCCTTCGGTATGAGGCGTGTAACTGCGGCGGGGATAGCTGTGAGGCCAAGGTTGCACCGGCCGCACGTACATCCAGTCTGGGGCTTTGCAAATAGTGCGATCGTCCACAGCAGCACACAAAGCAAAATTAGAAACTATCAGTGCGTCTTGCGTTAGTTCTGGGGAATCAATTACAGACTGGCGCAAACCTTGAGCTAGCAAGGGATGGTCTGTATCATCCACGGGGTCATCTGGTAGAATAAAATCATCGGGAAGCAGCGGCCAGGTAATTTTTAGCTGCGATATCGGTTTGTGAATTACAGTAGTCATAAGTCACCTCATTTTACCAATAAAAGTTTGAGTTTTATTCGAGATTGGCGATCGACAACCTTCTCTATATCTTAGCGTGCTAATTCAATCGCAAAATTGATTTGCACTCAGGACTTTAATCCTCAGTACAAACCATTGTCTGAGAAGGTGCCGAATGCGCGTTTTAAAATTCTCGGCGGGAAAAGATGGCGATCGCAATTGACAGCAGCAGCACCACATACAGCAAACCGTAGCCAGCATCTGTAATCAAACCCGCCAAGTAAGGTACTTGTCCGTAAACAGCATCGTTTCTCAAATTGAATCTAGCTAAATCCGGCAAAACCAGATAAAGTCCCATCATCAATTGTTCAATACCAGGATTTTTAGTTAACTTCCCCAAAGCCACTAAATCCCGCGTCGAGTGTCCCATCAAATAAACGCCAAATGTCAGTAAAGTTGCCAGCAGCGAACTACTAAACACCCCGAATAAAATCCCGACACCGGCCATGAGACACAGCTCAAACCAAACAAATAACGAAGCGATTAAAATGCTGCCCAAAGGAAAATGAATCCGGCTCAAACTCAGAATAGCCAGATAGATTACAGTCATTGCCGCTACAAGCACAGCCAGCACCGCTGACAGCCCTAAGTGCTTCCCGACAATTAACTCAGCCCTACTTATAGGTTTGGCAACTAACAGGTAAACAGTGCGCTTTTCAATTTCTTTGTTTACCAGTCCAGTAGCCACAAAAACTGTGACAATTAGACCGAGGATGCTCATCGCACCCAAACCGATATCTAAGATAATTTTTTTCTCCGTTGTCGCCGCCAATTCCGGTATCAACCGCACCGCAGCTCCCATCAACAGAGCAAAAATAATAATTAAGTAAAGGATGCGATCACGAATTACTTCCCAAAATACATTGGTAGCGATTGTCAATATTCTTCTCAAATTCATTTGGGAATTGGGAATTGGGAATTGGGAATTGGGAATTGGGAATTGGGAATTGGGAATTGGTAAATGACAGAAACTTACAGCAGCAGAATCATCTACTGCTGTAAGGTTTGCATCTAGCTGCAAGACGATCAGACTTGACTATCTCCCGAAGTTCCATCTTTTTTCAGTCCTGGTTTAGAGCTTTTGATAGCGTCGCAGGTTACAGTTGCCCTATTCCCTGTATCGAACACCTCACAAGATTTGGTAAACGAATATATTTCCGGTCTAAAAACCAGCCCCAGCCAAGTTGCCTGCATCTCTAACTGATAGCGGGACTGTCCTTGGACGATCGAAGTTTTGACATCCCAACTCGCATCTTCTGGGACTACCCCAATTGTTGTTAACGCTTGATTCTTTAGAAAAAATCGCTCGTTGTCAATATCTATTAACATTTGCTCTACCTGCGCCCACGGTTTTGTGCGGGCTTCATCTTGCAGGTATCGCTCCATTGCATTGAGGATGACAACTCCTCGGGAGCGATTAATAGTTGGCTGTTGAAATGTCACCACATAATCGCTTTTCCTCAAATCCTGCGATAAAACGCTCGGATATTGTTGTATCCAACCTTGAATTAAAAAGTGAAATGCAAACCAACAGGAAAACAGCACGTGAATTAGGGTAATCATCAAAAACTGAGGGCGCAGCAACGACTTGATACTTTCCCGTTTTGACTCGCTATTCCAAACCTCTATTGTAGCCAGAATTACTACTGCTATAAGTGGGCCAGATATCCATGCTATTTCCTTCCTGTCGGCTGGCAATCTGATCAGCAACCACAAGCCAATTAAGATGCTTGTCACCCACGGACTCAGACTTACTCTTTTTATCACAAAAGGTGCCTGGCTGGTCAGCAAACCCATTGAAAGTGTAAAAAATAACCAGCTCATATCAAAAATCAGAGTTCTAGTCCGCCAGTCTGTGACTGCCGCCACTGACAGCAAAGCTAAAAAGATGCTGAGCAGTAAAGGCGTCTTCCAGTGGACAACTTTAGGCGGAATCATCGCCTTTTGGATTTTTTTATTGGTTTCCCAAAGGTTGTTCGTCAGCTTAGTAAGTTGCTGAGTCACATCCAAAAATTGCTTCATCATAGATTTCAATTATTGACGCTTTGCAAAAACAACACGGTTAAAATAACGACATTGCTAACAGTGTGAGCAATTAATATTCCGCCAAACTGGGTAGTTACTTGAAAAGTTTTTTTGGCAGGACGGCGGGTGAGGGTGGGCGGCCCTAAAAACTGAGTTTTGGAAGCTTTTTTATTCCCCAGAACCATATTTTCTATGATTTCTAATCCCTGCCATTTGGCTAGAAAAGTTACTGCTAATACTGAGACTGCGATCATAGTTATTGGGCCGTAAATATCCTGCCCTCCCCCTAATAAAATGTAACCGATCAGCTGTTCCCGCAAATCTTTGGAAATAACGCTTTCTATGCCGAAGAAAACTAACCAGCCTACGCAAGTGCAAGCTAGATTGAGGATAGCTGTATATTCAACGCTGGTTTTGGGGCCGAGTTTAAGTAGTTTTTGCAGAAACCACGATTCGATCGCGATCGCCAAAAACATAATTAAAATTTGCACCAAAACAGTCCGAAATGGGAAAACACTCGCAATCATAAGCATTCAGGTATATCAGCCCGTGTTAGAGTTTAATTGTACATCACAAGCGCCATAATCTTAACCGCAGGTTTGAGTTAATGATTGGGTTTCATCGCCGCAGAGTAAAATTGGGGGTTAAGGTTGTATCGTATAATCTTTTGAGATCGGCCAACAGAGTCAGTAACGAGCGGGCTGAAGCCACTGAGCTTGTAAGAGTAATTGAGCAAGCTATACTGACGGGCCTAAGTCTTAACTGACTACGTTATTTGGGTCACGACACTCCTTGAATGCGACGCTAGTTTTCCGCTCTGTCGCTAGTGGTTAAACAGTTTTAAAGTCACTGAAACAGTGCTGCTAGTCTAACAAGCTCTTATAACATTGACCGACAAGCGAACATTACCCCGCAAGGGGGATTGAGGCAACCATACCTCACTTCTTGGGGCAACCATACCCCTCCAACCCCGAAAGGGGAAAAAAGATTTAAGGCGATTGAAATCGCCGCGTCGTTTCCCACGAGCGGGCTGAAGCCACGCTCGTTTCCCACTTACCGGACTTTTTTATGAAAACATTAAACATTGAATGCCGGCGATCGAATACCCACCCCGAGACAGACTCAAATAACTGCTGATTATGGTAAGGAATGGCATCGGTATTCGGACAGCCTCATCCCGCTCGGAACGCGCCGAGGGTCAGATTCATGTCTACGACGGCGCTGGGAAAGGCAAGTCTCAGGCAGCTTTGGGAGTAGTGTTGCGCTCGATCGGGCTGGGTATCAATTCGGACTCGCCCACGCGAGTCTTGTTGCTGCGCTTTCTCAAAGGCCCCGGCCGCTCCTACGACGAAGACGGAGCAATAGAAGCCTTGCAGCGGGCATTTCCGCACTTGATCGACCAAGTACGCACCGGCCGAGCCGAATATTTTGGGGCCGAAGCAATCACCCGGTTCGATCGCGCCGAAGCTCAGCGGGGCTGGGATATCGCCAAAGGAGCGATCGCCAGCGAACTCTATTCCGTCGTGGTACTAGACGAACTAAACCCCGTATTGGACTTGGGTTTGCTCCCTGTTGACGAAGTAGTCCAAACCCTCAAACACAAACCAGAATATTTAGAAGTAATCGCCACAGGCCGAGCAGCCCCCGAAGCTTTGCTGGAGATTGCCGACTTGCACTCAGAAATGAAGCCCCACTATCACCCGGCAGCGGCAGAACACAATATTTCAGGTATCGAAATATACACCGGAGCGGGAAAAGGCAAGTCTACAAGCGCTTTGGGCAAAGCTTTGCAGGCGATCGGCAGGGGTATCAGCCAAGACCAATCCCACCGCGTATTAATCGTGCAGTGGCTCAAAGGCGGCACCGGTTATACAGAAGATGCGGCGATCGCAGCTTTGCGCCAAAGCTACCCGCAGCTAGTAGACCACCAGCGGTGTGGCCGAGATGCTATAGTTTGGCGGGGACAACAGCAAGAGCTCGATTGCATCGAAGCCGAACGCGGCTGGGAAATCGCTAAAATGGCGATCGCCAGCGGCTGGTACAAAACGATTATTCTCGACGAACTCAATCCCACAGTAGACTTAGAACTGCTGCCGGTAGAGCCGATCGTCGAAGCGCTGCTACGCAAGCCCCGCGATACAGAAATCATTATCACTGGGCGCTGCTACAAACCCCACGCTTACTTTGATTTGGCAAGCGTACACTCCGAGGTATACTGTCACAAACACTACGGCGATCGGGGCGTAGAACTAAAGCGGGGCGTAGACTTCTAAGGCCCGCAGCGGTACGAAGTTCGATCGTACCAAAATTATTTAAACACGATCCTGCCTGGGAAACCGAAAATTGCCCCATAGCCATATCACAAATCTCCCAATTTTTATTGTCTTCCCGATCGCATTGATCAGCCTTTTTTAATCTTTAATTTCCTCTTCTGGACGCGATCCCCGACCGCCAATCCAAAATGGAACATTCAGAATATGAGCCGCGTCTTGTCGATCGTGAGGACCTGAGACTCTGAAAAAGAATTATAAAAGGGTGGAAGGCATTGAAAATAAAAACTTACAAGCAAAAAGTCCGCGAGGGAGAAGTTCTAGACAGGGTTAACCCCATTAGGCTAGACTTGCGGCTGGCAAACAAGTTAAACTACAGCGGCATCCAAACATTCGGTGTTCTAGGCAGTGTCTGTAGTCGCGAAAGCGATGACCAATTAAGTAGAGGAGTGAAGCTGTAATGACAACGTTAGATGACAATCCTAATTCAATAGATTTAAACCTTCCGGGACTAGGCCCGGATACAATTTTTGCCGGCGCCGGGGCAGATTTCGTGAGAACTGCCACCCTGGGCGGCAGCTTAATATTTGGCCAAGCCGATAACGATACTCTCATTTCCGTCGGCCCGAACGATACTCTGGTCGGCGGCGCAGACGAAGATTCAATCAGATCCCAGCGCAGTCCGGCTTTGCTGTTTGGCGACGCAGGCTCCGACACCATCGTCGCTGAAGCCCGCGCTACCATGTTCGGCGGTTTGGGAGACGACTTCCTCCAAGGAACTGTCGAAGCTAACCTCATGTTTGGTAACGAGGGATCGGACACCATGCTGGGAGGGGCGCAAAGAAGAGACTCCCTCTACGGCGGCAAGGGCAATGACTCCTTGGGCTTCTTCATCGCAGGCGGCGGCAACAACCTCGGTCTTCCCTTGGCCGGCGTCGGCTTCGCTGGCAATGAAGGCAGCAACTTCTTGCGCGGCGACTTGGGTGATGACTTGGTTGTAGGTATCAACCAGAGAGACACCCTCTTCGGCGGTAGAGGCAAGGACACGCTACGCGGTGCAGGCAGCAGCAGCTTCCTGTCGGGAGATTTGGACGATGATATCTTATTCGTTTCCAACGTTACCCAGTCAAGCCCATTTGCTCCGACCACCGTCATCACTGTCGGCATTGAGAAAACCACTTTGCTAGGCGGTGCCGGCAACGATTCTCTCTACGGCTCGATCGGCAATTTCGGCGAAGGCAGAAACTTGCTTGACGGTGGCGACGGCAACGACACAATCAGGGTTTTTGCCACGCTGGATACCGCCAAGGGAGGTGCAGGCGACGATTTTATCGTGTCGGTGTCGGCGCCGAATATATTTTCGCCCCTAGGTGGCAGTAGTAATTTTCCAGGGTTCGCGGGTCGCAACTTGCTTGATGGCGAAGAAGGTAACGACACGATCGTTGCAGCTTTCTTCACTGATACCATGATCGGCGGCGCAGGCAATGACAGCCTGAGCGGTACTTTTAATCAAGCCTCCGGTGGAGACGGCAACGATACTCTCGATGCTACCAAGGCCACTTTTGCTGGTACTGGTACTGCTTTAGTTACTCTCGACGGAGGGCTGGGCAACGATCTGTTAATTGGCTACACAAATCCGACTGGCAGCACCTTCACCGTCACCAACCTGATGAACGGCGGCGAAGGCAACGACAGAATCATCTTTGGCACCCCGCGCGATCGCATCATTGGCACGTTAGACGGTAACGACACCATCTCCTACGCTACTGGGGTCAACTTTACTGGCAGTACATCAGTAAACATCATTACCGATAACTTGGGCGCCAACTTCATCACTGGCAGCAACGGCACTGATGTCATCACTACTGGTATTGGCGACGACATTTTGTTCGGCGGCCCATCCAATCTTCCCACTCCAGGAGTTGACGGAAACGACACCTTAGATGCCGGGGCTGGAAACGACACGCTGTTGGGCGGCTTTAACGAGGACCTATTGATCGGCGGCGACGGCAACGACTCTCTCGGGGGCGGGCCTGGTGCAGACACCCTGATTGGTGGCAGCGGCAATGACAGCTTCTACTACAACAACTTTGGCGAGGGCCTCCAGCTCGGTGCCAACAACGCGCCAGTGGGTAGCAGCCCAGACCAAATCGGTGATTTTGTGGTCGGCCAAGACAAGATAATCTTGAGTCAAAGTAGCTTCCAGTTAGCTCAACAGACCCCTGGGTCAAGTCGAATTGCTAGTAACTACTTCTTGCAGGTTGAGAAGGGTTCTTACAACGGTCTGGGGAATTCCCAAGATCCGACACAACCAGTCCTTGTTTATGAAGCTCAACTGGACGTAGACAATAACACCGGTCGCTTACTGTACGACCCTGACGGTGCTGGAATCCGACCAGCCGTTACACTGGCAAACTTCAACGGCAAACCAGGCTTGACGGTAACTGATATTACCCTGATTTAATTTAGGTGGTAGCGGGTCGGAGTGGGTTTGAAAAAAGCCCTAGCCCGCGCCAACTCTAAAAATTAATTGTCTGATGTTTCGAGCTAGGGATCTGAATCCCTGGCTTTTTTATTGGCATGGGGAATTGGGCATGGGGCATGGGGCATTGGGCATGGGGCATTGAAAGAAAGGGCAGATTCACCGATCAATTTTGCCACCCATCAATAATCTTGATAAACCCGCCCCCCAACTCAAAGACGATATAATTGACATATGAGTAAAAGTCGATTATTGTAGCCGACTAATATTCTGTTTTGTCCTTGAAAAAAAGTTATTAATAGTGAAACTGCCCAATGGTCATCTAGCAGATTTAGGCAATAAAATAGAAGAATATTCTCTAAATCCGAATCATCAAGAAGGAAAAAATAAAGCTATTTTGTTTGCCAGTAAGTTAGGCATTACCCTAAAAAATGCTGAAATGCTCAAACAGGCTTTAAAAGAATCTGCTATCAACGAAGATGTTGTTATTCAGAAAAACAATGAATACGGAACATATTACAACATGAAATTCTGGCTAAAAACCGCAGTAGGTGAATCTCTGATTCTAGCAGCTTGGATCGTCCGCTCAGGTGAAACTTTCCCCAGATTAACAAGTTGTTATCCCGTCAAAAAGTGAGGTAAAAACAATGAAAACAATTAAAGACCTAGATATTGTTGCTTTAACTGAAGATTTAGAAGCAACCCATTTTGAAACAAAACAAATTATTAAATTATATAAAGGACAAGTAGGAACAGTCGTGATGGAATTTGATGGCAGTGCTTATGAGGTAGAATTTTCTCGTCAAGATGGCACAACTTATGCAATGGAAACAATTCCCGCCACAAAATTAATGCTTTTACACTATGAGTTAGTAGAATCTGTAGGGGCAGTTAGCCGATGAATTTTGCCAGCAATAATTTTTATAACCCAATACGGTTCACTTAACACTATTTATGCGCTGGAGATCCCCCTAAATCCCCCTTAAGAAGGGGGACTTTGAGAGCATTCTTGTCCCCCCCTTTTTCAAGGGGGGTTAGGGGGGATCTGTCTTAAGTGAACCGTATTGCTTTATGACCTCCAAAAAATATCTCTAAAAAAATCCCGCAAACTGTGTGTTTGCGGGATTTAGTAGGCAGGAAACTTGTAGGAGGAAATACTTTATGCTCGGTCTACAATCTCTTTGGCTTTATCTTTGAGGTCTTCTTTCATGTGAATTGCTGATGCTTCGTCCTGCTTGGCTTGACCTTCTAATTTATCTTTCTGGTTGCCTGTAACTTCGCTAACAGCTTCTTGAATTTTGCCTTCAATATTCTTGGCAGTTGCTTCGACTCTGTTTTCAATAGTCATAGTTTTTTCTCCTAACCTTACAATTACTACTGTATGAATTCAAAGCTGAGTCTGAATCCATCTTTAGATAGATTTGTTGTTAATTTTATAGGTAGGGACACGGCATTGAGACACGGGAAGGAGGACACGGCAGTGCCGTTTCCCTACGGCATTGAGGACACGGCAGTGCCGTTTCCCTACGGCATTGAGGACACGGCAGTGCCGTTTCCCTACTTTTGGGATTTGGTAGAAGTTGCAGGTTCGATCGCAACTTCGACAAGTTTATTTCTAGAAGATAAACCGGATTTTATGCCGATCGCCGATTTGGACACTTTAAACTTTTTCGCCAACAGCACAATTAATTCTTGATTGGCTTTGCCATCGACTGGTGGCGATTTGAGATATACTTTGAGGCTACCATCGGGTTGCTCTTCGATACTTTGCTGTTTGGAATTCGGTTTAACTTTGACTATGAAAATAGTCATACTTCGACTTTCTCTGAATGTTCGATCTTTGTCCCTAAAACTTTGAGAAATTCAGCTAGCCAGTTAGGATGAGCCGGCCACGCGGGGGCGGTGACTAAGTTGCCATCGACTACGGCTTCGGTAACGGGAACTTCTGTATATTTGCCGCCGGCGCGGAGGATGTCGGGGCTGCAAGCCGGGTATGCGGTGCAGCGTTTGCCTTCGAGCACGCCGGCGGCTGTTAAAACTTGCAAGCCGTGACAAATAGATGCGATCGGCTTTTTGTTGTGGGCAAAGTAACGGGTAATTTGCAGCACTTTTTGGTTGAGGCGGATGTATTCGGCGGCGCGTCCTCCGGGGATAATCAAAGCGTCATAATCGGCAGCATTGATGTCGTCAAAAGTCGCGTTTAAAGTGAAGTTGTGACCGGGTTTTTCGCTGTAGGTTTGGTCGCCTTCAAAGTCGTGAATTGCGGTGCGAATTGTTTGGCCGGCGGCTTTGTCGGGGCAGACGGCGTGGACTGTGTGGCCTACCATTTGCAGTGCTTGGAAGGGAACCATTACTTCGTAGTCTTCTACAAAGTCGCCGACTAGCATTAATATTTTTTTGGCTGTCATGTTTGCAACGCGAGCTTATTTCGTTTTGGTTAAATAGGATTAAAAAAAATGCGGGGCAGTTAAAAAGTCTGCCCCGCCAACTATTCTGGAATCTAAAAACCGTTGCGTCCCCAAATCACCATTGAAATTGAGAAGGAGAACAGAACTAGCACCGAAACCCAACCGAGTGACACAATATCCATAGGTATTTATTGAACAAACTGTACAATGTGACTTCAAACTTTATGATAAGTCAATTTGAGCCATTTTTGAAATGAGGGCGCTGTGAAGGATTCGTCAAATTTTAGTGCGGCTGAACGGGTAGAATCTTTGAAAGCAGGGGCAGTTGCTGCTTTGTCTTGTTTGTTGGGTTTTGGGGCGATCGCCCTTGGTAATAGCTTGATTCTGGCTCGTTGGTTGGATTTTATGGCGAGTTTGCAGGTTTGGGAAATTGACCTAAATTTTGCCTTCAGAGGGGCCCTCGCACTTTTGGGCGGTTTTTTGTTCGGGGTGACTTACCGCTATGCGATTCGCCAAGATGTGAACCCACAGCTTAAATCGGGTGTGGTGTTGGCTTTTGGGTTGGTGCGGGCTTTTGGACAGTTGGATGCTGGATTGTCTTTTAAGGCTGGTTTTTGGCCGGCTTGGCAAGAGTTATTGCCGTTTGCTGTTGGCGGTGTCGAGAGTGTGGTATTGTTTGCGATCGCGGGTTTGGTGTTGGATTGGGCGATCCTCTTCAAGGGCTTCGCTAACGGGCGATCGTGGATTAAACCCTTTGATTCTTGAGCAACGGAGGACACGGCAGTGCCGTTTCCCTACAATTAATCGGACGATGGTTACATTTATCATCGAGGGCTCATGATTATTGTGCGGTAGGGAAACGGCAGTGCCGTCTCCTCAATTACTTAATACCTCATATTCTGGATTACCGTAAACCATCTGTTTATCAACGGCTGACAAAACTTTATTGTTAGCAGCATCAGAAACTAAACATTGGCAAACTAACTGCGCTACATCCGCCCGGTGAATAGTTCCAGCAATTCGACTATCTTCTGTTAAAACACCGTTGCCGGTTGCTGGTTCCGATTTGAGTCCGCCGGGACGAATCACTGTGTAAATCATCCCACTAGCTATCAAATGATTTTCGGCTTTTTCCTTTTCAATTAATACCGGGCGCAACGTTTCTAAAGCTTGCGGTGGCAAAGCGGCGGCAGTGTTACCGCTACCGATGGATGAAACTAAAATAAACTTTGGCACGCCTGCTTTGACAGCCGCATCAATCAAGTTTTTGTTGCCCAAATAATCGGCTCTTTCGCCATCTTTTGGTAAGCCGCCGATGGTGCTGATTGCGACGTGAATTTGTTCGCCACCTGCGATCGCAGCTTGGACGGCCTCAGCATCCAAAGCATCGCCAGTCACGACTTTGATGCCCATTGCTTCTAATTCGGTGCGGTGGTTGGGCGATCGCAAAAGTGCAGTTACTTGCATCTCTTGTTTTACCAACAACTTTGCTATTTCTAGCCCAACGCCTCGACTAGCTCCTGCTAAAAAAATATGCAATTTCTCTGTCATATCAATTTTGTTTTATTTGGTGCAGAAATTGGTTTTTTTGACTATGGGACAGTATACAACAATCCTCTGTAATTTTTTCAATTAGTTTTTTTTTTAACCGCAGAGGGCGCAGAGGGCGCAGAGGGCGCAGAGGGGAAAGATTCGCAATTTCTGATTTACGTTAGATTTTTGTGCCCACCATTACTACCCAAGATTGAGCTTCGCGGGGTAAACCGGGAGGGCGATAGTAGTGGCTGACAATTGCAAATCCGGCTTGTTCCAAACAGGGTGCTAATGTTTCGTATTCCCATCCCGCAGTATAGCGTTTTCCGGTTGGCCGCTCGTCGTATCCCTCCCAATCTCCCCGGCACATTGACATAACAATTGCACCGCCAACAACTAAGGCTTTCTGCAAATCTTGGAGCACTTTCACCATTTTGTCGCTAGGAACGTGAATCAGCGAAGCATTGGCAAAAATACCGTCAAATTCTGCCTTTGGTAAGTCTAAATTCAGAAAAGATTGCTGCAAAACTTCGCAGCCGGATAACTTCTTTGCTATTTCAACAAAAGCCGGAGTTGCATCTAAGCCTACAACTGTGTGCCCTTGGCTTTTGAACGCCACTAAATCCCGTCCCGGCCCGCATCCTATGTCCAGAATTTTACCGGGATTGCGGGGCATGGCGGCGGTCAATGCGTCGCGATTTTGGGATACGTCGTGATGCCAAGTTCCTTCTCGGAAAGATTCGGCAGTTGCTTGGTATTCGGCGATCGTAATTTCTTCGCGCTTGTCCACAATTCCTCCTTTTGTATTATTTAAGATTAAAGAATTGAAGAATGTCAACTGTAGGGACACGGCACTGCCCAAGGAGTGTCAACTTAACGTCAAATGTAGTCAGAGACTGCTGTTTAACTATTAAATCTAGATCCCCCCTAGCCCCCCTTAAGAAGGGGGGGACAGGGGGGGTCAAAGTCCCCCTTCTTAAGGGGGATTTAGGGGGATCTGGACTCGGATAAAAGCGATATTTCTCAAGGATTTCAGGCTTAAGTTGACACCTCTGGGCTCTCGGAGTGTCCTACTCTATTTCATCCGATTGAAAACGGCTATAAAAGTTAAACAACCAGGGTTGTTTGGTCGAATTGACTAACTGCTGAATCAATTTCTAAGAGAGAACCTTCGGGGGATTCGATCGCAAATCCCGCATCTCGAATCATGTCCCAATCTTGATTGGCACTTTGTCCGGGAGTTGTCAGATAATCGCCCACAAAGATCGAATTAGCCGGGTACAGTCCCAGAGGTTGCAACGATCGCAAATGCACCTCCCGTCCCCCAGCAATCCGAATTTCTTGGCTGGGAAGCAAAAATCGGAACAAGCAGAGAATACGCAAACATTGGCGCGGATTTAACCGATTCACGTCGGCAAATGGCGTTCCGGGGATCGGAATGAAAAAGTTGACCGGTACGCTGGTAACGCCTAATTTACGCAGGGAAAGTGCTAAATCGATCGCATCGTCATCCGATTCGCCCATCCCCAAAATTCCGCCGGAACAAGTGGTGATTCCGGCTGCTTTTACGTGTTCGATGGTTTCTGTGCGATCGCCAAAAGTATGAGTCGTGCAAATCTCCGTGTGGTATGATTCGGAAGTGTTGAGATTGTGATTTACGCGATCGACTCCAGCCTTAGCCAGTCGGTGAGTTTGCTCCTCGCTCAACAATCCCAAACAAGCGCAGATTTTTAGGTTATAATTTGCCTTCACAGTCTCGACAGCATCCAAAACGCGATCGAAAGTAGATGCACTTGGTTGGCGCCCAGAAATTACCAAACAAAACGTACCAGCTTTTAAATCTGCGGCGCGCCCGGCCGCATCCAGAATTTTCTCCTTAGCTAAAAGCGGATATTTCTCAATTTCCGCAGTCGATATTTTGGACTGAGAACAATAATGGCAATCTTCGGGACAAAGGCCACTTTGAGCGTTTAGCAAATAGTGCAGTCGGACTCGGTTTCCCCAGTAGTGGCGGCGCACCCGATAAGCTGCATTAAGTTGTTCCAGCAACACCTCATCCGGTGCGCGCAATACGGCTAAAGATTCTTCGCGAGAGAGACATAGTCCTGCTAGCGCGTCGTCAGCCAAGTTGTTCCAATTCGGTAAATTCATCACTAAAATTAAAGGGTTTACAGAGCATCCAAAACCTGACAAATTATGCGATAAATCGATTCTAGTTCATCAGGAGAAATGCAGTAGGGAGGCATCAAATAAAGCGTATTTCCCAAGGGGCGGAGCAAAAACCCCGCTTCGAGAAATTGCGCTTTCAATACAGGAGCGATCTCATTAAAATAACCGGAAACGCTTTCGGTTTTCACATCCATTGCTGCGATGGTGCCGCAAGTCCGAATCCGTTCGAGTTTAGGATGATTTTTCAGCCATTTATCCAGGTATTGACGGTGCAGTTTTTCCATCCCTTGATACACATTTGGGTTTTGCTCCAAAAGCTCAAAGGATGCTACACTCACCGCACAAGCTAAGGGATTTCCGGTGTAAGAATGACCGTGAAAAAAAGCTTTGTCCGATTCATCTCGCCAGAAAGCTTGATAAATATCCTCCGATGCCATTGTGACAGCAATCGGCAAGCAGCCGCCAGACAATCCCTTAGACAAACACAGGATATCCGGCGAAGTTCCAGATTTAAGAGAAGCAAACAGTTCGCCTGTCCGCCCAAAACCCGTCATCACTTCATCGTAAATCAACAATACATTAAACTGGCCCGCAAGTTGTGCGATCGCCCGCAAAAACTCAGGGCGACACATCCGCATTCCCGCAGCACCTTGTACCAAAGGCTCGATAAAAATGCCCGCATAGCCACCCTGCTTCAACAAAAACTCCAATTTCTCCAAACTCGCCGCCTCCTTGCTTTCCACATCTTCATCGCCGTCAAAAGTCGCCGGAAAAGGAACAACATCCCCAGCAAACATTAAAGGTGCAAAAGATTCCCACCACAGCGAACTTCTACCAGCAGACATCGCGCCCACAGTATCGCCGTGATAACCTCCCTCAAAACTAATAAACCTAGTGCGGTTAGTTTCTCCTATATTTTGCCAATATTTAAAGGCCATTTTCAGAGCAACTTCAACAGCAGTTGAGCCGTTATCAGAAAAGAAAATCCGCGTTAAAGAAGCAGGCGTATGAGTTATCAACTTACGAGCAAGTTTCTCTGCTGGTTCATGAGTAAATCCCGCAAAAATTACGTGTTCTAAAGTTTGAGCTTGGGCGTAAAGAGCCTCAGCAAGCACCGGATGGCTGTGTCCGTGAACAGTCACCCACCAACTAGAAATACAATCCAGAATTTGCCGCCCATCTGCCAATTCCAGCCACGATCCTTTGCCGCTAATTACCTTCAATGGTGTCGGAGCAGTTTTCATCTGCGTGAAGGGCTGCCAAATCGGTGAAGTTGCAGAATTATGTTCTTGGTTCGCCGTCATCTTTACTCCTATGACTAATATCAACCCGAATTGTAATATAGCAATTTCAGCTTAATTGTGAACTTTTATCTTTTCTTCTTTCTTCTTTCTTCTTCCTTCGTGTCCTTCGCGTCTTCGCGGTTCGTTAAAAAATCTAATTTGGTGTTAGGGGCGGCTGTGCTACAATGTCTACCGCCAGATCCAGTATTCCCAGGCGATGGTTAAATTTATCACTTACAATTTTCTGCCGATCAGCAAATAAGTCGTCATCGCTCCTTTGCCTTTAACATTGATTTTACCGCGCTTTTCCAACACATACTTATCGCGCAGCAACTCATAAGTCGATCGGCTAACTTGAATTTTACCAGGAAGTCCCTGAGATTCCATGCGGCTTGCGGTATTCACAGCATCCCCCCACAAATCGTAAATAAACTTTTTAGTACCGATGACACCCGCCACAACAGGCCCAGTATTAATCCCAATGCGGATACTGAGAGGTTTGCCGCATTCGTCGCCAAATTTCATAATTTCTTGCTGCATTTCCAGGGCCATTTCGGCAATAGATTCGGCGTGATTTGTGCAGGGAAGTGGCAAACCGCCTGCTACCATATAATTGTCGCCGATCGTCTTAATTTTTTCCAAGCCGTATTGCTCGCTTAAGCGATCGAAAGCTGAAAATATTTTGTTAAGCAATTCGACTAATTCTTCAGGAGACGTGCGAGAAGATATTTCGGTAAAGCCCACAATATCGGCAAACAGCACCGTCACCTCGGCAAATCCATCCGCAATATTGATCTGACCTTGTTTTAGGCGATCGGCAATCATTTCTGGTAAGATATTTAGCAATAAACGTTCCGATTTTTCTTGTTCGGTGCGTAATATTTCCTCAGCTTGTTTCCGCTGTGCAATTTCCTGATATACTCGGTGAAACATTTGATTGAATGCGACCATGACTTCTCCCAACTCGTCATCGCGCTTGACAGACAGAGAGTAGAAATCAGGTTTTTCTCGATCTTTACTCAAAGCATCTCCCGCAGCGATCAAGTCATCGCGCAAGCTCAAGATAGGTGCAATTACTGTCACCCCTAAAAAAAGCATAGTCACAGAAGTGACAAAAGCTGATATAATGATGACTAGAATAGCAATGCGCCCAATGAATGCGTAGAGTTCCGGTTGAACGGTAGAAGCATCGTGGCGAACAATTAAGATGTAATCGCCTCCCAAATGTCGCTCCGTCCAAGCAATATCATAGCGCTTACCATCGAAACTTTGCTGGTGAACTATACGAGCAGTTTTGAGTTGCTCTAAACTGATTTCTGGTCGTTCGCCAAGTGTATATATTAGCTGATCGTTAGCTTGGTAAATTGATACTCCTAAAACTACTTGAGAATCCTTAGTAATATTTTTTACTTGTTTTTCCAAGACAGTGCGATCGTAAATATCTTGTTTTAGTAAAACCTCTAGGGAATCAACAGTCGCCCGAGATACCTGTTCTAGTTGACTTAAGAGTTCTTTTTCGCGCCGAAAATAAGACGGAACTAAAATAATTCCCTCTATAACAAGAATGCTAGCAAATACCCACAAAGCTATTTGCCTCGACAAACGAGATTTGAAAAAACCCAAAAATGATAAAATGCGCGCTGACATAAAATTTAGTATTCTGCAAATGGCTAATTTAGGATATGGGAAAAGAAACTAGGTTTCTCGCATCCCCTGTGTAGTTCGTGTAATTGTCAGCAGTCAGCAGCCAACAGCCATTAACTGTTCGTTTTTGGCTGTTGGCTGCTGACTAATCACTGATGACTTTCGCCTAACTAGCTGATCCCTTAATCATATGATAAACAAATTAAACCAAAACTGTGCTGACTAACCTGCCTGCAAGCAAATAAGTATTCATATCGCCCTTGCCTTTGACGTGGATAATTCCTCTGTCTTCAAACAGATATTTATTTTGCAAGATATCGTAAGTTGATTTTGTGACTTGAATCGCGCCGGCAATTCCGTGGGATTCCATGCGGGCTGCTGTATTGACGGCATCGCCCCAGAGGTCGTAAATGAATTTTTTAGTGCCAATAACCCCCGCAATCGCAGGCCCGGTATTGATGCCGATGCGAATGTTAATTCCTGAATGATGTTTGGCATTGAATTTTGCTAATTCCTCCTGCATATCTAAGGCCATTTCGGCAATGCTTTCGGCGTGGTTAGTGCTGAGATTTGGCAAACCTCCCGCTACCATGTAAGCATCTCCAATTGTTTTGATTTTTTCCAAGCCATACTTTTCGGTCAAATTATCGAAGGCTGAAAAAATTTCGTTGAGAAAAACGAGCAATTCTTCGGGAGATATTTGTGCTGAAAGCACGGTAAAGCCGACGATATCTGCAAACAAAATGGTCACTTCTGCGAAGCCGTCAGCAATACTATTTTGACCGTCTTTTAACCTAGCAGCAATCGATTCGGGTAAAATATTAAGTAGCAGGCGATCGCTCTTTTCCTGTTCTTTCAGTAATTCTACATTAGTTTCTTGCAATTGTGCCGTGCGTTCCCTGACACGCTGCTCTAATTGTTTAGCATTTTGGCGCAACCTGCTGATAGATAAACTTAATCCTGATATCCCTAACACTGAAAGTCCTGCTAACAGGAAAAACAAGTTTTTGAGTCCGCCGCGAGTCTTTTGAGTGATGGTATCAAGAGGTTGAGTGATTTCTAATATACCGCGCACATCGCCGACTTTCCAGTCTTTTTTAGGGCTGTAGGGATGAGTGTTGTGGCAATTAACGCAGCTAGCAGTTAAAGGGTCGGCTTCTGCATATCGAAAGGCTGGCTTACCACGAAATTCCTCACTCCTAAAAAATTTTTGTGTCGGATTTTGGATCAAATATTTGATGGCTTCTCGTTCAAAATCGTCTTGAGGCCCACCTTCTTTTTTTCGCCAAGGAAACGGGTAGTCGCTGTACAGGCGAACTGACACTTCAGGATTTTTTTCTGTGATATGTTTGCCTAGTTCTATCAAAAAGGTTGCTGGTACAGGAACTGTTGTTTTTGTTGGATTGTAGTCGTGGGTAAAGTTAATCAGTTTCTCATTGTTGAGAGGATTGACAACATCAGAACTGTAAAGGGTGCGGGCTTCTCTAATGCTTTGGGCGTAAAGGGTGGCATTCTGGAGTGCTTGGGATGCAATTAGGGTGGAAGAAAGCTGAGACATATTTGCCATCACTAATCCTACGCCGACACAGAATAAGATTGTCACCGCAAGGATAATTCGCTTGTAAACTAATTGGCTGATGGCAGCGCGAATGCGAGAAATTAACTGGCGCATGGTATCCTCAAGTGTGAGGTTTAATCTTGATTTGAATTTATGCACTACTAAGATAACACTGCTTTTTTTGAGTGTTTTGTTGGAGGCTGGGGTAAAGCCAGACTCTCTGAGTGCAAGGGATGGTTAATTATTGTTTACCGCGAGTGTTTTTCTTGTCCGTCAAAGTACGCATAACTTTATAATAGTTTTCTGTTGAGTGAAGTACAGATATGGGGTAAGGATACGGCAGTGCCCATAGGTGTCAACTTAACTTCTAACCCAGTCAGAGACTGCTGTTTTACTATTAAACTTAGATCCCCCCTGGCCCCCCTTAAGAAGGGGGGGACAGGAGTCTTTTCAAAGTCCCCCTTCTTAAGGGGGATTTAGGGGGATCTGGACTCGAATAAAAGCGATATTTCTCAAGGATTTCAGGCTTAAGTTGACACTAATGGGCAGTGCCGTGTCTCTACTCGCGTGCACTTTTTGCTCGATCTCGGTTAGGATAACGATTGTAATCTATGGTTGGCGATCGTGAATTCTAACTCTACTGTTTCATCTGCGCGCAACGAAATTTTTCCAGGAGAAGTTTTTGTTAATACTGCCGATTTTGATAGTGGCATTCGGCGACTTTTACCTAAATATGACGAAATGCTCGATGTATTAGTCGGCTGCATTGCTAGCGCCAACCACCGCATTTTAGAACTCGGCTGCGGTACGGGAGAACTGACTTTGAAAATTCTCGAACGCTACCCGTCTGCGGAAATAGTTGCTGTCGATTACTCAGCGCGAATGCTTGATTTTGCTCGCGCCAAAATAGAGTCAGCAGGATACGCATCCCGGTGGACTGGCATAGAATTGGATTTTGGAGAATGGGCGAACAATCCAAATTTTTTAGGCTTGGGCGATCAATTCAATGCTTGCATTTCATCTCTGGCAATTCATCACCTTGAGGATGAGATGAAGCTGAAATTATTTCAACGGATTCGCGAAAGTTTAAATGCTGGTGGCTGTTTTTGGAATGCTGACCCTCTTTTGGCAGAATCAGCAGTAATGAAAGATATTTATCAAGCGGCACGAGAAGATTGGGCGCTAAGTCAGGGGGAAACTTTAGTAAAAATTCGGGCAAATGTGGGGACGAGTGTCTCTTATGGATATTCTAATCCCGATCGCCTAGCTACACTTTCGACACAGTTGGAAATGTTAACAAAATCTGGATTTGAGACTGTGGCAGTTCCTTGGAAATACTACGGTATGGCGGTGTTTGGCGGATTTGTTAATTGAAAAAAGCAGTCCGGGATGCAATTGTCACGATTCAATCGATTTGTAAGGTGCGTCAGGCTGAGGATGTGCGCGAAATAATTAGGGTTTGCGTCAGACGCACCCTACTGACTACTTGGATGCAATTTAAGGGACAGGGGCGGTAATTTCTGTAGGTGCGATCGCCCCTGGTGTAGGTGCTGCTTGTTTTTCCAACATTTGGCGCTGTTTGTTGCGAAATTCGGCTGCTGCATCGTTCAAATTTTGGCGCTGTTCAGTATTAAATTCTTCCATGCTGCGGCCATTTCCCAATCGCGATCGGTGAATTAAATCAAATATTCCGCTTCCGCTGCTGCGGCCGGAAAATGGGTCGGTATTGTCTTGAGTTTGAAAGTCTTGCAGGGGTTGGGCATTATTATTATTTAAACCGCTGGCTTGAGCGAATGCTGCTTGAGGTGAGAACAGTGCACAGGAGGCGATCGCGCTGACAGCAACCCGAATCATCCAATTGCCTGATTTAGAAGTTTTGATGTTCATGATTTATGAGTGTAACTTTCAGAAAAACAATTGTATCTTAAACAATGACTAAGGACACGGCAGTGCCGTGTCCCTACAGACGGTGCAGGTTAATCGATCGCAGATTTGCCGCGATCGCCCTTCCTCACGCAAACCGGCGTCGCAGCAGGGGTTGAATGCTGAGGAGCGCTACGAGATCGAAGGCTAGCAATACTAACAATGCTCCTCCAAAGGTGACTGTACCCCAAGGAGCTTGCATGACGACACTGGCTAGCGACCAATCGCTGTGGAGGTACAAATAGCGGATGGGTTCGATCGCGTAACTGAGAGGATTGAGAGTCACCACAACTTGCAGCCACTCTGGCATAAATGACAGCGGCGCGAGGGCTGTGCTGGCAAATAACAGCGGCAGGTTAGTAACAAAAATTACCGCAATTAATTCTACGTGGCCGGGAAGGGCGAAGGCTAAACCGAGACTTAAACCAGTGACGCCCAAAACTAATAGCAGGACTATGAGGGCGATCGCCCCCAGTCCGGCAAGTCCGGGGAATCCCGCGCCCAAGAACGCTCCAGCCGTAACGATTGTGCCTGTTTGGATGAAGCTGAGGGTGACGATAAAAATCGCGGAAGCTAGGACGATCGAGAATCTGGAAGCCAGGGGCGCGACTAACAGGCGGTTAAGAAATCCGAACTCGCGATCGAACATGATCGGCAAACCGGCATTCAGCGCCCCAGCAAATGCAGTAAAAACAATCACACCAGCGCCGAGAAATTGTCCGTAATTCTGGCTTTCGCCGAACAAGCCAGCGGGTGCATTTTCAAACAGCGCGCCGAACAAAACCAACCACATCAGCGGCTGAATAATGCCTGCAACTAGCGTCGAGGGGCGGCGCTGCAATTGAATAAACAGGCGCTTGGTTAAGGCGAGTGTTTCTTGGATGAAGTCTCCCAGCAGGGAACTCGAAGTGTCAGCGGATGGCGTGGCGAGTGGCCGCTGCTGGTTGAGGTTGGGGGATGTAACAGTACCGCTCATAATTGCTTGTTGATTAAATCTCACTATCTTTAGGGTAGCAAGTCTGGAGGGATTGGTGGCGATCGGGCTAAAATTGAGAATAAGCTCATCAAATATGCTAAATAAAAACTTGAGTTACTAGGAGGATTGGCTGATGTCATCAAGTGCGATCGGAATTATCCAGACTTGATAATCATCGGAAATTTTAGGATATAATTGTATTGATTGAAAATTGATTTTTTCTACCAATATGCCAGCCAAAGACCTATATCACAATGTTGTCAAAAATGCCCTCATCAAAGACGGATGGAGAATTACCCACGATCCCTTGAGATTAAAATGGGGAATTAAAGATATGTACGTCGATTTGGGCGCTGAGCGGATTTTAAGTGCTGAGAAGGCTGGACAGAAGATAGCTGTAGAAGTCAAAAGTTTTGTGGGCGCATCAGACATGAATGACCTGGAGAATGCGCTGGGTCAATACTTGGTTTACCGTTCTGTGATAGCTAGAACTGAACCCGAGCGAAAGCTCTATCTAGCTATTACAGAATCAGTTTTTGGCGAATTATTATCTGAACCGCTTGGTCAAATTATTAGAGCCGATTATCAAGTATGTTTAATCGTTTTTGCTGAAAAAAATGAGGAGATAGTACAATGGGAACCTTAGAAAATTATCGTCGCATTATAAAAACAATTCTGACTGAATATGCTCAAACACCTTATGCTTATGGAGATATTCAGATTCAAACGGTTTTTGATAACGATTCCGACCGTTATTTACTAATGATATTGGGGCGTGAAAACGAGCTCAGGGTTCACGGATGTTTAGTTCATGTTGATATTATTGATGGAAAAATTTGGATTCAAAGAGATGGAACTGAACAGGGAATTGCCAATGAGTTAGTAGCGGGGGGAATCCCAAAAGAACAGATTGTTTTGGGATTTCGTTCTCCCAATGTTCGGCAGTACACGGGATTTGCTGTAAATTAAATATGGAGGATAAAGCTATGTCATCATCAAGTGCGTTAGCGAAGCCCTCGAAGAGGATCGCCACTTTGGTCAAAATCATGGAATCTCTGCCGGAAACTCTGCAAGATAGAGTTGTTGAACACCTGCAAGAGTACATTCTGAAATCAAATATTACTGTTCCTGTCAACTCCGACGGTAAGTTAGAAATTCCCGCTGAGATTGAAGCTCAACTGAAACCTGGCGATAGATATACAGTGACTGTCACCGCAGATAATATTGTCTTTCAGAAGGTAGCAGGTTTCGACTGGGAGGAATGGGAACGGCGAATAGAAGCAGCGAGTCCAGATCCTGATGAGTTAACAATGGAAGAAATTTGCGAACTTGTGCGGGAAGTGCGTCGGGAGAAACGTTCTGAAATAGAGTCGCACAAATGAAAATTGTAGTGGATACTAATATCTTTGTGTCAGGCTGGCTGTGGGGAGGTATCCCAGCTCGTTTATTCAGATTAGCTCGAACTCGTCAACTCATAATTTGTGCTTCTGAACCAATACTAGCAGAATTAGAGAATACTTTGAAGAAACAAAAACTCCAGGCGAGATTACAGTCTTTGAGTTTTACCGTTAATGGTTTAATGAGCGGAACACGAGAGTTAATTGACTGCTAAAGTAGAGTATCAGTAGTTACTGCTTAAGGGCGATCGCAGTAGCTCGATCGATTAACCAGCAACTATCGGAGTGTTTGATTTATGCTAATTGAGAAGATCGTTCAAGAACTACAAGACATTCCCGAAGACAAACTTGCAGAAATCTATGACTTGATTCACTACTTTCGCCTCGGATTAGGACGAGAACAGCCACAGCCTCGCACGCCTGGTTTACTGACAGGAAAACTCGGTGATGCTTTTTTTGAACCCCTACCATTCGAGGAACTCGAACAATGGGAATAAGCTATCTCATTGACACCCATATCCTGTTGTGGTGGCTCTTTGACGACCCCAAACTCAATGCCCAATGCCGCGACATCATTCGCAACCCGGATTTTAAGATTATTGTCAGCACTGTTTCAGCCTGGGAAATAGCCACCAAATATCGCATCGGTAAACTTCCCGAAGCCAAACAGATTGTCGGGGAATATTCGCAAATCCTCCACCGATCGCAATTTATCGAACTAGCTATAACTTCAGCCCATGCCCTTCGCGCTGGCAGCCTGCCTATTCCCCACCGCGATCCGTTTGACCGGATGATTATGGCACAAGCTGAACTCGAAAATTTACCCGTTATTACCTACGATACAGCTTTTCATACGGGACTGATTGAAGTTATTCCCGCCGCCGAATCAAGAGCATGAGCATGGAAAGGGCGATTCCCTACGGGATAGCTCCGCTTCACGCACTTTTTAGCGATCGCAGACGAAAGAGAGTTAATGGGGATGGGATAAGGGCGATCGCACTTAGATTAAGTAAGGGCGATCGCTGACTTACAACTTAGCATTCTCAGGTTACGCAGTCAGAAGGCAGTTATGGTTTAGCAGCTTTAACCACATCCTCAACCATTTTAATCGCCTCTTTGATGGCAATTTTACCGCTTTCTACGGCCCTAATTAAATCCTGCGCGTCTTGCGGGCTAATTAAATCGAGCCTGACGGGTTCTTTCAAGGAAACAATAAATTTAGTTTTATCGCTGTCTTCCAGGTTAGAGGCTCTTTCTTTGGCTTCAATATCTCTTGCCTGTTGTTTTAAGTTTTCAAGCATTTCTGCTTTTTTTCCATCGTCAAAAGTGCCATCAAATAACATTCGTTTTGCCCCTACAAGAGCAGCAGCACCTAAAACTGCACCGCCAACAACTAATCCTACGGGAGGTGCAACGGTTATTAACCCAAATAAAAATGATGCACCACCGAAAGCTGCCGCCGCCGCACCAGCACCGGCAGCCCCCACCACACCAATGCCAATATCTGCTAAAATCCCTAATTTGTCATGTGGGTTTTTTTCCAGTTGCTCTATTGACTTCAGAATTTGCTCTTTGGTTGGCGTTTTATTTGCAGACATATTAGACCTCAATCTTTTTGCTAATTTAGGCAGTTAAGCAGTGATGACGTTGCGGAAAATTGTATTGAAAACGTCTATCAGTAGTTGAAAAAATGCTTTGGCAATCTCAATCATGTCTTGAGCAATTCCAATAATTCCATCATCAGACACCTCTTTGCCTTGGGCAAGTTTATCGAGTCGGTGGCCGGCTATTGCACCAATTGGGATACCCAGCGCTGTTGCCAAAGGTGCTAATAACGGGCCGACAAATGGTATCGAATTTGCCAAAATTCCTACAACGACGCCAACAGCAGCCCCTATGGCTAAATTGGGATGCGCTTTGACAAATTCTATGATTTTAATGAGGAGAATTTTGCCGATGAGTAAAACTTTGTTACCAGCTTTTTTCGTGTATGTGGCGAGTTCATGCAGCCGGATCGAGACTTCATGCGGCAAGCCAGTATCATTTAACCACACATACAAGTCGCTGCTACTCATTGCATCAGCATCGACTTGCCAGAGAGCCATTTTTAAATTAGCTTGAGGTAGGGATAATGCACTAGACATGATTTTTTATCCTATTGTAAATTACAAAATTTTTACGAAGATTTTACGAGTCTCAAAGCCCCTAAATATCACTCACTGATGCGGCCACATTTTGAGCAACTTCTTTAACCGCTGGAGTAGCGGATGCAGCCACATTTTGAGCAACTTTTTTAACCGTTAGGGATAGACGGTGCTATCTGGCATAGTTGCACCCGTCAGATTTACATTGTTAAAATCTTTTAGGTTGCCTAAGATTGTTTTAAAGCCCGTGATTAAATTTTAATTTAATTTTTATGTATTGGAAAGTAGGATAATGTCACATTTTGCCAGGAGTTAATAAAATTAGCTAGCCGTTAAAAGTCATATTTTGCCATCCTTCGTCATAAAAAGTCAGAAAAAGTCTGATATAATAGATAAAACCTCCTACACCTACCCAATAAATGGATGTTCAAGAACTCTTAAGGTTGGCGGATGGCTTGGTGTTCGCTAAGACGGGCAAACAATTGGACGATCTGCAACAGGCAGTAGTACGGGGAACGTGGCAAGGTAAAAGATACTCCGAAATTTCTAAAGAGGTTCATTGTACTGAACGCCATGTCAGAAATGTTGCATCAAAGTTATGGCAAACTCTTTCAGAAATATTAGATGAAGATGTAATGAAATCAAATTTGCGCTCCAGAATGGAGAGGTATCAAGTTTCTCACAATTCTAATTTCCTCAATTATAATTTTTTAGAACAGGGTAACATCAACTTCTGCACAGAAACGCCACACCCTCCAAAAACTCCCCAAAACTCACCCCCAACACAAACCTCAACTGAAGACAACACCCAAGAGAAACCGCGACTTGATTTAAGAGATGCACCGGAACTCAAAACCTTCTACAACTACCCCAACTCACCCCTCACCGCCCTCGAAAATACGATCGCACACCAAAACTGCCGCCTCCTCACCATCACAGGCATGGCAGGCACCGGCAAAAGCTCGATCGCCCGTCACCTCATCCCCCAAATTCAAACTCAATTCGATCGCATCATCTGGCGCAGTCTCCGCACCTCCCCACCCCTAGAAACAACCCTCAAAACCCTCATTCAATTTCTCTCAAATCAAAACCCCCCCTTACCAAGGGGGGGCGAAGGGGGGGTTTTCCCCGCCAACACCGACGATCAATTATCAATCCTAATAGAAACATTGCGCGAAAATCGCTGTCTGATCATCCTCGATGACGTGCAGCAAATTCTCAGCAGCGGGCAACTTGCAGGAAATTATAAACCCGGATATGAAAACTACGGAACCCTATTTAAACTCATCGGCGAAATTCCCCACAATAGCTGCTTAATTCTCAATAGTTGGGAACCTCCCTCAGACATCCTCACATTCACCGACGATAATTCAGCAGTATGTTTATTACAATTAACTGGTTTAGGTAAAGTAGCAACAGAAATTCTTAGAGAAAAAGGTTTATTGGATGAAGAACACTGGCCAGAATTGATTGAGCTTTATCAAGGTAATCCCCTCTGGTTAAAATTAGTCGCTCAAACCATTAACAACTTATTTAGCGGTAGAGTATCTCAATATTTGAGTTATCAACCAGTATTTTTAAGTGATGAATTGACGCCGATATTGCAGCAGCATTATCAGCGGTTGTCGGAAATAGAAAAACAGGCGATATCGCAACTTAGTAATGAAACCGAACCTGTTTCGTTTACCCAATTCCTGGCAAAATGTCAAGGTTCGCAGGGCGAATTATTCAAAGCAATTCAATCTTTAACCCGACGGGGAATAATTGCAAAATTGAACTGTGAATCCGAAACTGTTTTCACGATTCCACCTGTGTTAAAACAGTATGTTAAAATGGTTGCAGAATAGTCTTAAATATCTATAGGGGCGAAGCATTCCGGCAGTAAGATCAATTCCGGTTGCACTCAGACATGATAGAGGAGACGGCAGTGCCGTGTCCCTACCCAAAATAATATTGTAGGGACACGGCATTGCCGTGTCCTCCCTTGCTCATGAAGTGTCCTCCCTTGCTACGATCGCATCGCGGCCTTTTGTTCAGCCTTCAAATCCCGATTGCTAGCAGCCGCCAACTCCGCATCCAACAAAGTTTTACCCGTCGCAGCCAAATACACATCATCCAAACTCGGCCGAGATTGAGCAATCCCAAAAGTAGGCAATCCCGCATCTTTCAAAGCTTGCTGAATAGTTACCAGCGCGTCGCTGTGCGGTGTTACTACTAAATTTAGAGAATTTCCTTGGGCCGCATTGACAATCACTTCCTGCACAAAAGAGAGCGATTCCATCAGAGCTTTTGCTGTTTCCGCTTCTTCGATCGGCGAAAACTCCCGAATCCGCAGAGTCACCCGATCGCCCCCAACCCGATTTTTCAACTCCTCCGGCGTCCCCTCAGCAATTACCGTACCCTTGTCAATAATCGCCACGCGATCGGCCAAAGCATCCACTTCTTCGAGATAGTGACTCGTAATCAAAACCGTCGTACCCTCATCCCGCAAGCGGCGCAGGAAATCCCACACTACCACCCGGCTTTCAATATCGAGCCCGACAGTCGGTTCGTCCAAAACCAAAACATCCGGCTGGTGAAGCAATCCAGCCGCCAAATCGAGGCGCTTGCGAATACCGCCGGAATAAGTGCCCGTCTTTTTATTTTCCCACTCCTCCAAACCGAGGAGTTTCACCATTTCGTCAATCCGCCCTTTAATCGTCTTGCGGGGTAAATGGTAAAGCGCCGCTTGCAGTTGCAAAAGTTCGCGCCCCGTGAGCACCTTATCGAGAGCAACTTCTTGGGCGACGTAGCCCAATCTTTGTCTGGCAATTCTCGGCTGGCTGACAGCAGAAATGCCCGACACTTCAATCCGTCCGCTGTCTGGCGCGCTCAATGTGCAAAGTACCCGCAGGGTAGTGGTTTTGCCAGCACCGTTGGGGCCTAGCAAACCAAATATTTCCCCCGGTTCTACCTTGAAGGAAACATCTTTAACGGCTTCTACACTGCCGTAGCGTTTCTGAAGATTTTCAATTAAAACGGCGGGAGCCATATTATTTTAGGATGAACTGGTTGTTAATATTTTGACACTTCCTGGCTCAAATTGCCCGAATGTTCGATCGGGGAATGCGAATGGCTTGTAGGTGCTTCTACATTTAACTTGTACGGGCGGGTTTTACCAACCATCTGCGCCTAAAACCAATAATCTCGTAAACCCGCCCTCACCCAAGGCTAAATCCGGGGGTCTGTTTATCGGATACCACGTTTTTTTATTTCTGTACGACCAAATTTATTAGCAAAAAATATGAGTTTCGAGTTAACTGTAACTTTTGGGTTAGCAACTCAAAACTCATATTTTTTTTAAACAAGTAGAGATGCACCCGAAACCTGTTATTTTATAATTATCTCTACCTCTAGACTGATGTCGATCGCGATTTTAACAATCAACAACCGTTCCCAGAAACATCTAACTATCTCACCCATAGAAATGCCACATCTCAAAATTTTTAACGGGCAATTTCCACTTTTAACTCCCTGACAGAAAGTTGGCTGTCGCGTTTTTAATCGATAATTTTTACCCAACCGCGCCGCACGTTGTACAGCAGTCGGTTGATGATTGCATACTCATCGTCATTCAGCGTTCTTTCTAAGAGTGCGGATCTGAGCTGTCTCCGGTCGTGGCGAGTCACGACGCTGGAGAACATGACTTGACCAAATAACTCTTCGAGTGTCATTTGGGAGACTGACATGATAAACCTCCTAGTTGATCGAGACAGATAAAATTTTTACAGGCTGATAATATTTTTATTATCTTCTATGCGATCGACTTCAAAGGCGATCGAAAACATTGACACAGTGTGATTTTTGGGTTAAAAATCTGTGACGGAGACTTTAATGCCAAGTGACTTGGATCTTTTAAATTTGTGATGGTTGTCACTCTTCGGAAGAAGGAAGAGGGAAAAAGGCGATCGAGCGCGATCGGCAGATCTAAGCTCCGTCGATCGCCCGCCATTGCTCTCAATCGGGTTCTCACCGCTTCCCAAGGTCATTTTTTAACTAATTGAGGCATCGGTCGATCGTCGCCACAACCGACTCGGCCAACTCTTTGAGTGCGTAACCCCCCTCCAAACCAAAGGCGATGCGGCGGGTGATTTGCAGACAGTATCCGGTGAAAGTACCGAAATCTGACGGCGCTAGAGTCATACTGGCCAGCGGATCGGAGGCTGTAGCGTCGTAACCGGCGCTGACAATCAACAAATCCGGTTGAAAATTTGACAAAAACGGTACAACTTGAGATTCAAAGGCGTTCAGGTATTCAGCTATGCCGCCGCCGGGATACAGGGGAATGTTCAGCACGTTGTCGTAACTGCCACGTTCGTCGGCATCTCCCGTTCCCGGATAGCACGGAGATTGGTGCAGAGAACAGTAGGCAATTTGCCGACAGTTTTCCACCAAAGCTTGAGTGCCGTTACCGTGGTGCACGTCCCAGTCGAGGATGGCGACGCGGTTGATTCCCGGCTGTTCCAGGGCGTAATGAGCGGCAATTGCAGCATTGGAAAACAAGCAAAATCCCATCGCGCGATCGCTCTCAGCATGGTGTCCCGGCGGCCTGGCGAGTACAAAAGCCGGTTCGTTTCTGGCGAGTGCTCGATCGACTCCATCGAGCCAAGCACTCGCCGCCAGTAGCGCTACGTCGTAACTTTCCGCAGAAATCGGCGTGTCACCGTCGAGGTAGCCGCCTCCCCGACGAGCCAAATGTTCGACTTCTTTGATGTATCTTGGCGCGTGAACTTTTTTGATCGCCGAGAACAGTTCTGGTTCGCGATCGGCTACTGGCGTGGGTAGTAGCCACTCAATTCGATCGGCCCAGGGAGCAGCTAAGAGAGCATTGGCGATCGCCGTTAAACGTTCTGGTCGCTCTGGGTGAAGCATTCCAGTCTTGTGCAGCAAGAAATCTTCGGAGTAGATGACGGGTAGCATCAGCAGATTTTATATTTTATATTTTTGATTTTAGATGGTCGATCGATTTTAGATTTTAGATTAAATAATTGGAGAATTCAAGCACCCATTTTCTTTTTTGTATGCCCGCCAAAAATCTTTAGCAATGGCTTCTGCTGTCTGCCTAAAACAAACTTTCTAGGTTTCCCCAATTGATGACTAAATCAACAACTCCTAAATTGCAAATTGTGCTTGTTTCGTGCATTAATTTTTCTGGCAACTTTTCCCTAAAATTAAAGGCAAATTGTGATATAATTTCAGGAGTAATTTGCAATATTTGGCAGCTCTACTGAACCCAAATCGATTTTATCGCATTTTTGGGATTTATGGCGGTCAAATTTAAAGTTTTAACGGAGTTTTTTAACCTATGAGTATCTCTGAGTCGCGGATAATCCCGACGGATCTGGGTAATGAGATGTCCCGATCGTACTTGGAATACGCCATGAGCGTAATTGTCGGTCGGGCGCTACCAGATGCCAGGGACGGTCTCAAGCCAGTTCACCGACGCATTCTCTACGCCATGAACGAATTGGGCTTGACACCCGATCGACCTTTCCGCAAATGCGCCCGCGTCGTCGGGGAGGTGCTGGGTAAGTATCACCCGCACGGAGATACAGCGGTTTACGACGCCCTGGTGCGGATGGCTCAAGATTTCTCCATGCGGGAACGCCTAATCAACGGTCACGGTAATTTCGGGTCAGTAGACAACGACCCCGCCGCAGCCATGCGGTACACCGAGTGTCGCCTCACCTCGCTAACTTACGACGCCCTGCTGCGTGACATCGACTCCGAAACAGTTGATTTCGGCGACAACTTCGACGGTTCCCAGCAAGAACCCCTCGTACTCCCAGCCCGCATCCCCCAGATTTTGCTCAACGGTTCCTCCGGGATTGCCGTGGGGATGGCAACCAACATTCCGCCCCACAATTTAGGCGAAATAATTGACGGTTTCTTAGCGCTAATCCACAATCCAGGAATTACCGACCTGGAATTGATGCAATACATCCCCGGCCCGGACTTTCCCACCGGTGGACAAATTCTCGGCAGAGGCGGCATTCGCGATGCTTACACTACCGGGCGCGGCTCGATTACAATGCGTGGAGTCGCCGGCATTGAAACCATCGAACATCCCGGTCGTCCTGACAAAGAAGCAATTATTATCACCGAATTGCCTTACCAAACAAACAAGGCAGCATTAATTGAGAAAATTGCCGAACTTGTCAACGACAAAAGATTAGATGGAATTTCCGACATTCGCGACGAAAGCGATAGAGACGGAATGCGGATCGTGATCGAACTCAAGCGCGACGCCTATCCCCGCGTCGTCCTCAACAACCTCTACAAACAAACACCCCTCCAAGCCAACTTTGGAGCCAATATGTTAGCGCTAGTAAACGGGGAACCCCAACTACTGACGCTCTCTCAATTTCTGAATGTCTTCCTAGACTTCCGCATTGAGACAATTACTCGCCGGACTCAATACGAACTCCGCAAAGCAGAAGAACGCGACCACCTGTTGCAAGGTTTATTAATTGCCCTAGACAACTTAGATGCAATTATTCACCTAATTCGTGCCGCTGCCGACTCCGCAGCAGCCAAACAGGAATTGATCGATAATTACGGTCTTTCCGAACAGCAATCTGATGCAATCCTACAAATGCAACTGCGGCGTTTGACAGCATTAGAAGCGCAAAAGATTCAGCAAGAACACGAAGAACTGCGAACTAAAATTGCCGATTTGGAAGATATCTTAGCGCGTCGGGAACGTATCTTAGAAATCGCCGAAGTCGAAGCAGTCGAAATCAAAACCAAAATCGCTACTCCTAGGCGCAGCGTCATTGAACACGCCGAAGGAGAAATCGATGAAAGAGATTTAATTGCCAACGAACAAGCAATTATTCTGATCACAGAGCAAGGCTACATCAAGCGGATGCCTGTCAGCACTTTCGAGGCCCAAAGTCGCGCTACTCGCGGCAAAGCAGGCGCGAAAATGAAAGAAGATGACGGAGTAGAACATTTCCTTTCCTGTTGCGATCATGATAGCGTTTTGTTCTTCAGCGATCGGGGCGTAGTTTACTCTGTCAAAGCTTATCAAATCCCCGTCTGTTCCCGGACGGCTCGCGGTACTCCCGTGGTACAACTGCTACCGATTCCTATAGAAGAAAAAATCACTTCTATGGTGTCAGTCACAGAATTTACCAGCGAAGAATACTTGGTGATGCTGACTCGCGGCGGCTACATTAAGAAAACCGCACTTTCAGCTTTTGGCAACATCCGCACTAACGGATTAATCGCGATTTCCCTAGAAGAAGGCGATCAATTGCGCTGGGTGCGGAGAGCAAAAGTTGGTGACAGCATCATTATCGGCACGCGCCAAGGTATGGCAATTCATTTCCGCACCAATCACGAACAGTTGCGCCCTGTTGGCCGCGCGACGCGGGGTGTAAAATCGATGAAATTGCGATCGGGCGATGAGCTGATCAGCATGGACATTTTGCCAAGTTCCATTGTTGCCGAAATTGCTGAATTGGAAACGGGCGACTCGGAATTTGAAGGAGCAGAAATTGCTCTATTAGAAACGGGCGATTCAGAATTTGAAACAGCAGAAATTGCTGAATTGGAAGCTGACGATGTGGAATTGGAAGACGAAGAATTAGAACTGGAAGCTGAGGAAATTGAAGGCGAAGATGCCGAAGAAATCCCCATAGTTAGCAGTGAAGTTCCTAGCGTTTTGGTTATCACCACCAACGGTTACGGGAAGCGGGTTCCAGTTTCGCAATTCCGACTGCAAAGACGGGCTGGTAAGGGATTGACGGCTACTAAATTCAAGTCGAAAAAGGGCAAGGATCAGGTAGCAGCGCTGCGAATTGTCAACGAAGATGACGAATTGATGATTATTACCAACCGAGGTATTATTATCCGTCAGGCTGTGAGTGCAATTTCCACGCAATCCCGCACAGCAACTGGCGTGCGGGTGCAGCGGTTGGATGAGGATGATTCGATCGTAGCTGTGGCTTTGGTGCCGGCTGCGGGTGAAGAGTCGATCGAAGAATTGGAATCTTCGGAATCTTCGGAAGCAGCAGAAGAGTAAAGGTGAATAGTTTGTAGGGTGCGCTGCGGTGCACCTTACTGCTGAAGGGTAAAAGTCCGATCGGCTATTCCCAGTTTCTGCGCCCAAGACAGGTCAAAATTTAATACTCATTCTGAAAAAATACCTGTAAGGACACGGTATTGCCCATTAGTGTCAACTTAAGGCCTAAAACCGTTGTTGATAAATGTCGCTTTTACCCCAGTCTAGATCCCCCTAAATCCCCCTTAAGAAGGGGGACTTTGAGAAGACTCTTGTCCCCCCCTTGTTAAGGGGGGCTAGGGGGGATCGAGGCCTAATCATCAAACAGCAGACCGGTATTACGTTTGAGGTTAAGTTGACACTAATACGCAATTCCGTATCTAGCCCTTAAATCGTTGACAATCGATCCGATAATTGCTATAGCATAATAGAATCAAAAAGTTAATAGCAAAAGTCTGTAAAAATGCCTTATTTAACAGTAGCGAACGACATCAAAGCACTCATCGCTAAAATTTCTCAAGCTAAAATCCTGTGGGTTGACACAGAAATAGCAGACTATAAATCCAACCCCAGATTATCTCTAATTCAAGTGTTAGCTGACTCCACCGATGCGACGGGAGATTCAACTTTTCTGCTAGATGTCTTGGATAAACCTGAATTGGCAAAAGATTTCATCAACCAAATCATGGTAAATCCAAATATTGAAAAAGTATTGCACAACGCCAGCTATGATATTAGATTTCTGGGAAACGACGACGCTCAAAACGTCACTTGCACCTTAAAAATGGCTAGAAAGATTCCAGCTTACATTCTACCATTACCCAACCGACAACTCAAAACTTTAATAGAAATACTTTGCGGCATTGCTTATGTAGATAAAACAGAACAGGGTGGCGATTGGGCAAGGCGTCCCCTGACCCAAAAGCAGGTAGAATATGCCAAGATGGACGCGGTTTATTTAGTTCAAGTACATCGCCGCCTGCTAGAAATTCTTGCCCAATGTTACCCCGAACCCGCAACAGAAAACTTGACAGCATTGGGTGAAAAATATCAGGAAATAGAATCTCAGTGGAAGCCGCTAGATGTAGAATTTGCTGAAGTGAAAGAACGATTTAAAGCAGGAATGATGGCCCAAAAGCTCAAGGATAGTTCTTATTTTGAGCTTTCCAGTTCTATAACGATGAAAGTTGATTTTCTCACCCTAGCAAGACTCACACAAACCGAGGGAATTGAGTTGAATTTTCCGGTGACACTGACTAAAGAAATTCAAAAACAGTTAGGAGAAATAATCGCAGATTCATCTTTGGAAATTGAGGATATCGGTAGTTGGCGGTTGAATTCCAACGTACAGCAGCGCCGGAAATCTACTAAGAAAGTTGCGCCGGAACCGGCTACTGAGGATTTAACAGCATTGGGCGAAAGGTACAAACAAATTTTGCCTGAATGGAAGTTGCTGGATTCTGAAGTTGAGCATCTGAAAGAGCGAATTAAAAAAGCAATGTTGGTACAAAATAAGGGAAATACTCCCCATTTTAAGTTATCTAGTTCCTCAATTTTGAAAGTTGATTTTGCTACCTTGGCAAAACTTGCGTTATCTGCGGGAGTCGAGTTAGATTTTATGGTGACGCTGACTCAATACATTCAAAAGCGATTAGGGGAAGCGATTAACAAAATTGATGTGCAAATTGAGTATATTACCAGTTGGCGGATGACGGCTAAGACTGTGGAAGATGAAGATGAGGAAATCCCGTTTTAAGCTAGGACTAAGGCTAAGTGTCACACTTAAATCTACTTGTAAGGATTTAGTAGATTACCTGCCTCCTCCCGACACTCCTCAATATACTTTTTTAAGGTATCTAGGGAGTTCTCAGGTGTTGATTTAAGCCCTGAACCAAAAACATTTTTAATTGCTTTATCACATTCTCGAACAGGAACAATGAGATCCTTAATAGTCTCAAAGCAATCGGCTTCAATATTTCTGAGAACAAGTTGTTCTAAACACCATAATTTATGATTTAGAGACTCTTGAATGATAGGTAAGTTAACTTTTGCTAAGGCTTTAATGAATCTTTTATCTCCAGTAAAAATCTGAGCAGATTTATCTTTTTGGATAATTTGTATAGCATGACTTGTGAGAATTGCCTCACCTGTATCGATATTTTCAATATTGGATAATTGAATAAAAATTTCTTGGTCAATATCAGATTCAGATATTTTTGGTAAAGTCTTAGTAAGGTAAAGAACTTGTTCATAATTAATCACAGGATCTTCTGGCTTTCGACTTTTCCCTCTTTTAAATTTTTCACAATCGCCTTTAAATTTATATTGTGCCGTCTCTAGGATATTAACTTGCTCAGAACTAGCATCAAATAATTGAATAGTCTTATCGAATAGCTGGAATGTAGCAAGCTTTTTGATGATGTCATTATCAATGCAATAGATACAAGCAGACAAAGCTATTCTCCTAAAATTTGGTCTAAGTAATCAGCCTTATCGTCACTTAATTCCTCCCAATTTAGATGCTGCTCTAAAAATTTGTTAATAGTCTTTTGTCCTTCCTTAGCAGGATTGATTAAATTTACGCATTTCAAAGACAATGGAAAATAATCTTTATTATGCCAGCCATAATTTAAAGCTAATGCAGATGGATCAATAGTTGAGTCACTTTGAATAAGTTGAATAATTTTATTCTTTAGGCTTTTTGCATTGTTAAATTTTTTATTGCCGACGGAGTTGTCAAAACTGTTGACTAGCAGTTTAACGGCAAATTGATTGCTATCTTTTTCTTCTCGATCATCACAGTCTGGCTTAATATCATCATCAATCAAAATACCTTCTTTAATATGACCAAGGGCGAGATGACCCAGTTCATGGGCAAGATCGAATGCTAGACATACGGGTTGTGTCTTACCACTACTCAAGACAATCACGGGATGCTCACCTTGCCATTGGATCATACCTCTAATTTTGCGGGTATTTCTAGGGTAATTCTTAAAATAGACAACAGCAATACCATGTTCCCAACAGTAATCGAGCAAGCTGTCTAAAGAGACTTGAGGATGTTTGGCAACTATCTCTGAACGAACTTGATGAGGGTCAGATGGGATGGGCTGAAATTCGAGCTTTATAGTATCAGCTACGACTTCCGCAACCCGTGAGGCAAGTTGATGGGCAACATCAGGTACGTCTGCTTGATCCTGTTGATGGTACTTGAACTTGGTATGGGGTAAGGGCTTAAACTGAGGCTTCTGATTCTCGGCTAAAAGACTCTTGAGGTCTAGGTGCAGACGTTGGGCAATATGACCAGCACCCTCTAGGACGGCGACGGGTTTATTGTCTAGTTCTTCATTCCACCAACTGGGCAAACCTTTTTCTTTAACGAAACGTTTTGAGAAACCGATCGCCGAGAGTTTTTTATAGAGAACAGACATTGATAATGTTTGTGTCATTGGCTTGCCCTCCGTGTGAGAATTTGCATAATATCATTGTAACCTAATTGCAGATAATTTAGCTACTATTTTTTTAGAGAGCGTAGATCTTTATCATACCATAGGATAAATTTTGCAAAAGCAACACCAAAGGAAAGTTACGAGCCAGAAGAATTGCGCTCGTAGAAGATTTGCGATCGCTCCTTTCGTCTTGGCAACCTAACACTTGTCCCATCTACCTATTTCCTGGTCACCGCCGCTGCGCCTTTGCGGTTCATTTCAATCCGCCATATTTGAGCAAGGTGGGCAAATAATGCCCACCCTAATTCCTACTTCCCTACCGTGAAATACTCATTTTTAGCGTACACGCTGATAATGCAGTCGCCGACTTCAAAAAACATCCCCTCTTGCTCATCTTTTGAGAATTGCAAGTTGCCGTATTTAGCATTAATTTCATCAGCCGCCGCCGCCTTAGCCTCCATTTCATCGGGGATAAGTCCGGTTGAACCGATGTAGAAAACTAGCGGCGAAACTTTCTCGCTGTACACTTTTTCGGCGTAGGTTTCTAGCCGCTGATTCGCACTAGCTAAAGCTGCTACAAACTCGTCTCGCTTGATATCTTTTTCTTGCCATTTTGCTTGCAAAAGTCTCAGCAAACTGTCTGCGCCAACTTTGGCTAAGGTAGCGCTCACAATTCCGTTGGTCTCTAACCCCAAAAACTCGTCGAAAATCAGTTTCATCAAGTCGTCAACTTTGGTGATTTTGGTTCGAGATGAAACTGTTTTGTGTGCGAAGACGACAGGCTCGTCTAAGGTGATGTCGAATGTTGGTTTTGCTAGCTTTTCGCCACTATTTTTGTGGTAAACTTCGTAAAGGCGATCGAGAAATTTGTTGGCTGAGTGCAATTTGCCGAAGTTGAGGATGTTTTTGCTGCCGATGTCGATTTTGTAGCTGACTCGCGAGTCTACTGTACCATTGCCGATCGCACTTTTTAAATCTGTGTATTCCGTCGTCGTCGGAAAGTTGATGTAAAGGCTTTTCGACAGATAATGCTGTTTCAACTCTTCCAATTGTTCCGCTGTGTAAGCCTCGGATTCTTCCTTCAAATGAGCCGAAATAATGCTGGAGAGAATTTTAATTTCTGCAAGTTCCTCAAACACTCCGTCAAGGCTGCCGTAACGCCCGTCAAAAGGCACTAGCGGCAAACTATCTAAGTTAATATCGTACTCTGAATGGAAGTCGAATTCGACCGCAGGCGAACCGTCTTTTTCAATTACACTGAATTTTTTGAGCAACTCAAAGACTGCTTTGCTACTGATTTTGATCCGCAATGACTTAATATTAACTTCGCCGTCGCTGACAATGGTATAGTTGTTGAAAGTATTGAGATCGGTTACTAGAATTCCCGCCACTTCTGCGATTAAAGTTTCATCCTCAACTTTTAGCAGCTTAACTTTTCGGGTGATCAGCATATTGATGGTGGCGGTATTTTGATTGATGGCAAATGAGCCCATTCGCACGTATTCGCCGCCATCTATGAATTCTGTTTTCAGCGAAGGTTTGACAAGGTTGCCGTTTTCATCTCGCTTCCCTTCAATTCGTTTCAAACCTTTTCGCTGATAGTTTTCTTGCAAGTGTTTCAAGTTGATGATGATGCTGTTGCTGTTTTCCTCGAATATCTCGATTAACTCTAGCAGAGTAATTTTGTCGCTGACTTTTACCCGATCGCCAATTTGATGATTTTGCAACACATCAGGCGCAAACACAGCCCCTTCCAAATCTTCCGTAAACTCCGCTATTTGGGCATTTGTCAAAGCTTTCGCGTGTTTTTCGGTCAAAGTAGCATCGAAGGTGCTCGCCAGCGCGTACTTAGCCGTATTTAAATTGCCATCAGCCAGGTTAGCTTTCGCAAAAGCAAACACCGACTCATCAGTTTGAGCAACGGGAACATCTAGTTTGTCATACTGATCTTTGGCGACTTGCTGATATTTGTAAAACAATCCCGCATCGTCTGCTTTCAGCCCGCAGATTTTCAGCGTACTCGATGAACCGTTGATTTTCTTGCCACTTTTGGAAACAAAAACTTGATAATCGTATTCCTTGATTAACGGTTCTTCTAACGGCGGTGCAACGGAACTGCCTAACAATTTGGTGCTGTCATAAAGAGCATCGTAAACCATTTTGACTTCGCCAGCACGGATGCAATTTCCCGATAGTGTATTGGCGATTTTGGAGAGGAGTTTGAAGTCAGCAGAGGCATAAGATATCGTGTTGGCAAACACATCCATCTCTTTGAGTTCTTCGCAAATTTCCCCTAATTTGGCAGCTTCGGAATTAGGACTGGGGTCATTGGCATAGCCGTCTGTGTGCAAATTAATCGCTGTCACTTCTCCCACTTTCACCAGAGATTTAGCGAGTTGCATTGACTGGGATATGCAGGTACAACCAGCGGTTTGGATTTTTTTGATCTCTGTGATGTATTGAGATTCAAACTTCATCACTTCTTGAATGGCAATTCGCTGGAAGTGACAAATTACATCCCCACTGTCAGCATAGGAAATTAGGCTGACAATGAGCTGGTAATTGTTGTATTCGTCTAAGGTCAAAAGCTTGATTAGAGTTTCTTTTAGCGGTTTTAAGTCAGAATACATTGAGCCGGAACGATCGATGATGATGATGCTGTGGGCGATCGACTTTTCGGGGATATCGCCGGGCTTTCTTTCTAGATTTGTGCGATCGACTAAATAGTATGCCTTTTCGTTTCCGGCAAAATTGTAGAGGGTAAATTTGGTGCGAGTATTTGAGGCTGCTTGGCTGCTGGAACTTTTGACCTGAGATGATTGTTTTGCTTGCCGTGCCATAGTTGTCACCAGTGTTGACTTATTCTTCAACTTTATTATGACACACGCTTTTGTGGGCGTCAAGGCCTGTTGCGAAAATTATCTGCTAGGCTGAATAAGTATTTATAACTAGAGTTCTCAGATTTTTGAAAGACTTGTATTTCTGAGTAGAAACTAATTTTATTGTGGTCGATCTACGGGAGATGACAACATATCATATTTGGTCAATTACCAATAAAAATTGTTCGCAGTGAGGACTAAACTCCTCAAATTTAGAAGAGGACTAAAGTCCTCAGTACAAACTAATTTGATTGTGGCAACTCGCACGGCCGATCGCAAAATCGAACCGCGCCCCGCAAGCCAGATTGCCAAAATCTCCACTATGCTAACCTAGGCAAGCAGCAATGCCTTGTCATAGGCGATTAAGATAATTTCAAACAATTTATTTTATTGAGGAGCGGTGTATTCCATATGGCAAACCAGATCGGCACAGACAGCAACGATTTTATTCTAGGAAGTCCGCAGGGCGATCGAATTCGCGGCTTAGATGGCGATGACACGCTCTCAGGTGGTCCAGGCGACGACACTATAGAAGGTGACGCCGGCAGAGACCAAATTCTTGGAGGCGACGGATCGGATTCGCTGTTTGGGGGTGAAGGAAATGACGAACTGATTGGCAATCAAGGCCGCGATTTTGCTTCCGGCGGGAACGGCGACGACTCGATTCGTGGTGGTTTGGGCAACGATACCCTCGACGGCAACGACGGGATAGACAGCCTGTTGGGAGACGCAGGGGACGACTTGATTCGCGGCAACGCAGGCTTTGATGTGATTGCCGGCGGTACTGGTAACGATACCCTCAGAGGGAGTGACGGCGACGATTCTGTGTTCGGTAATGGTGATGACGACTTTCTTTACGGGGATGCTGGGAAGGATTCTCTCAACGGCGGTACTGGTAGAGATCAACTGTTTGGCAGCGACGGTAACGACTACTTGAAAGGGGAAGACGGCGACGACACTTTGTACGGCAATGCTGACAAAGATTCGCTGTTTGGAGACTCTGGAAACGACCAAATATTCGGCGGAAAGGGTGACGATACAGCTTTCGGCGGCATCGGTTCCGATACGATTCGCGGTGATGAAGGCGATGACTCGGTATTGGGAGATGAAGGTAATGACTTCCTGTTTGGTGGCAAAGGTAATGATGCTCTCGACGGCGGTTTTGGGGATGATTCCTTGGCTGGAGGTCTCGGCGACGATACAATTTTGGGAAGTTTTGGCAATGACAATTTATTTGGGGCAGAGGGTAATGATTCTTTGATCGGAGGTGAGGGTTCGGATACTCTGACTGGCGGTGGTGGCAGTGATGTCTTTGGATTGGGAGCCGGCCCTGGCAGTGTGGCTTTGATTACTGATTACAATGAGGCGGAGGATTTCTTTGGACTGCCGAGCAATTTATCTTTTGGTAATTTGGTAGTTAGTCAAGGCAACGGTGCAAACCGCAGAGATACAGTAATTACGATCGACGGTAAGCTTTTAGCAATTTTGATAGACACTCCGTCGGCGCTGATTGATGCCAATGATTTTATTGCTGTGACTGGGACGGCTACTCCCAGACCAACGACAACTACAACGACAACTACAACTACGACCACGAGTACAGGTGCAACTGCAACTCAGGGAACGACTCCGACTCCGGCGACAACTCCGACTCCGGTAACGACGACTCCGACTCCGGTAACGACTCCGACTCCGGTAACAACTCCAACTCCGGTGACAACTCCAACTCCGGCAACAACTCCGACTCCGGCGACAACTCCAACTCCGGTGACAACTCCGACTCCGGCGACAACTCCGACTCCGGCGACAACTCCGACTCCGGCGACAACTCCGACTCCGGCGCCGACTGCTTCGAGGATTCCGACTGCGCCGACAGTTAGCGTGCCTGATTCGCCACTGCGGTCAATTAGTTCTCTAGCCCCGACTCCTACTCCCGGACTCTTGCCATTACCCGGCCAGACGCCGATATTCCCGGCGGTGCCGAACCCGATACCTTTACCTCCTACACCTTTCGGGTTTTAGATGCCAGAGCGCAGCTCAGTTATGAGTTTGGAGTTAATGTCAATAAAACTCACAAACTCATAATTCATAACTATTTAGCGCCTTGTGGAGTCTCGGCCGAGTCTTCTGGCGACTCGGCCGGAGAATCTTCTAGGGGAGATAATTGTTGGGTGTACCCCAAGAGCGATCGAAGTTTCATGCGGTGGATGTAAGGCCAGCCGCCATTGGCTTCAATATTCCTGAGCAGTTTGTAAAGTGCTTGGCGGTTGTCGGGAAAAGACGCTTGAAACAAACCGTCCCGAATTTCCCGGTGGGAAGCTTCCAGCGTCCGCAGCAAAGCCAAAAGCAGCACACTGTCCCCCTGACAACTTTCGGCTAAAGTCCGAAGCGCCTCTGTCAGCGATTGCAGTTGAGACTGCAACTTTTCTGACTCTAAATCTTTGCCGTTGTCCATACCGCTGCTTCCTTTGAAATCTACAAGGCTTTTGTCCCCAGCCTTTTGGTCAGCCGACTAATCGAGCTAGTGGCGATCGCAATGACTGGGGCCATAAGCAACGTAACTTAAGTAGGTTGACGATCGCAATATTAATTTGCAGTCCAAGTCAAGAAAAGAGCACAACCCGTCGTACGATGTGTATTGGGCTGCGATCCTTCCCTTTTGAGAAATCAAAAGTTCTTGCTTATTTTCACGGCGCACTAGCTCGATTTTTTGAGTCAAGGCCAGTGTTCGTGAAGCGAGCGATCTGGATCTAAATGCTGCCCGAAGCGCTGGTCTAGCCTGCCGGCGGGCAATTATATTTTGCTCAAACTATGGCTTTTTCTTAATATAATCCGATGTTGGAGATTGAGGTTGGCAATGAAATATCGTGCTTTAATTGTTGCACTTTTAGCATTTTGCATGAGTGCGCTGGTTGCTTGTTCTTCTGCTCCTGACACGACGGTGGCGACTACCGAGTTGCTCACCTACGACGAGATTAGAGGTACTGGATTGGCTAATAACTGCCCTAGCTTGGCAGAAACTTCTAGGGGATCGATCCCGATCGAAGCGGGTGGCACCTACAAACTGACTGGTATGTGTTTGCAGCCCACAACTTATTTTGTGAAAGAAGAACCAGCAAACAAACGCCAAGAAGCGGAATTTGTGCCTGGTAAATTGCTGACGCGGTTCACGTCTAGCATTGACCAAGTTCAAGGTACGCTCAAGGTTAGTGATGACGGAACTCTGACTTTTACAGAAGAGGATGGCTTGGACTTTCAAGCAATTACGATTCAGTTACCCGGTGGAGAGCAAGTACCTTTCTTGTTCACCATTAAAGAGCTGGTAGCCAGTTCAGATCCGGGAGTGATTGCTATCAATACTTCCACCGATTTGAGAGGGAATTTTAACGTTCCTTCTTACCGCAGCGCTGGCTTTTTAGACCCTAAAGGTCGCGGGGTATCGACTGGCTACGACAATGCTGTAGCCCTTCCGGCTACTGACAATTCCAAACTGAAACGGTCTAATGTTAAGCTGGCTGACACCCGCACCAAGGGTGGCAAAATTTCTCTCCAAGTTGCTAAAGTCAACAGCGCCACTGGCGAAGTTGGCGGTATTTTTGAGAGTATGCAGCCTTCTGATACTGATTTGGGAGCTAGACCTGCGCTGGACGTGAAAATTCGCGGTTTATTTTACGCTCGCATTGAGCCTTCGGTGTCGTAAAATTGGCTTTGTGGATCGATCCTCTGCGAGGGCTTTCCTTCGGATCGCTTCGCTAACGCCAACGAACTTGAGCAGTTTTTTGCCCTGAAGCTACTGCTCGTGATTCATTAGCCAACAGTCTTTGGCAACATAACTTAAGACTGTTGACTAATGACTAAATTTATGATTAAAGTGCGATCGGTTACGAGTTATTAATTTAGGATTTTTAATTGATAAAAGTATTGCGTTAAAATGACTTTGAGATTATACTGTGGTGTGAAAAAATCCAGTTAAAATTCTGCTTTCTGTCGAAGATCTTTGGATAACCCAGCCAAATAGCTGCGGTGTTCCAAGGTTCAACTGGTGTGTCCGGTATCACAGGCATCAAGTGCCAAGATTACACCACCTCAAAATGATTTTTTTTAGACTAGATTAGAAACAAGGTCTAAAGCAACGTCAGTCCTCTGCTCTACCAACCCTCATGCCACCATGTCAACCACAATCCCGAACGAGCTAAAAAGCGAAAATCTGCAATTGTTGCGCGAGTACCAAGTTTCTCGATCGAATGAAGTCCGCAATCAGTTAGTTAAACTGAATATTGGACTGGTGAGAAAAGAAGTGTACCACTGGATCAACCAGTGCGCTGAAAACTACGACGATTTGCTGCAAGTGGGGTGTCTTGGGTTGATCAGGGCGATCGAGCGATTTGATATGTCGAAGGGACACGCTTTTAGTTCCTTTGCAATTCCCTACATTCGGGGCGAAATTCAACATTACTTGCGGGACAAAAGCCCTGTGGTGCGAGTTCCCCGCCACTGGCTATCCCTGGAACGCAAGTCTGTCGGAGCGATCAAGGATTTGCAGGTTCAGTTCAACCGCAAACCTACAGATGCTGAAGTCGCAGCAGTGCTTGAGGTTTCTGTAGAAGAATGGCGAGAAATTAAGTTAGCACATCTCAACAAATCGCCTCTGAGTTTGGACGCGCCGGTGCAGGATGAAAATGAGGGGGCGACTTGTCTGGGAGAATTGGTGCCCGATAGCAAGTATCGGAGTTTTCAGTTGGCCCAAGAGGATCAAATTCGCGTACAGCAAGCTTTGGCTATGTTGGAACAACGGACTCGCGAGATATTGGAGTTTGTTTTTCTCTACGATTTGACGCAGAAGGAAACGGCAGAAAGGTTGGGTATTAGCGCGGTGACTGTTTCTCGCCGAGTTAAGAAAGGGCTGGATTTGCTCAAGGAAATTATGACGAAACAGCTTTAGTCATTGGGAATTGGGAATTGGGAATTGGGAATTGGGAATTGGGAATTAGTTAACAGTCAGCAGTTAACAGTTAACCGTCAACAGTCAACAGTCAACAGTCAACAGTCAACAGTCAACTAACCACTGACTAATTAATCTTTAGATGTGACGAACAAATTTATCGAGCCTTTCTAGGGCTTTTTTAATTGTGCCTAAATCGGTGGCGTAAGACAAGCGAATGTGGTCGTCAGCGCCAAAAGCAATCCCCGGAATAACTGCAACTTGTTGCTGTTCTAAGAAAGCGTCGCAAAATTCCAGAGAATTCATTCCAGTCTTGCTGATGTTGACAAACATATAAAAAGCACCGTCTGGTTTGATGCAGCTAATTCCGGGGATAGCATCGAGTAATTCAAATATTACTTCACGCCGATCGGCAAAAGCGAGACGCATTTTTTCGACGGATTCTTGGCTGCTTTCGAGAGCTGCGATCGCCCCGTACTGTGCAAAGGTACACACATTTGAGGTACTGTGTCCTTGAATGGTGCTGGTGGCTTTGATTAATGCGATCGGCCCGGCCAAATAGCCAATGCGCCAGCCTGTCATCGAGTAACCTTTGGCAAAACCGCTGCTGACGATCGTCCGATCGAAGATTTCTTGGCCTAGGGAACCGATGCTGACGTGTTGAGCGCCGTCGTATATAATTTTTTCGTAAATTTCGTCCGAAACGACTAAGATATCTCGATCGACTATCACCTGGGCCAGCGCTTGAATTTCCGCCGGAGTGTAAACCATTCCCGTCGGGTTAGAAGGCGTATTTAGCACAAATAACTTGGTTCGGGGAGTAATCGCTCGATTCAGTTGTTCCGGTGTAATTTTATATCCTGTAGAAGCATCCGTCCGTACAATTACGGGCGTCCCGCTGGCGAGTTTGACCATTTCTGGGTAGCTCAGCCAGTAGGGGGCCGGAATAATTACTTCATCTCCAGGCTCGATCAGAGCCATCATCAGATTGTAGAGGGAATGCTTGCCGCCGTTGGTGACAATGATATTTTCCGGTTGATAGTGGAGATTGTTGTCGGATTGGAGTTTGCGGGCGATCGCCACTTTTAACTGCGCTTCCCCAGCCACAGGGCCGTACTTAGTCTTCCCCGCGTCTAAAGCTTGCTTTGCCGCCGCTTTAATGTGTTCGGGGGTATCAAAGTCGGGTTCTCCCGTACTCAAACTACAGACATCAATCCCTTCCGCCCTCATAGCTTTTGCCTTAGCTGCGATCGCCAAGGTTATGGAAGGAGGAACCTCACCCACTCGTGCTGCCAACTTGATCATTGGATTTTAGATATTAGATTTTTGACTTTAGATCATAGGGTGACAAATGTTGATATTCAACCCTGTTGTTTTGACATCCTCACCGGGCTCTCATCCACGGTGATTCCCAAACCTCACGATTTGAGTTTCTGCTTCATCGCAACTGCCTCCACCCACAAGGAATTTTTTGGTCTTATGTTCGCTCCACAGACTAACCCCGCTAGCCCAGCGGTTTTTATGTGTCGAATACCTAAAAGGAATTCTTATCTGTTGTTTTGATTCCAGGGATGTTTACCATTGCCCTATCCTCTTTTCCCGGTCTACCAATTTGTCTGCGCCGCCAGTTGTACTGGACTTCGCTCGTTAGGCTGTCTGAATCCATCGTCACGGGTGGGTCATTGACCAAACTATAGTTTAATATAAAGCCGTCCTAAAACGACGGGGTTTCCACCCACTTTTCTGATGAAATTATGACATTTGCTTAGGTAGTAGGTACAGGATTTAGCATTTAAACAATAAAAATTCAAAAAGCTATTAGTTTTAATTTTAATTTTTTAGTTTTTATTTTTTGCGTTATCATTGTACCATTTTTGATACCTCGCTACCCTTAACGCCGATCGGCCTGTGCTTATGGATCTCAAATCTCTGATTCGCGATATTCCTGATTTCCCGAAGCCGGGAATCATGTTCCGAGACATTACAACTTTGCTGAGCAACCCGCAAGGGCTGAGCTATACCATTGACAGCTTAGCCGAAAAATGCTCTGCAATGTCTGTTGACTATATCGTGGGCATGGAATCCCGGGGCTTTATATTTGGCGCGCCTTTGGCTTATAAAATGGGAGTGGGCTTTATTCCCGTCCGCAAACCGGGGAAATTGCCTGGAGAAGTTTATTTTGCTGAGTACGAGTTGGAGTACGGTGTCGATCGACTGGAGATGCACCAAGATGCGATGACATCGGGTAGCCGAGTGCTGATTGTGGACGATTTAATCGCCACTGGCGGAACGGCGGCAGCAACGGCTAAGCTGTTGGAACAAGCTGGCTGCGAGCTTGTCGGTTTTGCTTTTATTATCGAGTTGCTGGCTTTGGGCGGGAGACAGAAATTGCCCGAAGTGCCGATCGTCACGTTAGTTGAATATTAGTCAGTTAACTGTTGACTGTTAACTGTTGACTGTTGACTGTTGACTGTTGATTGTTGACAAATAATATCTTTTCCGTTTGCATCGGAATCATTCATCTCTCTCTGATCTTCCTCTGCGATATCTGCGATCTCTGTGGTTAAATCATTCCGATGCAACTAGAATTAATATCATTCACAAATCTAAAATCTAAAATACTATGACTTCTATTAAATCTAATCGAAATTGGCGAATGTTGAATTCTCTGTTTGGCAGCGAGACATTTACCTATGTTGTCAAACGAATGTTACAAGCACTTGTAACGCTACTGTTAGCATCGATGCTTTGTTTTGCAATTATTGAACTCGCGCCGGGAAATTATGTGGATACTTTGAGCCAAAATCCGAAGATTTCGCCGGAAACACTCCAACAATACAAAGAGCAATTCGGCTTGGATAAACCCGCAATCGAGCAGTATGGATTGTGGCTGCAACAAATTGTGACGCGGGGGAATTTTGGCACGAGTTTTGTGTATCAGCGATCGGTGGCTTCTCTGCTGTGGGAACGGGTACCGGCGACGTTGTTAATGGCGATCGCCTCTTTGATTGTAACTTGGGCGATCGCCATTCCTTTGGGAATTGTCGCCGCCGTCAATCAGAATAAAACTGTCGATCGAGTTCTGCAAGTAGTCAGCTACACTGGACAAGGATTTCCGAGCTTTATTACAGCTTTATTGCTGCTATTTTTCGCACAGAATACTTCGCCTCTGTTTCCTGTAGGAGGAATGACGAGCATTGACCACGCAGACTTACCTTGGTGGGGTCAAATTCTTGATTACGGCTGGCACTTAATCTTGCCAACAGTCGCCCTCAGCCTTACTGGTTTTGCTGGTTTGCAAAGATTGATGCGCGGACAATTTTTAGATGTGCTGCGTCAAGATTATATCCGCACAGCACGGGCAAAAGGTTTGCCGGAAGATCGAGTCATTTATGTTCACGCTTTGCGGAATGCGATCAATCCTTTAGTTACGCTTTTGGGTTTTGAATTTGCTAGTTTGTTGAGCGGTGCATTTATTGCGGAATTTTTCTTTAATTGGCCTGGTTTGGGAAAGCTGACTCTGGATGCGGTGAACAATCAAGATTTGTATTTAGTCATGGCGAGTTTGATGATGGGGGCTGCGATGTTGATTGTTGGTAATTTGTTGGCGGATTTGTTGCTGAAGGCGATCGATCCAAGGATTAAGTTGGAAGATTTGAAATAAGTTATTGAGCATTAAACTTTCATCTTTTGCGCGACTCTCCTGCTCAACCCCACGAAAGTGACAATTCATGGAAGGAAAGCTAGGCTAGTTGCAGACTTCTGTATCGAGCAACCGAGGAGACGGCAATGCCTTTTCCCTACACCGAATTAATATTGTAGGGACACGGCACTGCCGTCTCCTGATTTCGGGTAATATTAATTCCCATGCCACCTTACCGCTCAAAACATGGCACAACAACTAGCAATAGAAACTCGCGGGCTGACGAAACAATTCGATCGCCATATAGCCGTCAATGACATCGATTTGCAAGTAGCAGCAGGCGAAGTATGCGGACTCATCGGCCCAAACGGCGCGGGGAAAACTACCTTGCTGCGGATGTTAGCGGCGGCTGAGGAACCGACTACAGGGGAAATATACATTAACGGCGATCGGTTGCAGCGCGATCGATCGCATCCAATTCTCAAACAACGCATCGGCTTCCTTCCCGACGACTTTCCCCTCTACGACGACTTAACTGTTTACGATTATTTAGATTATTTTGCCCGACTATACAACCTCCAGCAGTCCCTTCGGCGATCGCGCATCAACTCCGTTTTAGAACTCGTACAACTAACCAACAAGCGCAATAGCTTAATTTCCACCCTTTCGCGGGGGATGAAACAGCGCCTGAGTTTGGGGAGAACTATCATCCACGAACCGCTTTTGCTGCTGTTAGACGAACCAGTTTCTGGCTTAGATCCGATCGCCCGAATGCAGTTTCGCGAAATTATCAAACTTTTGCAACAAGCCGGGATGACCGTAGTCATATCATCTCATGTTCTGAGTGACTTAGCCGAACTTTGTACCTGGGTTGGTATCATGGAACTCGGATATCTGGTCGAAAGCGCACCTTTACCAGAACTTTACAAACGCCTCAGCCGCCAGCAAATTTTCATGTCGGTTTTAGGAAACAAATTAGAAGTGCTAATATCCGAATTAAAAAACTTTCCTTGGGTAGAAAGTTGGGAAATAGTGCCGGAAACTAATCAGGTGTGCGTTAACTTTTCAGGAAGCAAGGAAGATGCAGCAAATTTATTACGCGAACTTGTCGCAGCCAACATTCCCCTCACAGAATTCCACTGCACTCAAGAAGACTTAGAAACCATTTTCCTCAAGATGGGACACCAACAAGCATCCTAATTTGCTCGTTTCCTCTTTACCAAAGGGCGGGAACGGTGGTCATTGGTGTCAAACTTAAGCTCAAATTTAGCACCGATCTGCTGTCTAACGATTAGCTCTAGGGGCAATTCATGAATTGCCCCTACTCAGCGAGTTTCAGGGATTGCTGCGAGTGAATCATACCTAAATTCAGCAACGCCGATTTTAGCCTGGTTGTTGACACAAAGAAGGGTACGGTGCCGTGTCGTTACAGATATCTGATTAAACCTTATCCTTCGCAGGCGGTACAAGACCGGTTTTATTCAAACCCGCATCAATATCCCTGAGCAATTTAAAATCGTCTTCGGGTAAGGAATTAACAGCCGAGTGTTTTTCCAGAAACGAGAATGCTTGCCGAAATTCGTGCTTGCCTCCGTCGATCGCACCATCGAAGTGACAAGGTACAATCCTTTGAAAGTCCCAACTTGCCACTCGATCCACCCAATCGAGAGTTTCCTTCGGCGCGCGGTTGAGAATCAATGTCTGCAAAATCGGCGCGACAAACAACCGTCCTCCTCCCCGCAAAGCCTCAAACGATCGCACCCAATCTGTTTTCCACTTGAACGGATACAACCCGAAATAAGCTTTCCTAGAGCGTTCTGGCGCTTTGAGTGCGCCCGCTAACACCTCCGACCACGGCGGCACTTCCAGCACGCTAGGCGTAAAATACATGGCAAATAAGGCGATTCTCTGCCACCCTTTGCATCGATTTTCGTGGGTGTCTGCCACCGTGTCGGCGGCGCTGTCTTTGGCGTGAAACAGCAGCGGGTACGAGTCGAGTTGGACGATCGCAGGTGGAGTTTCGGGAATGGAAACTATGGAATCTGTTAGCATCAGCGTGCGCGATCGCCTGTGAAATAACGCAACTTCAGCAAAGAAGCCCAAACCGAGGTCGATCGGGCCAAGAATTGCCAAATCAAATTCATCAGCAAAAGGCGTTTCGCTGCTATCAAGCGGCAACACAGACGTGCGTTTCGCCGGCAAACCGAGCCAACTCAGCGGCAAATTTACGGGGAAACTCCACTGCTGTGGGGCGACAAACACCTGGGCTTCGGGAAAGCACCTCGCAAACGGGCCGACAAACACCTTGTGCTCGATGCCGGAAACCGTTGTCAGCAGGATGTACTTCACCTCGCCGTGCTCTGCTGCTAACTCGTTTACCAAGCGGATGCACTCAGGAGTCGGTGCCACGGGGGCGTAGACGAGAAGGCCTTCGGGTTCTAGTTTAATTACCGTCATCCGAATCGGGACGACAACGTAAAAAATTCCTTGTAGCTGGTCAAAAGTCCAGATTGTGTCTTTGACTATTTCCTTGCGGATGGTGCGCCGCTTGCTGTAGGGATAGAGAGGGACAACTGGCCAAAAGGGCCAAGAATAGTCCCGATTATCAATCTCTTCTGATGTTGGTATGCCTTCGCCCTCTGCCACTCCGCGACTCCTTGCCGATTTTTTTGTACGTGCGTGCGATCGAACTATTGTTATTTATAGATTAAGTTATCCCCTTTATCAATCGGCGGTTGAAACCGCTGCATAGAGCCAGACTTCGTTTGACTCTGCGGACAAGCGAGATCAAGAATGAATTTTTAGCTGACTTGTCCTGATACAATAATAAGCCCGCAAGAATTTCTCAACTTAGTAGATATGACTCAAAACTACCGCATCACTCTTTTACCAGGAGACGGCATCGGCCCTGAAATTATCGCTGTGGCGGTAGATGTCCTGAAACTTGTCGGCAAACAATTGGACATCGGCTTTGAATTTCAAGAAGCTTTAATGGGCGGGGCTGCTATTGACGAAACAGGCAATCCGCTTCCCGAAGAAACACTCTTAAAGTGCCGCAACAGCGATGCAATATTGTTAGCAGCAATTGGCGGTTACAAGTGGGATAATTTGCCCCGCGAACAACGCCCGGAAACAGGATTATTAGGACTGCGCGCCGGATTGGGATTGTTTGCAAATTTGCGTCCTGCAACTATTTTACCGCAGTTAATTGACGCTTCTAGTTTGAAACGGGAAGTTGTCGAAGGCGTGGATATTATGGTAATCCGCGAACTCACCGGCGGCATTTACTTCGGCAAACCCAAAGGCATTTTTGAAACAGAAACAGGCGAAAAGCGCGGTGTCAATACGATGGCTTACACCGAATCGGAAATTGACAGAATCGGGCGAGTTGCTTTTGAGACGGCGCGGAAGCGGGGGAAAAGGCTGTGTTCCGTGGATAAAGCGAATGTTTTGGACGTTTCGCAACTGTGGCGCGATCGGATTATTGCCCTTTCTCAAGAATACCCGGATGTCGAACTTTCTCACCTCTACGTTGACAATGCAGCCATGCAGTTAATTCGCTGGCCAAAACAGTTCGATACAATTGTCACGGGCAATTTATTCGGCGACATTCTTTCCGATGCTGCGGCGATGTTAACTGGTAGTATTGGGATGCTGCCTTCTGCTAGTTTGGGATCGAGTGGACCGGGAGTTTTTGAACCCGTGCACGGTTCCGCGCCTGACATCGCTGGACAAGATAAAGCAAATCCCATCGCCCAAGTTTTGAGTGCGGCAATGATGCTACGCTACGGCTTAAATCAACCGGAAGCTGCTAATAAAATCGAGCAAGCAGTTGTGGAAGTTTTGGATCGAGGTTATCGCACTGGCGATATCATGTCGGAAGGCATGAAACTCGTGGGCTGTCGGGCGATGGGTGATGCTTTGATTGAAGTTTTGCAAGGTTGATCTATTTACCTTTACTCGTTCCCAGGCTCTGCCTGGTAACGCATTTCAGGAGGCTCTGCCTCCATTAAAATTACTCGTTCCCAGGCTCTGCCTGGTAACGCATTTCAGGAGGCTCTGCCTCCATTAAAACAAGCCAAATGAGACATAAATAAAGGAGGCAGAGCCTCCGGGTATTAATTACCAGGCAGAGCCTGGTAACTAGAAATTTTATAATTTAATGTTCCGGTTTCAACATATTGAATTGCTCGGTATCTATGCGATTTGCTCGATACAAAATCTCAGCTATTTCGGAAAGCGCTAACACTGAATGAGCCCGATAACCGTTGGCCTGCAATTTATCTTTAACTCCCTGTTCGTGGTCGATTAAAACCACAATATCTTCGACATTCAACCCAGCAGATTGTAACTTTCGCGCGCCTTCCATCACGCTTTTGCCGCTGATCAAAATATCATCAACTACAACAATCGTTTCTCCTGCCTGAAAATGCCCCTCAATTAACTTACCTGCACCGTAACTTTTCACCTCCTTGCGCGGAAAAATCATCGGGCGTTCCATCCGCAAAGCTAAACCCGTTGCTGTTGGCAAAGAACCGTAGGGAATTCCGGCAATGCGATCGAATTTTAAATCCTTAAGAATGTCGGCATAGGCGCTGACTATTTGGTGAAAAATTTGCGGAATTGAGATGATTTTTCGCAAGTCAATGTAATATGGAAATGTTGCCCCCGATGCTTGTACGTGGTCGCCAAAAACCACACAGCCAATGTCATAAAGTTGTAAGATTAAATCGCGGTTGGGTTCCGGTTGCAAAAAGCAAACATCCGGTAGCCACAATTCGCAAGTCGGACTACCTGCGATCGCCTTTAGCCGCTGTTCGTTGATATTATCCCGCAATTTTTGAATTCCTGGGCGGGGATTTGACTCGGCTAATAAACTAGGGGGGATTGGTATCAATAAACCCTCGCCATTCTTGCTTAAACCCGCCGCCAGCAATTCTGCGAGGTCGTTTTGTTCTGTCAAGTCATTTTCTGCGGCGATGTCTCCTTCGACTAAAATCAGGCGTTCAGGAGCCGATGAGCGGATGCGCGCCAACACATCGGGCATTACTCCTACTTCTAAACCAAGTTTTTCTGGAGTTCCCCAAGTCTGAGAGAGTCGGACTAATTGCAAGTACAAGGGATTTTCTGGTGTTGGATATTCTTGCAAAGCGGCGGCGGAGGGATTGGCTGTGGCACAGAGGATAAAAACTGTTTTTCCCGGATACAATAAAAATGGCGCTACTTGGTCGAATCCGGCATAGGGACTTAAGGTAACAGCGTCAACTTGCCAGTCTTCAAATACGGTTTTGGCAAATACTGTGCTAGTGTTTAAATCGCAGTGTTTGGTATCTAAAATTACGGGAATCTGAGGGGGAATAATTGTTAAAATTTGTTGCAGCAGTTCCCAGCCGGGAATGCCGAGAGATTGGTAAAAACCGAGGGTGATCTTGCAAGCACAAATTAAATCGGCTGTTTGGTCGATCGCACATTTCAGCCTTTCCAACAAATCAGTCACAAAACTTTGAATTTCCTCCCCAGTCATCGAAACCAGCGTGGGCAAGGTTTCTGGGTCGGGGTCGAGGGCTAAATACAGCAAACTTTGATTGCTTTCAACAGCCCCTAACAGTTTATCAAAAAAGTTGGTTCGATCCGTCATAGTTTGTTAGGGAGGTAAGGGGAAATTAAAAAAAATCAGATCAAAGTGGGAGGGGTGTTGTGCCGGAATAAACCGATCCCCGTTGAATTTGAAATTAAGAATCTTTTAAAATTGTAGAAGGTAAAGAGCATGAAATCTGTAACTTTGGGAGCAGTTTCATTCAAACTGATTTTCGGGTTGGCTACAGCGGTGATTGCAGCTAATCCTCAGCAAGTTAACCAGTTGCGGGCAACTAACCAGTGTCCCGAATGCGATTTGAGAAGCATTCCCTGCTACAAGTTAATGCAAGCAAATGACAATTTGCAAGGGGCAGATTTGACAAGTAAACTATGTTGATAAATACGATCGACTTTACGATTTGGGACGACTTGCTCAAACGCTACGTAGACGACTTCGGCCGCGTCAATTATCGGGGCTGGAAAGCTGAGGGGGCGGATGTTTTGAGCGCGTGGCTGCAAACTTTGGCGGATGCGGATTTGGCTGCGGTTACGGATGCGGATGCGCGACTGGCGCTGTGGCTGAATGCGTACAATGCCATCGCCATTTCTCAAGTTCTCGAAGTATATCCGATCGCGTCCATCCGTCCCAAAGTTCTGGGAATTCCCAACTGGCTAGGTTTCTTGGATTTTTTCACCCGTTCAAATTCGATTATTGGCGGCAAAAAGTACAGTCTCAATCAAATCGAACACGCAATTTTGCGCCCGGAATTTGCGGAACCGCGCATCCATTTTGCCTTAGTTTGCGCTGCTGTCGGGTGCCCGCTGCTGCGCCGAGGGGCTTATTTCCCGGAGTCGGTGCGGACTCAACTAGAGGCGGACGCGAGCCGTTTTATCCACAATCCTGATAAGGTGCGGTATGATACTGAGAAAAAGACACTTTATTTGAGCAAGATTTTTAAGTGGTACGGCGAGGATTTTGTGAAGGCCGCTGGTTCGGTGGTTGGGTATGTGGGCGGTTATTTGGGGCCGTCGGGGGCTGTGAGCGATCAATGGGCGATCGTTTTTTTGCCTTACGACTGGAATTTAAATCGGGTTGAGGATTGAGATTTTATCTATTAATCAGTTAGCCTCATCTCTGCTAAATACTCTGGATAAAAATCAGATAACTCAGCTAAAACCTCCCATCTTTAATCTGAATTTTCCCAGCATCGCTGATACTTAAAAAATCCATAAGTTCTGAATTTTGAGAGTTTTTAGTTGGCATTTAAGTAGATTTTTAATTTCTACTCTATTTAGCACTTCTAAATCAGTTAATGAAAGGGGAAAAGTAAATAATATCAATTCCGGTTGCATCGGAATTAATATCACCCGAAATCAGGACACGGCAGTGCCGTTTCCCTACAATTAATCGAGGTAGGGAAACGGCACTGCCGTGTCGAAAGCTTGTCATTCCAGCACAGCCGGAATTGATATAACGAGATTACCGAAGCTCAAAGAAAATAGCGACTGTTTTTTGTGGTAGAAGCTCTTGTTGACAAAAAAGCCATGCTGTGAAACTAAATTTTTGGGGAGGGGCTATTCTCGATTTTGACCTTGGTCTGAGTATTTTTGCTTAGGCATGGGGCGCTGGTTGGGCGATAGCCTACCCTACCCTTCGGGAACCCCTGCGGGGAACGGGAACCCCTGCGGGGAACGGGATAGCTTCGCTTCACGGATTTGATTTCAATTGCCGACAACTCAGCAGAATCTATTAAGATATATAAGACTTGCACAAATCTTGCAGATTCAACAAAAGCGCAAGTTCAGACTCTACTGGAGCTTCTCATGTTAGCCGAGCTAATCTCTGCCAGACAAATAGTCAAGGCCAAACTCATCGACTTCTTAGGACTTCCTGGCAATTGCCAAGACAAAACAGATCACATAGTCAGCACAATTGTATCCGTGCTGGAAGTGAACACAGCCGAACAAGAAAGATTTTGGGAGACATTCAAAAGTGAATTAGCCGTCGATCCGGTAGAATTAGAAGAAATTCTCAAGTGTTCGGCAGCAGAACGACAACAGTGGATTGAACAGGGCAAGCTCCCTATCTTAGAATACCGCTCTTTTCGCAAATCAGGAATTCATTTAGAATATCCTGTTCACGACAGAAGATTCGTCTTAAGTCTCACGCAAACAGACATTAAGAACTGGCGTAAAGAACCCCAAGGGCTGATTCAAAACAATCGCCAAAAAGTCGCCCAAATCAATACAGAAAACCCAGAACAAAACGAACTATCGCGAGTAGCTTTTAGTTCAGCTTGGGAAAAAATTATTGCCGACTGGAAAGAACAAGGTTCGGCGGAAATTTCAGCAACCTTCCAGCTAGCTTACTGGACAGTATGGGCATCAAGGTGGGCAAAAGAAAATCAGCTAAACAGTAAAGCAATTCAACCTAACGAAATCTACGAAACTCACCAGCAGGAATGGTACGAGCGCAAAAATCAAGCAGTCAAGTTACTGGTTGAAATGCCCTACGCCATGCTTTACTTCTACCGTCCTCCCGGTGCTGACAAGTTATATCTGGAACTGTGCGACGACCACCAGGATATGATGAAAGATGACTACTATTGGGACAAGTGGGAGTTCTTAAATCAGAACCGCAAACTGGTCAATAAGTGTCGCGAATGCGTGTACTGCGAAACCAAAGATTATTACTCGCTTTACTACCTGGAAATCAAGAGCGATAAGTTTCCCGATTTTAGTTTTTCTTACCACACGCCGTACACGATTGGCCGAAAATTTTTGCCGCATCCCGAAACGTTGCCTGCTGTAGACCACGTAGAACAAGATGGCATTTTTCGATTTGGCCGCCCGCTGCTGGAACAGGAGAAAGTTATTCACACAGAAAAGGATGTATTGCTCAAGTTTGAGGCGGCTTTGGCATTCGCGAAAAAGTTTGTTTAGTTGACCGTTAACTGTTAACTGTTGACTGTTAACCGAAAGCAATTTGGTTACAAGCCTCTGGATTGATCGGTAGGGTCAATTCTTCAATTCTTCAATCCAAAATCCCAAATCGGTTGATGCCCCGAAGCATCGAGTTTTGTAACATCCTGGGAGTATTGCACAAAAGAGTGCGTAGTTCGAGCGCGACTCTGAGTATCAAAACGGGCGATCGCATCCTACAAGCACTGATACCGATCGCCTAAATCTGGAAAAATTGTTGCCAAAATCAAAATTATGTGCAAGTTGCTATCGACTTAAGATATCATGAAGCCATATTCTGAAAATAAATAACAAAATTAAAACGATCGGAGAGCTGTAATCGTTATGGGCCGTGTAGGAGTATTGCTATTAAACTTGGGCGGGCCCGATAAAATCGAGGATGTCCGCCCTTTCCTGTTCAACTTGTTCGCTGACCCGGAAATCATTCGCCTGCCGTTTCCCTGGTTGCAGAAACCACTCGCCTGGTTGATTTCGACCCTGCGTTTTCAGAAATCCCAGGCAAACTATCAGCAAATCGGGGGAGGCTCTCCTTTGCGTCGCATTACAGACGAACAAGCCATAGCCCTGCAAGAACTTTTGCAGCAAAAGGGACAAGATGCTCAAGTATATGTAGGGATGCGCTACTGGCATCCTTTTACTGAAGAGGCGATCGCCCAAATTAAGCGCGATCGCATCGAACAATTGGCTATCCTGCCCCTGTATCCTCAATTTTCCATCAGTACGAGCGGTTCTAGCTTCCGACAGCTAGAGGAAATGTGGGGCAAAGATCCAGCCCTGAGTGAGATTGAATACACTGCGATTCCTTCTTGGTACGATCGACCAGGCTACATTCAGGCAATGTCTGAATTGATTGCCCAAGAGTTAGACAATACTCCAAATCCCGATGGAGTTCACATCTTTTTCAGCGCCCACGGTGTCCCCGCCAGCTATGTAGAAGAGGCTGGAGATCCGTATCAGCGCGAGATTCAAGATTGCACTCGTCTGATTATGGAGCATTTGAATCGATCGAACGAGCATACTTTAGCCTATCAAAGTCGGGTCGGCCCGGTGGAATGGCTCAAGCCTTATACCGAAGATGCCATCACCGAATTGGCAGCAAATGGAGTCCAAGATTTGTTAGTAGTTCCGATTAGTTTTGTTTCCGATCACATCGAAACTCTCCAAGAAATTGACATGGAGTATCGAGAATTGGCAGAAGAGTCGGGGATTCACAATTTCTATCGAGTGCCGGCGCTGAATACTTATCCAGTGTTTATTGAGGCCTTGGCAGATTTAGTAATCGAGTCAATTGAATCTCCCAGCGTTAAATTCTCTGATGTGATCCGCCCTTCCAAGAAGGTGAAGATGTATCCTCAAGAGCAGTGGGAATGGGGTTTGACGACTGGGGCGGAAGTCTGGAATGGTCGTGTGGCGATGGTTGGTTTTATCGCACTATTGATCGAGTTAATGACTGGTCAAGGCCCGCTACATTCGATCGGCTTGCTTTAAATTTTGTCAGCAGTCAGTTGACTGTTAACAGTTAACTGTTAACTGTTAACTGTTAACTGTTCGCTGTTGTGACAAACAACTAATGATATCATGTGTGTTTGATTGGGACTTGTATGAATTTTGTAGGGGCGGGTTCACTAACAATAATTGCCTGTAATCGACAATATAATAAACCCGCCCCCCGATACTAATGGCAACTGACAACTGACTAAATTAATCTGGATTGCGCTTGCGGCGGCGGGGATTTCCGCGATCGCCCGGTATTTCCTGACTTCTGTACCATCCGTACCACTCTTTAGAACTGCGAATTGCCAGCCACAGCAGCAGCATCGCAATTAACCCTCCCTGGCGCGGGGCATCAAAAGCAAACAACACCAAGGAAATGCACAGAACATCTTGGAGGAAAATCATCCAAATCGGCAAACTCCGCAGCCGATAAAGCCATCCTGCTTGTACCAGTTGCAGCACTAAAGCCAACAAACCTCCAACAACACCAATAATCCACAGCATCCAAGGGTGAGCAACAATTTCGTCGATCGAACTTACCTGTGCGATCGCAATTCCCATAATTGCTCCTACAATAGGACTGAAAATAATTTGGACAATTTGCAGCACCCGCATTCCCACAAAAGTTTTAGAAGCAAATAACTCTAACAGCGACCAACTCACCAAAATCGTAATCACGACTTGGGGATTAATCCGACACAATAAAGGTATTTCCGACCAAAGCTTATCGATGCGTAATAGGCCAATTAACAGCAGGGGCATGGCAATTCTCATACCCCCCGCCGCAGACGCAGAGAGCGCGGCTAGGAGTCCAACCATAATAATAATTCACTTTATATAACGTCAGCTACAGCTCGATCTATTTCAGAATTCAATTCCCCTGGTGGCTGGCTGTGATTTGAGCGATTTCTCCTCAGATTACCCCTGGATCTTAAATATTACCCTCTATTTTAAGTATATCTGCTTAATCGCTGTTTGGGACTGTGATATCAATTCCGACCGCGCCGAAATGAGATAGAGGAGACGGCAGTGCCGTGTCCCTACGCCAGATTAATTGTAGGGATACGGCACTGCCGTCTCCTGATTTCGGGTAATATTAATTCTGATGCGACCGGAATTGATATGATATTGGCGATCGACAACTGACAACAGTCAAATAACTTCTTATGTCTGATTCATTATTTGCCGATGCCAGCCGCCGATTAGAACGAGCCTTAAAATATGTGTCCCTTTCCGAGGATACGATCGAGCGACTAAAATATCCCAAATCCAGTTTGATTGTATCAATTCCCGTGCGGATGGATGATGGCTCGCTGCGAATTTTCCAAGGTTATCGCGTGCGCTACGACGATACTAGAGGCCCGACAAAAGGGGGTGTGCGCTACCACCCCAAAGTATCCCTCGATGAAGTACAATCTTTAGCCTTTTGGATGACTTTTAAATGTGCGGTTCTCAACTTGCCATTTGGAGGAGCAAAGGGCGGAATTACTCTTAATCCTAAAGAATTATCCAAACTAGAATTGGAACGGTTGAGCCGGGGCTATGTCGATGCGATCGCCGATTTTATCGGCCCGGATGTCGATATTCCCGCGCCGGATGTCTATACCAATCCGATGATTATGGGTTGGATGATGGATCAATACAATATTATTAAGCGCCAGCTTTCTCCGGCAGTGGTGACAGGTAAACCAGTCACAATCGGCGGCAGTTTGGGCAGAGAAACAGCAACGGCAACCGGTGCTTTTTTTGTGATTCAAACTCTGCTGCCCAAATTTAAGCGAATTCCTAGCGAGACAACTGTAGCTGTGCAAGGTTTTGGCAATGCCGGGGCAGAAATAGCAGAATTGCTCTGGAAAGCCGGTTACAAAGTTGTCGCTGTCAGCGATTCCCAAGGGGGAATTTATGCTAAATCAGGGCTGGACATTCCCAGCATTCGCCGCTTTAAAGATGCTAACAAAGGTATCAAAGCTATTTATTGTGAAGGCTCTGTGTGTAATATTGTAGAACACGAAGTTTTGACAAACGAACAACTTTTAGCACTAGATGTGGACGTGCTAATTCCAGCAGCTTTGGAGAATCAAATAACGGAAGTAAATGTCAATGATGTTAAAGCTAAGTTTATTTTTGAAGTAGCTAATGGGCCGATCGATTCGGCTGCTGATTTGATTTTAGAAACGAGGGGAATTCAGGTGATTCCTGATATTTTAGTTAATGCTGGCGGCGTAACCGTTAGTTATTTTGAGTGGGTGCAAAACCGCTGTGGGCTGTATTGGACGTTGGAAGAAGTGAATCAGCGGTTGCAGCATAAAATGGTCGAAGAAACTGAGGCAATTTGGAAAAAGTCTGAGGAATTGTCAGTTTGCATGAGAACTGCTGCTTACGTGTACGGTTTGCACCGACTCGGTGCGGCGATGAATGCGAAGGGGACTCGGGATTATTATGTAAACGGTTGAGATGCTGGGAAGTTCGATCGGGCGCATCTCTATAAGTGCAAGGGCGAAGCATTTCGGCAGACAATTTATTAATGAGAATCAGAGATTTACTACCGAAATGCTTCGCCCCTACGAATATATTTGCAAAAATGAGATGCACCCAGTTCGATCGTTCCTTATGACTGCACGATTCTCAAAAACACGCTGAATGGTTTGTGAAGCGGGAGTTTAATGTTCTGGTGGGGCGTCAAGAATCGGCTAGAAGCCTGTTCGACAAAACTAAAGACTAAGTATGTCTGTTTTGTGCACGCACACAAGCCGGCCCAGAACAGGCAGCTAACGATCAAAAAATTGCTTGACAGAGATTGACTAATATTATTTAATACTGTAAAATTCAAAGTTAAGGGCCGCAAGATTTAATAACTAAATGTGGCAAGGGGTCTCCTGTGAGCTCGATCGAGTTTAACAGGAGAGAACGTAAAAATCTTTGAATGATTAAAACTATATAGGCTACCCAATGAGACAACCTTTATTTGGCACGCTCGCAGCCGCGGCGATCGTCATAGGTACATCGGCTGTTTTATCCTCGCCGAGCCAAGCTCAAACCAGAAATCAATTCTACTGCGGGATTAGCGAAGGCAAACCCGCAACCATAGTCCGCACAGCAGCTAGAGGGAACATACCCCTGATAGTTTGGAACAACGAAGCTTTCTCAGCTTCCGGGTGGACTCCCAAAAAGCGCTGCGAGGAAGTATCTGCCAGATTCCAGCGGTTCAACGACAACGGACAGCTCAACTTCATGAGAGCAGGGACGTTCAACGGGCAACAAGTATTATGTATCGATCGAGCCAGGGGCAGCGGCAATTGTTCGAGTCCCGAAGCAGTAGTGCTGACAATACCCCAGCGCAGCAATGCCAACCAGATTCTCGAACAAATGCTCGACACCCGCAACCGCGCTTCCAAGCAACCCCTTTACCTGAGCGGAGAAAAGCAGTTGGTAACATACGAAAATGGCGATGCTAACGTCAATCTAAATTTGTTGTTTAACAACGAACCGCCAGACAACGAGCGTTTGTGGTAAAAGTAGCAAAGAAACTGCGAGCTGAACAAACATGGATTGGCGTTCACTGATTATGGCAACTTGTATCGGCGGCATCTCAATGATGCTGCCGGCACAACTTCCGCCTGCCAAAAATTCCTTAAAACAACTGCCAGTCGAAATGTCGCAACAGCGATTGCAGCAGCAAGCTGAGTCTATAGCTGTCAGGGTTCGCTCGTCGGGACAAGTTGCAGGAACGGGAATCGCCATTCGCAAGCAGGGTTCGCAGTACACCGTACTGACAAACGAACACGTCCTCAAAGCTGGAAAAGCCCCCTACCAAATCCAAACCCCAGATAATAAAATTTATCCTGCCACAGAAGTCAAAGATGCTAATTTTAAAGGCAACGATTTAGCATTGTTGCGCTTTACTAGCAACGCTGAATACACCACAGCTAAGCTGGGTGCTGTACCGAAAGTAGGGGATGAAGTATTTGCAGGCGGCTTTCCTTTTTCAGAAGAAGGTTCAAAAGACCGAGGATTTGTGTTCAAAACCGGCAAAGTTTGGCGGGTGCTAGACAAAGCTTTGGAAGGCGGCTATCAAATTGGTTATACCAACGATATTGAAAAAGGAATGAGCGGCGGGCCGCTGCTGAACGCTCGCGGGGAATTGGTGGGCGTTAACGGCATCCACGCTTACCCGCTGTGGGGAGACCCCTACCAGTACAAAGACGGGACTGAACCGAATGCAGCGCTGCGGGAGCAGATGAGCAAGTACAGTTGGGGGATTCCGATCGACACTTTCAAGCAGCTAGCACCTTCAGCTTTTGAAATGACAACAAATTCTTTGAAGAAATAGCCGAGATTCACATTTTAACAGAGGCGGGTTCATCATTATTTATAATTCAAATCCCAAATATCTATAGTCTTTCTCAAATACATGAGGTACAAGAACGATCCCCCCGAACCAAAGGGAACCGGAACAGTCCCCCTTGGTTCGGGGGGCTGAGGGGATCGAGCTTTTGCTTTTGTACCTCAGAAGATAGAGAAATGGTGTTATAAACCCGCCCAACCAACTATTGCTTAAATTAAACTAATTGGAAAATGGCAAGATTTTATAGTGTAATTCCAGCAGTATTAGTCGGAGCGGCTGCGATCGTCTCAGTTCAAGTTACGACAGCAGCAGCCTTAGAACCGACCCAAATAAGTGACGGTGCCGAAAAGTTTACAGTGATGATCACAGCCAGTCGTCCCGACGAATGCCAAGGATCGGGAGCGATAATCGAGCGTCAAGGTGAAAATTACACCGTCCTCACAGCCAACCACGTCGTAGCGACGACTGGTGAATGCTTCATCCAAACTATCGACGGGATGAAGTACAAATTTTACGAAGCCCGTCTCGTACCCGGAACGGATTTAGCCTTGTTGCAATTCCAAAGTAAGAATAACTATGCAGTCGCTCAAACCGGGAGTTCCGCAAACTTGCGACCGGGAGCAACAGTTTATGTCGCAGGCTATCCCAGTCCCGGGCAGATAGATATCAGACGCAGCTACCGTTTTGAAACAGTCCGGGTTACCAGTCGAGTTCAAGGTGCCAAAGAAGGTTACGAACTATCCTACAGTGGCGACGCTCTCCCCGGCATGAGCGGTGGGCCGGTGCTCGACAGCACGGGCCGTTTAGTGGGAATTCACGGAAAAGCTGAAGTACGGCAAGTTCAAGGCGCTGTGGGCAATTATGGCGTTCCTTTTGAGATATTTTTGGCGAGACGGGGAGCAATAGCTCGCGATGCTCAATCGGCTCCAGACCAGATTCGTCCGGTGCCACCTGTATCACCGCCAATTGCCCGAGAAATCCCGGCACCAAAACCGACACCAATACCAGCACCAGCGCCAGCAACCACACCCGCGCCGGAGTCAGCTTTTACTCCACTCCCAGAAGCACCACCCATTGCAGCAAGGGGACCAGAATCGCCTGCGGAGTCGGCAATTAGTTCGATGGTTCGCGGCCAGCAAACTTATGTTGCGAACAACCGCAATTTTCTCAATTCTGTGCCGTCGATCGCCAAAACCTTTAGCATTTTATTGCCACAGGATTACAACTTTTCAATTCGCACCACGACTAGAGGCGCTTTTCACTACGCAATACCTAAGTCTGCGGAAAATAAAGCTTATGTAGGAGCGATTTTCTTGGAGGAAAACAGCACTTTAAACAATCCGATGACTGTCTCAATTGTCTGCGAAGCAACGACAGCAATCAATGTTCGCCCTCCCGATCCGACTTACGGCAGAAGCAATTTAGCTTGCGGTGTGGGTACAAATCTCAGAAATGTCAGCAGTGTACCGCAGCGAAATCTAGTAACTCGGCCAGCACCGACGACCGCAGCCCGGCCAACACCGGCTCCAGCAGCAAGAGCAACACCGGCTCCGGCAGCCAGAGCAAATCCGCCTCAAACCAGAGCAGTGCCGATCGGCTTTTTGAGTTTGGTGAATGTTTGCAATACTTACGACATCAGCGGTCAAACTCCCCACCAAGAGCGAGCTTTAGAGTGGTTGCAGGGCAAAATTTCCGCCCAAACTATGCAAAAATTTGCGGAAGAGTGGCGCACTCAATTGATCGCCAGAGCTGGTAACAGGCCGATTAATTTGGTCGATGTTTGCAAAGTGTACGATCGGGCTGGCCTCCACCCGCACCAAAATCGAGCTTTGGAATGGTTACAGCAGCAAATTCCCAAGGAAACACTGACAGATTTTGGTAAAAAGTGGCAAAATCAAACAGCCGGTGGATAGTTAAATCAACTTGTAGTCATATCTATTCCGGCTGCGCCAATGATAAGCGAGGAAACGGCACTGCCGTTTCCCTACAATTAATAGGGTAGAGAAACGGCATTTCCCATTAGTGTCAACAATCGCCTGAAAGCCTTGATAAATCCCGTTTTTACCTAAGTCCAGATCCCCCTAAATCCCCCTTAAGAAGGGGGACTTTGAGAAGACTCTTGTCCCCCCCTTCTTAAGGGGGGCTAGGGGGGATCGGGTCTTAATAGTCAAACAGCAGTCTGTGAATGGGCTTGACGTTAAGACACGCTTTGGGCATTTCCCTGTCCGACCTTGCTTCTATATTAATTAATTTCCAAGGAATTAATCATTGATTCAGCCGTGTTTATGTGTTCCGAATATTCAGACTTTTCCGCCGTGTAAGTCAGCACATAAGCCTTATTATTCATCAGCGTCCAAGCTTGCATAATTTTAGTAGCTTTCGTGCCATCTTGAGCATCAAAAATTACTGTATGACCTCGATTATTTGCAAAAGTTTTGGAATTTTCTTCGAGAATTTTGACATTATTAAAATTAGTTTTAATAGAATTGATAGACGACTGATTGTACTCATCTAGAGACATCGGTTTTGGCAAATCTTCTATGCTGACAGTAATTTGTTCTTGAAAAGAATCAGAGCTGTTCTTTTTCGGGGCGAGGAATACAACCACGTCGGTAATTAATGTATTTTGCGATTCTTGCTTTTCCCATTTTTCAGGATATTTGATTTTAAACTGATGGGTGGAACTTTGATAAGTTAAGAACTTGTCAACTCCAGTTTTCGAGAAATTTTGAATTGCGAAGGCGGAAGCTGCGATCGCCCCAGCAACTGCGATCCCGATTAAAGCAGGCTTCCATCCCAAAGCAAATGCAGGAGTTTTCGGCGAGGGAGATGGAGATGCAGATGGTCGATCGACCATTTTAGCCAAACGCTGCAACAAAACTTGCGTATCTTTCGGCCGCCCGTTCGGGAAATGAGCCATCAAATCGTCAACCAAATCTGCTACAGACTTCGATGCTTGAGTCGCCACAGTACGCCAAATCAATTTACCCGATCGCGGATCTTCCTGCAAATTTCTCGGTTCTTGAGCCGTTAGCAAATACACAAAAGTCCGCCCCAGAGCAAAGAAATCCGAACGTGGCTCAGCCTTGCCATTTTTTTGTTCCGGCGGAGTGTAACCCGCCGAAGAAATTCTCGTCACCTCTCCAGTTGCTCTCTGAATAGTTTCTGTAACTTCCCGCACCGCCCCAAAATCAATCAATACTAATTTACCGTTCGATCGGCACATGATATTCTGCGGCTTAATGTCCCGGTGAAAATAATTTTGATTGTGAACAAGATTCAAGATTTCTGTCAGTTGCGTCAACCAGTCAATAGCTTGTTCCGAAGTTATAGGTTGATGATTCTGATTTTCCAACCACTGCTGCAAATTCTTACCTTCAATTTTCTCCATTACCAGACAGTGCAAGGAGTTCGTAGTATCGTTAGGCTTGAAAGTAAAATAGCCGTCCGGTTCTACTTTAGGGAGTCCCGGATGCTTCAGCCGCTGCAAAACATTAGCTTCTTTCTGAAACAGTTCTACCCCTTTAGGTTCAATGTAAGTGAGAACTTTTAAAACTTTCCGAGTCCCGTCTCTATCTCTGACTTCAAAAGTTTTGCCAAAGCCTCCTTCTCCCAAAACACTAAGTACCCGATAGCGTTCGTCTATTAACAACTTTGAGCCACAGCTTTGGCAAAAGTTGATCGTGGGAAGATTTTCTGGATGGCGGCAGTTGGGATTAATGCAGTAGCTCATGGTAGGGAGGAATTAGCTTGGTAGAAATAGTATCTCGTGCCAAAGCAGCTTCCTGAAAGCTATCGAAATTGAGGATAGCTTGGAATTAGTGCGGTGCTTGTCAGCATTGATTATTAAACATGATATAACATTACTCATGTTTTGAATACTCAATTCTCGCAGAATCTAAAACCTAAAATCTAAAACTTAAAATTCTATGACCGGCCAAACCCATAAGAAAACAAACTTAATCGCCAGCCCCTATTTAGAAATCGACTATCAAGGCGAAGTGGTACGCTTGGAACTGACCAAGACTGAACACGTATTGGGACGAGATCCCCAGAAAGCAGACTTGCTGGTTCCTCAAGATTGGGAGAAGCTGTCGAGATGTCAAGCGATTTTGCGCCAGGAAGGAGACGACTACCGCATCTACGATGGCGATGGCCTCAAGCCCAGCAGTCGCGGGTTATTTGTACTTCCTGCTGAAACTCCTGTAACTCCCAATCAAGGCTGCGTTTTGCAGCACGGAATCGAGTTGCGGATTGGCAAAGATTTGAGAAATCCGGTGCGGGTGACTTATTTCAATCCCGGAAGTCCGGCGCTGGCGAGTTTGGGATCGCGGGAGTCTGTGTCTCTGCAAAATCGATCGGTAGTCTTGGGGCGCGATCGAGCTTCTACGCTACAGTTAAATTCGCCGATCGTCTCCCGCAGCCATTGTACGATCGACGCCAACAAACGCGGAGACTACATTCTCACAGACATCAGCACCAACGGCGTATTTATCAACGGCAAACGCATCAAAAAATCCGCTATTTTGACCGAAGGTGCAAAGATTCGCATCGGCCCTTTTCTGCTGATTTATCAAAAAGAAGAATTAACAGTTATCGATCCGGGAAATGCGATCCGTTTGGAAGCAATTAACTTAGTTAGACCTTTTGTTAACGATATTTCCCTAGTAATTGAACCCGGACAGTTAGTGGCGTTAGTCGGAGGAAGCGGGGCGGGAAAATCTACATTGATGCGAACTTTGCTGGGGATTGAAACCACAAAACGCGGTGCAGTTTACGTCAACGGCGAGGAATTGCGGAAAAACTTTGAATGCTACAGTTCTTTGATCGGTTACGTGCCGCAAGATGATATTGTTCACGGCGAATTAACAGTCGCCGAAGCCCTGACTTATGCAATCAAATTGCGCTTGCCGCCCGATGTCGATGTCGAGCAAGTTTTGACAAAGACGCTGACAGATATTGAGATGTTGGATAAGCGAAATATTGCTATCAAAAAACTCAGCGGCGGGCAGAGAAAGCGGGTGAGCATTGGTGTAGAATTACTGGCAGATCCGAAGTTATTTTTCTTAGATGAACCGACTTCTGGGCTCGATCCGGGGTTGGATAAAAAGATGATGGAATTGCTGCGGAATTTGGCAAATCGAGGGCGGACTGTGGTTCTGGTGACGCACGCTACGGCAAATGTCAGTTTGTGCGATCGGCTAGTTTTTCTCGGCCGCAACGGCTACCTTTGTTACTTCGGCCCGCCCGCAGAAGCCGCCAATTTCTTTGGAGTAAGTCAAGCAGATTTTGCCAACATTTACAACGAGCTAGAAATCAGCGAAAATGTGATAAAAGACTGGGCGAATAAATACAGAAATTCCGCTTATTACCAGCGCTATATTGACGCTCCCCTGAGTGCGAAAGCACCTCAAAAACAAGCTCCTCCCGTCCAACTTTCCCAACCAGCCCGAGTTTCTCCCCTCAAACAACTGTTATTAATCGCCCAGCGCTATTTTCAGCTAACTTTGCGCGATCCGGTTAATGTTGGTTTAGGACTGTTAACTGCGGCCGTATGCCCCATTTTGCTGGCCGGAATTAAAGATGTAGAGCCATTAGTTACGGGTACAGAAGATGACGCAGCACTGGCTTTTTTAGCTTTGCGAATTTTGTTTGTGTTTACATCCGCAGCTATTTGGGTCGGTTTGTCAAGTTCTTTGCAAGAAATTGTCAAAGAATCGGCAATTTATCAGCGAGAAAGATTGGTAAATTTAGGTTTGGTGCCCTATGTCGGTTCCAAGTTTTTGGTGCTGGCGGGATTGGCGCTAGTGCAAACAGTGCTGATGACCGCAGTAATTTTAATTGGCTTTAAACAGCCGAATCCCGATATGATTTCTTGGTCTCTGGGTTTAGCAATTACTACATTTTTAACGCTGCTGGCGAGCATGAGTTTGGGGTTGATGGTATCGGCTTTTGTGAAGAATGGGAGTCAAGCGAACAGTGCTTTGCCTTTGCTTTTAGTGCCGCAGATTATTTTTTCGGGAGTCTTGTTCAGTCTGGGAAGTTTGTTTAAAATCGAGAAAATCGGTCAGTATTTGTCGTGGTTGACGGTGAGCCGCTGGTCTGTGGGGGCTTACGGGAGCTTGGTTAACGTGAACGCGATGGTGCCGAAGCCGATCGAATTGCCCGATCGAACAATCTTACCGCAGCTCTTTGAAAAAAGTGCAGTCTACGAACCGACATGGCAAAACTTGGCTCTGAATTGGGGAATTTTAGGATTGCACGCAGCAGTTTATTTAACCGTAACTTTGCTATTGCAAAAGCGGAAAGATATTTTCAAGTAAGTAGGAAATCTGGCTACGGAGACTACGCGAAATCCAGGGCTACACGAAAACCGTTGTTCGATCCCGGACTCCCATAATAGCAGTAACGATTGGCACTGCGACAATAGACCGCCTCTCGGCACCAGGCACCGCAACGCAGCACATAGTTATGATCGGTGCCAACACCCCAGGAAGTACCGTCAGTTGGTGCGCCTTGATAGCTATCGTGCCACTTATCGCTGCACCATTCCTCAACATTGCCGTGCATATCGTACAGTCCAAAGGCATTGGGGGGAAAAATCCCTACATCCGTTGTTTCTTGGCGCCAAAGTCCTTTGGGGGCGTTTGCGTAGGGCTTGCTTTCGTTATAGTTGACTAATTCTGGGGTAATCGTTTCCCCAAAATGAAATGGGGTTGTTGTACCCGCACGACAGGCGTATTCCCATTCTGCTTCACTCAGGAGGCGATATTTTTTCCCGGTTTTTTGCGAGAGTTTGTCGCAGAATTCAACGGCCATATCCCACGATACTTGTTCTACAGGACGTTTTTCGCCTTTGAAATAGGATATGTTGTTTCCCATAACTGCTTGCCACTGTGCTTGGGTGATGGGGTATTTGCCTGCATAAAAAGTGGGTACTGTGACTCGATGCTGCGGAGTTTGCTGAAAATTTACTCCCTCTTCGTCGTTGGGGCAACCCATCATAAATGTGCCGCCGGGAATGTAAACCATTTCTAGTACAATTGAGTTACCTAAGTCTTCAGGAAAAAAGTGAGCAAATGACTTAGTGCGGCTGTTTTCTCTGCCATACGAATCAACTGTGATGACATCAAATTCAAATGTGGGGAGATAGTCTTGGAACTGCGGTTTTATCTTTAAGTCATCTCTATCTTTCAGCAGTGAATAGGCAGCTATTTTTACCTGCATTGACTCATCCCCCAATGCTTGAATTATCAAATCTAACCCTGCTTCTCCATATTTCAGTGCTTCGGAGAGTGCGGCGATTCTAACTTCGATCGCGGGCGAGGCCAAGCGGCTTTTAACGCCGGCGATGCCTCCGAGTACCGCAGCATTGACCGGAATTAAATTTTGACCGCCGAGGACGGCATCGTATTCTCTAGGTTCATTTTGATTGTCTGACATAATTTCAACCAGGGACTTTTGCTAGTTTGTCGGGTTGCAAGGTCGGCATCGCGAGCAATTCCTCAACTGAGAAAGGTTGGGGTTGAGAAATTGCAGCTTCAGCATCCATGAGTTCTTTAACTTTATCAAAAATCAAAATAGCTTCTGCTTCTGAGTCAGTTAGTTTTTCATAAAAATCAGGTATGGAGAACCAATGCTCAAAGGCAATCTCTAACAAACCGTTAGTTGCTAATTGCACTTGCCAGTACCGAGAATATCTGGCATCAACTATCTCAAATAACGGGGCTGGATTGTGTATGGGATAATAAGTAAAGCGCTCGTCGCAAATATAATACGATAAATTTCCTTGCCATTCAGAAATAGCATAGACAATATACTCTTTACCTACTATCAGTTTGAATTCAGTTTCTTTGGTGATATCTAAGGCTGTATTTAGGTAATTTTCCGGCAGATAAGCCCCTTGGTTGGCAATGCAGCGAATCTTCATAGTATATTAACCTCACTGGTTTTTAGGTGCTATTTTGGGGTATGTACGTTTGATTTTGTACTCGACATTTTGGAGGGTGCTGGTATTTCTATACCAATGGATTTCAGCCACATACCCCTCGATAATCGCGCTTTGGTTACTAGCCATTTTATACCAATCTTCAGGCTGGCCGCCATAGTTGGCGACCAATCTAGGAGAATCTCCTAGCGGTTTCCTGGAACCGCCTTGAATCATGATGGCAGGTTGAGCCTTAGCGTCTTGCAGGAGTATTTGCTCTTGTAAATTATTGGGGATATCATCGGGAATTGCACCTCTAATCATCTTGCTATTAGTTACAAAATATAAAGTCTAGCTTTAATTATACAATCTAGTTATAGCTTGTTGGTGGGGTGGGGGCGGGTTTACGAGATCGTTAATTCTAGGCACTTATGGTTGGTGAACCCGCCCCTACGATTTTGTCAACCTGAAATTAAACATAAAAAATCCCCCATTTTTGGGGGATTTGATTCAATGCTATTACATAGCCTTAATTTCCGGCATCAAACACTTGTCAGAATCACAGCCCGCCGGCCCCGAATCCATCATTTCACCCAAGTCATAACGACTCAGTGCCACCTGAAAAACATCAATTTGACGACGCACTAAAACGTCTTTCAACATCGTCTCGTAAGTTGCCTTTTCAATCGGTTCAAAAGGCAAACGCGGGAAAGTTTCAAGCGCATCAAAACGAGACAAAAGTGCGGCGGAAATGTAGCCTTCGTCATCGCGAATCGCTTCGTAAATCCGCGTACCCAAACTTTCAATTTCATTTTCCCGCAACTCAATCGTCGCGCTGGTGTTGTGCCGCACGTAGAACTTTTGCACCTGCATATAAAAGTCCATTTGTGCCGCCGCTGAGAATTTGTTGATCTCAATTTGATCAGCACCGGGCAAATCTGCCCAACTGACAGCAACGGGTATTTCTACCAGCCATTCTGTACAGCGTTCGTCGAAGGGATTGTTCAGCAAATTGCCGTTTTCATCTTTGTCGGATTGAGACGGAATTACGTTGTATCCGTAGTCGATGCAGGCGAGGGCTACAGGGTCATTTTTGCCGAAAGTGATTCGGCGAATGAAACGCTGGGATTTGGGGGGATGCCAGCCGGGGGAAGCACCTGTCAGTAGAGATTTTGTACCCGATGGTTGAACGGTTGTGCAGCGATTGGGGCGTTTCAAAGAATGCCGATCGCAATAATCCCATACTACCCGATCGACAATCTCCCGCCAACCCGTCAAATACTCTTCTTCCCGCTGTTTAAACGCCATTCCCTGCGGAGTTTGCGGGCGGCCTTCCACCCACCAGCGCAACCACTCAACACCAAAAGCATGAACGAAGAAATCGAACAATCCCGTGAAAGATACGCCGACAATCGGGTCTAATTCGCGGCTATATTGGTAGCGAGGTTCGCTAAATTTGTGATTGAGAAGTACGGCGACAGATAAACCTGCCGCCCGGAAAGCTTCTTCTTGTTCTTTGAAGTTGTAAGGGTCGATTTGATTGAGGTGAACCTCCCCCAAATTACAGTGAAAATTAGAGCCAATGATTTCCAGTTTTGTTATCCTAAAGGCTTTTTATCCTCTAGTTCTACAGATTCCATTTTATCTGTAGCTCGGCGTACTTTTTCATTTACTTTAGTTGTAAATGCCCCGCACTCTTGCCAGGATTATGTTCTTCAAAAAAGAAGGTTCACCTGGTACGCTCTACGGTGGTAAAGGATTTTTACTTCCCTTACTTACCTCGGAATTAACATCTCAGTCTTCTCCGATTTTGCGAGGTTTTTAACGTGAGGCAAAATTACTTACCACACGGGTTTAAGCCCAAACGAACTGACCGATGCTCTAATTCTTCCGCAGTCATATCAGGATAGTGTTCTTGAAACCACTGTTTAGCTTTACCTTGATCGTAAGCTTTCAAGAATTCAAGTTTAAGACTTGGTGTTGAAAGTAGATCGACGTTAGCTCTAGCTACAGCTTCACCAGCCCATTGAATTGCACCTTCACCAGAATAATACTGTTTTCTGACAGCATCAATACATTCTTCTAATGTTGGTTTGGAATGAAAAACACGGGTATGATTTGCCATTCTCAAAGCATCGCGTTCTGGGTCTATTCTCCAGTTGCCTTTATCGTCTTGTTGCCACAGATTGTTTTTAGCATTTGCTCCAAGTTCGTCATCGAAAGAAAATTGACGAATTCCCGCGCTGCGCCTAATATTTCCAGCAACAATTGTGACCGCAGCTTCATCAATCAATACGCAGCATTCAACTGAATTCAACTGCCGCCCTAAAGCTTTATTCAAAATTGCCGAGCAACGTTGATAAAGGTCGGGCAATTTCACCGGGTTTGCGACTCCGCCAAAACCTTTTAAAGGCTCTCCCACCGGGCGAACATCGCTCAAATCGATGTAAACTTGAGCTTCTCCTGCAAATCTTTCATCCGTGGATAATTCCAGCAAAGCTTGATAGGATTTTACCCAACCTTGGCGGGAATCACCGACATAAATAGTTGCGGTTTTTTCGGTTATTTTTACTTCGGTTTCTTGACGGCGCGACTGGGCGGGTGTAGAACCGATTTCGCCTTGCATTGTCACGGTTAAGCGGTTGCTAATCGGCGGCAATTGGTTGATGTATTTGGGTTCCAAAACTGCGCCGGTGCCGCAGCCCATCATTGCCAAATCCATCAGCAACCCAAAGGCGCGCCAGTCGATAATATTGGTTGAGGAGCAATTATATGCGCCGGAAAAGTTCTCTGGTTGCTCGATCCATTTGCTACCGCCCACCCACAGCCAGCGCCCGGAAGCGAGGGTTTTGAGCTGGTTTTGCATCCGGTGTAGGAGTTGTGTTTCTTCGGGGGTGAGGTTTCCGAGCTTTTGGAGGCCCTTGACGGTACGATCGCACACTTCGGCCCAAGTCTCCCGCCCTGTCTCGGTACGGCGGCTGTACGTCCTGAAAAATACTGGATTAGCTGCGGGTGCTGTTTCGGGGAAATCGGACAGGTGGCGTTTCTCGCGGGCACTCGATCGCTCTAATTCTCGAACCATAGGTTGTGTACTGACGTGTCGGAATATATCAACAGACTATGAATATACAACAGGATTCAGATTTAGGGTGAAAGCTTGATAAATTTGACAATTTGCACTAGATATGGGGCACAGAAGTTTACAAGCTCGATCGGGCGATCGGCTCAAAACTTCAGCAAAAAACCCGATTTCTTCTAAAAACCGGGTGAAGCGCAAATGTTGTCAATTGTCAATTATTTGTCAATAAAAACTCAATATTCGGTAACAGCGGGTCTTGAACCACTCCCACACCGTTAAATCCCCAACGTTCGAGCAGCTTTTTCACAGACGAACCGGAAATCGATTCTACCCCGAATCGATCGGCAACATCGGCAGCGTGGGCGTTGAGATAGCTCAAAGCGTCATAGTCTTCGCGAAACATCAGCAGGTAACTCACCGCCGAATCTGGATTGGGACAAGCACTGATATATTTGCCGTCAGCACGGGAACGCAGTAAGTAAAAAACTTGGGATAACATTTTATCTTGGTTGTCAAAATAATATGTTACCTCAAATTAGGAATTGGAAATTGGAAATTGGGAATTGGGAATTTCCCAAAGGATTTTAGACTGACAATTTGAGACAGTAGAAAAGTTGACTTGCTTTAAATCTTCAACCTAAAAACTACATAATTTATGCCTCAAGTCAATCTAAAATCGCTGGGAAGCTAGCAGTTAAATCAAAGTCAGTGCCAAACCTTTAAATCCTCTGCCGTCGCCAATTTGACCGACGATCGAAGCCCGACCTGTTGTCAAATTAATATTGTACAAGCTGGAAACTCCGCCCACATCGATCGCAGCCAAAGCCGTCTCGTTACCGCCCACACTTCTGATATCAAAGCCGAGAACGGTACCAGCATCAATTCCCAAAGATCCGATCGTATTTAACACTCCATTATTGGGCGGATCTTGGCGCACCAAGACATCCAAATTGCTGTCAATTACAAATAGTGTCGTCGAAGTTGCGCCCGCAAAGTTATTCACATACGCAGCCCCCGCAGCCACCGGAATTGCCCCAAAATTGCGATCGCCCGATCGGTAAGCCAAATTCCCATCGAGTTGAACTCCCCCCGTCAGCGTGTCAGCATCGACAATTCCCCCGGTATCCGGGTTGAGGCGACCATTTTGACCCGCTTGATTGACAAACCGAATGCGATCGACTGTGGGATTGAAATCAAAACCCGCAGCCCCCGGAGTCAGCCCAACAGCAAACGGCCCGCTACCGACTTGACTTGCAGCCCCAGTCACCGGATCGATCGCGTACAAGCGATTGCTAGAACCCAAACCGTAAAGCAAACCGTTAGCGGGGCGAAAATCAATCCCCAGCAAACTTTCTCCAGGCTGCAATCCCGTAACTGCCGCGTCGCCCAGAATCGCCCGCGGTGCCGCCTCATTAAAACCGACAATTGTTTCAGCGCCATTTCTGACAGTTAAAGCGTAAGCTGTAGGCAAAGGCAAAGCCAAACCGTTAATCTGTCTCCCGTCGGCAATTTGATTGACAAAAGAAGCTTGACCGGTACTTAAATTGATATTGTACAAGCCCGAAACGCCCCCGACTTCCAGTGCCGCCACCGCCACCTCGCGGCCGCCAATACTCCTGATATCAAAGCCGAGAATGCTGGTTGCGTCAACTCCTAAAGAGCCGATCGTATTTAACACTCCATTATTCGGCGGATCTTGCCTTACCAAAACGTCCGAATTGCTGTCAATTACGAACAAAGTCGTCGAAGTTGCGCCCGCAAAATTGTTCGTATACGCAGCCGCAGCAGCGCTCGGAGTTGACCCAAAATTGCGATCGCCCGTGGCATAAACTAAATTTCGATCGAGTTGAATTCCCGCCGCTAAAGTGTCAAAATCAACAATTGCCCCGTTATCAGGATTGAGGCGGGCGTTTTGACCGGCTTGATTGACAAACCGAATGCGATCGACTGTCGGATTGAAATCCAAACCCGCAGCCCCCGGAGTCAAACCAACAGCAAACTGCCCAGTACCAACTTGACTTGCTTCCCCCGTTTTCGGATTGACAGCATATAAGCGATTGCTAGAGCCCACACCGTAAAGTATGCCGTTAGCCGGCCGATAATCAATCGACAGCAAACTTTCTCCCGCTTGCAATCCAGTCACGGGGAAATCTGTGATGACGCTTTGTGGATTAGCAAGGCTAAAACCGACAATCCGATTAGCAGGAGTTAAAGCATAAGCCGTTGTCAGCGCTTGAGGCGGGGGATTGGGAACAATGCTGCTAATATTATTAGTGAAATTTGCCCGACCGATCGCGCTTTGTCTCACCCCTCTGAGAGTAGCGAAAAATTCTCCTGTTACCCGGTCTTGAATAACAGTATCGTTTCCAGCTTCCAGAATATTCAAATCGCTAAAACTGACACCTTCGCCCAAACCGATTAAATCTGTACCGGCTGTAAAATCGGCGATCGCGTCCGCATTTGCCAAACTCGCACCGCCGCTGGTACGGAAAGGATCGGCCGTAACATAGCGACTCAAAACAAATACATCAGCACCATCTCCACCTATCAAAACATCAGAATCTCGATCGCCCGACAAAACATCATTGCCCGAGTTTCCAGAGATCGAATCGCTGCCTTTTCCGCCAAATAAAAAGTCGCTATCATCACCGCCATTAACAGTATCGTTACCTAAATCCCCAAACAGCGAATCTCTGCCGGAATTTCCATCTACCGAATCGCTGCCTTTCCCGCCAAAAATGCTGTCATTGCCAGAATTTCCAGCAATTGCATCATTGCCCATCAAACCAAAAATCAAATCATTTTCTGTAGTTCCTGCAAGCGTTTCTGCTTGTGCAGTGCCTCTAATTTCTGCCACGATTCAATCCCCCTATAAATTTGACACTTCCGCACCTTTAGGCAACGGAATTCTCAGTACAAAATTTCCAAAATTCGCAGCAACGGCTAATCTGACCGAAATATTTTAGGCTTAAGGAGCCGATTTTACCAGAAATAAGGAGCCGATTTTACCAGAAATATTGTACACAGCTAAAACGATACATAAATCTGCCTCCAGAAATATATAAAGTTGATCCTGATACAGATATACCGCCGATACTCCACAGTTTGCAGTATAATCAGTCGTGCCGACACTGCAACTGCAACTCCCCAAACTGAACTTTTTAGCCGTGCGAATTTATGAAACCTTGTACTGCTTTCATAAGTAATATACGCTAAATCTCTAATTTTGGATCTGTACAGTCATAAATTATTTTTCAACTTTAACAGGACTGACACATGGGGGCCTAGAAACCTGGTTTTTTTACGAAAATATTTCGTTGCAGCCCGCAGATTCGGTAAAAACCCGGTTTCTGAGAGTCGGAGTGCGATCGCGAACTGATAGTGTAAAAATTGCACCCTTGCGTAAATCCTATCCTTTTAATTCCCCGGCTTTTTCAAGCTTTCAACAGTGCTTTAGAAGCAGATTCTCCGGCGAGTTTTAGTTGCGATCGTAATTTCAGATTCAACAACACCAAAACAGTCCACTGACTGAGTATAGAAACCAAAATCGTAGTTCCAAATTCCATGTAAGCCGAAGAAGTCCAAAAAATCGGAAATGTTGAAGATAGCCAGAATACAGGATATCTGTCTGAATTGAGCAACAGCATCGATAAAATCACAGGTGGTAACAAGATAGCACCGCCGATACTACCTATTGCCCAAATTTCCTGATTGCGGGTTTTGAGAAATAGGAATAGTTGGGTAATGGTTGCATAGATCAGGATCAGATTCATCCCGATAATTACACCCCAAGATAGGTTTGTCCCAAACGCATCCATTCTGGTTTGAGATACGAAAATTAGTCCGCAGATGACAATTAAGGATGAGCTGAGGAGATTAATCGCGATCGCAACTATAGCCGGACTTTTTTCGCTCCATATCAAATCGAGTAGTGGGTAACGCCGCCACAATTTCTGATTGCTGGGAACGATTTGTTGACGATACCTTGCCCAATCATATAAAGATTGCCTGTCAGACGTTAAAGATGCTATGACAATTAAGAACATCACCAAATTCAAGGCTAGCAAAGGAAAATCTTGAGCGTAGGCTGGGGAATTAGGTTGGAGTGCAAAGCCTAAGATGATTGGCTGACAGCAGAGCACCGCAAAATAACTTTGTCGCTTGCTAAAAACCGTGGTAGTGGGATTAGGAAAACGGCGCTGCCATCCCTGCCACATCCAATAGGTTCCGATGCCACAAATTGACAGAGACAAAATCAGGCCGCTCACAAGATTTTTACCGATGGGCAAGTAAAACCATTGTAAATTGTCTATCTCTGCACCTAATGAACCGAAATCGTATTTATCAATTATTCCAAAAATTAGATATCTGAGGATGCCAATGGAAGACACAAATGTTCCTAAATCCCCAGCAGTTACTGTCAACTTAATTGTAGAGATTACAAACACAAACAAAGCGATACCGCTAGCCAACCAAGGTTGAAACCCTCCCAACCAACTGGTGGTCAATCCAAATAGCATCGCAGCGCTGTAGAATAAACTACAACTAGCTGCGATAGCCATGTAGAAACCTAAAATTTCAGGCAAAGGTATTTGAGCAGTCAATCCAGTGTATAAATGTAATGGTATTACCAGAATTGCTGCTAGATAAAGTAAGATAGGAACACCCAAAATTTTGCCAATAAAAATGGTTTTGGCAGATTGGGGACTGAGGCGAATAAAGTTCAGAGTGCCCCGGCGTTCCTCCTTGTCTAAGTCACTGACGAGCATATAAGTCCCGGCTACTAATAGGACTAACACGCTAGAGATACTCAGCCAAATAAATATTTCTACCGACCATTTTGGCCAGTCAATCACGAAGTTACCCAAGGTATCTGTGAGACATTTTGTTCCTGATTTTGTGTGGTCAGTCGTCTTTAAAACACAAAATTGGTTATAAATCGGTTCAGCACCCTCAGTATTGCGAAGGGCAGCGGGTAACAGGGCCCTGTAATACATGAATAGCAGCAGTTGAGCGCCCAGGGAAAGCGCAGAGGCGATCGCCATATTGCCAATTTTCAAGCGCCCTTTGATTTCTCGAAATAACTGGGGATTCCAGTTGCCAATTTTGTCAAGTAAGTTAAGTGTCATGGTTTATTGGTAATTGGTGATTGGTGATTGGTGATTGGGTGATGACTCAGTTATAACTGTTCATTGATAAATCTCGCTGGTAGTTGAGTCTCGATCGCCCTCGCATCCCCTTTCTTAAGGGGGCTGATACTAACAATAATTTTCTTGGGGAGTTGTACGGGATATTGGGGCTCTAAGCCTGAAGGTATATTTTTTTACCAAAAATCATCCCTTTACTCTCATCAAACTCTTCAGCCTCCAGCCAACTCTTCGATTTCCGTGTGACTCAACGTTGAGAAACATAATTCAATCATTAGATTTTGAGGTACTCGCCCTTCTTATTAATAATGTATGATCGACGAAACAGACTTTACCGCTAGACTCTCTTTGAATTGATGGCAATTGAGTGAAAAAGCATTAAAAGTACAATCGTTGCTGACAATAGCTCTTACCAAAAATTTATCCGTATGGTTTCTGTCTACAATCACCCTCGCGGCCCTTTAGTGCGACATAAAGTCATGGAAAATTAGCCCAACTTGAAAATGTTTGTGAGTTACTTTTCGGTTTGTCTAATCGAGACAAACCAGTTAAATCCTTACCCGTCGCACAAATAGGGTAAGGTTCGCAATCCGCACTCCCAAAAAACTGCATTAGTCTACGAATTTTTCAACTTAAACTCATCAAACTTCACCGCTGCCGACTCCGGTTTCCGCGTATCAAAATAATAGCTGCTAACGGTACCCTTCCCCGTATCAAAAATACTAAAAGCCGTAATATCATTACTATCAATATACGGCAGCGGCCGCCCGTCTTCTCCCAACAAAGGCGCAAGAGTTGGGACTACAGGTTCCAATCCGTTCGGATCTCCAATAGCGCTGTAATCTTCCCGATATCCCGGCGGCACAAATCGGCGCTTTTCCCCCGCAAAAGCACCGTAACTGTTGCCAACATTAGAAGTCTCCAAAAAGTGCATTCCGCTGGAACTCACAAACCGATTCCACAAGTGCGAATGTCCGTAAAATACTAATTGCACTCCGGCTGTTTCTAGCAGCTGCACCACATCCCGAATCAGATAATCTTGCTGTTTCGGATATTCGTAACGCACCATTTTAATCTCGCCATCGAGAGCGCGATCGACTATTTGCACTGGGTCAGTATAAGCAGGTACAATATTGTCACCCAGAGAATGCGGCGGGTGGTGAAACATCACAATTTTATATTTTGCCTGCTGGAATTCCGAACTTTTTAACTCTTGTTGCAGCCAATTATATTGAGCGCTGCCCTTGACAATAGGCTCAAAAATGTGCTGTCCGTATCCCCATTTTTCGGGATTATTAAAATCTTCGTCGCGTTCCCGATACCTGCCTCTAGCGCCTGGATCTAAGTTGGGAGTGCGCCAGATATTCGTAACATACAAAGTTACTAACCGCACGTCACCAAAAGTCACAGCATAGTAATTTTTGTCACTGGGAAGAGTGAACATTTCGTCATAGGTATCACTATTAAAACTATTGTTTTTTAACCAAACATCTTTGTCTGTCACCACAGATTTTTGAGTTGGGTATGGGTATATTTTCTCCGCAGCAGCGCGAGGAAAAGGATCATTAAACTGGTCGTTGAGTGTGCTAGCCGTTGAAAACCTACCCATAATTTCATGGTTCCCAATCGCCGGAAATAAAGGCGCGTGTTGGATAAGTTCGCCGCCGCTGTAAACTGTTTTGATGCCGTTTTTGTCCAGTTCGGAAAATGCGCGACCTTGTAGACCGGGAAAGAAGGCGCGACCGCGATTTTCGTCAAACCATTCAGAAGCGCGATCGGGTATATTAACTAAATCCCCTGCCATGAAAACCGCGTCAACTTTATCAATTGTTTCTGCTACTTTCTGGAGATTTGCCGCTGTCATCGGCATCAATTGATGGTCGGAAGTGAGGAGAATTTTGAGTGCAATTCCTGCTGCTGGTGTCGGAGAAAGACTGAAAACTTTGCTGCTGACAGATGCGCCATCTTTCCTTTCGCTAGTTACCTGATAAGGAATCCGAACACCAGGGATTAAATTGGCGACTTCTGCTTCATGCCGCCAAATGTCGCGGACAATTGGATTGTTGTCAATTATCCCCTGTTTCATTTTATCGGAGACGCGCGAGTCTTTGTCTTCGCGAGTGCGACTTAGCTTGGTAGTATTTGCAGCCGCAATTTGACTCATATTTTCGCCGTAAATAACGGTGTTGCGAGTACCTAGAAATTCAGTGAACCACACAACTCGCACCGAGTTTGCTGTTGGGAGTTGCAGAAACGGATCTGTTAAAAGTTGAGGTTTGTTGAGGTAAGATTGCATAATGAAACCTAGCAATAGGACAATCAAAATTAAAACAGCAAAAAACCAGGGGTTCCGAGAATAACCTTTGGGAATTTCTACTTGATCCGGCAATGGTGTTAACATAAGTCATAAGTCATTAGTTTGTAGGGGCGGGTTTCACCAGCTTTCATAGAACTCCTAACCCAAATACATATAATATAAACCGCCCACGCCAATTTTGAATTTTAAACTACCAACATTATCAAAAAGTTAAGAAATTAGTAAAATATCTCACATATAACAAACCTCAATCATTTTTTGACCTCTTCTTATCTCTCCATTCTCTTTCTCTGCGCCCTCTGGCGCTGGAGCGGTTCATAAAAAATATTTGGCAAAAATGATTTAGACTTGCGATATAACAGTCTTAACACCCTTAAAGCATCTTCAATCTCAAATAGATATGACTCGCCACCTTCTCAAAGCTAACTGCAAAACCGTACACTTGGGCGGTTTCTCTCCCAAGCTCGAACCTGCTTTAACGATCGACTCGGGCGATCGCATCGACATCGAAACCTATTCAGGATATCATGTTGCTGACAAAGCCCCGCCCGAATTTCTTACCCCCGAATTCTTAGATATTTGTCAGAATTTGCCTCCCAACCGCAAAGTAGGCCCAGGCCCGCACTTGCTAACAGGCCCGATTTATGTTAACAATGCCGAACCCGGAAACGTTTTAGAAATTCACATCGAGGAAGTTCACCCCAGTTTACCAGTAGGATTCAATGCAATTCGCGCCGGTTGGGGAGTTTTGCCTGAGTATTTTCCCGAACCTAAATTGCGGTTTATTCCCCTAGATTTAGAGCAAAGAATTGCCGAATTTCCCGCAGGTAGTGGCATTCGGATTCCCCTGCATCCATTCTTCGGAATTATCGGTGTTGCCACTTCAGAAATCAACCGTTCTTCTATTCCTCCAGAGCGCTACGGTGGCAATATGGACAATCAGGAACTCCAACCAGGAACGCGGTTATTTTTACCTGTTTGCGTGCGCGGTGGTTTACTGTCTATCGGCGACGGACATTCGGCACAAGGAGACGGCGAAGTTGACGGTACTGCCATTGAAACTTCGATGAATGGGACTATTCAAATCATCTTACGCAAAGATTTATTTTATATATTTCCGTTTGCTGAAACACCTACTCATATTGTAATTATGGGATTTGGTCGAACATTAGATGATGCCTTTGAAATGGCAGTAAAACAGACGGTTTATTGGCTGCAAGAGTTTGCAGGTTTCAAAGAAGAAGATGCTTATGTTTTCTGTTCCCTTGCGGTAAATTTTCGGATTACGCAGGCTGTTAATAATCCGCAAAAAGGAGTACACGGAATGGTTCTTAAATCTATGTTGCCGGAGTTACCTGCTATATTAGTCGGCGGTTTAACTGGTTCCTAGGCTCTGCCTGGGAACCGATATCTAGAGGCTCTGCCTCGTTTTCTTTGATAAAAAATAGAGGCAGAGCCTCTGGATATGCGTTACCAGGCAGAGCCTGATAACGAGTAGATCGATCGCACATTTTAGATATCAGGAATTGCGATCGATCGCAAAAACTGAGCACTTTCTTCTGGCAAAGCAGTATTGATAAACATCCCGCTACCCAACTCAAACCCAGCCTGCTTCGAGACTCTGGGAATAATTGCCAGATACCAGTGAAAGTATTTAGTCGCCCGTTCTGCTGTTGGGACCGATCGAATATTATAGTTGTAATCAGGATCGTTCAATCCGTAATAAAGCTTAGCGAGTACAGTTTTCAAAGTATAAGCAAGATCCGTAATTTCCGCATCGGTAATGTCATCAAAGGAAGAGGAATGGCGGCGCGGAAAAATCCAGATATGAAACGGCGAAAGTGCAGCATAAGGGATAAAAGCCACAAAATATGTACTCTCAAAAATTACTCTTTCACCAGACGCTAACTCATCTTCTAAAGTGCGACAAAACAGACATTCTCCGGTGTCGTCAAAATAGCGAATTGCTGCATCAATGCGGCTGCGAAATAGGCTGGGTACAACGGGCGTAGCTGCTATTTGAGAGTGAGGGTGTTCGAGAGAAGTTCCGGCACTTTCACCGTGATTTTTGAAGATGATAATTGTTTCAATATGGGGATATTTTCTAATTTCCAAATAACGCTGTCTGTATACTAAAAGTATGTCTGTCACTTCTACGACGGTCAACAAAGCTGTCGTTAAATCGTGTCGCGGGTGTTCAACAATTACTTCGTGAACGCCGATTCCCGCCATCGTGCGGTGAATTCCCGATGATATTCTCATCCATTCTGCTGTCGGGGAGAGAGCGGGATATTTGTTGCCAATTGCGCGGACTTTCCAGCCAGTGCGATCGCCCAAACGGCAAGTTTCTACTGTTCCGTCTTCCTCATTTCCCACGCAAAACGGGCAGTCTGAGCGGTGTGCGGGCAATGGTGCTGCCCACTTTTTTTTGTTGGCAAATTGGTCAGGTCTTTTTGCGCGATCGGTGGCGATGATTACCCAATCTCTGGTAATTAGATTTTGTCTCAATTCAGACATTTTCTCACCTTTTGTTGCAGATTTGAGCCGTTTCTTATGATAAGATAAGAGTCTGCTTGATGTCACTGCTAATTGCAAATTTTTAACAAATCTTGACTTCAATATTTCTGTAAATCTGCGTGGGTGCGATCGGTAAAATCAAAATAAACATAATAGAACTTACGCACGGGTGGTCAGAAACCGGGTTTTTGCGAGAATACTGCATTACAGTCGCAGAAACCCATAAAAACCCGGTTTCTTGGATTTTGATGCGTAAATCATATAAACTTAACAACAGTTTTAACAAGTGAAAAATAAGAATCAAAACCATCTGTGTGTATCAGCGGTTAAATTTTCTCACCCAGCCATTCCCTCCCCCTCGCCAACAGCTCATCCAAAGTTTCCACGGGCCAAAACCGCACCTTTCCATCCTGGGAACCAGTTATTAAAAACTGTGTCGCCGCGAGTTCTGCATCCTTGACTAACGGAACTGTTTGTGGTACTTGTTTATCATAACTAAATGCACAAGCAGCTAAATATAGCAAAGCTTGTCAGGAAAATTTCTCTATGCCTCTGTAGCACTCTGTACCAATTAATTTAATAGGTCTAAGGTGGTTAAATGCAATTTAATAGTAATTGGTCGTCACCATACAAATTTATACCCGGCAAGGATAATTTAGATATTATCGACACTTGGGGGTGCAAAGGAAAATTAGGAATTTATCTAATTCGCGATGAATCGGATCGACAAAATCTCTATGCGGGACAAGCTACTCAACAAGATATTGCAACACGGCTGCGACAAGAGATCAAATCCAGTCACAACCAATCTTTGAAGGATTACTTGTTGCTTGACCAACATACTGTTACCGTGCGTTGGGCTGAATGTAGCAATCCGATTATGGCAGAAAATCTTGCTATTATTGGTTGTGAACCGTCGTTTAATCGCCGGATGTCGCCCTGGAAAGGCACTGATCTACCTTCAAAAGATGAGTATTTACGTGAAGCCACAAGGCTTGGTATATTCACATCCCAGGAAAGGTCTTTGGATAACTTGACAAAATATTTAATCAGTGATATTGAGACTAATCCTCAGCTTTGGGAAAGGAAACCAAGTCCTAATCGAGAAAGAAAAACTTATCGGGAGCGATTCTAATGGACATTTGGAAGAAAATTTTTAAGTGGTACTTAATAGTCTGCATATTTATCAGTTATGCAATGGTGTATGTTGTGATGTCTACCTTCAGTTATTTATCCGCAGACTTTAGTACCAAGGTGAGTTTGTGGGGTGAGTTTTTCCCCACAAAAGAAAGCAGAGAACGTGACGCAATACAGGAAAGATACCTGATGCAAAATATGAATTGGATTGATAAAGCTTTCCTCGCTTTTTATCGTTTGGTAAAAAACTGGTAGCCAATTTATCCAATGTCCTTTGATAGGCAGAATTTCACTACTATCTTATTAACAACAACTTCTTGTCAAACTTCTATGATTAAAGTTCTTGGCCCAAAAGACAAGTCTCCCCGTCCAGATAAATATCGAGATTACATGGATTATCGGGGCGTTGCTGAAGAGGAGGAAGTGAAACAATTATCTCCGGGTGCTGTTAGTTTAGGGCGTTACTTGCACCCTGACGGTAGGCAAGGACAAGAATTGTTTTTATCTGCTGATATACTGAAACGACACTGTGCGGTTATTGGGAAAACCGGGGCTGGAAAGACAGAGGGTGTGATTGTGCCTTGGGCGATCGGGTTGCTGAAAAACGGGCACAGCGTCGTGACAGTAGATGTTGTTGGCAACCTCACCAATCGCCTCAGCAATGAAGCGAAAAGATTGGGCTGTCGGGTTTGGTATTGGGATCATGGCGATCCCACTTCTTCTGATTCTTGGAATTGGTTAGATGCAATTCAATTATCAGATGATAGGAGCATAGAATCTGCTATTACTAGCATACTAGGTCATCCTAATCCTAACGATCCGCATAAGTTTTTCTACGATCGCGATGTGTGTTGGTTGCGGGCTTTGATTCCGATCGTCAAAATGGTCTATTCATATAACGCAAAACCTCGTCACCTGCTTCGGTTGATTGCTTTTCAAGATGAACTCCGCAATGTATTTCGCCAATATCCTCAAGTTCGGAATTATGATATTGACCTATTTGATTTTTTGCAATTTAGTGTCGATGAACACTCAAAAGCTGTTCGAGGTTTATTAAATGCTTTAAGTGTGTTTAAGATTCCTTCTGTGATGCAAGTAACGGAACGCAGTGATTTTTTACTATCTGATATTGATAGTCGCCCGACATTGCTAGTCATCCGCCATGAGATGAAAAATCAAAAATCGTCACAACTCACTAGCTTAATACTCGATCAACTTTTTGGTCATGTGTACAATCGTAATGCGGGAAAAGCATCTAAGAAAATTCCCCTGAATTTTATCATAGACGAAGCTCCTCAACTTAAACAGCAAATTAAGTACGAGGAAGTCCTTGCAGTCGCTCGTAATGCTAATGTTGGTATCTGTTTGGCAGCCCAAGATGTAACTCAATTTGGAGATAAAGACCAGACAGCAAGAATTTTGAGTAATTGCAATACTTTAATTGCGACTAAAGGGGTTTCTCCAGAGGTTGCAGAGTATCTGTCTAGGCAGATGGGAAAGCGGCGAGAACAGCAAGTCAGAATTAATCAGCAACGGACTTTGGCTGATGATTTTCGAGATATAGATAGCGGTAAGTCTTTTTTTGGGGTTGTATTAGACAGTATGTTTTCTTCAGGTACGGGAGTTGATACGGTGGAAGTTCCTGTGTTGGGCGATCGAGAAATTATGCACCCTCCGGTGGGGAGTTATCCGGCAGTTGTGTTAGCTTCACCTGTTACCAGTAAACCTTTTCTTGTGGAGTTGGACACGGCTGTGAGAAAGATATAGCTCTAGAAAATCACTGTAATGATATTATCGATCCGTTGAAACAGGATAGCTTTTTTTATAACATATTAAACTTCTAGCATGAGAAGCGTCATTGCCATTGTCATTATGAATAGTTTAGCTATTGCTGAAGTTTTCTGATTTGGTCTATGGATTGTTGATATTCCTCTGTTTTCCCTTCTTTTTGATCGATTTGTGCGGCTTGCTGATAATCCTCAATAGCTCCCTTTTTATCTCCTAACTGAGAGCGGACACCACCCCGATTGTAATAGGCATCAGACAATTTAGAATTAAGTTTAATTGCTTGATTGTAATCCTCAATAGCTCCCTTGTTATCTCCTAAATGATAGCGGATAAGACCCCGATTGTTGTAGGGAAGAGCCAATTTAGGATTAAGTTTAATGGCTTGATTATAATCCTCAATCGCTGCCTTTTCATCTCCAGACATACGGGTAAGACCCCGATTACTGTAAGCCTCAGCATATTTAGGATTTAGTTCAATGGCTTTATTTAAATCCTCAATAGCCCCTTGTTTATCTCCTAAATAATAGCGGGTAAGACCCCGATTATTGTAAGGTTGATCAAATTTAGGATCAAGTTGAATGGCTTTAGTATAATCCTCAATCGCTGCCTTTTTATCTCCTAAATCATAGTGACAACTACCCCTATTGTAGTAGCACTTAGCAGCAAGTTTAGGTTTAGGATTAAGTTGAATGGCTTTAGTAAAATCCTCAATCGCCGCCTTTTTATCTCCCAAATAATAGTGGACAGTACCTCGATCACTGTAAGCATTAGGAAATTTAGGATTAAGTTGAATGGCTTTAGTATAATCCTCAATCGCTGCCTTTTTATCTCCTAAATGATAGTGGACACCGCCTCGACCATTGTAAGCATCAGCAAATGTAGGATTAAGTTGAATGGCTTTAGTATAAGTAAGTAGGCGCTGTAAAACGCAACCATGTAAACGATTGTAAAGTATCCAAATCCCCTAAACGTAAGTGATTTAGCCCTGTTTACATACTGTTACGTAGTTCGGTTTAATCCCGCCTACCTACTTAATCTGCAATAGCTCCTTTTTTATCTTCTGAATCATATTTGGCATCACCCAGATTGTTGTAAGGATCAGCAAATTTAGGATCGACCTGAATAGCTTTAGTATAATCCGCAATAGCTCCCTGTTTATCTCCTAAATCATAACGAACAAGACCTCTTTTGTTGTAAGCATCCGCACTGTTTGAATCAAGTTGAATGGCTTTAATATAGTCTGTAATATGTTTGTGTTTATCCTTTAATTCGGGGTCTTGATGAGGATAAAATAGAAAAAAACTGACAGAAAGAACCGCAGCTATTCCACCTAAGCTCAATGCTTTATCTAGAAATTTTCGAGTTGGCAGAGAAGGGATATTGAATGTAGGTGTGGCTGTTGGGGCAGCAGTTAGTGGAGAAAAAGTCGCGTATGTAGGTGTAGGTGCAGGTGTAGGAGTCGGCTGATAAGGAATCGCGTATGTAGGGGAAGGAGTCGGGGTAGGTGCCGGCGAACTGACAGGTTTGGGTTTGTTTGCAGGCGGCAAAGGAATTTGGACAGGAATATTAGATTGTCCCACTGACATTGGCGGAAACGGATCGATTCCCCTGAGTTGTTTTTTCCTCTCACACCAAGGACAATCCCTCAAATGTCCCCCATACTTGTGCTCAGAATTTACCCCACAACTCACCAAATCTTTTTCTGCTTCATCCAATGCCTTCACCCAAGTCCGCGCATCAGGTCGCGCTTGGGGGTTATTGTGCCCATCCTCAAAACAGCGTATAAACAACTGTCGCAGCGTCGGATGCAACACCTCAAACGGTGGTGCCCCTGGCTTACGCCTGTAAGGCACTTTCTTGGTTCCGTGGGGAAAATGCCCTGATAAAATCCGCTTCTCTATTGGTGGTGGTTCCTCAGTTCCTTCATAAACTCCAACAAAAGGGTGCGTCCCTTCCATCAACAACTGAAAAATCAACACCCCTAACCCAAATAAATCATGTTCCGGCGTGCGGTCATAATCTGCAAACTTCTTACGACGCTGAAGTTCCGGGGGTGTATACTCCGCTTTCCCCACCGGACAGCGATAAACTTTACCCTGTTGGAAATCGGGAACCTGAAAGGAATCCGTATCTACCAGCGTTACTATCGCTGTGTCATAAACCAAGATATTCGACTCATTCACATCGCCAATAACATACTGTTTCGCGTGTAAAGCACTCATCGCGCCTGCAAAGTTTCGCGCCGTGCGGTGCAAGGAGAGATAATTAAAACCGAGATTTTTCTCACGGCGAGTTTTAGGGCTGTAGTAATCGTGGATGGGTCGCACTTGCTGCGCTCGCGACATGAGAAAGCCAATGATTTGCTGACTACCACTGATGGGAAGTAGTAAATCAACCGGCCAAGCAATCGAGACACACCCGTGATTTTTTTTTACTGAGTCATCAGGGGGGTTAGCTAACATTAGTTGAAGTTTGTAACCATCAATATTTTTTAGCTTGTCGTCTTTATAGACTTTCGCTACCAGTGAGGAATCTGGGGGGAATTCGCGAATTTCCCCCTCACCACCACTAGCTATCACAGACCCTAGAGTAATCACTTGTCCATTAGACTGACGCTTGACTTGCATACTAATCCCCACCACAACCCTCTACAATCCTAACATTTTTTTTACCTCTGCTAACGGCACAGAAGGCCGATTTGCATCTTCCTTTTTTGCCGCCCTCAAATTCATCAAATCTTCCATATCAACAATTAATGCTTGCAGTGCTGCAAATTCTTCGTAAGGTATCACTGCAAATTCTTTTTTACCGTTTTTGGTAATAAACTGAGGATGTAACGGAATCATCGATATTTCCTCCGGTTTTGGACGCACCCCGACCGAAGAAACCGGGTTTTTACTGAATCTACGATGCTCTAACAAAGTTTTTTCGTAAAAAACCCGGTTTCTGGAATCCCATGCTTAAGTCCAGTTTTCGATGTTTGACGCGGTGGATCACCCGAAACATCTTCCTTAATTTAAAATAAAATTCGGCTTTGTACCTCCGCTGAAAAAGATTTTAAATATGGGATGCGATCGGCTTAAGCGCAACTTGATAATTCATCAAACAGAACCCCATCCGGGCTTTTGCAGGGGGACTTGTTCATCTAATTGAGAATGAGATACTCCACTCATACTAGCTGACAGCCATTGGAACATCTCCTCAAAATTCAGCCCTGTTAACTTCATAGGTGGGCGGACGACAATTTGACTGAGGCGAGTCATATTCACCCCTTCTACACCCACAGCAAAGAAAGCAACTTTTTTTCTAGCTTCCTCATCCCGAATCCGTTGGGCCGCCCGATTGACAACTTCATTGTCACTGGGTGAACCATCTGTAATCATAAATATCCAAGGGCGATAATAATTGATTGCATTTGCCTTATACGAGGCTTTTCGCGCTTGAAGAATGTCTAAAGCTTTGTCAATTCCAGCTCCCATGTAGGTTGCTCCTCCTACTTCTAGGGTTGGTGGCTGAAACTTATCGGCAGTTACAAAATCCTGAACCACCTTTACCTCACTCTCAAAAGTCACAATAGCTACTTCAACGCGCTTTTTGGTTAAGCCATCTTTATTCAGATCGTCTCTGAAGATGTGTAATCCGTCATTTAGGGCATTAATAGGTGCGCCGGACATAGACCCGGAAACGTCTAGTAACAGGATACAGGGACAGCGCGGCTCTGAATTGTCCGCAAAGTCTACGGCTTCCTCAAGTCTTCGGGATTCAGACATGGTTTTAGGATAAGGGTAAATATCATATTACAGAATATTATATATCAAGCTACACTTCCCAGGTGTCAGTAAACAAGACTTCAGTTGCCAAAATCTGTCAAAACGGTTCCATCCCCAACCATCATGCCAACTGCAACTGCACATTCTGCAACTTGCAAATCGCTTTCAACACTTGCGCTAATAAGAGCGATCGCTCCTTATCGATCAAACTCAATTCCGGTAAAATCTGATAAGTGCAGGGATTTCCCCGCGTCAGATAAACAAACTGATAGTTGCGTCCATTCGTTGTCAATCCCCAAACAGACGATTGCTGCTGCAAACTTTTATAAGCATAAGTCAGCAATTGTGGCAAACCGGCCCAAGGATCGATCGCACTATTTTTCGCCTCGACTACCAAAATCCAAAACCGTGCCGCCCCTATCTCCGCATCCGGCTGATTTACCGCTAAAATATCCAACCGCCCTTTAATTAAAGTATCCTCATCCTCAACCTCAATGGATATACTATCCTCCATTGTCAGCACGATCGAAATATCAAAAAATCCTGCTAATCTCATCAACGGTGAAAGCACTAAAAATTTAATGAGTTCTTCTGAAACTTTTCCTGCGGATAGGTAGCGTCGAAAGTCATTTCTAAGTTTCAATAGTTCCTGCTGCTCTGATTCTGTCAGCGGTTCCAGAGAGAAAAAATCAGTGAAGCCCTCTCCTTCTAACTCTTCGAGTTTGAGAAGGTGGCGAACGTCATTTAACGAAAGTTGGCTTGCTTCTAAATTTTGAGTCATGGCTTTTGTGCGATCGGAATTGACATGATATAATCATACCAAATATCACCCCCAACCAGCTATGCAACTAGAAGAATACTTCAACTTCCTAAGACCTGACGATATTCGACTCCAAGGTTCTCGCATTGGCATCGAAACCATTCTTTATGAATACCTGTTTCGCGCTCGAACTCCCGAAGAAATCGCTAACATTTACACATCCCTCACCCTCGAACAAGTTTATGCGACAATTTTGTACTACCTGCACAATAAAGAAGCAGTCGGTAAGTACATAACTGAATGGCTGGAATGGGGCGAAAAAATGCAAGAAGAACAACGTCGAAATCCTCGTCCAGTGTATGAAAAAATTCGCAAACTAAGAGCAGCAAGAGATGTAATGAGAAAAGCTGATGGCAATCCAGTATCTGTTTGATGAAAATGCTGATCCTGCATATGTTAAGCAAATTCGCAGGCGTAATCCTGATGTGGTTGTTCTAGCAGTGGGAGAACTAACAGCGCCTTCCAAAGGCACTCTCGATCCAGAAATTCTTATTTGGTGCGAAATCCACAACTTCATTCTTGTTACTAATAACCGTCGCTCTATGCCAGTTTATTTAACGGATCATCGAGAGAAAATTGTCATATCCCAGGAATATTTATCCTGAATTACAAGATGAGTATTGGTCAAAATATTGACGAACTAATTTTGATTTATCAAGGATCATTTGATGATGAGCACCAAGATAAAATTGAGCATTTACCGCTACCATAATTTCTAATACAGTCCCAACATTGACACAATTCCCCAAAGTCTTAAGGAAAATAAACATACTTTTGCTCCAACTTATGCAAACAATAGTTACAAAGACTAACCGAAATTAAAATTAAGAACGATGTCACAAGATACGATCGAATCAATTCTGCATGAAAAACGCCTGTTTCAGCCGCCTGCTGAATTCTCCCAGAAAGCTCACATCAAAAGCCTAGAAGAGTACCAAGCCCTCTACGATAAAGCCAAAGCTGACCCCCAAGCATTCTGGGCCGAACTCGCCACCCAGGAATTAGACTGGTTCCAAAAATGGGATGCCGTACTTGACTGGCAGCCGCCTTTTGCCAAATGGTTTGTCAATGGTAAAATTAACATTTCTTACAATTGTCTGGACAGACATTTGACAACTTGGCGCAAAAATAAAGCCGCGTTAATTTGGGAAGGCGAACCCGGAGACTCGCGCACCCTCACCTACGCGCAACTCCACCGCGAAGTTTGCCAAATGGCGAATGTTATTAAGGATTTGGGAGTCCAAAAGGGCGATCGCGTCGGTATCTATATGCCGATGATTCCTGAAGCTGCGATCGCCATGTTAGCCTGTGCGAGAATCGGTGCAGTACACAGCGTTGTGTTTGGCGGATTTAGTGCTGAAGCTTTGCGCGATCGACTAAACGATGGCCAAGCAAAACTCGTCATCACCGCCGATGGTGGCTTCCGCAAAGATGTAGCAGTCGGCCTCAAAGCACAAGTAGACAAAGCATTAGCAAATGATGCAGCACCAACTGTTACCAACGTTCTGGTAGTTCAGCGCACGAAACAGCAAATTCACATGGAATCTGGGCGCGACCATTGGTGGCACGATTTGCAAAAAGGTGCATCGGCAAATTGTCCAGCCGAACCGATGGATAGCGAAGATTTGCTATTCATTCTTTACACTTCTGGAAGTACCGGAAAACCGAAAGGTGTCGTCCATACAACGGGCGGTTATAACCTTTATACCCACATGACAACTAAGTGGATATTCGACCTCCAAGATACCGATGTTTACTGGTGTACTGCTGATGTCGGCTGGATTACTGGACACAGTTACATTGTTTACGGGCCGCTGTCTAATGGTGCGACAACTTTAATGTATGAAGGTGCTCCTCGCCCTTCAAATCCCGGCTGTTTTTGGGATGTGATTGAGAAATATGATGTCACCATTTTCTACACTGCACCAACTGCAATTCGCACCTTTATGAAAATGGGTGAACACTTGCCAAATGCCAGAGATTTGTCATCTTTGCGGTTGTTAGGAACTGTCGGCGAACCGATTAATCCTGAAGCTTGGATGTGGTATCAGCGGGTAATTGGCAACTCGAATTGTCCGATTGTCGATACTTGGTGGCAAACAGAAACTGGCGGCATTATGATTACCGCTTTACCCGGTGCAATCCCCACAAAACCAGGTTCTGCAACTCTTCCTTTCCCCGGAATTGTTGCTGATATTGTTGACCAAGATGGCGAACCAGTAACTAATGAAAGTGGTGGTTATTTAGTTGTGAAACATCCTTGGCCGGGAATGATGCGGACACTTTACAATGATGCCGATCGCTTCCGTCGCACTTATTGGGAATATTTGCACCCGAAAGATGGCGAATTTGTGTATTTTGCAGGGGACGGCGCGCACAAGGATGAAGATGGTTATTTCTGGGTAATGGGTCGCGTTGATGATGTGATTAATGTCGCCGGACATCGACTCGGTACGATGGAAATTGAATCGGCTTTGGTGTCTCATCCAGCGGTGGCGGAAGCTGCGGTTGTAGGGAAACCGGATGAGATTAAAGGTGAGGAAATTATGGCGTTTGTAACGTTGCAAAATACTCAGCAACCTAGCGATGAATTGGCTAAGGAATTGAAGCAGCACGTTGTTAAGGAAATTGGGGCGATCGCGCGGCCGGGCGAAATTCGCTTTACCGATGCTTTGCCGAAGACTCGCAGCGGCAAGATTATGCGGCGTTTGCTGCGTTCTTTGGCCGCTGGAGAAGAGGTGACTGGGGATACTTCGACTTTGGAAGATCGGACTGTTTTGGATAGGTTGCGGGCTGATTCTTAGGGGTATTTTGCAACCGCAGATGTAGGCAGATGAACGCGGATGAACGCAGATAAAATTATATCTGTGTTCATTTGTGATTTAATTATAGGTTAAGATAATTGCATGATAATTTGCTATCATATAACCATTAAGTCCGATATTACTCATACAGTGAGCGATCGGAGAAATTACTTCAATATCTCTTGATATACGCTATGCTCCCAGAAACCGTACAGTTACAAGTTCCTTTTCAAGTCCTAGTAGATGCGATCGCCTCTCTAGAAATCGAGGAAAAACGCCTACTTTGGCAACTTTTAAATACAGAAATTAATCGATCAGAAACAAACTATCCCTCTCCTGTTCGGGTTCAAAATAATAATGGATCGGATTATCAGCCGATAGGTGAAATCTTGACTGTGGAGGAAATACGCGGTCGCTATCCCCGCGAGTGGGTGCTAATTGCTGATACTGAATCCGATGATTTATGGAATGTGATTCGCGGTGAAGTCTTGGCTCATTCACCGGAACGAGAGGAAATCGATCGAGCTTTGACAAAATTTCAAGATGTACGGTCAATTTCTATAGAATATACTGGCCCTATTCCTGATGAATATTCGGTGGTATTGTGACTTCAAAAAGACTTTATCAGTGTTCTCGTTACGGGAATTTACTCATCTTAAAAGCTGCTGCCTCTAGCACAAGTAATACTGTCAGACAGTTCAGATTATTAGTTGATACAGGCTCAACTTACACCGTGTTGCGGGTCAATATATTAGAAGCTCTTGATTGCGATATCCAAAATCCTCTACGCAGAATTAGGACATCAGCAGGCGGCGGTATTGTCGAAGCACCAGTAGTAGCTGTGCCTTGGTTTAATTGCTTGGGCGAGCGTTTAGAAAATTTCCCTATAGTTGCCTACACGTTACCTGCAACCACTTTTGTAGATGGTTTGCTAGGAATGGATTTTCTGACTCTTATACAAGCTGTTGTCTATGCTAAAGAGGGAGAGATTCGCATTCATCTATGACTTATCCCGAACTTCTATTGGCTTAGAAGAGCTGACTGTTTTGGATAAGTTGCGGGCTGGTTTGTAGGGGTATTTTTGTAACCGCCGATTTAGGTAGGTAAACACAAATGCGATCGACTGCACGGACAACAGTTAAATTAATTGGAAGAATTATTTGACAGAGTTTAGTACCAGGTTCTACACACTCTAGCATAGCCATTATTTTTTCTCGTTATAGTTGCAACGCTAAACTTGAGGGGGATTTTTGACTTTTCGAGCTTGACTCACTTATCTGGAGTTACAGAATATAAAAAGTAATATTATAGTACCAGCAAACTCATGTACAATATAGCCAATATGTGAATCAAATCTCAAGTTTAATAGGGTTCAAAATATGGCAACCAGAATTCAGAACCTGCAAATAACTCAAGTCGTTGACGGCGATACTATTAAAGTTGCTCTCAACGGCAAAATCGAGTCTCTGCGCCTGATTTGCGTCGATACAGAAGAAAGTCATTCGGGAGGCTCAAAACCTGTAACTGTGGCGGGGAAAGAAGCTTCAGAAATGGCTAAAAAATACTTTGCGACAGAAGGCGGCGGACTTGCTAAAGTTAATATTGAATTTGATACAGATGACCCGATTGCCATTGCTGTAGAAAAACACCGCGATAACTACGGCCGCCTGCTGTGTTACGTACATAAAGACGAGGAAAATTACAATCTCAAACTGATTAAAGAAGGCTGGAGTCCCTACTTTGTGAAATACGGGCGATCGCGATTGTATCACCGCCAAATGACAGAGGCCGAATGGGGCGCAAAAGCTTACAATCTGATGATTTGGAATCCAATTACCAATGCCAAAATTCCCTCTCGAAATTATGCTAATTTGTTGCCTTGGTGGTCGATGCGAGCCTCAATTGTCGAAGAATTTCGCTTGTCAGAAGCAACGGGAGGAGCATTTTCTTTAAGGTTGGATTATCCAAAAATCTTAGCGGCTTTGGAGACAGGTAGATCTATTACTGTTTTCTGCGATTTGCAAGCGGGAATTAATAAATGGATCGGGGACAATGCTCTGATTCATGCGGGTTCGGTTTATCATAAATTAGATTTGTGGATACCTGATGCCGAGACTGACACGATGGCACCTTTAAAGCGGCTGATAGACAAGCGTTATGCTGGTCTAGGACGCGGCTACGTTTATGTTAGCGGAAAGGTAGAACATTACAAAGGGAAACCTCAAATAGTTTTGAAGGATATCAAACAACTTTCAGATTTTCCCCGATAATATTTAAACTCAACTTAATTTCATCGCTCGTTTTTACAGCATCTAGTTTTTTGAGGAAGTACGATCGCAAATTCCGTACCTTCTCCTGGTTGAGACTTGCAAATCAGATTTCCTTGATGTTTGTCTCGCACAATTTGATAAGCTATAGACAATCCTAACCCTGTGCCTTTCCCTACAGGTTTTGTGGTGAAAAAAGGATCGAATATCTTCGATAATACATTTCCGGCTACACCCAGCCCATTATCTTGAATGCGGACGCTCGCACAATTTTCGGCGGTAACTTCTGTGAAAATTGAAATAATTAAATTGCTTTTTTTATGAGGAGTATATGATTCTTCAATAGCGTCGATCGCATTACTCAAAATATTCATAAAAACTTGATTTAACAAACCAGGATAGCACTCAACTTCAGGCAAATTACCGTAATTCCTGATAACTTCAATGGCGGGTCTTTTATCGCTTGATGTTAGAAGATGCTGTAAAATCAGCAAAGTGCTGTCCAAACCAGATCGAAGGTCAACTTTCTTTAATTGTGATTCGTCTAGTCGAGAGAAATTTCGCAAATTTAGCACAATATCTTTGATACGATTGGTTCCTTCTTGCATAGAATTTAGCATTTTTTCTAAATCCTCTTTCAGGAAATTTAAATCAAACTTTTCTAAAGACTTCTGAATTTCATCCGCCGGATGGGGATAGTGTTTTTCGTAAAGATTAATTATTGCTAGCAGTTCTTGAGTATATTCTTTAGTATAGGTGATATTGCCGTGGATAAAGTTGACTGGATTATTGATTTCATGAGCAATCCCAGCAACCATTTGTCCTAAACTTGACATTTTTTCAGTTTGAACTAATTGTGATTGAGTTGTTTGTAAGTTATAAAGAGCTTCTGAAACTTCTTTTGTGCGTTCTTTGACTCTAATTTCTAGTTCTTCGTTATTGTTTTCTAAGGCAGTGAAAGATTCCCGTAACTGCTGCGCCATGCAGTTGAAAGAGCTAGGTAAAATTCCCAGTTCTTGAACATTTGATTCGGGAACATTTTGGTCTAATTTTCCCGCTGCGATCGCTTCTGAGGCGGTGACAATACTAAAAATAGATTGAATAATGCGGCGTGAGGTAAAAATCCCCAAGCCAACTGCTAGTAACAACGCTCCCGCACACAGCAAAACTGTAGTGCGAGTATTGGCGTTAATTTGTTCTGTAAAGTCAGACTCTGGGACGACCACTACTACTAGCCAGTCTAAACCAAATTCATCCTGCCAAGGTGCAGTGTGGACGAATTGACGATCGCCTTTTTGAGTAAATTGTAGGTTTTGATTTTCTTTAATTTCGCGAAAACTACCAAAGGTTTGATGCAAATACTTAGCTGTGTATTGAATTAAAATATCGCTACTATTTACAGCATTAATTCTTTCCACTTTTTTGTCGATAATTTTAAACGGCTGTTCCTGAGACGAACTCGCTACTAGCAAACCGTCCTGCTCTACAATAAAGATTTTTCCCGACGGACTAACTGCTAATTTTCGCAGGAAATCGCTAATTTGAGAAAGGCGCAGGTCAACCGTTAAAACTCCTTACAAAGTATTATTTTTGTAGAGCGGATAGCCCGTAGAAATTGATAAAAGGTCTGGATAATCATCCCAATGTGCAATTTCCCCCAGCTTCTTTTTCCCGATTTAACTATATTGATATATACTGAGTCTTCACGAGGATTGTAATCAGCTATATCGTGTAAATTAGTACGGTTTCCTTGGCTGTCAGTAGCGTAACTATAAGATTTACCCTTAGTATTGACTGAGATTTCACCAATAAAAATATTTCCCGGATCTAGAAAATAACCAGCATCAGCATAATTGCCGTCTGCTAAAATGTAGGTTATGTAGCCAACATTAAATACTTGTACTTGTTTCCAGAAAAAACGTCCTAGTCTGGGCAAGTCTTTCAAATTTAACTGCCCTGTATTGACAGCATCGGCATTAATTTCGTTAATTTGTTGAGGTGTTGCTAGATAGGTATCTAACTGCTGATCGATGCGATGGCTAACTTCGCTGCTGAGTCGATTGGCCAACTCGTTAATCGCTTTTTGTCCGTTGCGGAATGATAAATATCCAGTTAAACCTACGGCTGCGAAAATTTGCAGGACAAATGGAACAATTAGGAGGGCTTGCAGCGATAACTTTGGGAGTGTTTTTTCTGATAAACGAAGTTGTCGGAGCGTTTTGGCTGGCTTTAGCATTGGCTGTAACTCGCAAATTTCCAGATCGCAGAAATAGAGACCGATCGCAAACTAGGATCGCCTCTATTTAGCAATGATATTCGATTTATCTAGAGATGCAAGAAAATCTATTGTCGCATGGAAGGAACATCAAAAAACCGACATCCTAGAGGATTTATGCGCGGAGATTGAGTTGCAGGAGTTGTGGTAAGAACACTAGAACTAGGAGGTGTGCGATTTAATTCTGAGACCGTAAAAGATTTAGAAATGTTACGATTTTTTAGGCGATCGCTAGTAGGATTATTCGCAACATCTGGCGATTGCGGAATAGCGAGCTCGTTTATTTCTGTTGCATCAATTCGGGATTCGGCAGTCGTTTGTGCCTGACAGGGATAGGCAGTCATGGCAGAAATTAAAGCAAAGCCCAGAAAGCCAAAAAACCTGGTTGATTTAATCATATTATCGAAGCCAAAAATTAAAGAACTATTAATAATGCACCTGATAATAGATTAAGTTAGGAAAATCTAGATTTCAACCGTGTTTATTCGGAGCTTTTTAAACTTAATCCTTACGTATTTGTATGTAGAAAAAATGATTTAAACCGGAAGGTTACCGATCGAGTGTAAAGTTTCAGTAAAGATAGCGGGTTTTTACTGAAACAAAGCATTAGGACATCCCGCTAGCGGTAAGGTACGCGCCCGCACCCGGAGAGAATTAGTTTATGCGTAATTCACAACAGTCTTAAAAAGAAAATGAAGTTCTCAATACACCAACTGCGATCGGGTCACTATTCGGAGTATGATCTGGTTGAAAAATCAAGATAAATCCAGGGGTGACGCTGACATTATTATTCACCTGCCAGCGGTAGAATACCTCAACATGAGTAGTCGTTCCAGGCTGCCCGCCCCTGCGCCCTAAACCCGTATCTAAAAAATCAGGAATATTATTGCCTGTAGCTAAATTGCTGCTGACAATTTTAGGCGGTTGCCCGATATAAATTCCTCCTAAATTTCCGGTTTTAAATAAATCGGGAAAATTCACAAAAACCATATAATTTGTAGTTGCTACCGCACCCGATTTACCGGGAATTCTAGAATTAGTGTAGCCAGCCCAACCTCCCACGGAAAATCGCGGTGAAATGCGCCAATTTAAACTTGCTCCCACTGCATTTGTTTGCAGAGATGCTGACTTGTTTGTACTAGAAGCGATCGCAGTTAATTGGGTATCGCCAGCGAAACTAAGCAGATTGCCGTCCGGCGAATAATCGTTCACATAATAGAAAGTAACATCCACTGGATCTACTGGTGTCAAAGTTAGCTCTACTCCCAATGTATTATGCCCTGTAGCTCCGTTAGAACTAACAAAAAACCCGGGTATATTAGTAGAATAAACTGCTTGCAAACTAGCTCTTTTGGCAAATTGCCAGTCAATGCCAATGCCTCCTTGACCGAAACCAGTGTTCAAAATTGGGTTTCTTTGAGCGAAGCTAGAAACGGGGCCAGCAGTTGCACTTTCTGCCCGATTCGGCCCTCGGAAACTGCTAATCATGTTAACTCCTGTTGTCCCTGCAATTACGGCCAATTTATCGCCAACCAGAAAGCGATAATAGAGGTCGCTGAGCGTTGTTCCAGAAGTTTCACCGAAATTGTAAGCAAGGTTGATATCTTCGGTTAATTGCGGTGCAGTGCCTCCAGTTTGGTTGTAAAAACCGATTAACAAATTACTGCGAGGACTCAATTGAGTGGTTAAGTAGAATTGACTTAAGGCGATCGTATTGATATTGTTACCGGGGTCTTTGGTATCTCTTTTGCCATCTCTGGGAGCGCGATCCGCACGGTTGGGACTTCTGCCTTGAATCCCGAAAACTGCGAATCCCGACAGCTTAGTTCTCGGTGAAAATTGATTTGCTTTTAGTTCGGCATTTCGCGCTTCTAACACGTCGGTTCGACCTCGGAGTGTAGCAATTTCTGCTGCAAATTGTTCTGCCAACTTTTGCGCTTTAATTAAGTCCTCTCGACTAGCTAAATTTTGATTCCCTTGGGCAATCAATTCCTGGATTTTGTCTAAGCAAGCATTGACTCCGGCTGCAAATTCATAGCGGGTGATGGCGCGATTGCCACGATAAGTAGCGTCAGGATATCCAGCTATGCAACCATATCTTTCTACTAAAGATTGCAGTGCTTGAAATGCCCAATCTGTCGGCTGTACGTCGCTGAGTTGAGAAACTGATGTGACTTGTTCGAGGGAGTTGTCACCAGGGTAATTTAATGGCGGATTTTCTAATTTATTTTCTGCAACTAATGGAGGTATTTCTGGGGGCGGCGTCTCGCTGGTGTCGGATATGTGAGTGTCTATCTCACTCACGATAGGTACAACTGGCTCCGATGTCGGAGTAATTGGTGAATTTACGCCTGCATCGCGAGCAATTTCGACTGATTTACTGTCAACATTATCGGGTAGATTTGTCATGGAAGGTGGTTGATACCATTCATTGACTGAATTTTCGGAATTGGGAATGTTTGCTGTGGTTTCAGGCTCTGGTTCAGTTGTTTGTGCTAATGCTGGAATAATGGATAATGCCTGCAATCCACATCCTAGAATCAAACTGGTGATGATTTGCGAAATGTATTTGTGATTTTTCATTAGTTTTTTATACTTGGTGAGGTGTATCAAAAAAAGTGAGAAGAAAATCCGATTCCCTGCGGGATCGGTACTATTTGAGATGAAGGGCGATCGTAAATTCCGTCCCTTCTCCCAAAACAGACGAACAAGTCAAACTACCGCCGTGAGTTTCTTCCACTACTTGACGGCTGATTGACAAACCGATTCCTGTTCCTTTCCCAACCGCTTTTGTCGTAAATGAGTAGTCAAAAATATGCGATATTATTTGCTCAGACATTCCTTGTCCATTATCTTTTATTTTAATTAAAACATCTTGTTGGCAATCTGATAATTGAGTAGTAATCGTAATGGTATTTGGTGCAGATGCAAAAGAGCCAAAAGTGCGTCCGCTATTAGCTTCTTCTAAAGCATCGATCGCATTTGCGAGTACATTCATAAACACCTGGTTTAGTTGTCCTAAATAGCATTTAAGCAAAGGAGTATCTCCATAATTTTTGATAACTTGAATAGCCGGGCGGTTATTATTTGCCTTCAAACGGTGCTGCAAAATCATCAAAGTGCTGTCAATCCCTTCGCGGATATCGGCTAACACTTTATACTCGCTGTCTGCACGGGAAAACGTGCGGAGCGAGGTGCTGATGTTGCGAATGCGATCGATCCCGGTTTTCATAGAAAACAGCATTTTGGGCAAATCTTCAATGAGAAATTCTAGATCAATCTCTGATGCTTTCCTCTCAATTTCAGAACCTGGAGTGTGAAATTTTTCCTGACAAAGCTGTAAATATTCTGTCAAGTCTTTAATCGCATTAGTCGCTTCCTCAATATTACCAACTATACAGCCGACTGGGTTGTTAATTTCGTGGGCAATACCAGCAATCAGTTGACCAATTGCAGACATTTTTTCACTTTGAACTAGGTGCAATTGCGTTTGGTTTAATTCTTCTATAGTTTTGTAAAGTTTTGCAGTTCGTTGCTTTACTCGCTCCTCTAGCTGCTGATTTTGTTCTGCCAATTGTAAACTCAGCCGCCGCAGTTTTAAATGGACTTTAATTCGGGCTAAAACTTCTTCTTGCTGAAAGGGTTTGCTGATGTAATCTACCGCGCCTAAACTCAGCCCTTTAACTTTATCGACTGTATCCGAAAGAGCCGTCATAAATATAATCGGAATCTCTTTTGTTAACGGATCTGCTTGCAGCCTGCGGCAAGTTTCAAATCCGTCAATTCCGGGCATCATCACATCTAACAAAATTAAATCTGGAGGAGAGTTTTTCACGAGTTCGATCCCGCTTTTACCGTCCATTTCAACCAAAACGTCATATCCGCGATCGGACAAAGCTTTATACAAGACTTGTAAATTAGTCGGATTGTCATCTATGACTAAAATTGTTCCTATTTCTTCAAGATTTAACATTTTTCCCCCTGTTTTCATAATTTATAGATTTGTAGTTGCGTTCTTAAATATGTCGCACAATTCCTAACCCTGTTGCAGAAATTGTCGAATCTTCTGAATATTAAAGTCTTTCACTAATTGATTCAACTGGTTGACAAACGGCTGATACTTTGCGTCACTTTGATTGAGCTTTTCTAACTCCTGCTCAATTCCTTTCATTTGTCCCTTTCTAGCATACTCTAGCAAGTTTTCTAACTCAGAAGCCAGCGGTCTGATAATTGCGGATTCCGCTTGTATTGCTACAGTTGCTGTTGATACTGCCAGTATTTCTGCGTAAACCCACGACAAATCTAAATGTTTTGCTAACAAAACGTAAAGTTCTTCAGCTTGCACAGGTTTTGATAAGAAATCATCTCCACCCGCTGCTAAACTCTGTTGTCTGTCTATTTCGTAAACGCTAGCTGACGAGACGATAATTGGGATATTTTTGAAATTTTCCGATTGCCGCACTTGCGACAGCATCTCCCACCCGTCCACGACTGGCATTGACAAATCGGTAATAATTAAATCCGGCGGCAATTTACCAATTTTTTCTAATGCTTCTCGCCCGTTTTCTGCTTCCACCATCACGAAGCCGAGAGGTTCGAGAAGGTTGACAATTACCGAGCGATTTTCCCACCTATCGTCCACAATTAAAATTTGTTTTTTGCTGCCAGAATAGCCGATAATTTTTCCTATTTTAGTGAAACTGCTGCTGTGCATCCAGTCCGCAGCAACGGGGCAAGATATCTCAAATTCAAACAGGCTGCCCGCACCTAATTCGCTTTGCACGCTGATGCTGCTATCCATCATTTCTATGATTTTTTGAGTGATGGCGAGTCCGAGTCCAGTTCCTTCTGATTTGCGGGCATCATCTCCTACTTGCTCGAAGGGTAAAAATATCTTTTCTAATTGTACAGAACTCATTCCTACTCCTGTATCTCGTATTTGAAAATCAAGTTGAATTAGAGAGGAGTCTGATTGGTTGCTACGGACAGATATTTCTAAGGTGACGCTGCCATTATCAGTGAATTTGATTGCATTTCCAAGTAAGTTTAACAACACTTGTCGCAATCGTTTCTCGTCTGCAATAATGCCAGTGGGTAAATCTGCGGTGGGTTCGTAATTAAATTTAATGTCTTTTTGTTCGGCTTTGATGCGACTAATTTCGACTACTGCTTGCATAAATGAAGGAAGATGAAATGCTGTTGGATGCAGTTCCATTTTTCCAGCTTCAATTTTGGATAGGTCGAGAATGTCGTTAATTAAGGTTAATAAATGACTGCCGCACTGGTGGATGATACTGATGCCGTGCTGGTCTGGTTCGGTCATGGTTTGAGAGCGTTCGAGGATTTGAGCGTAGCCTAAAATCCCGTTTAACGGCGTTCTCAATTCGTGGCTCATGTTGGCTAGAAAGTCGCTTTTAGCGTGATTGGCTGCATCGGCGATTAGTTTGGCTTCTTTGAGTTCTGTCGTGCGTGATTCGACTCGATTTTCTAGTTCTTGATTGGTCTTTTCTAGGGCGGCGAAGGATTCGCGCAACTGCTGTGCCATCCGGTTAAATGAATTGCTTAAAACTCCCAGTTCGTTAACTGGTGAAGCTTCTACTTGTTGGTCTAGTTCCCCAGAGGCGATCGCCTCTGATGCTTGGCCCAATCGCAATATCGGTTGGGAAATCCAGCGAGAGGTGTAAATCCCCAGGGCGATCGCAACTCCCAAAGCTCCCAAACACAGTAAAATCGTAGTCCGAGTGTTGGCGTTAATTTGTGCCATAAAATCCGATTCCGGCACAACCACAACTACCAGCCAATCCAAACCCCATGCGTCTTTCCAAGGAGTTACCTGTAAAAATTGTTTGTCGCCATTAATCCTAAATTCTAACTGTTGACTTGATTTAATTTCTCTAAAAATGCCAAATTTTTGCTGTAAATATTGAGCAGCAGATTGAATCAACGGATCTGGAATTTCTATTGCTTTCAACCGCTGCGGTTTGTCGTGGACTAGCGTGTAAGGTAACTCGGTACTGGAACTGGCAACTATTAAACCGTTACGTTCCAAGATAAAAATTTTTCCCGATTGACTAACTTTTAGATGCTTCAAAAAATCGCTAATTTGTGATAACCGCTGTTCAATACTAATGACACCAATCAAATTGTTTTTTTTGTCGAAAACCGGACGGTTTGCAGAAACAACTACTGGAAATGGCGGGGTTTCCCACTGATAAATATCGCTCCACATTTGTTTTTTGGCTTGCACTGTTTGTATGTACCAAGCTTCTTTAAGAATTTCGTAATTCTTAGAAATATCGACAACTTTAGTCCGGTTGCCGCTGCTATCTGTTTCATAATCGTAGATGTCGCGGTTGCCGTTTTTATTCCCCGAACTTTCAGTAATAACGAGCGTATCCCTCTTGCTGTATCCAGCACCCGTAAATTCACCTGTTTTAGTACCCAAGCTGATGTAGCCAACATTGTATAACTGCATTTGTTTCCAAAAAAAGTGTCCAAGTTGTTCTTGAGATTGCGGATTTAGCAACCCTAAGTCAATGGCATCTCCGTTAATTTGAGCGAGATTGCGTGCAGTATTCAGGTAACTATTCAGATGTTGGTCAACGCGCAAACTCACTTCATTTTGCAGCCGACCAGCTAAATCGTTGACAGCTTTTTGACCGTTTCGCAGCGACAGATAGCCAGTCAGCCCCACAGCAGCGAAGAGTTGCAGCACAAATGGCACAATTAAGATCGTGCGTAGGGGAAGATGACTGAAGCTTTTGCCGTGAAGCGAAGCTATCCCGCAGGGAATCGCCGATTTTTTTAATTTCAGTAGCATTACGGTTGACAATCCCTAAATTTTATGAATTTATTTTAAATGCTAAATCTCTTACTACTATAATAGTATCATCGCCCGTCTGTAGCGGCCAATAGCTGCTGCATAAGTAGTCAAAACTTTATAAAACTAACACTCATGTGTCAATTACTGGGAATGAACTGCAATGTGCCAACAGATATTTGCTTTTCCTTTGAGGGTTTTTCTGCAAGGGGCGGCAAAACAGACGTTCATCAAGACGGTTGGGGAATCGCTTTCTTTGAAGGTTTAGGATGCCGCCTTTTTATAGACTCGAAATCTGCGGTTGATTCGACCGTCGCTGAAGTAGTGCGCCGCTATCCCATTCACTCAACTAATGTGATTGCTCACATCCGCAAAGCTACTCAAGGCGAAATTGCTTTGGAAAATTGCCATCCTTTCATTCGGGAACTGTGGGGGAGATATTGGGTGTTTGCTCACAACGGAAATCTGGAAAACTTCAATCCTGAAAATGCCGGATTTTACAAAGCTGTGGGCAAGACTGACAGCGAAAAAGCCTTTTGTTTGATATTAGAAAAGTTGCGAGCGACTTTCCCTCAAAACAAGCCTGATTTGACGGAACTTTACGCGGTACTGAATGAAATTACTAAAACTTTGGCAGAGTACGGAATTTTTAATTATTTACTTTCCGATGGAGAACATTTGTTTGTGCATTGTTCTACCAATCTGCATTACATTGTGAGACAAGCACCTTTTGCTAGCGCGCACTCGATCGACGAAGATGTGACTGTGGATTTTCGAGAATTGACTAAGGAAGGCGATCGCGTGGCTGTGATTGCTACTTTGCCACTTACGGATAATGAAGTTTGGACGCAGATTCAGCCGGGAGAATTGCTGGTATTTCAGGAGGGTTTGCCAATCAATTTTGAGAGATAAATTGGCGATTTAAAGCAATTGAAATCGGCGATTGAAATCGCTTCTATACAAACGAAGTCCGCCTTCGCGGACTGAAGAAGGAATGAGGTATTAAGGCAGGATTTAGTATCAAATGGCAATGATAGCATTATCGATCGCAAAATCATATTGAGCCGCCAACTCTAAAGAAACGTCTGGAAAATCAACCAGTATCTCATCCTACTATCAGTTAACAAGTCTAACAGTAGGTCGGTCTGCACTTGTGGGCGATCGCGCATAACTTCCAGGTAGCGTGGTAGATACTGGAAAATCCTCAGAATATTTTGACTTTCTCTTGACAGGACATAAAATATGCGGTAATTTAAGAAAAAATTTGAGTAAGTAAGATGATTGACTATCAAGAGAACGAAAACTTGTCTTTTGAGGAATATTACGACTTCTTAAAAACGAGCGATCTTGGTAGTCAGTATCCCAAAGAGCGTTTTGAAGAAAGGATCAGGAAGCTGTTGACTACTCGCTCAGTTGCTGTTACGGCTAGGAATGATGAAGGGAAGCTAATCGGGGTAGCCTTTGGTATTACGGATTTTGTATATTTCCTGTTTGTCACAGACTTGGGTGTGGACAGGTGTTATGCAAAACGAGGAATAGGAAGTGAATTATTGGTTCGCATCCGAGAGATGGTTGGTGGGGAAGATGATATTACGGTAGTTACAGTCGCACATGAAACCGCAATGGGTTTCTACGAGAAGTGTGGATATACATCTGAGAACTTTCTATTTTGGAAGCCTTGCAAACTTTGGAGTGAATTCACCGTAATTTAGCTCAGCAAAGGGATGAGAAAGAAGAGTGGATTTTGGTTTTCATCGTGGGGAGTCAGAAACCGGGTTTCTTCGCAAAATCTCGTGAGGATGCGTAAATTTTCAGAGAAACCCGGTTTCTTGGACTTTGGGGCGAGCTTTTTGATTTTTCCATCCATGAAGTGCTAGGAAGCTACTGCAAAATCTGTGTACTGTCGCATTCCAGGTTCGTGAAATGCCAATACAATATCTTCCTTGGGAACCCCTGCACGCACTAAATCTGTTGCAATTCCATCTTCTGTCCAGTCTTCTTCAATCCAGAATTTACGATCGCGAATCCGAACGTAAACAGTGATACCGGTAATGCGATCGCCCTTTTGCCAGCCCAGATTCATCCACATATAATGACCGTTTTGTTCGTCGGTAATTAAGAATGTTTCGATGTCTGGTTGGGGATGGCGATTAGACAATTCTACATACTCGGTTAAAATTCGTTTGATTAGTTTGGGATACTCAGTTAGTTTATCCATTGTACAATTTCCTCTACTATCGATTGACCTTTTTTTAGAGGGCAATTCGCGCCGTGCGATCGCATCAAATGCCTGCTTCAGTAAAAGCTAGGTTCAAATCATCAATCAACCCTAATTGTTGGGCCCACTCTGTTAAGTAACCCCGCTCCAAATTCTCCGCTTGGACTTTCAAAATTCCCAAAACATCATTCCATTGTTTTTGCGAGCGAGACTGTTGTCGCCAGAGCAGTTTTGCCAACACAATATCTTCAGGAGAAGCAATCCAAAACTGTTCTAGCCCAGCTTCGTCAAGCGCTTCTAATCGTCGCCTTGCCATTTTTGATCTGTCGAATTCTGTATTAGAATTCAGTACAATATCAGCGTTCAATACTAAAGTCATGTGAGTAACGCTCAACACCATCCCTCTACCCTCTTCAATATCTTTTACCGAACCGGGAGGGCAGTAAAAACCAGCCGTTTCTAGTGCTTCAACTAATTGATAAATATTGTCCCGGAGCAATTCAATTACTAAATCTAAATCGCGTGTTGTTCTAGGGTCGCCATAGACAGAAGCGGCTACGCCTCCTGTGATATAATAAGAGACACCTAATGTTTCAAAAATTGGGTGCAACAGTCTAGCAATTTCGCTGGGGTCTTGCGTCCACATAGAGGGTTCACTGGTGGGGGTTAAAATTGGCAACCACTTGCTACCTAATATCGATCGAGCAAATCGCTCTTTGTAGATTGAGGGACAAGCTTTTTTCATCCCGCGCAAGCTAACAGTTTTTGCCCAACGATTTAATTTTGCCCCCATTTGCCACCGCTGGGAATTGGTGAGTTGTCGCAGTAGGTAAAAATCAATTGCATCAGCTTCAGGAGTTTTGTCATCTGACTGGGGACGGTATCCAGGTTTGATGGATATTTGCGGTATGGATTGAATCATTTTGCTTGTTGATTTTCCTAATCCTATACATGATATCAGTTAACAAGTCTAACTGTAGGTCGGTCTGCACTTGTGGGCGATCGCAAATAACTTCCAGGTAGCGTCGCAACTGCTAGAGTGTTTCCCAACAGATCGAAGAACTCAACGCTATAACCTGTTTCTAGTCCTTCAACGTGATGCTGTTCCACAACTGTACCGATATCGCCGGGATAAAGTCCTTCTTCGGGAAAGTTGCATAGTAAGATGACATCTGAATAAAGTTGATAGTTCATATTGTCCATTGATTGGCGACAGGAATTTTTAACTTGACAAGGGCTTTTTGTAGAACACTGGGTTTAACGCTCAACCAAACTTGTTGGCGATCGTCTTTAGTATAACCAATGACAACAGCACCCACAGGCGAATCAATATCGGGATACATTTCTGGTGTCATCGAGCCGCTATCGAGAAAGTCGGAAATTTGAATAAGTCCTTTTATTTCTGCATCGTCAAGATTGACAAAAACTCCAAAAGGTGCATAAAATTCAATCTTACCATATATGAGTTTTCCAAGTGGATACTTGGACTCGATCTGGTTCCAAAATTCTTGATTCATAATTCTTCTGATTCTAGAAATTTTTGCTCGTATTGGGTTAGAATTTCTCGAACTGTTTCGGCGGCAATGTCTGATAAGTCTGATTTAGAATAGATAGTCACCAAAACAATCGAATCGCTAGTTTTGAGGTAATAAATAGCACGGTAGCCAGCGCTTTTGCCTTTTTGAATGTCGCTGTTTTTAATTCTGACTTTGAAAATTTCGTGCTCCATTCCCGGAATGCGATCGCCCGGAAGTTCCCCCGCTTGAAGTTGTTCGATTACAGGCTGAATATCGTTACTAATGTTGCGATAGCGTTTGCCTAAAGTTCGCAAGTCTCTTTGAAATCGAGGGGTAAGTTCAATTTGGATCGGTTGTGGATCAATTGTCATCGATGCCATCCCACAGTTGAGACAAGGGGAGAGTTTGTCCGGTAATTGCCTCATGGAAGCCTTGCTGAATCCCTTCGATGACAGTTTCAGTAGGGTCATCATCTGGATCGATGTCAGTGTGTTGACGAATTTCTTGTTGCAGTTCTTGGAAGCGTCCTTTATAGATATGCTCCCATTTATCGGACTGCAAGAATTTGATGAAAGCTAATACTTCTTGTTGCTGGTCTGGCGATAAGACCTTCACATTTTCCAAAATGGCTTGTTCGACGGTCATAATTATCCCTTTTTTTTGATTGCTATTCTACAATCTAGTAACAACATTATATCAAACGGGTGGGTCAACAGCAATTCAAAGTTTGATAAATTACTAGGAAACTACTGCAAAATCTGTGTACTGTCGCATTCCAGGCTCGTGAAATGCCAACACAATATCTTCCTTGGGAACTCCTGCACGCACCAAATTCGTTGCAATCCCATCTTCTGTCCAGTCTTCCTCGATCCAGAATTTACCATCGCGAAGCCGAACGTAAACAGTGATACCGGTAATGCGATCGCCCTTTTGCCAGCCAAGATTCATCCAGATGTAATGACCGTTTTGTTCGTCGGTAATCAAGAATGTCTCGATGTCTGGTTGAGGATGGCGGCACAATTCTACATACTCGGTCAAAATACGTTTGATTAATTGGGGATACTCGATTAGTTTATCCATTGCACAATTTCCTCTACTTCTGTATTTACGATAATTAGCGGAAGTTGATGTCTGTTTACAATTAATTGAATTACATCTTGAGTGAAGAAACTTTTATATGCGATCGCACTAACTGCGACGTAAAGTTTGCGATCGGGCGCTGTTTCTTCTAAAAGGTAACGATAAATGTCATACTGACCGAGAGCTTCTTTTAAATCTTGGATTTTCGAGGCACCGATAAAGCTTTTCATTTCAACTACAAGTTTCTCTCCCGGCCGTTCAGCAGCAATGGGTTGTTCCGCACCGAGATCGGCGTACAGCGTTGTTCTGCGATACTGAATTACATAGGGATCGTCAGTAATCGTCCAGCCGTCTTTGATCAGTGCGTTTTTGACAGCGTAGTGAATGATGTCTAGCTTCGGCATAGGCTTATTATAGAATAAAATAAACGAATATTATAACTGACTTGCAACAGGAATTTTTAAATTGAAAAGAGATTTTTGTCGAACACTAGCTTTCACACTTGAGCAAACTTGTTTGTGTTCTCAAGGAACTTCCCGGTAACCTGGTAGATACTGGCAAATCCTGATTTTTTTTTTGAGTTGCTCTTGACAGGAAATAAAAGATGCGGTAATTTAGGAAAAGATAGGTTTTTGGGTCGAATAGGCAAGTCAATATCTAGTTAAACTGCAAAGTTATTTGTTTGGGAATTATTGCTATTTTGGTTGTAGGGTGGTAATACCTTATTTCCCTAGAGCCTTGCTAAGGATACTGGCAGCCGCTGAACACGAACGTTAGATTGCGAAAGAAAGCCATGAATCTTCTTCCGATTGTAAATGAAATTATAGGATTGGCAGAAACAGGTGATTTTGGGGAGAGGAGAGATGTCTCCTCCCGTCAAAGTTTTGGGATGGGTGACAATGCTATAAACTTTGTAAACGCAAATTTAATCAAATATATTGACGCAATATCAAGGGCATTTAATTCAGATGAGGGAATAAAAAAAACCTATACGTTAAAGAAATATGAATCGCTGCTAATAAAGCATTTTATAGAGTGTTTTTCAAAAAAATGCTTAGCTAAAAACGAGGATGTATCATCGTTTGAAAAAAAGCTTAAGGCAGAAAGTATAAAAACATTTTCTGTATTCCGAGACATACATGGAATAGTTTTAAACAGCCCCACAAGTCCCTTGTTATTGGGTGGTTACACAATATACCAGTTTGCTTCACAAAAAGAGTTTATTGAGTCAAAAATTGACTCAAAAACAGATTCATTTCCTCAAATATGGTTTAAGGACAATCCAGAATATTTAATTGAATGGAAGGCTGAAGCAAGACACTCTGAAAAAGCAATTGAAATTGCTGACGAACATTTTGAGCGATTCGAGCTTATCCTAAGATATGTCATAGGTTCCGCCACCAATCACTTTGAAGTTGGCGTTTTAAACTACCAAGGCTGGCGTCATCGTAAAGCTTACATATTGTCTGATATGGGGGAAGTGTCAAGCTCATGGACTAGGCATGGCCCAATAGAGCCGACGATACCACTTGATGATCCATATTTGGTAAAGGAGGATACTGGATATCACACTGTTTGGGGTTTTACTACAAAGAAAAATCTTAATAAGTTTCAAAAAAGAATTATGTTGGCAGTTGAATGGATCGGGCAATCAATGGCTGATCCCTCACCACAAAGTGCTTTTATCAAGGCGGCTATCGCTCTAGAAATTATCTTTACATATAACGAAAGGGAAATTATTACTCCCTCAATTATGAATCAAATTTCTGAAAGTATAGCTCTTATATTAGGAAGCTCAGTCGATGAAAGATTAGAAATCGAACGAAGTGTAAAAAAATTGTATGGCTTGAGATCGAAGATTGTACACTCTGGCAACAAAGATATTAGTCAAGCAGATTATAAAACTCTGCTTGAAATAGCACGTTCTGTAATAATAAAGATACTCACATCAGACAAGCTTAATAGCGTTGATACTGTAGAAGAATTATATACTATTCTCAAAAAAATTAAGTATTCTGGTGAGGCAATATCACAAAGCGCTGGAGTCTGATAAATTACTCGCTGCGCTCATAATTTACTCTTGCACCGCCAGTCAATACAGCTATAACTCCTGCTCAAACAATAGCCATTAAAGTAGTTGATACTTGGTAATCGATCGCTCGTGAGGAACAGGTAATTGGTTGTTAGTAACAGCCATTACCCATTCCTCATGCTAAACCCTAACTGCCGCCAATTCGGGCGACATCGCGAGCATTTTCTTCAAACGCAGCCGTCAGCGCATCATCACCGCTCAAACCCGCAGCGATCGCCCTTTTGATGGCCTGCAACACCCGCTTGTAATCCTTCGGCATCACTTTCACAAACACCGGCAACATCCCATCCCAATTTGCCAAAACCTTTGATGCGATCGCACTTCCAGTCAAATCAAAATGAGTCTGAATTAACTGCCGCAAATCTGCAATTTCCTCAGCATCCTCCAGTGTTTCCAGCGCCACCATCGACATATTGCAGCGAGTCGCAAAATCACCCGCTTCATCCAAAATGTAAGCAACGCCGCCACTCATTCCCGCTGCAAAATTGCGCCCGGTGACACCCAAAACTACAACTTTGCCGCCAGTCATGTACTCGCAACCGTGATCGCCGACACCTTCGACTACTGCGTTAACGCCAGAGTTACGCACCCCAAAACGTTCGCCGGCCAGCCCTCGGATGAAAACCTCGCCAGATGTGGCTCCGTAAAGCACTACGTTGCCGACGATCGCGTTTTCCTCTGCGACAAAGGTGGAAGCTGGCGACGGGTACAAGATGATTTTGCCACCGCTGAGGCCTTTGCCCAAATAGTCGTTGGCTTCGCCTTCGAGCTCTAGGGTGACACCCTTGGGTACGAATGCGCCAAAGCTTTGTCCAGCGCTACCTTGGAAGTGTAGGTGCACGGTATCATCGGGTAAGCCTTCCCAGTGGCGTTTGGTGATTTCGTTGCCGAGAATTGTGCCGACAACGCGGTTGACGTTGGTGATTGGGAGAGTGGCTTTGACTGGTTCGCCGTGTTCGATCGCACTTTTGCACAAATCCAGCAGTACACTAAGGTCGATCGACTTTTCCAAACCGTGATCCTGCGCCATCTGACAATAACGCCCGACATCCGCCCCAACTTCCGGCTGATACAGAATGTTGGAAAAGTCCAAACCCTTAGCCTTCCAGTGTTCTACCGCCTGTTGCGCTTCCAAAACATCGGTGCGCCCGACCATTTCATTCAGCGTGCGGAAGCCCAATTGCGCCATGATTTCGCGGACTTCTTGCGCGATGAATGTCATAAAGTTTACCGTGTGTTCAGGATCTCCGGTAAAGTTTTTCCGCAACAGGGGATCTTGGGTTGCAACGCCCACGGGGCAAGTGTTCTGGTGGCACACGCGCATCATGATGCAGCCCAAAGTCACCAACGGCGCGGTGGCAAAACCGAATTCCTCGGCACCAAGCAGTGCAGCAATTGCTACATCGCGGCCGGTTTTGAGTTGTCCGTCGGTTTCCACCGCAATCCGGCTGCGGAGATTGTTGAGTACCAGGGTTTGGTGAGTTTCCGCCAATCCCAACTCCCAAGGTAAACCGCAGTGTTTGATCGAAGTTTGCGGCGACGCGCCTGTACCGCCGTCGTAGCCGGAGATCAGCACGACATCGGCGTGGGCTTTCGCAACACCGGCTGCGATCGTCCCGACTCCGACTTCTGACACCAATTTGACGCTAATCCGCGCTTCCCGGTTGGCATTTTTCAAATCGTGAATCAATTCTGCCAAATCTTCGATCGAATAAATGTCGTGGTGAGGCGGAGGCGAAATCAAGCCTACACCGGGAGTTGAGTGCCGTACCTTGGCAATCCACGGGTATACTTTTTTACCGGGTAACTGTCCGCCTTCTCCGGGTTTTGCCCCTTGCGCCATCTTGATTTGCAGTTCCCGCGCTTGGGAAAGGTACAAGCTGGTGACACCGAAACGCCCGGAAGCAACTTGTTTGATCGCACTGTTTTTCGAGTCACCGCGATCGTTCGTCCAAGTATAGCGATCGGGATCTTCGCCGCCTTCACCAGTGTTCGATTTGCCACCAATGCGGTTCATCGCTACGGCTAGAGATTCGTGGGCTTCTTGGGAAATCGAACCATAACTCATCGCCCCAGTTTTGAAGCGTTTGATAATAGATTCGATCGGCTCAACTTCCTCAATCGGAATCGATTCCCGCTGCTTGAATTCCAGCAAACCGCGTAGGGTAAAATGCTGTTGACTTTGTTCGTTAACCAGCCCGGAATACTGTTTGAAAAGCGGATAACTTCCTTCGCGCACGGCTTTTTGCAGGGCGTGAATGGTTTGCGGGCTGAACAAGTGGGCTTCTCCTTCCTTGCGCCATTGATATTCGCCGCCGACATCGAGGGTGTGTCCGCTGGATGGGCGATCGGGGAAGGCGTGGGTATGGCGCAAGATTGCTTCTTGGGCGATGATTTCGAGGTCAACTCCGGCAATCCGGGATGCTGTCCAAGTGAAGTATTTATCGACTACGGATTTGTTTAAGCCGATCGCCTCAAATATCTGCGCGCCACGGTAACTCTGGATTGTGGAAATCCCAATTTTCGACGCAACCTTGGTCACGCCTTTGGTTGCGGCTTTCACGTAATTTTTGCAAGCTGTTTTGGTATCAACATTTACCAGCAAACCTTCGCGGATCGAATCGGCGATCGTCTCGAAGGCCAAATAGGGATTGATCGCACCGCAACCGTAACCGATTAAAGTTGCGAAGTGATGGACTTCGCGCGGTTCCCCGGATTCGAGAACGAGTCCCGCCCGCGTGCGCGTACCTTGACGGATCAGGTGATGGTGGAGGCCCGCAACTGCTAGCAATGCGGGAATTGGAGCGTTTTCGGCATCGATTCCCCGATCGCACAAAATGAGAATATTTACCCCAGAGGCGATCGCGCGATCGGCTGCTGCGAACACATCTTCTAAGGCTTGTTCCAAACCTTTTACACCAGTTTTGGGATCAAACAAAATTGGTATCGTAATCGACTTGAAATTACCTTGGGAAACGTGTTTGAGTTTCGCCAATTCTTCATTGCTGAGAATTGGTGTTTTCAACTCAATTAAATGACAGCTTTCCGGTTCCGGCTTGAGCAAATTGCGTTCCGAACCGATCGTTGTTTCCGCAGAAGTAACAATCTCTTCGCGGATCGAATCAATGGGCGGATTCGTAACTTGAGCAAACAGTTGCTGGAAATATTCGTAAAGCAATTTTTGCCTGTTCGATAAAACAGCTAACGGCGTATCCGCGCCCATCGCGCCGACAGCTTCCACTCCATCTCGTGCCATCGGTGCTAACAGCAACCGCAGTTCTTCAAAGGTGTAGCCGAAAGCCATTTGCTGCTGCAATAAAGGCATAGCCCCCTTGGGGGGGTTGGGGGGGTTGGCTTCCTCCGCATCTGGGAGTTGGGCAATCTCGACCATGTGCTTGTCAATCCACTCGCGATACGGATGTTCGGAGGCAATTTGATGTTTAATTTCCTCATCAGAAATGATCCGGCCTTCTGCTGTATTTACCAGGAACATCCGGCCCGGTTGCAAACGGCCTTTTGAAAGAATTCGTTCCGGTGCGATCGGCAAAACTCCCGCTTCCGATGCCATAATTACTAAGTCATCTTTGGTGATACAGTAACGGGAAGGACGCAAACCGTTGCGATCGAGAACAGCCCCGATCGATGTACCATCCGTAAAGGCGATCGAAGCAGGCCCATCCCAAGGTTCCATCAAGCAAGAATGGTATTCGTAGAAAGCCTTTTTCTCATCACTCATCGACTCGTGGGCTGTCCAAGGTTCGGGAATCATCATCATAATGGCATGAGGCAAAGAACGCCCGGCCAAAGTCAGCAATTCTAAAGCATTATCAAAGATAGTCGAGTCGCTACCATCGACATTGATTAAATTGGGGATTTTCTTTAAATCATCGCCGAATAGTTCCGACTCGAACATCGATTGCCGCGCGTTCATCCAATTGATGTTGCCGCGCATCGTGTTAATTTCGCCGTTGTGGGCGATGTAGCGGTAAGGGTGCGATCGTTCCCAACTTGGGAAAGTATTCGTGCTGAAGCGCGAGTGAACCAGTGCTAGAGCGCTTTCCATGTCGGGGTCGTGCAGTTCGGGATAATAATCTCCGACTTGCACGGGCATCAGCATTCCTTTATAGACGATCGTCCGACAAGAAAGTGTGGAATTATACCAGTATGGGTCTTTGTCAGTCCGGCGGATCGCATTGTGCGCGCGTTTGCGGATGACGTAAAGTTTTCGTTCAAAAGCCGCCTCGTCCATACCTGCGGGGCGACTCAGGAAGACTTGCTGCATAAAAGGTTCGCTGGCTTTGGCGGTGTCGCCCAGGGACGAGTTATCTGTGGGGACACTGCGCCAACCGAGCACGGGACAACCTTCTTCGGCGGCGATTTCTGCAAAGATGCGTTGGCCATTTTCCCGTTGAGTCCGATCGCGCGACGAGTAAATTGCCCCAACCCCGTACTCTCCGGCTGCTGGAAGTTCGATGTTTTCGGCTGCTGCGGCTTTCTTGAGAAACTTGTGGGGTACCTGCATCAAAATGCCCGCGCCGTCTCCGGTGTTGGCTTCGCAGCCGCAAGCACCCCGGTGATCGAGATTCAGTAGAATTGTCAGTGCCTGTTCGACTATTTCGTGAGATTTGTTACCTTTGACGTGTACAATAAATCCGACTCCGCAAGCATCGTGCTCGAACTGCGGATCGTACAGGCCTTGTTTTTGTGGCAGTCCGTGGTTGTTCATTTTGATGTGTCTCTCAAAGTGATGAAAAGATTTTGATCCAGAGTCGAGCGTGGGATGGCGATCGATCTAGTATCATGTATTATATGTGGATCTACTGCATTGGGTAGATCCACTAAAAAATCAAAGCTTGTGCGATCGAGCCTGAAAAAATAGTTAAAGCCGCTGAGTTAACTATGGAACCCGAAGATCTAAATATTTATACTTAAACACTCTTTAATATTATTTACATATCTCTTTTTTCATCTGCGTTCATCAGCGTCCATCCATTGTTATCTGCGGTTGCAAAATTCTCTTTTTTTAACCGCAGATACAGGCAGATGAACGCTGATGAACGCAGATGAATTATCTCAAAATTATTGATTTCTCTCTTCTGTTTCTCTGCGCCCTCTGCGCCCTCTGCGGTTAAATAATTCCAAAACAGCGACCACATATAAAGATTTGATGTAGATTTGGTCGATCGCACCCATCACAGGTGACAACTACTATAGTGATTTTGCTATGGTTGTTAAGGCTGGTCGATCGGGCAAAGCAGATTTCGCAGTAAAATGTACAGTTCGCTAACCCGTCCGCGCAGGTGAGGTTCGATTTCTACAACAAATTAGCTCACCTCAAAAACCAACATCGTTTACTAAAGGCCTCAACAAGCAATCCCGAAGGAGTAAAAAATCATGGTTCAAACTCAAGAACTTTCTCAAACATTAACTCTGCTCGCATCTGCTGAGCCCAACGGAATTTCCGCTACAGAATTACGCCCGTGGGGTTCTTTTACAACACTTGAAGAAGGCCCAGGATACAAAATTAAGCGGATCGAAGTCAAGCCGGGACACCGCCTCAGCCTGCAAATGCACCACCACCGCAGCGAACACTGGATAGTAGTTTGTGGTACTGCTAAAGTTACTTGCGGTGAAACTGAACAAGTTCTATTTACCAATCAATCTACCTACGTTCCTCAGTGCGTCAATCACCGTCTGGAAAATCCCGGAGTCATCCCGCTGGTTTTGATTGAAGTGCAGAATGGCGAATATCTCGGAGAAGATGATATTGTCAGATTTCAAGACGATTACTCCCGCACAGAAAAGGCAAAGTAACTCACTCTGGGAATTGGGAATGGGGCATAGGGCATAGGGAATAGAGCATAGGGAATTGAATATTCGCATCAATAAGTAACCCCAATTCCCAATTCCCCATTCCCAATTCCCCAATTCCCCATTCCCCAATTCCCCATTCCCAATCCCCCATTCCCAAAATTAATGATTAATCTGAGTAAAACAGCCGCCACAGAAGTAAAGCGCTTGAGATCAAAGCATTCTCATCCCGATGCTTTATTTCGCCTGGGTGTGGAATCGAGCGGATGTTCCGGTTTGTCTTATACAATGGGTTTTGAAGATACGATCGCACCATCAGCCACTGTTTGCGAGTCAGAAGGCATCCAAATCGCGATCGATCCCCAGCAATCAAAATATCTCAACGAGCTCACCTTAGACTATTCAGAAGACTTGATGGGCGGAGGTTTCCGATTTCACAATCCGAATGCAGCTAAAAGTTGTAGCTGCGGCAATTCCTTTTCAGCCAGGGAATAACCAACATCGCAAATAATTCTTCAATCCAAAATCTGAAATCTAAAATCCTATGATGACACTCAAAGACTTAGAAATAGTCCAAAAGACTTTTCAAGAAGCCGGCCAAGACTACCAAGTTGAACTAGAAAGTGGGAGAATTGTAATTATGGGCCCGTCAGATATTGTATCAAGCGAAATTGGTGTAATTTTCAGTTGGCTGCTAGCTAATTGGGTCTATCCCCGTCGCTTGGGAAGAGTTTTTGACTCCGCAGGCGGCTTTATTTTACCAGATGCCAATCTCACAGCACCCGATGTTTCCTTCGTGCGGGCCGCACGTCTCCGGCGAAGTCCGCGTTATTTCGGAGAATTAGTCCCAGACTTAGTAGTAGAAATTAAATCACAGAGCGATCGCATTAAACCGCTAGAAAAAAAGATTCTAAATTTTATAGAGCTCGGATCGCAAGTAGGCATCTTGATCGATCCCGATGAAGAAACTGTGACAGTTTACCGTCAGACAGGTGAACCAATTGTGTTGGGAAATGCAGATATTTTGACATTACCGGAACTTTTTCCCGGTTGGGAATTGCCCATTTCCGAACTGTGGCCACCAATTTTCACAGAAGCAGAAACTGGAGCATAATCTCGCATTGTAATACAATTTCTCTTCTCTTCCTTCGTGTCCTAGCGCTTACGCGCCGCTTCGCGTACTGCGTCTTCGCGGTTCGTAAAAAAAAATTAATTTTGAAATCCAGTCAAAATATGTAAAATTAATACACCCAATGGTATAATCGGAGGTTAATCAAAAAATTAAAATTAGTTAATTAATGAAACTAAAAACTTGCAAATTATGCCTCACTACGCTATTTTGCAGCCTCAGTACGATCGCCCCCAGCACCGCAGAAATTGTCCCAGATGCCACGCTACCAGTCAATACTACGGTAATTGTCAACGATAACAATAACTTTATACAGGGCGGAACGCAAGCCGGAAACAATCTATTTCACAGTTTTCAAGAATTCTCACTTCTGAAAGGGGAAAGAGCGACTTTTATCAATTCCACAGATATCCAAAATATTTTCAGCCGCGTTACAGGTGGCTCTATTTCTACTATTGATGGCATAATTAAATCTAAGAGTAGTGCAAATTTATTTTTGCTCAATCCGAACGGAATTGTGTTTGGGCCGAACGCTTCATTAAATATCGGCGGTTCGTTTATTGCGACTACGGCGAGTTCTGTGCAGTTTGGAAATGGCAGGGAATTCTCCGCAAATGTTTCACAAAATACGCCTTTGCTAATAGTTAATGTTCCTCTGGGATTGCAGTACGGACAACAGCCCGGGAGTATTGTAAATCGATCGACCGCTGGACTGCGAGTGCGATCGGGCAACAGTCTGATACTTGCGGGGGGCGATGTGAGATTGGAAGGCGGCAAAATCCAGGCACCGGGAGGCCGAGTAGAGCTCGCAGCCGTTGCGGGCGGGGAAACTATCGGGCTAAATGCCTCCGGTAACAATGTGAGTTTGAATGTTCCCGCGCAAATAGCCAGAGCCGATATATCTCTCACCAACGGCGCTGACGTGAATGTACGCGCCGGAGGTGGCGGGAGTATTGCTGTCAATGCACGTAACTTGAACATGACAGAAGGAAGTAAACTGCGGGCGGGGATAGCGGAAGGATTTGGTGCGCCTGACGCCTTGGCGGGGAATATTGATGTTAATGCGGCGGGGGCTGTCTCGTTTGATGGAATCGATAATATTGATATACCCAGCGGTACGTACAACCTCGTGAGAGGCGGAGGTGTTGGTGTAGGAGGTGATATTAATATCACAGCCGAAACGCTTTCTTTAACTAATGGAGCTCTAGTAAAAGCCAGCACGTTTGGAGACGGAAATGCTGGCAATGTTAACCTTCGCATTCGCAATTCAATCTCCTTTGACGGTGGGAATGGTGAGAACTCCAGCGGCGTCTACAGCAGAGTCGAAGATTATCGAGCAGTGGGTAATGCAGGCAATATTCATCTCTCGACAGGTTCCCTCTCACTCACAAACGGTGCTGTAATTACAGCTAGCACAGAAGGACGTGGCAATGGAGGAAATCTCGATATTTACGTCCGCAACGATACTGTTTTGGATGGATTGGGGCCGTTACAGGAAATTACTTTACCCTCTGGCCCGCTTCAATTCCAGCAATCCAGCGGTTTGTTCAGCAGCGTTAAATTAACAGGAGTTGGAGAAGGCGGAAATATTCGCGTCACAACTCGATCGCTATCAGTGACAAATGGTGGTGTTATTGTTACCAGAACTGAAGGGCTGGGGCGAGCTGGAAATATCGCAGTCAATGCTGCTGATTTCGTAACAGTTGATGGGGTAGGTTCAGATAATTCGTCCAGCGCTTTGCTAGCTCCAACAGAACCAGGGGCGGGGGGTCGAGGTGGGGATATTACGGTTAATACTAATTTTTTTCGAGTCTCAAATGGAGCGGTTGTTAACTCCCAAACTCAGAACGAATATGATGGGGGAAACATCGCGATTAATGCTAATGTTTTTGAGGCGACAGGGGGCGGACAGGCGATCGCCACAACTCGCAGCAGCGGTCAAGCTGGTAATTTGACAGTCAATGCTGCCGATCAAATTATTCTATCTGGGGGCGATCGCAATTTTAGCGATCGAGCTTCACTATTCAATACCAACATCGTCGGTAACAACGAAGGTTCTGCTAGTGGATTATTTGCCAGTACGGGGAAAGATGCCACAGGTACAGGCGGCAATTTAAATATTACAACCGGGCAGTTAATCGTCCGAGATAGCGCCCAAGTTACTGTCAGTGCTGACGGCCAAGGAGCGGCTGGAAACTTGAGAATTGCAGCCGACTCAATTCGTTTAGATAGCGGCGCAATTAAAGCCACAACTCAAGCCGGAAATTTTGGCAATATCACTGTGCAAACTGGAAATCTGCAACTCCGCCGCAACAGTCAAATTACTACAAATGCGTCTGGGACTGCGACTGGCGGCAATATTAATATCGAAGCTGGGACTGTAGCTGCTTTAGAAAATAGCGATATCCGCGCCAATGCTATCCGAGGCCGGGGCGGAAATATTATCATTAATACCCAAGGTATTTTTCGCTCTTTTGACAGCGATATCGACGCCAGTTCAGAATTAGGAATTGACGGCAATGTTGAACTCAAAACTCCCGATATTGACCCGGTAAAAGGGTTAAATCAACCTGAAACCCCCGGAGTGCCACCGCAGCCGGCGCGAGGCTGTCAAACTAGCGGCCAAAGAGCAAGTCGGTTTGTGATTACCGGGCGCGGCGGTTTGCCGCCTAGTCCCAGCGATCGAGTTAGTAGCAGCAGCGAGGATAATTTTGATGCCGCCCAGGAGTTGGTTGAGGCTCAAGGCTGGATAATTAATCCTAAAGGTGAGGTGGAATTAGTGGCGAATTCTGCGACTGTTGTGCCTTACAGCCCGGGGGCGGTGCCGCCTATTTGTAATTGAGAGTCTTCTCTTCAAGCTTTAAGTCAATGAGGACTGTATACTAAATCCGACTTAAAAACCCCGTTTATTTCTTAGTCCGCGGAGGCGGACTTCGTTTTTGTAGAAGCGGTTTCAACCGCCGAATCATACAGGCGTACCGAGAATTACCCACTGCATTAACTTCTGCCATTCAGGAGACTTAGCTAATAAATCCGCATCGAATTCATTTCCCGCATCCTGCGAAAATTCGGCAAAACATTCCGCCCAATTAATTACTGTTTCCACAGGCAAATAAGGCGTATAATTCCACGAACGCTGCAAAAATTGTACCATTTCAAGGGAATGACCGGTGCGGTGCAAATACCAAGCAATCCAAACTAAGGTACTGTACTTAATTTGCTTTTCCAGCAAACGTATTTTATCCGGCAATTCGGGGCGCGCAAAAAAATTGTCCATGACTGCGGCGAGAGATTTAGCCTGCGGTAAACCTTTGTACATGGCGCTTTGTTCGTGCTGGCGATAGCAAACCGTTACTTGTCGCAGCCATTCTGTTTCGCATCCCATTAAAGCTAAACGCAGCGCTAAATCTGTATCTTCGGCTGGTGGAAATCGAGGATCGAAACCGCCGGCGCGCTCTAACCAATGGCGGCGAAACATCATCGCGCTGGGTAATACTGGTTTCCAGCGCAGCCACATTTCTAAGTCTAATTTAGGCACATTTTGCCAGGGTTTGACATCTTTTAGGGGTTCGCCTTTACTATTAACTAGACGCCAGCCGCTGTGGACAATTCCTATATTTGGTTGAGCTGCAAAAACAGCGATTTGTGCTGCTATTTTGTCGGGAAGAAAGTAGTCATCTGCATCGAGAAATGCGATGAATTCTCCTCGCGCTAGCTCAATGCCGTGATTTCGGGCGATAGACACTCCTTGATTTTGTTGGTAAATGTAGCGAATTCGATCGGCATATTGCTCTAAAACTAATCTGGTTTCATCTTTGGAACCGTCGTCTACTACAATAATTTCCCAGTCTGTATAGGTTTGGTGCAGTACGCTGTCTACTGCTTCACCGATGTAATCCGCACAGTTATAAGCCGGAATTACTACGCTCACCTGCGGAGTGCGATCGATCGTAACATTACTCATAATTAATTATCTTAAATTCGATTGCGTCTTTATTTTACAATAAGTATAGGGTGCGTCAGTTCCTGACGCACCCTACAAGGAGTTCTCGTGTTCATTAATTTCGGTTTAAGAATTTGCCAAGGTAAGTTGCTGCGAATTCAGTAAATCGTGCCGGCGAATTGCTAAAGGGTGGCGATCGCCTTTTACCTTCAAATACTTGTCAGCTATTTGCAAAACCTGTTCGGGATTGGGCGGCTTGCTCAAAAAATCGGAAGCACCTGTCAATTTCGCTCGCGTGCGGTCAATTATACTGTCTTGACCGGTCAAAAACACGATCGGAGTTTCCCGAAAAGTCGGTGTTTTTCGCAAAAAATTGCACAAAGCAAAGCCGTTTGTCTTCGGCATCACCACGTCCATAAAAATTAAAGCAGGCTTGTGTTTGGCGATGATCCCCACTCCCTGCATCGGGTCTTGAATTTTTAGGACTCGATACCCCGCCGGCAATAAAATTTGCTCTAAAAATTCGCATACTGTCGGACTGTCGTCGATACAGGCAATCAAAGGGCGACCAGGCCCAGCCATCGCCGCGGCCAGGCGCCACTGTTCTATAGGCGAGGGCAAGTCTGGTACTGTTCGGAAATTTACTAAACCCTGCTTCATGTAATTAACTAAAGCGCGAGTTGCCACTGTCACGCACTGCTTTTTCTTAAATGCAATATCCCAAAGAGTATTTTCGCCATTAAATACGTTGGCTAATGCGATCAAAGAATTAGAACTAAATCGATTTTCCTGCAACTGGGCCGAGGATTTTAAAAGCGGTGCTTGTTCGGGCTCTACCAGCCACAAACCCATTGCTTTCCACTTCTGCCAAATTTGTTCTGTAGAACACAGAATCTGCTCTACTTCCGTTAAAGACACCAGCAAAGAAGAGATTACTTTAGAAACATATTTTTCGGACGGACGCCACTCCCGGCGCAAACCCGATTGACCGATTAGAGAAAAGAACACTTCCGAAGCGCTGCTTTGGACGATCGCCTTAGCTTGTTCCAAGCTCATTTCGCTGGCAGCTACCCCTCGCTCTATTAGTTGATATTCCCACAGTTCCGCAGCATCAAGGTCTCTGAGATCGACTTGAAAATTTCGACAGTGTTGCCCGATCGCCCTGTACCAGCGCCTCGCTCTGTGCGCTCCTCCTGTGGCATAAACCAAACTACCCCGAAAAAAGTAAAGTTGCCACTGTTGTTCCCCTTGCTCTAGCAGCAGTTTCCCCGTTGCTTGTTTCTGGCTCAGCACGGCCAGAGTATGGGACAACATTTTGTACCCGATTGCGGTATCAGACATATTCACTCGCATCCCCCGTACTCTGTTTTTACTATTATATAGCTGCCCAGTTGTGGAAGAGAACAGTAATATTACTGAATTTTAGTAAATAAAAACAATTAATGCTCGGAGTTTAACCCCATCAGGGAGTGATTCCCCTTGGGAGTTTAAGCCATGAGGATGCAATGCCTATTTGCACCGTTAACTAATCAATAAAATCCTGCTTCTAACTAATCACTAATTCCCCTCGCTATCTTTGGGAGGTACTGGATCGTAACCCCCAGGATGAAAAGGATGACAGCGCAAAATCCGCTTAACTGCGATCGACGAGCCCCGGGCTACCCCAAATCTTTCTATGGCTTCGATCGCATATTGCGAACAAGTTGGGTGAAATCTACAGGCGTTAGGCAAATAAGGAGAAATCCCCATTTTGTAGCCTCGGATTAATCCGATCAGCAATATTTTCACAATTTTGACCTCAGCGCTTGATTAGATTAATCGAAAAATCTTGTCCCATGCCACTATAAGCTAGGTGAATCCACAGCATCCCCAGCGGTTCTAGCAATCGAGCTTGCTTCAAATCTCCCGCATCAATCACCTCAAATCCGATGTCTTGTGCGACATTAGTGACAATTTTCTTCGCCTCTACATCATCTCCGCAAATAAAAGTAGTTGCTGTTTGCGAGCCGAACTGCAAATTTTCAAAACAGCTTGCACCAATGTTGTTAAAAGCTTTAACAATCAGCGCTCCTGGTGCCCATTGAGCAATTTCTTCGGCGGCGGAAGTAGTGTAGCCGATCGTCAATCCGGCAGCAAGTCCAGCGGGAGTCATTGCGATCGGATTCGTAGCGTCAATAATAATTTTGCCAGTCAAATTTCCCGCAGCGGCTAACGCATCTTGGGTGGCATTCCAAGGCGTAGCTAATATCAAAACTTCTCCGTGACTTGCAGCTTCCTGAACGGTAGCTGCTAGTGCCTTACCTCCTGTAGATTCTACAGCAGCCTTCACTTTAGAACTCTGCGGGTCTCTGACGCCAAATACAATTTGATGACCTTTTTTAGTTAAGATGCGTCCCAGAGTTCCGCCAACATTTCCTGCGCCAATTATACCTATTTTCATTTTTACCTCTTTGATAGCTAAAACACAATTTGAGGAGACAAGATGGTATTTGTCTCTGAGTTTGCTACTTGACCGATACCTAAAAAATTACCATCTCGATCGTAAACTTGCAAGGGATAGGGAGGTTGGGGTGGATTTTGCCTGCTTTCTTCCTCTTCCCCGATCGGCGTTTCGGGAATCGGAAGGCGCTGTCCTTGAAACCAGCGTTTAGTATATTCAGGAGAAAGGACGATCGCCCCTAAATGCCCCAAAACCGCTGATGGCAAAATCGGGCAGAATTTATCCTCCTGCAATTGCAGTTCTAATTGTTCAAAACTGAGACTTTGCTCGATCGAGAAACCGCTGCTTTCGGTGCGAGTCAAATTAGCCAAAGTACCGCCTGCATTCAGCATAGCGCCCAAATCCCGCGCGATCGCCCGAATGTAAGTACCGGCCCCGCAGGCGATCGACAAATCCAATTCCGGAAAATCCCCCGATCGCCAATCTAAGATTTCCAGCCGAAAAACCTCGACATTCCTAGCAGCAACTTCCACCGTTTCGCCTTTTCTAGCTAACTCGTAAAGGCGTTTTCCTCCCACCTGAACCGCACTAAAACTCGGCGGAAACTGCTCGATTTTTCCGATAAACTTCGGCAGTGCAGATTGCACCTTTTCTAAAGTTAAATCCGGTGACGGTTGAGAAGAGATAATTTCTCCTTCCAAATCGTCGGTAGCGGTAGTTAAACCAAACCTAATCGTACCTTGGTAAGTTTTGTGGTGTTGGAGAAATTGCAGCAGTCTGGTGGCTCTGCCTAGGGCGATCGGCAAAACACCAGTAACAGCAGGATCGAGGGTTCCTCCGTGTCCGACTCGCTTCAGTTTCAAGAGTCGGCGCACTCGCCCCACGCAGTCGTGAGATGTCATGCCCGCAGGTTTGTTGAGATTGAGAAAACCGTCAGTAGTCATTAGTCAGTTGTTAGTTGTTGGTTGTTATTGGTTATTGGTTATTGGTTAGTGGTTATATCAAATCCGGTAGCATCGGAATTATTAATATTACTCACACCAGGAGACCGAAGCAGTGCAGGCCGCAGGGATCACGGCGCTGGGATTGGATGATTCCGTCACGGACGGCCTACGCAAGATCTATCAGGAACGGCGTGACACCCTGGTGCCGGGACTGAAAAGCCTGGGCCTCGAAGTCGATCCCCCACCGGCTGCATTTTA
>JANPMV010000040.1:0-10363 GCA_031427135.1 Cyanobacteria bacterium VAR_87_metabat_62 | reverse complement strand
CTCGCTGAGTAGGGGCAATTCATGAATTGCCCCTACTAAATTTCGGAGGCAAATCATACTCCTAATCAGCAACGCGGACTTGCCTATCCTAGTTTTTGTCCAACCTTTCATATTCAAATCTTCAAAGCCAATCACATCATACTTATCGAGTAATTGCGATGCCGTTTTGATCGTGAAAGTCTTTGCATTGCCTTGCTATTTTTTGATAATGTTTAGCAAGGCGTTTTACAGCTTTTCGTCTGCTATTACTGCCTTTCTTTTTGCGAGAGACAGATATATTTCGCAGTTTTTTATCCTTTTGGGTTTGACTAGCAAACTGAGGAATGGTTAGAGTATCAGCATTACTGGTAATCCAGAAATCCTTTACTCCCATATCAATACCAACTGCATCAAGATTGACATCATGGCTGATTGTTGGTACGATCGCCTCTTTTTGTAAAGTTAAAGTGACATAGTAATCATCACCAGCTTTAACAATCTGAGCATTTGGGATTTTAAATCCATCCGAAATAGGACGGTGCAATATCATCTTCACGTCACTGATTTTGGGTAACGTGATGCGATTACCTTTGATGCAGTCCTGTTTCATCTGGCTACAGGTGAAACTATGATATTTACCTTTACCTTTAACTTTTGGCTTGCCTGAATGACCAGTTTGGTCAGCCTTTATATATTATCGGTCAAAAGCTTTTTTAACTCTCTCAACACAATTCTGCCATACCTGAGAATAAATTTCTTTGTACTCAGGGAATAGCTTTTTGGTATTGAGTAGGTCTCGCTTTTGCCAGTAATCATCGGGCTGTTCGAGTAGGGGAGCAATACTGCATGATACAATCTTGGCATGAATTGACAGGGCAACGACGAGTGGACTCATAGCTGTTAAAACGCTCTACCAGCCTATAGTTGTTATACTGCATCCACCACAAGTTAAGCCACTCATCAAATTGATTGGCAAGCCAAGAAGAGTTAGGACGTAATTTGTATTTATAGGCTGTAATCATGCGATAATCATACCATGCTTGAAACTTAGTCTTGAAAGCAAAGATAATTGTTGATATAGGGGGCAGGGAGAACCCCCTTGAGGGAGGCGCTTTGATCCCGCTACTGATTATCGATCGCCCATGCAGAGTGCGGGGAGGAAAGCTATTGAGCTAAACTCGTAGAATCAACATCGCACAATTGCAGGGGCGATCGACGATCAGTAGCGGGCATTCTCGACGGGTTCAAGTCTTCGATCGCCAGAGTTTTGACGTTGACCGTGCGCTGTTGGTCTTGTAGGTTGAGTTGGGTCTTAAACCAGAAAATTACCAAGAAACTGGGTCTAAAGCCCCTTCTTCAGTGGCCGGATTTAATTCGAGTGTAAAGATTATTGAATCAGTCGAGTTATACCCACAATTGCTAGTAAACGTGATAGAATGATTCCATGATTGTACTAGAGATGAAGTTAAAAGGCAAGCCACAGCAGTACCGGGTCATCGACGAAATGATCCGCACAGCGCAGTTTGTCCGAAACAAAGCTCTTAGATACTGGATCGACAATCAGGGAGTTAAGCTACTTGACCTCTACAAACAATGCGCCATCATGGCGAAAGAGTTTGAATGGGCTCTTAAACTTAACTCAATGGCGCGTCAGGCTTCGGCTGAACGTGCCATTTTTGCTATCCAACGTTTCTTCTCGAATTGCAAGGCTAAGAAACCAGGGAAAAAGGGATATCCGCAATTCAAAAAACATACTCGTTCTGTAGAATACAAGACATCAGGCTGGAAGCTTTCTACCGATAAAAGGTGTCTGACTTTCACCGACGGTTTTGCTGCTGGAACATTTAAGTTGCTCGGCAGTCGGGACTTGCACTTCTATGCGCCTACCGAGATTAAACGAGTTAGAGTTGTACGACGCGCCGATGGTTACTACGCTCAGTTTTGTATAAATGTAGAGCGGGCAGAATCAGTAATTCCGACTGGTAAGGCTATTGGGATAGATGTGGGATTAAATCATTTCTACACCGACAGCAACGGTGAAACAGTTCCGAATCCTCGACATCTCCGTAAAAGCGAAAAAGCTTTAAAACGGTTGCAGAAACGAGTTTCTCGTAAAAAGAAAGGTTCCAGCAACCGCAAAGGCGCGATCAACAGGTTAGGAAGGAAACATTTAAAAGTCAGTAGGCAGCGCAAAGACTTCGCCATTAAGACGGCGTTGTGTGTAGTGAAATCTAGCGATTTTGTAGCCTACGAAGACATAAAAGTGAAGAATATGGTAAAAAACCATAAGCTTGCTAAATCAATTAGCGATGCAGCATGGTCACAGTTCGCTCAATGGTTGCAATATTTTGGGAAAGTGTACGGCAAAACAGTTGTTGCTGTTGTTCCTCAGTACACTTCCCAAGATTGTTCAAGTTGTGGGAATCGTGTTCAGAAGTCGCTATCAGTCAGGACTCATATTTGTAGTTGTGGTACGGTGTTAGACCGCGACCACAACGCAGCTTTGAATATTCTATCGAAAGGACTGAGGCAGACAGGAATTATTTTAAATACGGTGGGGCACACCGAAATTAACGCTTGGGGACAGACCGACCTCTACTCGTTGGTGGTGACATCAACGGGCAAGCCGACTGGTTGATCCAAGAATCCCCGTACCTTTAGGTCGGGGAGTGTCAAGTGCAGTTAAACATGAACCTTTGTTAGCAATTGTCAGGAAAACCCTCACTGCCGATCGACCTTTTTGCTCGCCCGTGGCGAAAGTCGCAGGCGATGGTCATTCTCGTACTAAGTCAGCGCGGTTCAAATCCCTAGTCCGCCGGCACCGACGTCCGCTTTGGGTCACCACAAGTGCCAGATCGCGCCTACAAGTGCGATCGACCCGCAACTAAAGCCTGGTACAATCATTAGAAAAGTTTTTTGACTGACCCACCTTTTTCGGCTTTGGGCTATGGCAGTCCCCGCAGTGAGAGCTAGTCTTTAATGAAGCGGCATTGATACTGCTCTCTGATTCGGGAAAGAAAACTGGTGGCGGCAGTGCTTTCTGGATGCTCTAGAGTGAGGTAGTGCTGTGCGTGAGTGAAACAAAAAAAGTTGAAAAAGGACGCTATGGGCGGATTGGGAAAACGACACCTTCATAGAGGACTATTAGTGTGCTGTATCTAGCGGAAGTACAAAAACAGAGAAGCGGCTTTGGTCTCGGTGGCGGTAAGGCTGAACTGAAACTGTTAGCTTGTCAGCGGAGCGAATACAACTGGAGCGCCGTACCGGGTGATGACGCAATCCCAGTTGAGGAAGCCAATAAGTTTAACGACGGCACCCTGGTGCTGGTTGAGTTGAGCACTAGCAAGCAAGTGCAGCGGATTCAGGAGGCGGCTAGCAAGTTGGTGAGCATTCTCCAAACTTTCTCGCGCTTGCAGGACAAGTCTAAGGATAAGGAAGAGGAAATTGAACAGTGGAAGGCTTCTCTGACGTTTTCGAGTCAGGAACTCAATCGCCGGGAAATGGAAATGCAAGCCCGGGAAGAACAGTTGGCTCAAATGCAAGACGAGTTGGAGCGGCTGGAGGCTCAGCGCTCGGAAATTGAAAATACTCGTGATGAAGCTAACCGACTGCGAGAAGAGGTCGATCGCTCTCGTGCGGAAATTGAGACGGCTTGGGAACAGTTGCGGGGTGAGCAGCAGCAAGTGGCGACTCAGCAGTCTCAGGTAGCGCAGGGGGCGGTGGTTGATGAGCAGCAGACCCAGAGGATTCAGGGGTTGATGAAGAAGCTGGGAGGGGCAATTGCTTCGGCCCAAGGGGTGCGGGAACAACTGAATCTGTCTTTTGGTGTTGTGGGGGCTCAGCAGGCAATTCTGGACGTTCACTGGCAGCAGTTGGAGCAAAAACGGGCAAATGCTCAGCAGCAGCAAGAAGAGGTCGATCGACTTTTGCAGAGTCTCCAAAGTCGCTGGCAGGAGTGGTATCAATCTCAAGATGTTTTGGGGCAAGCTCGGGCGGATCTCAAAGGGCAGCAAAGTACCCTCACCGCTAAGCAAGATCGGGCTGAATCGATGTCTTTGCAAGTGCGGGCTGTTGAGGATCTGTACCAGCAACTTTCTGGACTCGCCTCTGCTTCGGGGGCTCCGGTTACTGAGCAGAGAGTAGATGTGTCAGCTCTGGAGAAGATGTCGGTTGAGGATTTGCAGGGGCTGGTGCAACACCTGCAACAGGATTTGGAAAAGGTGTTCCGGTTTGTTAACGATCAAGAGGAGGAGTTGACTCTCCAGCGCGAGACGATCGAGGAGCTGCAAGCGAAAATTCAAGCGGCTTCGGAGTACGATCGCATGGCTTTGGAAAATGAAATGGCAGATGAACTCGAAAGCTATCAGATGCTGAACGAAACTCTGGTGGGACAGCGCCTCCGCTTGCAGGAACGGGAGGATGTTTTGAAGCAGCATCAGGCGGTGCTGTGGCGCAGGTTGGGTACTGCTAATGCTTCAAAACAAGAGCCAGGAAATATTGATTTGGGGCCGATCGTCGCACAGCTCAATGCTGTGCGCCAGCAGCAAAGCGAAGAATTTCAAAGGCTGGAAAACGAAATTCAGCAGGTGCGGGATTCAATATCTCAAATTGAGGCCAATGTCAACCGCCAAAATGCCGAAAGTGAGGCGAAACGCTACGAACTCAAGCAGTTAGAGCAGAATTTGTTTAACCAGAAAGGTGCAGTGGCGGAACTGTGGGGCCGGGTAAATGTTTATCAAGAAATGTTGCAGCCGGTGCAGGATAATTTGAAGGCGCTACGCCAAAAACTAGAAGGGGCGGCGGCGGAACTCGATCGGGTGCAGGAGACTGGTGAGCAGCAAGATCGCGTAGTTTCTGACTTGCGACAAGCTCTTTCGGGTTTAATGACGGCTTAAAGTTTAATATCCAAAATTATCGCAGAATTTTCAACTCGGGCGATCGCTCCTCCTGGAAATGGATCGGTTTGCGATCGGTTGGGCGCTACGATTAAGCTGGTTAGTTTTTCTACGCTTTCAAAGCTGGGTGCTGAGGGTAATATTTGTTGCAGTAGCTGCCGCATTGCTCGCCGCTGCAAGGCAAGGGGTGCTTCTCGCAAAATCAGGCGATTTAACTTGACGGGAAGTTGAAAATTTACCTGCTGGCTGTCTGCAATTGGAGATATTGCTCGCTGTAGCAAGTCGCTGGCTGCAAGTTCGAGATATTCTACGTCGGCGCGCAGGAGTTCGGCTGTTTGAGCTAGGGCTTGTTGGGCTTTTGGGTTGAAATGAGTTTCTAAATAAGGCAATAATTCCGATCGAATGCGGTTGCGGGCATATTTGAAGTCTTGATTTGTGGAATCTTCCCAAATTGGTAGTTTTTGCTCTTGACAAAATTGACCTGTTTGCGATCGAGTTATTTCCAGTAACGGACGAACTAAAGAGATTTTGAATTGGGGATTTTCATCCAGATTTTCCAATCGAAAATCGGGTAGGGGGCGCATCCAGGTGAGTGCAGAAAGTCCGTCGGCGCCACTCCCGCGAATCAGGTTGTAGAGGAGAGTTTCGGCGCGATCGCTGGCTGTGTGGCCTGTGACAATGTAGGGGTAGTTGTGGGCGATCGCAATTTCGGTTAAAGCTTGATATCGCCACTGTCTCGCGGCTGCTTCACTTTTAGGGATGTCCGAGGCTGTTTGCAAATTATAGCTTATTCCCCAATTTTTAGCTAAATTTTCTACATGATTTGCCGAGGCTTCCGAGTCAGAACGCCAGCGGTGATCGCAGTGAGCAATTGCTAGATTCCAGCCCCATTTTGGCTGCAAATCGAGCAGTAATTTAATTAAACACAAAGAATCTTGTCCGCCGGATACTGCTACTAACAATCCCTGATTTGAGGGCAATATTTGTCGATGCAGCAGCGTCCGGTGCAGTTGAGCGTGGAGGTGTGTCCAATTGGCAGATTCAGCCATGAGAGCAGTTTTTCACAAATAGCGGGAAATTATATCAATTCCGGCTGCGCCGGAATGATATAGAGGACACGGCAGTGCCGTTTCCCTACAATTAATCTAGCGTAGGGACACGGCACTGCCGTGTCCCGATCTCGGGTAATATTAATTCCGATGGAACCGGAATGGATATTAGTCATTAGAATGAAGGATGCAGTCCTAAGATCCTCAACTCAGAACTCTCAACTTAAAAATCCAAAATATTCCCCTTCCCCCTGTCTCCTAAGTAGCAGATTAGCTCCACATTCCTACACTGTGGGGGTGGCTGTCTGGATACCTAGAAATAGGAAAATTATTACTTATTTGTGTTGAGTCACTGAGATTTAATTGCTCATCTTTATCGGTTGGCTGTGAGCTATCTTCGCCGTAGTTTTGGGCAGTGTCTGATTCTTCCGGGGCGGCAGGAAGGGCTTTTTGTTCTTTTACTTCAGGTTCGATCGGGCAGAACTCCAGACGCATCCTCAGTTTGCCTTTTGTCCAGGCTTTCCCGGAACTTAAGAGATCGCAATCTATGCCATCTGAGAATAATTTTTCTTCGAGTAATCTTGACTGCATGATAGTCGTAAATTCGCTAACTTTGAAGGTACATTGATACATCAAAGCGCTGGTAGGAGCAGACAAAACATCGTCTTCTTTGAGAAATATTTGCGAGTCGTCCATATCAATTGTCATTTTAATGAAGGAGGAGGGAAGAGGGAAGAAGTCAACCCCCCCTGCCCCCCCAAGGGGGGAAATTCAGGAAGAAGGAAGAGGGAAGAGGGAAGAAGGAGTGATATCGTTGACCAACGATCGGTATTGTATGATGTTAAATTTTGTAGGGGCGGGTAAACCTGCGAATAATTGCCCATAATTTACAATCTCATAAACCCGCCCCTGCTTAGATTTGTACTCTGATTCTGTTACCGATTGGTGGCTCGGAAATTAGAAAAACCAACCGTAGGAATGTAAACCTTTGCCTAACAGATTAACACCTAGATAGCAAATCCAAACTACCACGAAACCTGTGGCGGCTAAAATTGCTGGGCTTCTTCCTTGCCAGCCGCGAGTGATGCGGGCGTGCAGGTAGGCAGCAAATACCAACCAAGTAATCAGCGCCCAAGTTTCTTTCGGGTCCCAACTCCAGTACGATCCCCAAGCTTCGTTGGCCCAAACCGCGCCGGCAATAATCCCAATAGTCAGTAAAGGGAATCCTAAACCGATGATGCGATAGCTAATGTTATCAAGAGTGGATGCTAGATTCAAGCGCTGGGGCGAGAGAAGTTCTGCGGTTTGAGTTTGGGCGGTTGATGCGGTTTGAATGGTTGCTAATTCGAGGACTGCGGTGGTGCCCAAACCATTGTTGTTGGAGTTGAAAGACGGTTCGCTGAATGCTAAGGCGCTGTCGGCGACTGTTCCTGAAATTTGAGGTTCGGGGTTTTGAGGGCGTTGGAGGCGGTAGTTGCCGTTGCGGTTGCCGTTGGTGCCGAAGGAACTGCCGGTGAGTTCGATTTTTTGGCCGCGGGTGACGATCAAAAATGCGATCGCCAGTAATGCTCCTACCATTAAAGTCGAGTAACTGAGCATCATGACGCTAACGTGCATCATCAGCCAGTTGGACTTGAGGGCGGGCACTAGGGGCTCAGCCGATTGCATGGTTGCGGGCAGAGTCAGGGCTGCAAAGGCGGAAATTGCCATTGCTACGGGGGATGTGGCTACTCCTACTAAGCGCGATCGACTCATGTTTTCGGCGAATAGGTGGATTGCGGTGATTCCCCAAACTAGGAAAAATAGGGATTCGTAGAGGTTGCTGAGAGGGAAGTAGCCGGCTTCTATCCAGCGAGAACCGAGTAAGGCGGCGATCGACAAATTGGCGACGGCCATTCCTGCGGTTCCCAAAGCGCCCAAGTAGGGAATGCCGGGAAATGCGGCGCCAACCCAGTAAATGAGCATTGTTGAGAACAAAACGGCAAAGGAGATGTTGTCCAGCCAGTTCTGGAGTACGACCAGATCCATAAAAATTACTCCGGTAATGTTTTTAGTTTATGCTAACTACTTGATCGTACTGGGGTTCGGGAGTTTTGGGTTTGAGATTTGGAATTTTTGTGGCAATTCTGGGTAGATGAATGGTAGCGATGTAGTTCGATCGTCCGATCGCGAAGCTTGCAGCTATTGGATCGCCCCCTCGAACTATCGTACAATTTGCCAGTTACCAAGGATTGCCAATCATTCTAAAAGCCGACCAATAATAGGGATGGGAGAAATTCGGAGTTTTGGTGGAGGCTAATTCCGGGGGTAGCGGCACATTACCAGCAGAAGTACGCAGCATTCCCCCTTCAATGCGGACATTTTGGCGCAACATCGCTAATTGGGCTTGCCGCAGCGCTTCTGTTTTAATCGGAGCAGTTCTCAACTGCCCGTAAAACTCCGCCATCAATCCCAAACTGCCCTCGTCGCTGACATACCACAGAGTCGCCAGAGCCGATTTTACCCCGGCTTTCACCGCTAACCCGCCAAAGCCCAATTCGGCATTACGATCGCCCACAGCAGTCCTGCAAGCGCTCAAAACTAACATTTCAACTTGCGGGCTGTGCCAATTCATTTGCCGCAACTGATCCAAACGCAATTTAGTATCCCACAATTGAATAAAGGATTGGGTGATATCTCCCGATCGAAATTCGGCGTGAGTAGCCAAGTGAATGATCCCAAAAGGCTGCTGCTGGCGCTGCGATTTCAAATTGGTCAGCGTGAAAGCTTGGTTCAAGAAAGACTTGCCAGGCCACTGCTGTGGGGTGATGGTGGATACTTCTATTTCCACCCCAGGTAAAGGACTCATATCTGGAAATTGCGACGCCCCCATTGCCAAAACTTGGGTATTTTTGAAATTGGTGGGGCTGGTATCTGTCAAACTCAGACTCGGCATTGAGCCAACACTGTAACGCTCTATCAGAAAGCCTTTGCCGTCGTGCAGGGCGGCCATCGGTATTGATCGCAACCCCATATCTGAGATAAAAGATAAATTCTGAATGCCTTTGGCTTGCAACTCTGCTTCGAGTGGCGCTACCAGCCACTGGTATAGCTGCTGAGAAGAGGGTAAATAACTTTTAGTATTGCGCTTTACCGGATTAGTTAGTTCGTTGCGAAATCTCCGAACAGCTTCCATTACCTGGGCGCGAGAGGTTCCAGAGATGCGCGCTCGAACGGGCACGCCTTCGGGGGTGATCGCCATCAGTTCCAGTTCGTCAGAGCCTTGAATTTGCTGTTCTACGCGCAACAGGGGCGAACTGTTGTAGGGCCGATCGAGCGTAGAACCCTTGGGGACAAAGCTCATATAGACGAGGGCTGGTTTGATGCCTGTGGCTTGTTGGACGGCGCGAAGGGTATTTTGGGCATCTTCTAGGCTGGCGATCGTATTTGTTGATGGCAAATTTAGGTAATCGACAAACTCGCTGGTAAATCTGTCCTCTACGGGAAAAATCACGCTGCTGAGGTTGGGTGGCAACTTGGAAGCCTCAAGATTCGGAGACGCGGCAGGTGAATTGCGCTGTTGCAAGGAATTAGCTAGCTGGTTTTGCTGTTGCAAGCTGGGGGAAAATAAAGGATTTGCGATCGGCTGCTGGCTGACTGCGAGATCCGGTGTTGGTATCGGTGCGAGATCGATCGGCGAGGCAGCAGGCACAACAGGTATCTGGTTGAGTGAAAGTGCCGGAGGCGAGACTGTTGCTGGTGCGGGCGTGGCATTTTGAGTAATGGTTGGTGCTGTCAAATTTGATACTACAAGCGTTGGATTTTGACTAATGGTTGGTGCTGGCAAATTTGATACAGGTGCGGGCGTTTCCGTAATGGTTGGTGCTGGGGAATTTGATACAGGTGCGGGCGTTTCCGTAATGGTTGGTGCTGGGGAATTTGATACAAGCGTTGGATTTTGAATAATGGTTGGTGCTGGCAAATTTGATACAGGCGTTGGATTTTGAATAATGGTTGGTGCTGGCAAATTTGATACAGGTGCGGGCGTTTCCGTAATTATTGGTGCTGGCAAATTTGATAGCAAGGGTCACCTGGTCAAGGAGATCGACGCACTCGGCGGCTTTATGGCACGCGCTGCTGACCGCGCTGGTATCCAGTTCCGCATTCTGAATTCACGTAAGGGCCCGGCGGTGCGCGCCACGCGCGCGCAGGCCGACCGCGTGCTGTACAAGCAGGCGGTGCGCACGCTGCTCGGCGAGCTGCCGACGCTGCGCATTTTCCAGCAGGCGGTGGACGACTTGATCGTCGAGGGTGGGCGCATCACCGGAGTCATCACCCAGACGGGTTTGCGGTTCATGGCGCGGTGCGTGGTGTTGACCACCGGCACTTTTCTTGGCGGGCGCATCCACGTCGGTCTCACCAATTACCAGGGCGGCCGTGCCGGCGACCCGCCGTCCAATG
>JANPMV010000039.1:0-86290 GCA_031427135.1 Cyanobacteria bacterium VAR_87_metabat_62 | reverse complement strand
AAAACACGCAATCAATATCCGTTTTATATAAAATCCTTTTGCATTGTAATTATATAAAGGGAGGAGACGACACGCTTAATAGGTGACGTATAAGTGGAGACGGCTGTGCCGGTTCCCTACGATCTATCGCGGTTGGGACACGGCACTGCCGTCTCCTCTTCTCCGTCTCCTCTTCTCCGTCTCGTCTCCTCCGTTTATATCATTCCAATGCAAAAGGATTTGATATCAAGCGGATATTGATTGCGTGTATTCTGGAGATCGATCGCACATCTATTGAATGCCTTGAAATACCATAGCAAAGATCCTAACGCTTTCTCCACTACTTACCTCAACGATTTGCGAGGAGCAATTCTGGCATCTCCTTATTTTGCCATCAATAACCTCAACCGCGACTTCATCGGTACAAAAGGCTTTTCACTCGTGTTTCAACGTTCAGAAATTGCACAAGTCGAACAGAAATTTCCCTTCTTCAAACCCTATCTAGACCAAGCCTTGCAGCCAGCTTGCAATGCTTTTTACCTCAACCCTCTGCTGCTGAAAGAAGGTTCCCGCGTCGATCCGCATATCGATCGATCTTTGCGATCGTACTGCAAAACAGTTGAACCTCCTGCAACAGTCAGCGTTTTGTACGTCCAAGTGCCGACAAATCTCGAAGGCGGCGAGTTGCTGTTGCGCTGTCACAAAAAACAAGTCGGGCAAATTAAGCCGGAAGCAAACACGCTGGTGTATTTCCAAGGAGACTTGACCCATTCTGTTAATGCAGTAACAAGTCCTGGGACTCGCCTGAGTTTGGTTTGTGAACAATACAGTTTGAGCGAAACAGAATTGGCAGATATTCCAGGATTTACCGTGGAGTCTAGGGCGGCGAAAGCAAAAGGTAAATAAGATTGTTCCGAAGCTTCATCAATATAATGTCTTCCTTCTTCCTGAATTTCCCCCCTTGGGGGGGGCAGGGGGGGGTGACTTCTTCCTTCTTCCTTCTAATTAAAAAATATGTACTCAGATCCAGTTAAAACAGAATATTCTCGCCTTGCAAAACGATATGATAGTCGTTGGTCATTTTATGTCAATGCCACAATTGGGGAAACACTCAACCGTTTAGAAATCAACCAAGGGGAACGTATTTTAGACCTTGGTTGTGGAACCGGAGTTTTAATCCAGCGTCTGTTGCAAGTGTCTCCAAAAATAGAGATTATTGGAATTGATACCTCTGCCGAAATGCTCGCAATTGCTAAACAGAAGCTACCTGAGTCTGTAGATTTAAAAGTAGGTAGTGCTGATAATTTGCCTTTTGTCAGCAACTATTTTGATCTAGTAGTTTCAACCAGTGCATTTCATTTTTTTCGAGATCCATCCCAAGCACTTCAAGAAGCAAAAAGAGTTCTTAAACCCAATGGTCGTCTAGTGATTACAGATTGGTGTTATGATTATCTAACTTCCAAGGCGTGTGACTTTTTCTTGCGATGTTTCAACCCTGCTCATTTCCATACTTATGGAGTCGCTGAATTTCAAGCGATGATGCGAGATGAGGGATTGTCAGAAATTGCGATCGAACGATACAAAATCGATTGGTTTTGGGGGATGATGACAGCAACAGCAGTCAAGGAAGCAAGCCTCGCATAACAAAGCCAATCCCTTGATCCGTCAAAGCAAACTCCTCTATATTATGAGATTGAGCAGTTACCCAAAAACCTATCGGCTCTAAATCTGTAATATAAACGGCTATTTAAGAGGAAAAATCTCTAAAAATTCTATTTTGTGGCACTATTGAGTAAGTTACGATAGTAAGCTCGATCGAACCCATAAATTAGTGGAAGACTATGTTAGTCCAAGTAACCATAGAAAACTTCCTATCCTTCAAGGAAGAAACAACATTGAGTATGGTAGGTGTTAGCAGCGATCGACATCATGCAGACCACCTAGCTGTAGATATGGCAGGTAAGGGGCGCTCTCTCTTGCCCATCTCTGCTATCTATGGTGCAAACGCGGCAGGCAAATCTAATCTAATTAAAGCGATTGATTTTGCAAAAAATTTGATTGTGGAAGGAACTAGAAGCAGTCAGGCTATTCTAGTTGCTCCGTTTAAATTAGATAACAGCACTGATAAACCCAGCAAATTTGAATTTATTTTTACCCATAAAGGTAATCTTTATTCCTATGGATTTAAGTTAAATAATACTCAAATTATTGAAGAGTGGCTTTCTGTAACACCTGCTGGAAAAAAACGGGAAGTACCAATATTTGAACGAAGCACTTCTGAAAATAAAGAAACCAAAGTAGAATATGGAGCCACCCTCAAAGGTAGGAGTAAAGTACAAGAACAGTTTCTAGATTTTATTGCACGCGGAACTCGTCCCAACCAACTTTTTTTAACAGAAGCTGTAGAGCGCAATGTTGAGAATGTAAAACCTGTAGTTGATTGGTTCAAAGATGTTCTAGTTATTATACCAGCAGAATCTCACTTTGCGAATCTAGAATTTATAATATTGCAAAACGAAGAATTTACTAATTTCTTAAGTGATTTTTTGAAATTTGCAGGTACAGGTATTGATTCCCTAGCAAAAGAAGAAGTTGATTTGAATTTCGATCGTCACTTTCCAGATATGCCCGATATGATAAAAGAGAAGATACTTCAGAGACTTGCTGAAGCTCCTCATAATTCTGCAGGTACGATCGAGAGCGATACAGGTCAAAGATATCTCCTCACAAAGGGAATACAAGGTAAGTTAAGTTTGATCCAACTCAGAACTCAACACCTTCATTCTAAAGGTCATCTTGTAGATTTTTCAATGGAAGAAGAATCTGAGGGAACCCAGCGTTTGATCAACCTAATTCCCGCACTATTTATTTTACAAGAAAATACGGAAATAGTCATTTTGCTAGATGAACTAGACCGTCGCCTGCATCCTCTTTTATCGCGCAAATTTATAGAAGTAGCTTTGAGTTGCAGAAAACTCAACAGCCAGAGCCAACTAATATTTACAACTCACGATACTAACCTTCTTGATTTAGAGATTATGCGGAGAGATGAAATTTGGTTTGTTGAAAAAAATCAGCAAGGTGCATCCCATCTTTTTTCACTAGCAGAATTTAAAATTAGACCTGATGTCCAAATAGAAAAAGGCTATTTAAATGGTCGATTTGGAGCTATTCCATTTTTTGGTGATATCCGCAATTTAGGATGGCTCGATTGTGAAACAGAGTTATCCGATCGACATAATAGCAAAAATGAAAAAACGCAATCGAACTAAACTACTCAATCGCCAGTATAACAAGCGAGATGCAAGGCTTTTTGTTATTGCTACTGAAGGTAGGGAAACAGAAAAGCAATATTTCGCTATGTTTCATGACTCTCGGATCAAGATAGAAATATTGGCAACAGGGGAAGATAATAAATCTGCCCCTCAGTATGTGTTGGAACGATTAAATGAATTTATACAGAAATACGATATGAATGCAGATGATACTCTATGGCTAATGTTTGATGTGGATCGGTGGGGTGAAAAAAACATTAGTGCAATCTGTCGTGAAGGAAAACAGAAAAATTATCGACTGAGTATTAGTAATCCTTGTTTTGAGGTTTGGTTGTATTTACATTTTGATGATTTGGAGCCTAGCGATAAAACCTCTAAAGATTTTGAAGCAAGATTGCGGACTAAGTTGAGCAGCTACAATAAAAGCAATCTCGATCTAGATTTGTTTAAGGATTGTATTGAGGAAGCGGTTAAACGTGCTAAAAATTTACATCCGAATCCTCAACAGAATTGGCCTCCGACAGCCGGTTCGCACGTTTATAGGGTTGTCCAGATGCTTCTCAAGGCGGTTGAAAAGTCCTGAGAGAAATTATTTATTTCACTAAAAAATTGCATTTCAACCCCTGCTCAACCCACCCGTTCCGCCAATTCCATCCATTTTTCAGTCGCCCGCTCAATCTCTTGATTCAATTTACCCAAACGTTCAGATAACTTTTTCACCTCACCAAACCCACTCGGAGAATTGAGAGACAAAATCTGCTCGATTTCTGCTTTCTCAGCTTCCAACTGCGGAATTTTAGCTTCTAACTGATCGTATTCCCGCTTTTCATTAAATGACAGCTTATTCGGTTTTGGAGCTTGAGCTTCGGCTTTTGGCTGGTTAGATTCAGCCGCTTGTGGTAGTTTACCTTTGTTTTTTTGGGCTTTAAGTTCCTTCGCTTCTTCGGCTTTCTTGTGATCCAAATACACCGAATAATTGCCGGGATACAAACGCAAGTTACCACCCGGTTCTAAGGAGAATACCATGTCAATTGTGCGATCGAGAAAATAGCGATCGTGCGAAACGACAATTACGCAGCCGTTGAAGTCTTCGAGATAATCTTCCAACACCGCCAAAGTCTGCACATCCAAGTCATTCGTGGGTTCATCCAAAATCAGCAAGTTCGGTGCACCCATCAACACTTGCAACAGAAACAATCGGCGCTTTTCCCCGCCCGAAAGTTTGCTAATTGGTGCATATTGTTGAATCGGCGGAAACAGAAACTTCTCCAACATTTGAGAAGCCGTAATGATTTCACCGTCGGCTGTTTTTACCAATTCCCCGACACTTTTGAGGTATTCAATCACTCGTTGGTCTTCGTTTGGTATCAAATCCTCGGAATGCTGGTCAAAATAACCGATGTGAATCGTTGTCCCAATTTCTACAGTCCCGGAATCCGGCTTAATTCGTCCGGTGATGATATCCATCAGCGTCGATTTTCCCGCACCGTTGCAGCCAATAATCCCAATCCGGTCTTCGGGAGTGAAATTGTAGGTAAAATCTTTAATTAAAGTGCGATCGTCATAAGCTTTAGAGATATTCAGTAACTCAACAACTTTCTTACCAATTCGGCGGCCGGCTGTAGCAATCTCGACTTTGCCATTGGCTGTTTTGAACTCTTCGGCGCGCATATCTTTAATGCGATCGATCCGAGCTTTTTGCTTCGTACTGCGCGCTTTCGGCCCCTTCTTGAGCCATTCTAACTCGCGTCGCAATACTCCCGAAAATTTGCGCTGAGTGCTGGCTGCGGATTCTTCAGCTAAGGCTTTTTTCTCCAAGTAGTAGGCGTAATTGCCACTATAATTGTAAAGGTCGCCCCGATCGATCTCTAGAATCCGATTGGTAACGCGATCGAGAAAATAGCGATCGTGCGTAATCAGCAACAAAGCACCGCGATAGCCATTCAAATAATTCTGCAACCACTCCACAGACAGCGCATCCAAGTGGTTTGTCGGTTCATCCATCAACAACACATCTGGTTCCGAAAGTAAAGCGGTTGCTAAGGCAATTCGCTTGCGATATCCGCCGGACAAATCGCCAATTTTGGCATCAAAATCCTCAATTCCCAACTTAGTCAAAATCAATTTGGCCTTGGTTTCCAAATCCCACGCATCCACCTCATCAATGCGTTCAGACACCGCAGACAGACGCGCCAGCAACTTGTCGGTATCGCCTTTACCGTGGGACAAGTGGTCGGAAATTTCCTCGTATTCGCGCACCAAAGCCATTTGTTCGCCACTGTCGGCAAATACTTGCTCTAGGACAGTGTGACTTTCGTCCAAATCCGGCTGTTGGGGGAGATAGACAATTGTAGCGCCTGGATTGACCCAGCGATCGCCCGCGTCGATCGACTCCAAGCCCGCAATCATCTTCAGCAGCGTTGATTTCCCGGAACCGTTAGTGCCGATGAGTCCGACTTTATCGCCTTCATCGAGGCTGAAGCTGGCATCTGTCAAGAGTTCCTTGATGCCGAAGTCTTTTTTGATCGATCGCAGAGTAAAAATAGTCATCAGTATATCAAGTCATTTACCTAGCTTAGTTTAACCTAGTTCGATCGTGTCCGGCTGCATGGATCTGGTATGTCGTTCCGATGAAACTTTTTCAATACCAGGGCGAACTCGATTTTTATGAGTATTTAAATCTTGATACATGGGTGAATTGTGACTGAAGTGCGATCGGCAGTGGGGATTGACAAAGAAATTCCTATGCGGTAATATATGAATTAGTATCCGCTTTTACAAAGCCTCAAAAGTAAGTCGTTTCTATAAAGATGCTTATAAATTTGGATGCGTAGAACTTAATTGACAGGGGGAACCCATGAATAAATTAAAGAGTGCAATTACCAAGCCTTGGTGGAAGCCATACAGTTTTATTAGGGGCAACAAGGTAGTTCAAACAAGAGATCAAACCATAACCCATTTACTATTTTTTTATTTATTTTCTATTAGTCTTGCTTTCTTATCAGCAGTAATTCAAATTTGGGGAATCCCAGCTAAATGGGGTAGTTCAGAAGCGCTGAAAGATTCTCTTGGACCGCTAGCTGCTGCGATTTCAGTCAAACTGAGCTATGACTTTATTCGAGATGTAATAGGAACAGAATTTGATGCTGGAACTGGAAAAATTCAAGAAGAAGTAAGAGAGGAATACCGACAGAAGATACAGGATCTTGAGGTTGAGCTTCAAAACTCGAACAAACATTTACATAAAACTTATCTTTCCTATCTGCAAAAACATGGGGAATGGGATCAAGTCAAACTTCAAGGAGTTGACCGAGAATTGCAAAGGCAATATTCTGAAAATAGGGCTGGATTTGGCGAAAACCTAAAGACTGGCTTTGAAAATAGCAAGGATAAAAGAAAAGTAAGATGTATTATCCATGACCTAGATGACTCATTTCTACAGCGACTTGCCATAAGAGGCATTATTAATGGGCTTGGCTTGGAAGACAAGGAAGGCAAGAAACGAACCAATGTGGAAGGGGATCTCTATTCCCTTAGACTCAATATATACACATATCTTAGTGCTTGGCTAATTTGTAGTATTGACAATGACTTGGGTTTGCTTATGCCAATAGAGCCAATTGTTATGAGTTACATGAAGGAAAATAATGTACCTGACAAGGAAGCCTATAAAAAGATAATTCGGGCTATTGCAAATATTATCCAAGATGATAAAATAAAGGATTCTAGTTTTTATCCAAAGAGTGATCCTTTAGCTTCTGAGCTTGTAAAGGAGACCATAGTCACTTATTTAGAAAAATTAATTGCTCTAATCGATTAATACTCTTATGCTAAGGTTTCACAATCCTAGTGTTTTACAACGAGATAGTTAAAAACCAATAGTTCACCTACTCTATTTGGAGAAACGTTGAAAATAGAACATAACGTTTAATGCTTATTTGGGATTGTTCAGAAAATTGTGCCAAGCAAGCCTAAAATCCAGGTTTTTTTGTGGGCTAGACTAAGGTTTACACAAAGATCTGAACGCTCCCATTTATATATTTATTAGAGTATTAGGATCGAGAGAGTTGCTAAAAATCTTCCTCTTCATCATCAAAATATATTTGCGTATTCTCCAGAGCAGCACGTATTCGGCTTTGGTATGCAGCATCCAACTTCTCGGCAATCACAGCAAACGTTTCCTCATCCTTTTCAACCGTCAAAGCTAAATGCTTAAATAAGTCACTGAAACGTTGATCTCCTTCAACTTTTGAACCTGCTTGGGCAAGCAAATTCTTGATCTCTTTATTATTAGGCATTCCACTATTCATACTCTCGCCTATAATTTCAATAACTATAGAGATGAACGTTTTAGCATTAAATTTCTGAAGATCAGAAGCCATACAAATACAATCCTGAAGTAACGATATTTAATCTTCCACAGAAGGGTCGTAAAAATCAGGATAATTTGCCTTACTTTATCAAAGCTATCGTGTAGTAAATTTGTTGAAGTTGAGAAATTTCATAAAATCCGTGTTAAATCCGGATCTACTCTCCCGTAGAGCGATAAATCTTTTTATACGATTTGCAAACTTATATTAAGGAAAAATATAGATAGCATGAGCAATAATCAACAGATCTTTAGAAAATGGCTGGGCGCTGTTGCAGCAGGTATCATATCGACCATCATAGGTGGGGTTGTTTTGGCGCCTCTAATTCAGGAAGCTAAGCCACCACAAACCCCATCGCCAAACTCTCCTTCATCTAATTCTTCTCCAAATACCGAAAGGTGGAAATTTATGGGAATTTCGACAAAGACGAATGAAGCAGTCTATGTCGATAATAGTAGCATTAGTAAGTCAGGTGGGACAACTCGCTTCATTTACAAAATCGGGAACGATTTAATAGATGCTAATGGTGATTGTGATAGCAATCGATGGCATTCAATAAATAAGAATACTAGGCAAAAGTATGGATGGAACTCTCCCCTAAGTCAAGTAACTCAGAGCATGATCAATCATGTTTGCAAGCCTTAGCTGGATCGCACCTAAATAGCAACCACCCTTGTCTTCGCCTGAGAATCAGATTCAGGTTTTGCAATCACCCGAATCTCCACATCACTACCCAGCGCGTTTAAGAACCGGAATAGGCAATCGATCGAAAACTCATATAGTTTGCCACGCAGCAAATCAGTGATTTTAGCGCGATCGATTCCCAGGCATTTTGCTGCTTCAATCTGGGTCAATTTTCGTACTGTAATTAGTTCACTAATTTGGCGAACAAGTTCCGCTTTAATCAATAATTCTGAAGAATTTGGCAGCCCTAGATTCGCAAAAATATTGCCACTACTCGATCGCACCTTAATTTCATCGCTCATTTTTGTCATCCTTTAGAGATTGTTTGTAGTTATGAATGTTGAGATTGATGAGTAAACCTTGGCTAGCTTGCGATCGCAACTGGAGATTGACAAACAAAAAATCTATGCGGTAAAATGAGGAAAAAGCACGGATAATTCCCAAATGAACGATCGCCCATCAGCAGATTTGAGATCACCCGCAGAGTTACACCGCCAGCTTAACGACTTACTCCAGCAACTATCACCAGAACGATTACAGGTGCTTGCTGATTTTGCGGCTTACTTAGCCAATGCAGAAAGCGAAGCTGCAACTCAAGAACTTTTGGCAATTTCTGGATTGCTAGAGCGAGTTAAGCAAAATCAAGCAACTCCTAAAACTGATTATACAAACTGGAGAACTCTTCGCTCTGATGTATGAAGTTCTTCTCGATCCTGATGCTCAAAAAGTTTATGTCAATGCTGACAAAGCCCTAGCGAAGAAAATTGCCCGATGTTTGGAGCAGTTAGAGCAAACTCCCCATTTGCACCCTAATATTAAAGCCCTCAAAGGAGATTATGCGGGGTACTATCGCTACCGAATCGGGGACTACAGAGTCATTTACTCGATCGACGATGAAGTTGTACAGGTATTTGTTGTGGCGATCGCCCATCGCAGTCAAGTGTATGAACCGTGAGGGCAAGGTCGATTGTGATGAGATACTTTCAAGTTATGCTGGGATCGATCGCACTTCTGATTTACCCACATCATTCAGATGAATACTCAAAACGTGAATCTCCCATTGATAGATCGTGTTCTAGAACACAAAGATCGAATTGCGATCGCCACCAACGAACAAACATATACCTATGGGGAGTTGCTGCACACATCCAGCCAAATAGCCACAAATCTGCTTCAAGATGTCGCCGATTTACAAGAACAGCGAATTGCATTTCTAATTCCGTCTGGGTTTGAGTATGTGGCTACTTTGTGGGGAATTTGGCGCGCAGGTGCGATCGCCGTACCTCTATGTGTGTCCCACCCGCGACCAGAATTAGAGTATGTTATCACCAATTCTGGAGCATCAATTATTGTTGCCCATCCCAATTTTGAAGCTTTATTGCGTCCGATCGCCCGATCGCACAACTTACGATTTATCCTCACCTCAGAAACCCTTCCAACTCAGATTAGTCCTCTTCCAGAAATAGATATCACCAGACGCGCCTTAATTCTCTACACCAGCGGTACAACCGGCAAACCCAAGGGAGTAGTAACCACTCATCAAAATATTCAAGCTCAAGTAACTAGCTTAATCGACGCTTGGGAATGGAAATCGAGCGATCGCATTCTGCACGTACTCCCATTACATCATATTCACGGAATTGTCAATGTATTAACCTGTGCTTTATGGGCCGGCGCAGAGTGCGAAATGTTGAACAAATTTGATGCCGAAACAGTTTGGAATCGCATTTGTGACGGTAATTTAACCTTATTTATGGCAGTACCGACGATTTATGTAAAATTGATTACTGCGTGGGAAACTGCTACCGAAGAATGCCAAAAAAGCCGATCGGAAAGTTGTGCAAAAATGCGCTTAATGGTCTCAGGTTCCGCCGCGTTACCAGTTCAAGTATTAGAAAAGTGGCAAAACATCAGCCATCATTTTCTGCTAGAACGCTACGGGATGACAGAAATTGGTATGGCCTTATCCAACCCTTTACACGGTAAACGGGAATCGGGATATGTCGGTAAACCTTTACCCCGCGCGCAAGTACGATTAGTCGATGAAAACGGAGAATTAGTCGAAGCAGGAACACCAGGAGAAATTCAAGTCAAAGGCCCCGGAGTATTCCTGGAATATTGGCAAAACCCCGAAGCAACCGCGAAAACTTTCCGAGATGGTTGGTTTTGTACAGGGGATTTCGCCGTAGTCGAAAATGACAATTATCGCATTCTCGGACGAATGAGCGTGGATATCATCAAAACCGGAGGCTATAAAGTTTCAGCTTTGGAAATTGAAGAAGTATTGCGATCGCATCCAGAGATTCACGAATGTGCAGTGGTTGGGGTTGAGGATCTAGAATGGGGTGAGCGAGTTTGCGCTGCATTAGTTTTGCGATCGGAATGTAGTTTAACCTTAACATCTTTCAGGAGTTGGGCAAAAGAGCAATTGGCTGTGTATAAAGTCCCAACCCGAATTTTGACAGTTAAAGAATTACCTCGAAATGCAATGGGAAAAGTGACTAAGCCGACAATAATTCAATTATTTTGTTGACAGTTATGGAGTAAGATTAAATGAACCGCGAAGGCGCGAAGAGCGCGAAGAAAGAACAGCATTTTCTTCTTTCCCCCCTTGGGGGGGGGCAGGGGGGGGTTTTCCTTCGCGTCCTTCGCGCCTTCGCGGTTTAATCATTCCGGTGCAACCAAACTTAATATTACCTATTTTGCGGTATTCTAGGTGGACACCAAAACAGGTTTTTGCTGCAAACCCCGATCGACTCCAAAATCCCTCGCATCACATCCGTACAATACATCCAGTGTCCCAAATCGTCATACATTCGATCGGGATTAAACTCCACATTGTAATGCAGCACATTATCCAAACCCGCAAACTCATCGGAAGATTGGGGAGACAGCAGCAGCAATTGAAAAGGTTTGCCGTGACATTGGTATTCTAGTTTATGGATTAGATCGATCGCACCATTGCGATCGGCAATACCAGTGCGGACAAACAGCACCTTGTCACAATTTTTAAGTGCGTACCAAAACCGCCCAGAACGTGCCGTATATCGATCGCGCATCCGTTCAAATACCGGAGACATATCGTTAACAGGATCGTCTGTCTCCTCAACTTCATGGGCAAAAGAAAGACCAGACCACTTGCTATGATAGATTCTGCCCGCTTCAGCACTGTAGTGCAGAAAAGCAGGATTCCACATATCATCAAAACCGTTTTCGATCGCATCAGCAACATCTCCAATATTGGTAGTGCGCGTCAAATCGAAGGGAAAAGCCGGGCCATCGTACTCCATCTTATACAGCATCATCCGCACCGCACACCGATCGCCAAGCGGCAAAATCGCCACGCGACTGATATCAGATAATTGACATTTATATTCAAACAAAATAGCGGACTTAGGCGGTGCTTTCACCCGGCTTTCGAGTCCGTCGTTGCCAATCATCATGGTACGAAAAGGTGCGTCGGGATTCAGCGGATCGTCATAGACACCCGATGGCATGGCTTTCAGTACATGACGAACTTCCTTCCACATCGGTTGGATGTTGTATTCTTGATCTGATTCGTTGATAATCCTCATGTGGCGATCGTCTACTTTCAAAATCCCCAAATTCCCGTCATAGAACAACACTTGTGAGTTGTTCGGTGCAAAAAGATTGAAAGCGGAAGTGTATTCCAAATCAGCGCCAGGGGGAATTTCTACTGTAGTTTCTATCGTCCCATTTTCCTGAACTGCAAAGAAAGGAAGCGCTCCTGACTTGACATTCTTGGCAATGTAGATCCCCGGTATCAATCCTGCTTTGCGTTGCAGTGCAGTTTGGATTGCTTGCCAATCGGGAGCGATCGTGTAATTGTTTGGTGATGAATTGACAATCCGCAAACGCTGTTCTTCAAGACAAGCAGAGACTTCAAAACCCGCATTGTCAAGGTAAACTGGAACTGTTTTCGGTTGGGCAAAGTATTGTTTTTCTATTGCCAATTCGTCTTTGTCGATCGCGAACAAGTTAAGATTGATCGTCTCATACATTAGCTTGTGACCGATCGTATTTGGGTGAGACTGATCGAAGGATATCCCCTGTTTCCAGCGTCCCTCTCCATCATCCAACACTCCCAACCAATCCAGCACTGGAACGCCCCAATTCAGCATCCGCTGCTGGGTATCTCGCAACAGCCAGTAATGTTCAGAGTTATATTCTCCATGGGGATATACCCCGCCCAAAATCGGACGCGATCCCAGCGCCCGCGTCATTTTCACTAACTGCTGCAAGCCGCTTTCAAACCTGCGTTGTGCGGCCCGTCGTTCGTGAGGGCGACAGTGGGCTAACCCTTCGTTACCCAGGGATAGGGCAATTATTACCACATCCGGTTGTTCTGGGGTGACGACTGACGGAAAACGGGCGATCGTTCTGCCGACATTCGCCCCCGCTTCTGACAAATTCACAACTTGGTGTCCGTATTTTTCCTGCAAAGATTCCGCTAACTGGGAAGCCCAACCTTTCAACATCCAGGCTTTATGACCCTTGGCGACGGAACTACCAATAACTGCGATTTTTAAACCTGCAATTTTTTTTTCGGAGGGAATCTTGACAGCGGGTTCCTCATAGTATCCAAAAGGATAAGTCTGTAAATAACCAAATGCGCCATCGTCTACTACGATTTTGCTGGATTTGTGGTCTGGGTCGATCGGTATCCAGCGGTTCCAACCAAATCCTTCCCATTCTGCGATACCATTGGCATCAATATACACGTACTTATATTCAATTTTTTGGCGATCGCCAGTATGTTGTCGAAGAGCCAGAGAGGACTTAATGTCTATATCTGTGTGCCATAAAGGATAGCGATCGGGACTTGTGTTAAGGTGTACACATTTCGTGATATCCCACAGTCCTAATTCGGGAGTAGAACCGACGATACCGATGGATTCGCCAGTCTGCGTGTGTCCAATAATCTGGAATCGATACATAGGTTTTTTCTCTATCTCAAAGATACAATGCCGGACAGGAAGGCTGAATCCTTAAAGTTTTTTTGAGAGTAACACATAGAGTTTTTAAAGTATGTCTTGGAAATAACATTGAATAGTATTAATTTTGTGTTCCCGGATTCATTCCTTTGCAGGCTGACCGATCCATTCCGGTTAAGTAGTTGTCATTTCGAGTTCACTGTCAACCGTCAACAGTCAACCGTCAACCGTCAACATCACCTGACGGTGCAACCGGAATTGATATGATTTACCGGACATGATATGACGCAATACGGTTCAATTAACACTGTTAATTCCCCGGAGATCCCCCTCGCATCCCCCTGGTTGTAGGGGGACTTCGCAGCACCTTCTTGTCCCCCCCTTTTCTAAGGGGGGCTAGGGGGGATCGGTCTTATCTGAACCGTATTGTGATATGACGGGAGTAATTCTCAAATCTCAAATGTCAAAATATAAAAAATCGATCGACTTTCCTTAAAAGCTCGATCGACTTTTGATCAAAACACACAGTATGTTAAATTTCGGACTTCTGTACTTCCGACTCTTGGGTTACAGGTTCTGCATCTGCCTGATTGAGAGCAACTTCCGATGATTTTGAATCGTCTATAAATTCAGGATTGCGTTTAGAAAATCCCCAGACAAATATCACGGCGATACTGGAAACTACCAGCCACTGTGGCGGCACTAAATTATCGTTAATTACTTTCACCAGCAGCCGCAAACCCACTAAGCCGACTGTGACATAGCCAGCATCTTCAAGGTGAACGAACTCGTCCAGCCAGCGGATGAACAAGCCGGCCATAAACCGCAGGGTAATAATTCCGATTGTCGCGCCGGTAAGCACGAGCCAAGTTTCATCAGAAATGGCGATCGCCGTAGTAACGCTATCCAAAGAAAAGGCTAAATCTGTCAGAGCAATCACTGGAATTGCTTGCCACAGAGACGCAAATCTGGGCCCGTGATGTTCTCCTTCCGAGTCTGTAGCTGAGGAAAAATGCTGGAAAACTAGCCACAGCAGGTAGAGTGATCCTGCCAGTTCAAACTGCCAGTATTGGATTACCCAAGTAGCAGTTAAAATTAGTGTAATCCGCAGTACAAAAGCAATTATCAAACCGAAGTTGAGCGCCTGTCGCTGTAACTTGGCATCTTCCAAACCTTTAGAAATCGATGCCAGGGCGATCGCGTTGTCAGCCGAAAGTACAGCCTCCAAAGCCACCAAAACCAACAATAATAAAAAGGTGTCAACTCCCAAATTGGGCGAACCGTCGAGAAATTGATCTAGCATTAATTATTTTGTGCACCTAAGATTTGCAAGGGCGAGCGCAGTGCAAATCACCGGCTCTGTCTTAAATTAGTGTCGCCTTTATTTATCTTAACCTAATGGGGTAACTCTGTGGCAGGCGATCGTCCGAACGAAAAGGGAAGAAGTCCGATCGAAGTCGGAAGAAGGAACAAGCCCACGAGATGGATTCTGACACGGATACACGGATCAATTTCACAGTGTTTTCCGGTCTCGAACACTAGGACAGTCCGACACTTGGACACTCTCTGTCTCTGGCACTCCCGCGCCAGCGAAGTGTTGCAAGTTGTAACAAATGATTCCCAAAAGCGCCAATTTGTCTCAAATTAGTGAAAGCTCGTGCCCGCGAAAAGGAGTTTTCCGAATATGTCTTTAACAGATACCCAAGTTTATGTAGCGCTCGTAATTGCTTTGATTCCCGGAATCTTGGCTTTCCGGCTGTCAACTGAACTGTACAAATAGTTTCCAGACACCAGTTGCGAACCGCAAAACGCCTGCCCGACCAGTTAAATATCTCGAAATTACAGACAATTGCTGCGACAGTGGAGTAGATTGTTTGTGGTCAACAAGATGAGACTGGAAGGGCAGGCATTTTTATGGAAAAATTCCGTCTTCAGGCGTCACCTTTGTTTCAACAATTTTGGCTGTCAGCACCCTGACGAACAGGGGCGAGTGTACGTTCAGCTCAGAATTTTCACGTCGTTCAGCTCTAAAACGTCAGTCTTAGGTATTACAAAAAAATTATGCAAGCGATTCAACCTACCGTTAGCCCACTGCGTCCTGTAAAAAACTCCCCTCGGGTTGCTCCTCGCAGCAGCAGCCGCCAGCGTTCCTACCCTCACCAAACGCTCGCGGCCGAAACAGGAGTCAAATTAGCAGTCAACATTGTACTTTCAGTCTGTGCGACTTCTGCTTTGATTCAGCTTTTGCCTCACTACCGGGCCGTGCAGGAAAAATTGCACGAAATCCAAGCTGAAGTCAATCTTACCCAAGGGCGAGTAGATAAGTCGCGATCGGACTTTAACCGCTACTTTGACCCCAGCCTTGCTAAAACTGTGATGCAAGAACAAAGCAATCGAGTTAACCCCCAACAGCGTCCCGTGATTTTGCAGGAACCGGAATCACCCGAAGCTGAGGAATTCACCCCACAACCTTAACCTTAAGGGAGCTGACTGCGGACTGTTAACTGTTGACTGCTGACTACTGACTGCTGACTAATGACTTTGCCATCACGGTTTTTTCTTTCAGCAGTTGGAGTGCTGCTTGATATTGCAAGTCTGCTTCGGTGCCGATTTGATCCCGCGCAATCGGCTCTAGTGGTACTACGCGATCGGGCGCAATCCCCAATTTGTTAATATCAGTGTGGTTCGGCGTCTCGTACTTAGCAACAGTCACGGCTAACCCGGAACCGTCAGACAAATCAAACAGCGACTGAATCAGCCCTTTGCCAAAAGTCTTTTCGCCCACCAGTTGAGCTCTGCCGTTATCTTGCAGGGCACCAGCCAAAATTTCGCTAGCGCTGGCCGTTCCCTTGTTAACCAAAACGATCAGCGGATCGTCAGTCAAGGCTCCTCCAGAGGCTTCAAAACTGCCGGTAATGCCTTGTCGGTTGACGGTGTAGACGATCGTCCCGGAATCGAGCCATAAGCGGGCAATTTCAATCCCTGCTTGCAACAGTCCGCCCGGGTTGTTCCGCAGGTCGAGAATGTAGGCGGCGGCTCCTTGTTTTTCCAAGCGGTCGATCGCGTGAGCGACTTCCTCAGTGGCGTTAGCGCTGAATTGACTCAAGCGAATGTAGCCCAGCGGTAAATTGTCCGCCCCCGACTGCAATTCGGCATAGACCGGATTTAGAGCAATGCGATCGCGCACTAGCTCAATTTCCTCAGCAGCGTCCCTGCCCTCGCGCCCCAAGGTCAAGGTAACAGCAGTACCGACGCGGCCGCGCATTCGAGTTGCTGCTTCGTCTAGGCTCAATTCTGAGGTGAGAGTGCCGTCAATTTTCAAGATGCGATCGAGGGGTTGGATGCCAGCTTTATCTGCGGGTGAACCCGCCAAAGGAGCAACCACTGTCAGGGTATTTGTCTGGGGCTCGATCGCAATTTGTAGCCCCACACCAGTCAATTCCCCCGAAGTATTGACCTGCAAACTGCGGTACTGTTCGGGTTTCAGCAGTCGAGTGAAAGGGTCGTCGAGATTCGCCAGCATCCCCTGAATCGCCGTGTAGGTTTGCTGTCTGTCCTTGAGCGGTTGCTTGACGGCTTTTTCGCGGATCGACCACCAGTTTTTCGAGTTGAAGCTGTCGTCCACGTAAGAACGGTTGACAATTCGCCAAGCTTCGCTCAACAACTGCTGTTCTGGAGTTAAGGCTGCCGCAGGCTGCGCCCACACGCCCAGAACTAGGGCGACTTGGAGCCACAGTACAATTGCAGTCTGGAAAACTCGTCTGTGCATGATTTTTCTGTAAAAGTTAGGCAAGTATGGCATTTCCCGTATTTTCAGTTTGTAAGCTTTTAAGCTTTTACGCAGTTAACCCTCAAAGGAGGCCTTCGTCAAACGTCCGCCTCGAACAAAAAATTATTTAAATTTAACATTTAATCTGAGAATCAGTGAAGTTTTATCATCAATATTAAAATTTACGCTCCAGCGACCTGCGGGTCGAGTCGGACTTTGCTTTGTAGCTCGGTTCTTGGCTGTATGCCAGCTTGGGGCGAATGTTGAGCTTGCAGAAAATGGTATTTAAGACTCGGCAAAAGCATCGCTCCGTGAAATCTGCACAGCAATTATGTTACATTTTTTATCATAGTCTGGAATTCGATCGAGCAACGCCAGCCAGCGAGGATCAGCTCACTTCTGAGTTTCCCAACGCTTTCGGGCGATCGCCTGCATAGAATTCCTTTCGTCAGCTCCAAATTTAAAAATAGCCTCAGGCATTTGCTAGTAAAAGCAAGCTGCAAGGCGCGGGGCGAGAAAAAACCTTGTGGCTGCTGCCCTGAACCTCAACCACAGCAATATTCTTTTAGGAATTCTGGCTCCATGTTTTCTAAACAAATCACCGACTCAAAAACCTACCAGTGGTTTGATGAACGCCTAGAAATTCAGGCGCTCGCAGACGACATCACTACTAAGTATGTACCTCCCCACGTCAACATCTTCTACTGCTTGGGCGGGATTACTCTAGTTTGTTTTCTGATCCAGTTTGCCACCGGCTTCGCCATGACTTTCTATTACCGTCCCACGGTAGCAGAAGCCTTTTCTTCAGTGCAATACCTGATGAATGAGGTCAACTTCGGCTGGCTGATCCGCTCCATCCACCGCTGGTCTGCCAGCATGATGGTACTGATGATGATTCTGCACACCTTCCGGGTTTACCTAACCGGCGGCTTCAAAAAGCCCCGCGAATTAACCTGGGTGACAGGAGTCATCTTGGCAGTGATCACTGTTTCTTTCGGCGTGACCGGCTACTCGCTGCCTTGGGATCAAATCGGTTACTGGGCAGTTAAAATCGTTTCCGGCGTACCCGAAGCCATCCCGATTGTCGGTTCTACACTTGTTGAGCTGCTGCGCGGTGGTGTCAGCGTTGGTCAAGGCACTTTGACTCGCTACTACAGCTTGCACACTTTTGTGTTGCCTTGGCTGATTGTAGTCTTCATGCTGGCTCACTTCTTGATGATTCGCAAGCAAGGCATTTCTGGCCCGCTGTAAGTTTTAAGTTGTGGGGGCGGTATTTTTTGGCCCCCCGCTGAATTTTTAGTTGAAAATTCAGAGTCGATCGCTCATCAGAAAAATGGGCGGAGCGAAGCGGAGAGCTGAAACCCCGTGCTTCCAGCACGGCTTTACACGGATTTTTGGTAGAATTCAAGTGGTTGCTGACCCACTGTCCGTCGATGGAGACATAAACCCTAACACCAAAGTTTGCATGCAATATTTTGCAACGGGGCAGAAAAATCGGTAGACCGGGAAAAGAGGATGGGGCAATGGTAAACATCCCTTGAATCAACAAACACAATCTTGAATTCAAACCGAATTCGACACATAAGAACCGCAGGGCTTGCGGGGATAGTCTGTGGAGCGAACGTAAGACCATAAGCTCCTTGAGGGTAGAGGCAGTTGCAATGAAGCAGAAACCTAAGTCGTGAGTCTTAGGAATTACTGCCCTTCTAGGGCGGTGAGGATGTCAACATACTTACTTATGGCCAACAATACTCGCTGCGATCGCCCTGCTGATTCGGACTAACGAATACAGCGGGATTCCAGGCTCAAGTAAAACTACAAGGAGAGCACTGTTACTATGTCTATTCTCAAAAAACCAGATTTGAGCGATCCAGTGCTACGCGCTAAGCTAGCTCAGGGCATGGGTCACAACTATTATGGCGAACCCGCTTGGCCCAACGACTTGCTCTACGTTTTCCCTATAGTCATCATGGGAACGATTTCTCTGTGCGTGGGTTTGGCTGTACTAGACCCCGCCTTGGTTGGAGAACCTGCCAATCCTTTTGCTACTCCGCTAGAAATTCTGCCGGAATGGTATTTGTGGCCTGTGTTCCAACTCCTGCGCGTTTTGCCTAACAAATTGTTGGGTATTGCTTGCATGGCTGGTGTTCCCATTGGCTTGATTTTGATTCCGTTCATCGAGAACGTTAACAAGTTCCAAAATCCGTTCCGCCGCCCCGTTGCTACCACTGTTTTCCTGTTGGGAACTGCGATAACTCTGTGGTTGGGTATTGGTGCTATTTTCCCGATCGACAAATCTTTCACGCTGGGTCTTTTCTAAGATTTAAGCTTGCTTGATTTTGACGCCTGCGGGTTTCCTGTAAAGTGCTTTTGTACTGAGAGGAAACTCGCAGGCGTCTTTTTATTTGGGATTATCTGATATCATTTCCGGTTACACCGTCAGGTGATGTTGACGGTTGACTGTTGACTGTTAACTGTTGACGGTTGACGGTTGACAGTGAACAGTGAACTCGAATTTACTATTCCGATGAAGAGAGGATTTTATCTGATATCGTTACCATTTGATCGAGCGTCAAATTTCGGTCTAAATCACGCACCACTTGATGAACAGCAACCATCATTCGTCGGCTCTCATCAAGTTCAAATCCCTTCGGTTCGACATGAGGATCGATTAATTTCCACTGCCGCGTCCAATAGTCGCGCACCGCTTCATGCCCGCGAACCAGCCCGCCTTCGATGCCAGGTGCATCACCGCAAGAGCGGCATCGATATCGCGGGCGTTAAAAGCAGGATGCGCTTTTGGCAGTAGATCAGTAGGGGCAATTCATGAATTGCCCCTACTAAATTTCGGAGGCCAATCATACTCCAAATCAGCAACGCCTAAATTCCTAGGCTATTGTAGCGATCGGCATCAGCACCCTACATAAATGTTTAGATAAATCTTCCGGTTTTAGCGAAGGCTAAACGGCAGAAATATTAAGTTAACGATCGATCGATGCCGATCGCACCAACCAATCCAAGACAATTAATTTTAGATTGTGAGTAACTTTTAGCAAAAAAGTATCTGAATTATGACGAACCTAAATTTAGAGAGTGTCTTCTCATCGTTTATGAACCCCGCCCTGCATGAGTTTCAGGCTTGGACTTTGGAAAATCCGACAGAAAGCCTCAGCAAAACGTTCTTGCCGATCGTCAGTCTTATAGAGGGCTTGATTGCCAACGAACCCACATATTTGCAAGTAAAACGGCTGGCTTTCGGAGCCAATTTTTGCTGCGCGGGACAAGTCGTGATGGGAGAATTTGACACACTGGAAACAGCACTCACATCGCCCCAGGCGCGCGGCTGGCGGCTGGGTACTTCTGTACTCGATGCCAATAATTCACCCAACCAAGATGTCGGCGGTAGGAACCTTTTCCTGCTGTCTTTGTCCGATCGCGAACCTGATGGTACCAGCAATCATGCGGCATTCCGAAGCTGTATGCAGAAGTACCTCTTCAACAGTGCGACAACGGATCGCCAAGGAGACGAAATTGCCAGACGGTTGCTCGATCGACTAGCAGCAGATTATACCGAAATGTCGCACGGTGCGGGGGGAGCGTTTTTTACCTCGGTCAAGCGCGGTTGGATGGGATTTTTAGTCCGATACCTGCACTACGTCATCTTTGGGCTTAATCCAGACGACTCCGAGTCGATCGAACTCCTCACCGAATTGCATTACACCCGCCAAAGTCCGCTGCACTACTTCGCCGTCATCGGTAGCCTGTTGCAAAGCCTGAACCTGTTTGGACACGGGGATTTGTCGGCTTTAATCGAGCGCGCAGCGACTATCTACGAAAATTCTCCCGCTTTAGCCGACTTCCAAGAGGAGAGCTCGGAAAATAACGGCATGACTAAGCGGGAATTGGCCAAGCTGATGACATCGATTATGGGCATAGCGGGACTGCAAGGCCCGCTGCACCTGGGCTACACGGCAATGGGATACCGCCCTCTCCCCGCCTATAAAGGACAGCAGACGGCTGAAATTAATCCGACTGATTTTTGGGATCAGCTCGATTTGGACGATCGAGAATCCATAAAACTCTTCCTCCTAGAATGCGCCCGCCTCTTGGCCCCTGTCAGTGCCACGCACCGAGTCGCCACAGAGCCTTTCACCGCAACGGTAGGGGGCAAACAGCGCACCTTCCCCGCCGGAACCAAGGTACTGATACCGCTCAGTTTGGGGCTGCTAGACGGGAGTTTCTGGGGTTCCACGGTATACGAATTCAATGCTAAACGGGAGAATCTGTGTCCTTATCATATGGGTTTTCACTCTGTGGGCGATCGCAGCGCGGGACGAATTTGCCCCGCTAAAGACATCGCACTCAAAATGCTGGTGGATGTCGTGAGTACCGTTGGCAAAGTGCGCCGCTCGTCGGAACCTAATTTGCAGGGGTAATTAATCCAAAAGCTCGATCGTAGATATCGGGTAGGGACTTAGGCACTCGCCGTGTCTAAAGCTGTATTTCATCCGATTGAAAACTGCTATAAGACTTGGCGGTTGAAACCGATCCTACCCTACACAAACTATCGATCGAACGACTAAGAAATAAAGGGGTATCTAATCGGAAACTAAAACACAACTATTTTGAGAATAGATCATACCATGTTAATCGAAAAAAAGCAAATTAAAGACATCGCAACCTGGATGCAAGTAGAACACCCGGTCGAGTTGCCTGAAGTCCTAGAAGGTATATTCTTTATGGACGGGAACGGTTTACCAGACGATTGTCTGACGATGTACAGTTCTGAATGGAATGCTGACAATCTGACCTTAGTGCTGCGCGTTTTTGACCCAGTAATCTGGACATTTCATTCATCAACTGCCGGACGGATGTTACTTCATTTTGTAAAATTTGCTCGTTTCACCTACTTGTTCCGTTTCTCGGATGCAACTTTGCAGCACGGGCACATTACGCCTATCGTGTTTGGATGGTCTGTGCCGCAGTGGCTTGTAGATTTTTTGATCGATCGAGCTCCGAACACTCCGAATGGAGATATCTGGTATCGAAGAAACTCGTTTTTCGGCAGACCTCCTGACAGCGGATATACACTTCGCAGAGTTGTAGACAAAAATGGGAACCACACATCAGCATTTGAAGAGATGCTGTCTAAAGTTGACAGTGATTGTTTAATCATTGCCAAAGAGTGAAAATATTTACAAAAACTATAAAACCCGCTTCGTTAGGCGGGTTTTGTCGATCGAAGCGACGGGATTTGAACCCACGACCCCCAGTCAAGTTTGATATGATAGCCTATATAGGCTATGCCGTAAGCTCTGGCAGGCTATTGTCAATTCTTGATATCAATACTTCGGATCGTAGGGACACGGCACTGCCGTCTCGAAAGCTGCGAGTAATATTAATAATTCCGATGCTACCGGATTTGATATAACTTGAAAATTCAATCATATTGACTGACTCACTTGTTTCATTTTTTGCAGATTGAGTCGTTCATACCGTAAATCAGCAACGCCCAAACTGGAATTGCTAAATATCCAGTCTGTTACATTTTTAGAAATTAAAAAAGATTAGTGCTTATATGCAATCCTTAAAACAAGTTGCCCGTCAACTAAAAAAAGAGACTTATGCTGTTTATTTCGCCAGTATAGACCACAGAGTACCTTGGTACGCCAGAATTTTAGCAGGTGTTACAGTTGCGTATGCTTTTAGCCCGATCGACTTAATACCCGATTTCATCCCAATTCTCGGCTACTTAGACGATTTGATAATTGTACCTTTAGGAATTTGGCTGGTACTGAAGATGATTCCGCCACAGGTTTTAGCCGAGTGTCGGGAAAAAGCAGCCGCAGAAATAGAGCGAGGAAAACCGATAAATCGGGTGGCCGCTGCTGTAATTATTGCCATCTGGATTAGCTTGGGAATATTAGCTGCAATTTGGCTGAAACAAATATTTAAACGTTAAAACAAAACTATTGATTTTACCCAAAATCAGGACACGGCAGTGCCGTTTCCCTACAATTTATCGGGCGATGGTTACATCTCTCATTTCCGTCAGATTGATTATTTGGGTGTAGGGATACAGCATTGCCGTGTCCTCCGGGGCCTATCATCTTTCTCGTGCAACCGGAATTCATATTACCTTAAACAACTCCCTCGGCCCCAAAATATTTAAAGTTCAACAAATCACCGTTTTAGTTATAATATAGGGTGCGCCCGCGCACCTTACCTTAAAAAAAACTCGCGGTATCACATACAACTATTATTTACCCATAAAAAATCCACCTAAGATTCTAGCTATGACTCAAACCACTGATTTTCTCAGCCACCTCAACCCATCTCAACGCCAAGCAGTCGCACACTATAACGGGCCGATGTTAGTAGTAGCGGGGGCTGGTTCCGGCAAAACCCGAGCTCTGACTTACCGAGTAGCTAATTTAGTTCGCACCAATCGAGTCGATCCAGACAATATTCTGGCGGTGACATTTACGAATAAAGCCGCTAGGGAGATGAAAGAAAGAATTGAAAAATTGCTGGCAACTCAGCAAGCTGAAGCGGAATATGGCAAGCCTTTGGCAGAGTTGGCGCCGGAAGTACAGACGAAATTGCGATCGCACATTTATCGCACCATTACCAAACACATTTGGATGGGGACTTTTCACTCTCTGTGCGGCCGCATTCTCCGCTACGACATTGAAAAATATCAAGACGAAAAAGGTCGCCAATGGAAGAAGAATTTTTCGATTTTTGACGAGTCTGATGCTCAAACTCTCGTCAAACAAATCGTCACCAAAACTCTCAACCTCGATGACAAGAAATTTGACCCGCGCAAAGTCCGCTACGCCATCAGTAACGCGAAAAACAAAGGTTGGTCGCCTCAAGAATACTTAGCAGCAGAACCGGATTACCGAGGCCGGGTGATTGCCGATGTTTACAGCCGCTACCAAGATGCTTTGGCCGCCAACAACGGCTTGGATTTTGATGATTTAATCCTGGTTCCCGTTAAACTTTTAAGCCAAAATGAGCAAGTATTAAGTTACTGGCATAGAAAGTTCTGTCATGTTTTAGTTGACGAATACCAAGATACTAACCGCACTCAATACGATTTAATTCGGATGTTGGTCACAAATAATACTAATCCGAAAGAATTTGATAAATGGCAAAATCGCTCGATTTTTGTGGTGGGCGATGTCGATCAATCAATCTATAGTTTTCGGATGGCAGATTATACCATCTTGCTGGAATTTCAAGAAGATTTCGGAGATGGTTTGTCTGATGAGAAAACTCAGACGATGGTCAAATTAGAGGAGAATTATCGATCGCGCGAAAACATCCTCGAACTCGCCAACCACTTGATCGAACACAATACCGAACGGATCGAGAAAGTTCTGCGCCCGACTCGCGAACCGGGAGCTCCGATTGTGGTCTGGCGCGCTGACAATGAATTAGATGAAGGGGAATTTGTCGCAGGCCAAATTCATTCGTTGAAGCGCCAAAATTCGGAATACGAACACGGCAGTAACTTTGCGATTTTGTACCGCACCAACGCTCAATCTCGCTCCTTTGAGGAAGCGTTAATGCGTTTAGATATTGCCTACAATATTGTCGGCGGGCTGAAGTTTTACGATCGCAAAGAAATCAAAGATATCCTCGCATACCTGCGGATGCTTGCCAATCCTGACGATAGCGTCAGCCTCAAACGCATCATCAATACTCCCCGGCGCGGCATTGGCGATACCACATTTTCCAAAATCGAAGACGCTGCGACTCAGTTAGGCATTCCGCTGTGGGAAATCCTCAGCGATGAGTCTTCTGTGAATACTCTAGCAGGGCGATCGGCAAAAGCGATTATTAAGTTTGCCCAAATGATTAGCCATTGGCAACAAAAACTAGAAACCGTGTCTGCGTCGCAAATTGTCCAAGGAATTATCGAAGATTCCGGTTACATTGACGACTTGAAAAATCAAGGAACCGAGGAAGCAGAAAATCGCATCGAAAACGTCAGAGAATTGTACAATGCTGTGCTACAATTTGAAGAACAAAACGAAGAACCGACGCTAACATCGTTCTTAGCAAAAGCATCTTTAGCCTCCGATTTAGATGACTTGAAAGAAGACGATTCCCGCGTATCGCTGATGACGCTACACTCGGCAAAAGGATTAGAATTTCCCGTAGTATTTTTAGTCGGAATGGAACAGGGTTTATTTCCCAATTTCCGCAGCTTAGATGACCCAAAGGCGATCGAAGAAGAACGCCGTTTGTGCTATGTCGGCATTACTCGCGCCCAGGAACAGCTATTTCTGACTCACACTCGCGAACGCCGTCTTTGGGGAGGCTACCGCGAACACTGCACTCCTTCGCTATTCTTGGGGGAATTGCCTACACATTTGCTGGCTGGAAGTACGAAGAAAACTAAGACAACTAAAACGGCTGTTTCCAAGGGAAAAACTAATACTTCAGCAGATAATTCCGGGAGTTCTCAATCGGGAGAGTGGAAAACGGGCGATAAAGTTTTTCATCATGCTTTTGGAGTTGGAGAAATTACGCACGTTTTGGGAGTAGGCGATAAAACTAATCTGGCAATTAAGTTTTCAGGTTTGGGCCGAAAAATCATCGATCCGAGGACAGCTAAGTTGCAGCGAGTGTAATAGAAAAGCAAATTTTCTTGTGGAACAGGCATCTTGCCTGTTCCTAAAAGACTTATTAAGAATGATCCAAAATCTCATATCTTATTCGATGACTTGAGATTCCACACGCCTGTATTTACCCGCCAAACGTTCTCGACGCTGGCGGCGGTTGTCAGCTTCAAATATAGCGATTAATTCATCCAGGTTTAGAGTCAAAGCGTCCAACTGTTGGCAGACTTCACGCATCTTTTCAACATGTCGCTTTCTGGTTTCAGCGTCGGGGATTCTAGGTTGTTGATTCATGACAAATTCCAATCCATTTTGATTTCTCGGATAGTTGCTTCTGAGGCATCGACAGCCGCCTCTGTTTGTTCTATCGTTCTATACAGAAAGTTTAACGTATCCGCAGTCGCAGCGGGTTGAGATTCTGCCACCTGCTGCAAAAGCCTGTACAAACGATTGTAAGGGTTTCTCAACCTTTCCTTAACATTATCCAGGGATTCAAGTTCGGGGAGTGTCGCTTCTGTCTCGCCAAACTGCTGCATTAAAATGTATTCTGTGGCGGTTGTCTCGTTGAGGATTTCCACTAGCCGCCGCTGTAAACTGAAAATTGTATTGAGGATGTCATCAGGTAGCTTTGCCATTGTCCTTAATTTTTAGGGATAACAACTTACCACAATATATCAGAATGTTTGCTTCTTCTCATTTTAGTTTTGATCTAGTGCGATCGCACTCCTAATTTACTACCTTTAAATTTGCGTTCCCTGCTTCGCCAATAACGCACTTCCATAAGCAGCCGCAGTATGAATCGGCGTTTCAACAGGCACTTTCAAATAACCCTGACGAATCGCACTCCAAACCGCATTTTTTGCACCGCCGCCAGCAGTATAAACCTTTGTCAAATTAGTTGCACCGAATTCTTGCAATAATTGATATCCCCGCGCTTCAATCCGCGCTATGCTTTCTAGCAAACCGTGCAGAAATTCCACTGAATCAGTGGGACGCGGTTCGAGTCTGGGCGGCAAATTCGGGTCATTAATTGGGAAGCGATCGCCCTTTTGCAGCAATGGGTAATAATCCAGTAAACTCTCTTTTTCAGCATCAATCTTTTTACTCAAACTATCCAATTCAGCATCAGTAAAAAAGTGTCGCAGCACCGCACCTCCGGTATTAGAAGCACCTCCAACTAACCACAAATCACCTAATTTGTGACTGTAAATCCCGTATCTAGAATCATCTACGCGGGTATGACTTAAAAGTTTCACAGCTAAAGTTGAACCGAGAGAAGTTACTGCTTCCCCTGGTAAATTGACACCGCTGGCTAAAAATGCTGCGATGCTATCGGTTGTACCAGCACAAACTGTACAATCGCGGGGAAAACCAAATCGATCGCCCACTTGAGCCCTAACTTCCCCCACAGGCGTGCCAGGCGCGACAACTTGCGGCAATTCAGGCGTTGTAGCGCCCGCAATTCCGTCGATCAGCCAATCGGGATAGCACAAAGTATCAACGTCAAAACCGAGTTTCAAAGCATTGTGATAGTCGCTAATTCCTAATTTTCCATGCAGCAGAAATGCCAGCCAATCAGCTTGATGCAAAAAAACGGTAGGGGCTGTGCCCCCGTGCCCGCCCTCCTGCCACCACAGGAGTTTTGCTAGACTGGATGTAGCGCTTAATACTGTGTGGTTGGCAGGGGCGATCGCCCTTAACCTCTCTGTCACCGCTGCACCGCGCCCATCGTTGTATAAAATCGGCTCGCATACGGGTATACCATCGGTATCGCACAGCATGACAGTAGAAGATGTGCCGTCAAGGGCGATCGCCCTTACTTGATTGCGGATTGTTGGGGGGATTTGCTCGATTAAAGCCCACAGCGCGTTTTGCCACATCAAGGGCAATTCCGGCTGTTGTGCGTCGGCAAAAGTATATGCTGTCTCACAATGTATCATACCCTGAGAGTCGATGATTGTCGATCGAGCGCCCGTGGTGCCGAAATCTATTCCCAAATAAAGATTCATTCGCAAATCCCGCGAGTTTTCCTATTTTCAGTTAAAAACTTTATTTGAATCAAATACTTATTTTTGATATTATGTGCAGTCAATTACTATTAATCAAAAATGTTTGTAGCGAGGACTAAAATCTTCCGATTTATATCAATTCCGGCTGTGTCGGAATAAGATAGAGGACACGGCATTGCCGTGTCCCTACTTCATAAACTCACTTAAACTTTTGTCCCGCACTCAGGACAAAACTTATTGCTCGAAACATTCTTCGCGCCGCAACTCGGACAATAAATCAACTCCGCAGATTCCAACTTACTACGTTCTGGCAAACCAACCATTTGAGCATTGCTTTTACCCGGAATTACCATCGGATAGCAATTTTCGTCCCTAGTTACCTTCGCGTTCAACAGCACCGGGCCGTCGTGAGCGAGCATTTGGGCGATCGCATCCTTCAACTCATCCGGCCGCGAAACCAGCATCCCCTTCACGCCATAAGCTTCTGCCAGCATCACAAAATCCGGCATCCCTACAGTCATGTTCGACGACGAATAACGCTCCCCGTAGAACGCCTGCTGCCACTGCCGCACCATTCCCTGCCAACCGTTATTTACAATCACAATCTTGACATTAATGCCGTATTGTGCTAACGTCCCCAGCTCTTGAATATTCATTTGGATGCTAGCATCGCCAGCAATACAAATCACTTGCTCGTTGGGTAGCGCCATTTTCGCGCCCATCGCCGCCGGCAGTCCGAAACCCATCGTTCCCAAACCAGCGCTCGAAATCCAGCGGCGCGGCCCGTTGTTCAAGAATTGAGCCGACCACATTTGATGTTGACCGACATCGGTTGTGTAGTAGGCATCCGGCGCTTGAGTAGCCAACTGAGAAATCACCTCTTGCGGAGACAAAATATCTGGGTAATGAGGCACAACTAACGGATAGTCCTGTTTCCAGCGATCGATCCTGTGCAGCCATTCGCCAGTCTGTCCGGGAGTCGGCGAAACTCCAGCTTCCCGACAACGGCGCAGCAAATCGATCAAAACTTGGCGGACATCTCCGACAATCGGCACGTCAGGGCCGCGATTTTTGCCGACTTCCGCCGGGTCGATATCGATGTGAATCACCTTCGCCCGCGCTGCAAACTCGTCTAGTTTTCCCGTCACGCGATCGTCAAATCTCGCCCCGACAGCAATCAGCAAATCGCACTCGGTAACGGCAAAATTAGCGTAAGCAGTGCCGTGCATCCCCAGCATTTTCACCGACAAAGGATGGTTTTCGTCAAAGGAACCTTTGCCCATCAGGGTTGTTGTGACAGGCAATTGGAAAAGTTCGGCCAGTTCCTTAATTTCCTCGTGGGCCCCCGCTGCGATCGCCCCGCCGCCCACATAAAGCAAAGGACGCTTCGCTTCCTTCAGCAACTGAATCGCTTGATTGATCTGCCGGGGATTTCCCTTCACCGTCGGCCGGTAGCCCGGAATTCTCACGGCCCCTGGTTCCACGGGGAGATAGTCAAATTCTTCTAAACCGACATCCTTGGGCACGTCAACCAACACAGGCCCTGGCCGCCCTGTACTCGCGATGTGGAAAGCTTCAGCCACAATTCGGGCCATATCTCTCGGGTCGCGCACTACATAGGAATGCTTGACAATTGGCAGGGTAATGCCGTAAATATCAGTTTCTTGAAACGCATCAGTGCCGATCGCCGGACGCGGAACCTGACCGGTAATAATTACCATCGGGATCGAGTCCATATGAGCCGTCGCAATCCCTGTCACCAAGTTAGTTGCGCCCGGGCCGGAAGTCGCGAAACAAACCCCAACTTGTCCGGTAGCGCGGGCGTAGCCGTCGGCTGCGTGAGCAGCACCTTGCTCGTGCCGCACCAAAATGTGTTTGATGGCGCCGGTTTCTTCAGCGCGGTAGAGTTCATCGTAAAGCGGCAGAATTGCGCCGCCGGGATAACCGAAAATATGCTTGACGCCGTGGCGGATCAAGCTGTCGATCAGAGCAAATCCACCAGTTGCACGTTTAACGGCGACTTTAGTTTTTAGTTGCACAGAATTTCTTTCCTCAAACTAATTATGATTTTTAATGAAAGCTTTTATAACACTTTAATCTCAATAATCAAACTCTGAGAATTTAACTGGTGATATTTTACAAAAAGTTTCGCGATCGGGCGGTGTCCGATCGCGAAATTGTGGAACAGCAGAGGCTCAAAAGAAACAGAGAAAATGGCGGCCTCTATGCCGATTTACCGGAATATGACGTTTGCATAGCATCCGTCAATCGGCCTTCGACAATAAAAAACAATCGTTTTAGCAATTAAGAACCTCCTAACCATCAGGGCGGTTGCTGTGTGAGAGATCGATCGCCAAAACCAAGCCCTCTTCCTTCAACATCCCCCTTGGGGGGGGGTAGGGGGGGGGTTCTTCTTCCCTCTTCCCAAAGTTCACAGTGCATCCTGCAACACTTTGCGGGTATGTTTCCAAGCAGCCATCCCCATCAACGAGACCAAAAAGCCCAAACTCAGCAGCACGATCCGCAAGCCGAGGTCATCGGAACCCACAGCTTTGCTGACAGCATCCGTCAGCGGCCCAGTCAATGCTAAAGGCAAGCTGAGCGCAATGTTAATCGCATTGTTCTCCAATCCAAAAACTTTTCCCCGCATTGATTCTGGAGTTTTTTCTTGAATTAAAGCTTGCATCGGGCCATTAATTAAGGAAGCGCCGAAACCGAACAAAGCGCTTAAACTAAATCCCAACCATAACACTCTGGTAAAGGCAAACATTGCCAACACAAAACCCATCATCAAGAAACCAATTAACGGCAAAGGTTTGTGGTGCATCCGATCGCCCCAGTGGCCCAAAAAAGCCGCGCCGAAAACCATTCCGACTCCCGCAGCAGCCAGCAAAAAGCCAAATTGAGTTTCTTTGAGACCTATTTTTCCCGAAAGTGCGATCGCCAGCACTTGCAGCGCCGCAAAAACTGAATACAAAATTGTCAACTGCACCATCGCATTGCTGACGAGGCGGTTGTGCTTCAAATACCGCAAACCTTCTTTGAGGTCTTGCCAAGGATGGATGTTTTTTCCACTGCTGCCGGCATGATTTTCTTTAATCTGCATGGCATAAATCAAACCGGCTGATATCAGGTACAACCCGCCCAGGAAAAACTTTTGAGCAGCCGATCCGTAGCTGTGTTTGATCCAGCTAAACACCGGTTCGCCGATCGTCATCCCGACAATAATTCCGCCCATTGTAGACGACGCGAACAGCGCATTTGCCGACATCAATCCCTCTCGCCCCACCGCCAGCGGGATGGCTGCCGCTTCTGCGGGAGCAAAAAATTGGGTGATGGTAGAAACCAAAAACGTAATTACCAGCAAGACGGCAAAAGTTTTGGGCAAAAACGCCAAAGCGACAATCAACACGGCTCGAATCACGTTGCAGCCGATCAGCATTTGCTTTTTGGAAAAGCGGTCTACAACGATACCGGCCGCCGAACCAAAGACGATCGCCGGCACCGTGTAGGCGATCATCACCGCTGACAGCATAGAATTTTCCACATTCTGTCCGGGCGTGTAACCGCCAGTTTTCAGCAGAATAATCAGCAATACATAAAAAATTTTATCCGCCACTTGGGCCAACAACTGGCCCGTCCACAAAGCGAGGAAGGGGCGATTTCTCAGTAGGGCGTCAAGCCCGCTGCGGTCAGGGGGAGGGCTGGCTGGGTGCATAGGAATAGTTTAACTGACCGCTTCTGGCAATGATAGTTTTCAGCAATACGTGCAAATCTGATACAGCGAGGGTGGAAACTCGGAGAACTCCTGTTTCCTGCTTTCTTTTTCTGTTTTAGCAGAAAGGCGGTATCTCGGCTGCTGTTTTCTTCACTCTACTCTCGAAGCGGCCGATCGATCGTCCCCGCCCCCGGTAAATCCGAGAATATTGTTAAAAGTTGGCGTACATTACATCGCGAGTACAACATAGGGTAATATGCTTGACAAAATACTTGGTGTTGGCCACGATACTAAAAGATGTCGCGCCGATTAAGTAATATAACGAAAGTAGTAATGTTAGGAGTGAGAAACTTGAAAAAGGTTGAAGCGATTATTCGCCCCTTTAAACTTGACGAAGTGAAAATCGCCCTCGTCAATGCTGGCATTGTGGGGATGACTGTTTCTGAAGTTAGAGGTTTTGGCCGTCAGAAGGGCATGACTGAACGCTATCGCGGTTCTGAGTACACAGTTGAGTTTTTGCAAAAGCTCAAGGTCGAGATTGTTGTGGAAAACGATCAAGTTGATATGGTAGTTGATAAAATTATCGCTGCTTCCCGCACGGGCGAGATTGGCGACGGCAAGATTTTCATCTCGCCTGTCGAACAAATTATCCGAATTCGGACTGGGGAAAAGAACCAGGAAGCAATCTAGGATACTGGGGCATGGGGCATTGGGCATTGGGCATTGGCCAAACAGGGCAGGGGTAATTGGTACTAATAACCAATAACCAATAATTAATAACTAATGGCTAATGACTAATGACTAATGACTCCATTTGTGGTATTAGAGCCTGGAATGCTCGGCCGCGGTGGGAGTGCGATCGCTTGATTTCCGGTGTCATTTCTGCAAAAGTCTGTTGCTGTGTGGGCACGTAGAAAATCGGGTCATACCCGAAACCTCCGGTACCGCGAGGAGTGTGCAGGATTTCGCCTCGGCAAATTCCTTCTACTTGCAGGGCAATTGTACCGTCGGGACGGGCGATCGCGATCGCACATACAAATTGTGCTTGTCGGTTTTGTGCGTTTCCCAATTCTGTAAGGAGTCGAGAGATTCTGTCAGCATCGCTTGAACCGTAGCGTGCCGAGTAAATCCCAGGTTTGCCATCGAGTGCATCTACCATTAAACCGGAATCATCTGCGATCGACCATTCACCGATTGCTTGGGCGATTTCCGAAGCTTTCAAGCAAGCATTAGCGATAAAAGTCTCGCCAGTTTCCTCGATTTCCAACTCTTCGGGTTTGAGTTGCAACTGCCACCCCAAATCCTGAAGATAAAGCTGCATTTCCTTAACTTTGCCGGGATTGCTGCTAGCCACAACTAGCAATTTGTGATTATTCATTAGTTATCAATCTTCAGTCACTTGTCAAATCTTAACTGTTAAAGGTACGGACTGTTGATATTAATGCCGAAAGTTATGCTAAAATTAAAGGTTTTTCCATTGCAGGCGACAATCGAGTGTTTTTGCAGAAGTTTCGCAAATTGTGCGATCGCAAAGAGCCCAGTCAAATTCAAAAAGACTTAAATTACCTGATGGCGAATCAAGATTTGTTCCAGCAGACAATTTCCTATTTGTGCCGATCAGGTGCAAGCTAAGCACCCTACTTTCAATAAATAAAAAAACCGGATTTCTTAAAAAAAATCCGGTAAACATGAACATAAGCAATACTAACACTGCTCAAATCTCAATTTTTCAACAGCTTCATACCCATTTTTACCTTGTCCAAAATCGTCTTTTGCGACACGCAAGTAATCAGACAAAGCTTACCGCAATTCAAAGTATCGCGGCGGACTTCCTGAGCTTTTTCGCCGTACCAAATAGCGCGGGCACTTTCCTCTTTCACATTGCCAATCACCGGAAATTCATCGCAAAGCTTGACATCGCCCCGGGTATCAATCCAGTAGTTGCGAAGTCCTACCCGACAAGGGCGAACTCCGTCGGGTGCTTTTTCGTCGCGGAAGTGAGGTAACATCAGCCGCAATACTTCGTCGCTGTTCATAATTGGCGCACCGTTGTTCTTCATTTCAATTAGGCGCTCAATTACCTGTGCAAATTCCTCGCGATCCTCTTCTTCTACCCACAATTCCTCGTAGGTTTCTGGTGTCCAGCGATTGACTGGTTGGAAATTCACTGTTGTCGCCCCAATTTCTTTTGCCCAGTTTACTATCTCTTCAAGATGGCGGAAATTGAGTCGGTTTATCGTCGGTTTGATGTTGATCGGAAACAGGACGTTCTGTTTTTCTTGTTCTTCGCGCAGATACACGATTCCTTTAGAAAGTCTGTCAAATAATCCCGGTTGACCGCGCAAATAATCGTGCAGTTCTGCATTCGGCCCGTCAACTGATATATTCACATTAAAAGGACGAGCCGCGACTGTTTTGGCTGCGTTTTCCCTGGTCATACAATAGCCGTTTGTGGTGACTCCGGCGTGGATGCCATTTTTGTTCGCAAAGGCCAGCAAGTCTAGAAAACCTTTTTTAATATAAGGTTCGCCACCGCTAAAGTTGATTGAAAATTCGCCGACAAATGCTTTGACGCTTAACAAGGCATTTTGCCAATCTTCGATCGTCATTTCGTCTTTATATTCTTTGAGTCGCCAATACTCGCACTGACGACATTTAACGTTGCAGCGCTCGTTGACAATCCCGTAAAAAGTGACTGGGGTTGTCACGTCAAATCCTGTATTGATCCTCAGCGATTCAGCTACTGCACTTTTGGTGTGCTTGACGCCCAGTCTGGATAATGTTAAAGCATCCATGTCTTCTTTTCCTTGCGTGTTATTACTTAAGCTAATTTATCGAACGGAATTTTGTACGTATGGTTACGTATTACTGTTTACGTATTCCTTACCAGTAAGTATGCACCATCCTAAGCCTTGGTTTTGGGTATGGGTAGAAGTTTTTCAAATATTTATCATATTAAGTCTTGTAACATATTAGTATTCGTAATCATTCAAGCACTTTTCGGGATTAAAACATGAATTTTGCTTAATAAATGGCACATATATATCAGCGTGAGATTGACTTTAAATCAACAAACTGTGCTTTGCGTTTAGTTTTAGTTAGATAACTTAATACTTAGTCTTGATAAAAATACTTACGTAAGCTGTCTCAATAACTTAAAATTATAGTTAAATGAGCAGGCTGTACAGCAGTAGAGTTCACACAAGCTTTACAATATGAGGGAGTTTAATTATTTCAGCGGTAAAAAATGGCGACAAATATGGGACGATATTTGCACGTACTGAAATTGTTCTGGGGTGCGGCGATTGAAGCAGAACTCGAATACCGAATCAATTTTCTATTGGCAGCCCTCAGCAGCATCGGAAATCTTGCTGGGAGTTGGTTCGGACTGTTTTTGTTCTACCGTACAGGCTACAGGTTTTCTGGCTATTCATGGGAAGAAGCTTTAGTTGTACTCGGCATTTTTACGATTTTGCAGGGGTTTTCGTCAACCTTTCTCGCGCCAAACCTCAGCCGTATTGTCGATCGAGTGCAACAAGGTACTCTCGATTTCGTACTCCTCAAACCCATCAGTTCCCAATTCTGGCTGTCTGCAAACACAGTCTCCCCTTGGGGAATACCCGATCTCATCTTCGGTGTGATATTGTTGGTGTACTCGTCTACCAAACTTGGAGTAGGAATCGGCAATTATTTCCTAACAGCAATACCGCTGTTATTTGGCATGGTGAGTCTTTACAGCATCTGGTTTATGTTAGGTGCTATGAGTATTTGGTTTGTCAAGATTTATAACGTTACTGAAGTTCTCAGAGGATTATTAGAAGCCGGTAGATTTCCAATGGCAGCTTATCCCGCAGCTTACCGATTTTTCTTCACATTTGTAGTCCCCGTTGCCTTCTTGACCACAGTACCGGCAGAAGCAATGCTAGGCAAAGGTGATATAGTTTGGATAGGAGGGGCTGGAATATTGGCGATCGGGCTTTTGTTCGCTTCCCGGTACTTCTGGCAATTTGCACTCCGATTTTACACCAGCGCTTCGAGTTAGTTATATAATTTAATTTGTTCACAGTTGACGGTTGACAGTTGACCGAAAACAATAACCATCTAAACTAGAAATAAATAAACAATCAAAATAGGAGCAAATCAATGAAAAAGAAACAACTAGGAAACACTAATTTTAATATCAGCGCAATTGGTCTGGGAGGAATGCCACTGTCCTTAAGCGGGCGGCCTCTTGAATCGCAAGCAATTGCAGTAATTCACCGCGCCCTCGATTTGGGTGTGACACTAATTGACAGCGCAGATTCCTACTCCGAAGATGAATCTGACAAACACCACAACGAAGAACTGATTGCTAAAGCTTTAGAACAGTATACGGGAGATATTCGGGCTGTCACCGTTGCTACAAAAGGCGGCTTAATGCGCCCTCAAGGTACTTGGACGCGCAACGGGAATCCGCACCATTTACGCAAGACAATTCGCGAAAGTTTTGAAGCATTGGGCGGCAATGCGCCGATCGACCTTTGGCAATATCACTCGCCCGATCCCAGTTATACGATCGAAGCAGCCCTAGCACCCGCAAAAGAAGCCGTAGAAGCAGGAATAATTCGATTTGTGGGAGTTTCCAACTTTTCTGTAGAACAAATCAAACGCGCCCGCGATACAGTAGAAATTGCCTCAGTTCAAAATCAGTACAATCCGTGGCACAGACAGCCAGAATCAGATGGTGTGCTGGAATATTGCGAAGCCGAAAAACTGACATTTTTCCCCTGGAGTCCTCTCGGAGGAAGCCGTCGCGCTAAAAGCTTGCAAGATATGCCCGCGATCGTGAAATTAGCAGCCGAAAAAAACGTCTCAGTTTACTGTATAGTATTGGCCTGGTTGATGGCCAAATCGCCCTGCATCGTGCCAATTCCCGCTGCCACAAAGGTATCGAGTATTGAAGACTCCGTGCGGGCGATCGACGTTAAATTGACTGAGGCAGAATTGGAACAAATCTCAGTAAGTTAGATCGATCGGTACTACCAGGGATTTAATTAGTAAATTTGCAAATTTTAGAGGAATTGGATTTGATGGAAGCTAATCAAGTGAATGCCGATCGAGATTTAGCGATCGAACATCAAAACGTACCAGTCGCCCATGAAGGACTGCACAACTTTTTATATAGTTCCGAGGAAGAACACGGCGCAGTCGCGGCAATTCCGGCATTAGAAAATGACGGAACTCAAATAATGGCGATCGCAGTATGGCGCAATTTAGCAACTAACGCCAAAGTCGCGGGAGTTTATGCCGTAATCGACAAGTGCCATCAAACTCAGTATATAGGTTATTCGCGAAATATCCTGCTTTCTCTCAATGGTCACATCGCGCAAAATGGCAGCGAAAATTGTGCATTCCTGCGCGTCCAAACTTTCAAATTCCCCAAGCGGGAAGAAATGGAAAGTTTGCGCGATTTTTGGATAGCAGAACTCGGCACTATTCCCCCAGGAAACGGCGCAGAAAGCGAAATGTGGGCGAGTACCGTAGGTGAAGCCGCACGCGCTGCTATGTCTGCCCAGGAACAAAAAGTCTATGAAGAAAAGAAGCTGAAACTTCGCAAAGCAATGGCCGATTCGACTCTTACCAAAGAGTTAGAAACAGCGGCAAAAAGTAACGGCGAACGCAGTAAGGACTTAGAAGCTGCGGTTGATAATGATGACTGGAGTGCCGTAATTCAGTCACAAACCCAGGAAACAAAATTAGTTGACAGTTGATATTTGTTGGTTGTTGGTTGTTGGTTGTTGATTATCATAAGTAATAACCAATAACCAATAACTAATAACTAATTTTCCGTTCTTTAATTAAAGTCAAACTAATCCATTCACCCCGATCGTTATAACTGCGAATCATCCGAAACCGCAAGTCAGGTTCAACCAACCAACCAGCCTCAAAAAATACAGGTTTTCTGAGTTCAACTTTGACAGGGATTGTGCAAGAACCGCCATCGGGAAGCAGCAAAACTTGCATTGGTGTAGTACCTTCGTTAAAATTAATCACGGAACCGTCAATGATACCTCCAGAAGTGATAATCTGAGCATCAGGATTATTGCCAAAGGTAATTTTCTGAATTAGGCGATCGCCATTTTCTAAATTTAATTGTAATTTAGTAGAATAGCACTCAGGATTTCGCCAATCTGGATACATTGTCACGGCTTCGCCATGCCATTCTCCCAGTAAATCGTCAATAGTTAAAGGCGGACGTTCGGGGATATTTTTATCTGGTTGCTTTTCCCGAATTAAGGTAAGTGTTGATAAATCGCCATTGGTATTGTACAACTGAACGAACCGCAATCGCCGATAATTGTAGATGAAACAAAACTCGGCTCCAGACTCAGCAAACGGTGCTATTTGAATAGTACCCTGACAAAAAGATCCGTTATCAAAAAATAGGATATCCCGTCCCACATTCTGATATTCTCGAACTATTTCACGGACTTCTGGTGCGCCGACACCGCTGGGATTTGGGTAAAAGCGCTGGAGTTTTAATCGCACAGTTTTGTTGTCATTTAGACCTTCGAGAGCAATAATACTAGGAGTATCTTGAACTACTTCTCCCCGTGGTGACAACTGAGTAAAAGAACCGTGCCATTCTCCCAAGTTTTGTAGAAAATTTTCCCATTGCGATCCCATATTTTTACCTCGAAATATATACTAAACTTCTGCTTACCAATTACCAATTCCCAATTCCCAATTCCCAATTCCCCATTCCCAAATGTCTAAAAATAGAATTATAACTCTACTGACGGATTTTGGATTGAGCGATGTTTATGTGGGAGTGATGAAAGGTACGATCGCCCAAATCAACCCACAACTCAAAGTCATTGACATTACGCATGATATACCCCCTCAAAATATAGCAGCAGGCAGGTTTTGTTTGATGAATGCTTATGCTTATTTTCCCACAGAAACGGTGCACGTTGCGGTAGTCGATCCGGGTGTGGGGAGTAGCAGACGCCCAGTAGCAATTAAATGTGCTAATTGCTTCCTTGTCGGGCCGGATAACGGGTTATTTAGCGGGGTGTTGAGTCGGGAAAGTGCGATCGGCTGCGTCTGTCTCACCAACCCCCAATACTGGCGTACACCTCAACCCAGCAGCACTTTCCACGGTCGGGATATTTTCGCTGCTGCGGGCGCTCATTTGGCGAGTGGGGTGGCTTTGGAAGAGTTCGGGGAGGCGATCGACCTTGCAAGTTTAGTCCAGTTACAAATACCAAATTGTGCCGTTACAGCCACTGGTATCGCAGGTTATGTCCAATATGGCGATCGGTTTGGCAATCTAATTACTAATATCCCAGAACATTGCATTAAAAGCAACAATTGGTCAGTAAAAGTCGATCGCACTTCTGATACGATTACCATCCCCAGTGGCAAAACCTACAGCGACAGCAAACCGGGGGATTTAGTTGCGATAATAGGTTCTGACGGCTGGGTGGAGATTACTGTAAACGGCGGCAGCGCTCAATCTGTACTAAAATTAGAATGCGGGGCCAACATTCAAGTAATTTTTAAAACTAACAATTAAATAGAACTTACACATGGGTGTTCAGAAACCGGGTTTTTTACGACAATAGTTTGGTGTAGCTAGCAGATTCTATAAAAACCCGGTTTCTTTGACAGAGTGCGTAACTCATAACTTTTTTCGATGAATTACTTTCTCTAGAAAATCCCCAATAGTTTGGCGATATTCATCATTATTAAAAAAAGCATCTCCATTATTATGCTTAGCATTAGAAACAAGCAACAATTGCTTAGGTTCAGGAGAAGCAGCATATAACTTTTTGCTCATTCTAGCAGGAATAAAAGGGTCAGCAGTCCCGTGTACAAACAAAACCGGCATTCGCAGCGATTCAACCTTAGCAATAGAATTAAATTTTTGCGTCAGCAGCAGCCGCACCGGAAAAATCCGCGTCAAAGCATTATTTTCTACCATATCAGCCATTGAAGTAAACGAACTTTGCACGATTAATCCAGCAGCTTCTGGATGCTTAATTGCCAACTCAATAGCAACAGCACCGCCCAGTGAATGACCGTATAATAAAATTTGAATTGGCGATAATTTCCGCTGCTTGACTAAATAATTGTAAGCAGTTTCAGCATCCTCATATACTTGTGATTCGTTTGGAAAACCGCCTTGACTGCGGCCGTAACCCCGATAATCTATTAACAATACCGAAAAACCCAATTGCCGAAAGCGGTAAGATTGATTGATATTAGCACCAATATTAAGTCCGTTGCCGTGCAAGTACAATAAAACCTTCTTGTGGCTGGGGGATGAATTTCCGGGAATCCACCAACCGTGAAGTTTCTCAATCTTGCCATATCTAGTTTTAACTGGCAACCAAACTTCTTCGTAAGCAATGTTAAAAGCATCCGGTGTTTTTTGGATGATCGCTGTTGGTTGAAAAATGAAACGAGTTTGCAGAATAAATAGGAGTATACAGGAAGCAATGTAGGCGATCGTCAAAATCTTTCCTATTATAAATAGTCGCTTTAACCTGTTGCGCTTTTTATTTTTCATCAACTTCATTTTTGAAATTAGGTTCGTAGTAAGGACTAAAGTCCTATCCAAGTGTTTTTTAAGGACTAAAGTCCTTACTACAAACTTATTTATTCCGTCACTCAAGCTACCACAAAATTTACCAACTTTCCAGGAACCACAATCACCTTTTTAATCTCCTTACCCTCAATGTGACGCTTAGCCAAATCCGACTCACGAGCAAACTTTTCCAAAGCAGCTTTATCAGCCCCAGAAGGCACTTGAATTGTACCGCGAGTCTTGCCCATAACTTGAATTACCAACGTAATTTCATCCGTAACTAATGCTGAAACATCCACACTAGGCCAAGTTTGAGTATGTACAGATTCACTGTTACCAATTAAATGCCACAACTCATCAGCAATATGCGGCGAAAAAGGCGCTAATAGTAAAATCAAAGTGCTAATCCCTTCTGCATAAATTGGCGAATCTTTACATTTAGCATCAGTCAAAGCATTGTTCAACTTCATCATTTCCGAAACAGCAGTATTGAACTGATAATCGCCCTCCAAATCTTCGCTCACTTCCTTAATTGCAACGTGAATCGCCCGCCGTAAATCCTGCTCAGGTTTACTCAAATTCTCTTTCTTTCCCCCTTGTAGGGGCGGTGCCCCCGTGCCCGCCCTGGCTGGGAGTGCAGCAAATTCTGTCACCAGTCGCCAAACCCGATTTAAAAAGCGAAACTGCCCTTCTACATCAGCATCATCCCACTCCAAATCTTTCTCAGGCGGCGCTTTGAATAAAATAAACATCCGCGCCGTATCTACCCCGTATTTTTCCATCACTTGCAATGGGTCAACACCGTTGTATTTTGACTTAGACATCTTCTCATAGAAGACTTCCAAAGCTTCCCCAGTTTCAGGATCTTTGGGATTTGTCGCATCTACTTCTGCGGAAGGAATGTATTTGCCAGTAACTGCATTCTTGTAGGTTAATCCTTGCACCATACCTTGAGTTAATAGGCGCTTAAATGGTTCATCGCAATCGATCAAACCCCGATCGCGCAAAACCTTCGTAAAGAAGCGAGAATACAGCAAATGGAGGATTGCGTGCTCGATTCCGCCCACATATTGGTCTACCGGCATCCAATCATTCGTCTTCGCACTGTCGAACACTTGCTCCTGATTACTCGCATCGGGATAGCGCAAGAAATACCACGAAGAATCCATAAAAGTATCCATCGTATCTGTTTCCCGCTTCGCCGGAGTACCACAACTCGGACAAGGAACATTCACCCAATCTTCCATCTTTGCCAACGGCGAACCTTTACCCGTAAATTCCACATTTTCCGGCAACAATACGGGTAAATCCGATTGGGGAACGGGGACAGTACCACATTTTGAACAGTGAATTACGGGAATTGGAGCACCCCAATAACGCTGTCTTGAAATCAACCAATCTCTCAAGCGATATTGAACTCGCGCTTTGCCATAACCGGAATTTTCGGCATGGTGAATAATCGCTGCTTTGCCTTTAATTGAATCCATACCATTGAAGCTTTCAGAATTAATCATAATTCCAGGTTCGGTGTAAGCTTCGGTCAACGGCCCCTCATCATCATCTACAATTACTACTTTAATTGGCAGTTCATATTCAGTGGCAAATTGAAAATCTCGCTTGTCGTGGGCTGGTACTCCCATAACTGCGCCAGTACCATATTCGTACAGCACATAATCGGCAATCCAAATCGGAATTTCTTCGTCGTTGAAAGGATTGATTACTTTGCCGCCTGTGGGGATACCGCGCTTAGGTTTGTCCTCTGCTGTACGATCCATTTCGCTTTGCAATGCAACTTCTTTGATGAAGGTGTCAACAGCAGCTTTTTGGTCTGCCGTGGTCACGCGCTGAGTTAACGGATGTTCCGGGGACAAAACAACATAACTAACGCCATAAATTGTATCGGGACGAGTCGTAAAAACTGCGATTTTTTCATCCATCCCGACAATCGGAAATTCCAAGTAAGCACCGACAGATTTGCCGATCCAATTGGCTTGCATTAACTTGACTCTTTCGGGCCAACTTGGCAATTTATCTAAGTCATTTAATAACTGTTCGGCATAATCGGTAATTTTGAGAAACCATTGTCGTAATAATTTGCGTTCGACTAGCGCACCAGAACGCCAGGAGCGGCCTTCGTTATCGACTTGTTCGTTTGCTAAGACTGTTTGGTCGATGGGGTCCCAATTAACTGCGGCTTCTTTTTGATATGCTAATCCTGCGTCTAAAAATTGCAAGAAAATCCATTGAGTCCACCGATAATAATCGGGAGAACAAGTTGTAACTTCTTTTGTCCAATCAAAGGAAATGCCCAGGCGCTGAAATAAGCCTTTCATTTGGGCAATATTTTGATACGTCCATTCTGCGGGGGGAATTCCTCGTTCGATGGCAGCATTTTCTGCGGGTAAACCAAAAGCATCCCATCCCATCGGATTCAATACGCGATAGCCTTGCATCCGCTTGAGTCTGGCAATTACATCGATGATTGTGTAGTTGCGGACATGGCCCATGTGCAGGTTTCCCGACGGATAGGGAAACATGGATAAGGCATAAAATTTAGGCTTTTCGCTATTTTCTGGCATTTGGTCTAAGTTTTGCTCAGCCCATGTCTGTTGCCATTTTTCTTCTATGGATTGGGGATTGTATTTGGACTCCATAACAATTTCTCCGTGTAGGATTTAGTAATGTTTGCTTGAATATTTTTGCACATTCAAGGGGCCGCGATTCGGATTTTTTTGAGCTCTCAGGATTTTGGCTCAGATATTTGTATTATATATTGTAGTATATCGGGTTGGGCGAGAAACCGGGTTTTTTCCGAGAATATCGATACACAGCCTAAAAACTGCAAAAAACCCGGTTTCTGAGATTTTGGGTGGGGCGAGAAACCGGGTTTTTTCCGAGAATGGTTGATTACAGTCGGTGATTTGGGCAAAAACCCGGTTTCTTAGCATTTATTCTGGCTTAAATGCTATCTGGATCGATGTTCAATTCGCGTAGTCTCATAGCTAAACGTTGAGCAACTTGATCAGCTTGTTTGGCTTTTTGCTCTGCTTGTTCAGCCCTTAGATTTGCTTGTTCAGCCCTTGGAGATTCTTGTTTGACTTTTTGTTCTGCTTGCTCAGCCCTTTGAGATTCTTGTTCAGCCCTTTGAGATTCTTGTTGTAGACGCTGGCGATTTAATAACCTATCTGCTTCTAATTCCGCATAGGAAAGAAACTTTTCGCCATCAGGTCGATAAATTTCTAACCCATCTAATCCTAATTCAAATCGCACTTCTAATCTCGGACTAATCCATCCTTCCATCGGCTCAATAACTTCTAAATTTCCCTCAATTCTTTGCCAACCTTGTAACTCATTTCTTTCTGGATCGTAAAGGTAATATTCCTCAACTCCATGACGCTGATAAAATGAAAGTTTCTTATTCATTTTAGTTTGGCGGTCGTTGTGGGAGCGAATCTCAAAAACGACTTGAGGAGTAACATTATCTTCTCGATGTTGTATGTAGGAAAGTCGATCGCCTTTTGGTCTCCCAAATATCACCATCGTATCAGGTGCTTGAGAAATATCGATTCTCCCCTCAACGGGATACCAGAGTAAATCGGCGGCTACAAAAACGTTTGGGTCATTCTTAAATAGCGATTCGCAACCTTCTTTGATTTTGACAATTAATTCGTATTGAATGGTGCTTTCTGCCATTGGTTGACCGTCGCTGGAAGGATAAATGATTTCTGCGGTTGTGACTTGCATAGTGGTTGTCTCCGAGAAGTATCTAGGTTTAATTATACTATTTATTAGGATAATCGCACTTTTTGCTGTTGCTATTATGGCAGACTGTAAAATGAAATTATGTTAACTCCGATCGATTCCATTACCATATAATTCCAGATATTGTAGGGGCGGGTTCACCAACAATAATTGCCTAAAATTCACAATCTCATAAACCCGCCCCCACCCAATGACAAATCCCTAAAATTAGAGGTAAGCATGAATGGATTATTTGACATTCTAGAAAAGATTAAAGCTAGGCCAGGGATGTACATTTGGAAATCCTCAGTTAGCGATTTGTTTGTATTTTTGGCTGGATATAAAACAGCTAGGCGAGAATTTGGGATTGAGCCAACTGAACAGGAAACTGAGTTTTATGGGGAGTTTCAGCCTTGGTTACATAAACAGTTTAAGTAATATGTTGATGAGGTTGACGATAATGCGGAAATGGCTATCAATGCTACTTCTCGCACATCCTCATTATCGTCAGATTGAGCGCGTTCTTTGAGAATAGATAAGGTTTCGTAGTCATCTTTCCACCCGCGTGCTAATTCTTGAACTGCTGCATATCGCACAGCCCAATCATCGTCAGATTGAGCGCATTGTTTGAGAATAGGTAAGGTTTCTTGGTCATCTTTCCACCCCCGTGCTAACTCTTGAACTGCTGTTTGTCGCACAGCCCAATCATCGTCAGATTGAGCGCGTTGTTTGAGGATAGGTAAGGTTTGGAGGTCATCTTTCCAAGTGGCTGCAACTGCTTCTATTGCTTGTATGTGGATTTCACAAAGTAGGCGGTTGTATTCTGGAGGTGTAGAAATAGTGATGTTTCCGTATTTAGTTAACTCTTTAACTCGATCGCGCACCTTACCAGCAACCGCAGCAATATCATTTCTATTCCTCACTTCATCCAAACACTGCGCCGCCAAAAACAGATTGCTAAACTTGTCTGCTTCCCCATTTTCACCAATCAGATATTCCAGGATGTCACCTGTAAATTTAGCATCTAGCATTCCCGCAATTAAACGTAACACTTCATGCCAAGACTCATCCCGCCAGTGTTCCCGATAAACTTGAATCAAGCCATCTAAATCAAGGGTTTTTTGTTTCTCAAATTGCCGCACAAACTCCCAAGCACAAAAATATTCCAAAAACGTGCGATGGACAAAAGCATAATAATCCTCATTGTATCCACCCAAGAAGCACAAAATAAAATTGCGTTCCCGCAGTTGCTCTACTATCAACTTAGCACAAGTAGTTGCCTCAGTTCCCATCAACCCCTTCAAAGAATTCGCTATAGTCTCTCGCAAATCCTCGCGACTGAGAATATTTCCGGCTAATCCTTTGCCACTCGACTGCATTTTGTAGGCAATGCACCCACAGATACTTTGTTTGGTTTCTTCATCAATTTTGTCAGAATCAATTTTATGATGACCTAACTTTTCCTTAACCTCAAAATCCCATTTATGCAGCAGCACTTTTGAGGCTTCTTCATAGAGTTTTGCCCGAAAGCGCGGTAACTCCTGATTGCGATTGAGAATTGCCATCATTGTCAGCAACAGCGGATTTCCGGCTAATTCTAGAATCGCCCTCGATTCTGCAATGGCTTTATCCAATCGTTCTAAACTTGCAGCTTTTTTCAAGCGATCCGTAAATGTCAAATCGTGCCATTTTTGGATAAAAACTTTAATCTGTTCCAGTTCAAAGTCTTGCAGCATGAAGTGATGAAATTCAGCATTTTTTAATCGTTGCTGCTGGTAGCCAATAATCCGAGAAGTGACAAGCACTTTCACCTTTGGATAGGTTTGAGTAAAGTTATGAATTTGGTCAACAATCCGATTGCGTTTTTCCACCTCAAATACTTCATCTAACCCGTCAAACATCACGACAGCGCGGCCAGCTTGCAGCCATTCGTGCAAAATAGATTTGTTTAAATGCCCGATCCAACTAGAACCGCGCTCCATAAATTCTAGGAAATCACTGCACTCTTTTTCATCTTTACTGCGATTGTACTTTAGCAATTCAATCAGTAAGTGAATCGGTTGAGAGGACAACTGATTGGGAGACAGTTTTGCCCACTGAAGCGCCTGGTATTTTAAGAGCGTAGATTTCCCAGAACCCGGATCGCCGAGAATGACTATATAAGGGTAATTGACATCATCAATTACTTCCAAAACTGAGCGAGTTTGCTGTTGAGTGTAAGCTTGCTGGTAGCGTTCCAAATCTTCGGGACGGACTTCGGCGGCAATGTCTCCCCGTTCCCGCAATAGCTTTTGAATCTCCTTGGGTAATTCATAATCTTTCGGCAAATATTCCTGACACGATCGCGCATTTTGGGGAATAAATATTTCTTTAACTGTCAGTCGTTCGTACTGTTCACCCGTAATATGTAAATTAGCTAAATCCAAATATTCATATTGTTGTCGCAGTCCTTCTTGATACTTTTCTACCTCAAACCCAACCGGAACCGGAGCAATTGCTTCGAGAGACTGATTTATGCTATCAAGCTTCTGGCTGTCGAGAAATTCTCGTAGTTCCGCATTTTGCTGTCTAATTAATTTAACACTTTCCAGATATTTTTCGGTCACTCGTTCCCAACTAAACGCATGGGGCAGCGAGGGAGTTGGTTGATCCTTAAAAAGATTAGAAGGTACGATCCGAGTGAACGTGGGCAAATTCCGTCGCACCGGATGTTGTAATGTCAAAGTTTGCCAAGACTGATCTAAGAAGATAGCAGTATCTAAAACCCGACAATTCCCTAGAAACGCACTTCCCAAAACTTGCCGCACTGGAGGTTGTTCGATAAATTGTTGTTTTAAAGGTTGCAGATATTGCTGAATCTGTTTTTTATCTAAACCCGATCCCTCTAATTCCTGCTCGAAAAATATGCGAAAGTCTTTCTGAGCATCGCGAACAGCATCTTTAGCGAAGGGCTTTTTTGCAAGTCCTTCAACATCTTTAATCCTGTCTTTAAAAAAATCTTTAACGTAGTCCTCTAAAGTTGCTATTCCCAATCCCGTCAAAATAGGTTGCACCACCCACTCCAAAATCGCGCTGAATGTTTCTATCATTGCTTTTTGCTCGATCGACTTTAGTTTAGAATATTATAGCGTGGCTGAAAATTTTCCACTACACTCATTTCGACTACGCTCAATGACCGGAAATCCCGGCGGTTTCAACCGCCGAATCTAAAACTTAGTTAAAACAACGAACATTTGCGCTTCAAAGCTGCTTGCAAAAGAGCATTATATTGTTTCTCCTTGACGGTATAAGCTCCGAATCTTTCGAGGTGAGGATTGTTCATTTGAGCATCGAATAGTAGATAAGATCGATCGCGCAATCTCTCCACCAACTTCACCATCGCCACCTTAGAACCCTCTGGAATTCGGAAAAACATCGACTCCCCAATAAAGGCGCCACCTATAGACAATCCCAGAATTCCGCCCGCAAGTTCATCCCCGCACCAAGTCTCGAAGCTGTAAGCCCAACCAGCCTCATACAAACCCCAGTAAATCTGTTTGAGCTCGCGAGAAATCCAAGTTGTTTCGCGATCGGCACAACCCTCAACCACCGCCCCAAAATCGCGGTTTACAGCCACCGCAAACCGATTTTGATTGATTTGGCGTCGCAGCGACTTGGGATAGGTGAATCGCTCATCCAGGGGAATCAGCGCGCGTTGACGGCTGGAATACCACCCCAAACTATCCTCGCCGTCATTTGCCATCAAGAAGAAGCCTTGCGCGTATCCTTGTATAATTGTCGGTATATCATATTGCATAAATTTATCAGTTGTTTGTCCGTTGACCGTTAACAGCCAACATTAGCAATTAGGAATTAGGAATAATCATGTCAGAACAAATCGAAGCTATCACCTTACCACCAGCCAAAAATCCAGAACAGGAGGGCGAATGGCTGCAACAAACACTACTTGCATGGTTAGACTCTGAGTTTATCCCAGAAGCAGCCAACGAGCAAATAGCGAAAAGAGCTACCCAAATCTACGTGCGCCAGCGCATGGAAGGCGAAAATGATGTGGGTAGCCTCGTAATTGCGATCGTCACTGAAATGCAAGCCTATGATTTTTCTAAAAGCTTCTACGGCGAATTTGCGATCGCCAATGCCGTCAGTGACTTATTATTAGAAAGTCTCGGTATCGATAAATGCTGCGGCGAATGAAGCAAGAAAGAGAAAAATTCAACTCATAAGTCTGAAACAAGAATAAACTCTAAACATAATCTTGCCGATTATTTATAAGTTGTTTTCTTTCTTCTTCCTTCTTCCTTCAGACTAATGACAACTAACAAATGTCAACTGTTAACTGTTAACTGTCAACTGACTTCTACCAGCTAGACTTAACTACGCCGGGCAAAAGACCTTCGTGAGCCATTTCTCGCATTACGTTGCGAGACAGTCCGAAGTCGCGATAGTAACCTCTGGGACGACCAGTGGCCCAGCAGCGGTTACGCAAGCGAGTCCGCGAACTGCTGCGGGGTAGCTTTTGCAGTTCCCGGTGAATCGCCATTTTGTCCATCTGATTTGCAGCTTGGTCGAATTGGTCTTTCAGGTCAGCGCGCTTGTCAGCGTACTTGTCTACGAGTGCTTGGCGCTTTTTTTCGCGCTGGATCATGCTCTTCTTAGCCATGTTCTGTTGATATCCTTGGATAAATCACAATCTGTTATTTTACTATGTTTTGGTCATTTTGGATGACTTTAGTTTTAAATATTTTTATTTGTACACAGCAACCGATCGCATTTATAGGGTTTGTTAGGTCATTTTGTGCGATCTTTGCTAGCCTTGGAACTGATATACAATCTGGTAGCATCGGAATTATTAGTAACCGAAATTAGGAGACGGCAGTGCCGTGTCCCTACCATATTATTTTCGGTAGTAGCCGGAATTAGGAGACGGCAGTGCCGTGTCCCTACAATATTATTTTCGGTAGGGGCACGGCACAGCCGTCGCCTCTATTTGGCTTCGTCTAAACAGAAGGGGCACAAATCGGCAAGTTCACAAACTTCACAAGTCGGATTTCTCGCATTACAAACCGCCCGACCATGATAGACTAACCGAATTGACCAATTTTCCCAATCTGGCTGTGGCAACAATAACATTAAATCTCGCTCGATCCGAATTGGATCTGGATGTTTAGTCAATCCCAACCGCTGACTCAATCGTTTGACATGAGTATCAACTGTCACGCCCATATGAATTCCAAAAGCGTGAGCGAGTACCACATTAGCCGTTTTGCGCGCAACTCCCGGCAATTCTAATAGTAGTTCCATTGTCTGCGGAACTTGATTATTGAATTTATTGGCGATCGCCCAACAAGCACCTTTTATATTTTTAGACTTATTCCGATAGAAACCAGTCGATCGCACTAAACTCTCCAATTCCTCCAAATCCGCATTTCCCAGAGTCACCGCATCGGGAAAACGCTCAAATAAAGCGGGTGTAACTAGATTAACTCGCGCATCCGTGCATTGAGCCGAGAGAATTGTCGCCACCAGCAACTGCACCGGAGTTTCGTAATCGAGAGTGCAAGGAGCTTCTGGATACAGGCGTTTGAGGCGAATCAAGATTTCGTGCGATCGCTTTTTTAAACTTAACTTTTTAGTCATTTGTTACTTGTTATTGGTTATTTGTTATTGGTTATTTGTTATTTGTGATATTAACTGGTTCCTAGGCAGAGCCTAGGAACCCAGATCCAGAGGCTCTGCCTCGAAAAGCGGAGGAAAAACAGGAGGCAGAGCCTCCCGAATAGCGTCCCTAGGCAGAGCCTAGGGACGAGAACCAATAACCAATAATCAATAACCCGTGACTATTGTTGCATGAGACTTCGGAAATCGAACCCAGCCAAATTAGCTGTATCTCTAACAATCAAGAAAATTCCCAAACCGAGTAATAGTACCAAACCAGTCTGCATCACATTTTCCTGAATTTTGTTAGGCAACGGTTTACCCCGCAGTCCTTCTATTAACAGAAAAGCTAACTGGCCGCCGTCCAAAGCAGGTAAAGGCAAGATATTAATCACAGCCAAATTGATGCTAATTAACACAGCATACTGAAACAAACTCGCTGCATCCGATCGCGCAATCCCTGCACCAATCGCCACAATCGCCACAGGCCCAGACAACTTGTCCGCAGTCTGGCTGAAATTGCTAAGTAACTGCCCAAAACCTTGAAACGTCAGCACTACAATCCGCTCAAATTCTGTAGCTGATTTGGTAAACGCCTCGACAATTCCGGCGCGCTGCCGCACGACAGTACCATTAGAAGTTAGCTGAACGCCAATCCGACCTTTGCCGTCTGGTGCCAATTCGGGAGTGACTGTCACCACAAATTTTTGTTCTTGGCGCTGAATTTCTAATGCTAGGGGTGTGTTGGGATTATTTTGGATTGCTGCGACTAGAGATTTGATTGCTTCAGCCGAAGCGCCCAATTCTTTGCCGTCAACAGACAGAACAATGTCGCCCGATCGAATTCCCGCTTGTTTCGCCGCCGAACTGACTTCCGCCGCCACTTCCGGGACTTTAACTCCCGGTAGGTAGTTCATGGATGCCGCGCCGACTGTGGTCAATTGCACCACCAGCAGGAAATAAGCAAAAATTAAGTTAGCAACAACTCCTGCACTAATGACGATCGCCCGATCGAGCACTGGCCGATTTTTGAGCAAATTCGGGTCATTTGGCGGGATAGTGCTGTCGGGATCGTCATCGGGAAAACCCACGAAACCTCCCAGGGGAAAGGCACGGAGGGCGTATTCAGTTTCCGGGCCTTGGTATTTCCAGAGGACGGGGCCGAAACCGATGGAGAAGCGGTTGACGTGGATGTGTTGAAGTCTCGCCGCCAGGAAGTGGCCGAGTTCGTGAACGACTATCAAGATACCTAAAACTGCGATCGCTGCCAAAACTGACATGAAGGATTCCAATTATACTTTTAGTTGACTTTAATTTATTTTAATATCTTTTTAATGTACTCGGCTGGCGATCGACAATTTTCAGTCACACTAGACTGATAGCAGAAGGAAGAAGGAAGAAACTATGCCCTATCCCCGATGCCCGATGCCCGATGCCCGATGCCCGATGCCCGATGCCCAATTCCCAATTCCCAATTCCCAATTTATGAAAGACACTTCTTTGAATATTATCGCTATTTCTATCTTCGCGATCACCGTTTCAATATTATTGGGTCCCCTATTCAACTTGCCAGAAGCCGTACCTGCGATCGCCACTTTTTGCCTATTAGGGCTAGCCACCCTCGACAATTTCCAGTGGCAAGGTCAAGGCGGTACAATTTTAGTAGATTGGCTGGGGGGAAGTTCTCAGCAAAAGCGCGATCGCATCCTTCACCACGAAGCCGGACACTTCCTAGTCGCACATTTGTTAGGAATTCCCGTAACCAGCTACGCCCTCAACGCTTGGGAAGCTTTCAAACAAGGTCAAACAGCCCAAGGCGGCGTGCGATTTGAAGACCAACAATTAGCAACTCAACTCCAAAGTGGCACTCTTTCCGCCCAACTTTTAGACCAATATTGCACCGTATGGATGGCTGGAATAGTCGCCGAAAAATTTATTTATGGCAGCGCCCAAGGAGGAGCAGAAGACCGCACAAAAATCAGCGCAATTTTAACACAACTTCGGCGTCCAAGTTCCGAAATTCAACTCAAACAAAACTGGGGTTCGTTGCGAGCCAAAAACCTGATAGAAAGCCATAAAATAGCTTACGAAGCCTTAGTCACAGCAATGGCCGAAAGGGCAACCGTAGATGAATGTTGTGACATTATTCAGCAAAATTTGTAGTCTAAAAATCTTCACGAAATTCAAAAGTTATGCTAGAACACAAGTTTTTCGTAAAGACATTGCCACCAGCTAACCCAAATCAATAAAAATTGCTTGAGAAACCGGTTTTTACCAGTGTTAAAGTCTCAAATCCAGTATTTTGATAAAAAACCCGGTTTCTGCCTCTACGACTATAGGTAACATCGCCAAAGGAAATTATGCTATGACTATAACAGATGTACGTTTATGGACTGTAACTGAATACCGCCGCCTGAGCGAAACTGGGATTCTCAATCCCGATGAACGAGTGGAATTAATTGATGGGCAAATTATTTCAATGAGTGCCAAAAATCCTCCCCACGCAGCAACTAATCTCTGTGCGGCCGACTATCTCAGAAATCTGCTGGTAGGACTTGCTTTAATTCGCATCCAAGACCCAATTACTCTAAGTACAAATTCCGAACCAGAACCGGATATTGCTGTAGTACAAATTAACTCCCGATTTTACCAAGATTTTCATCCCACACCCGCCAACATTTTCTTATTAGTAGAAATAGCTGACACGACTTTAGAAACAGACCGCAAGCGGAAAGCACCAGCTTATGCTAAGGCGGGAATTCCAGATTATTGGATACTTGATGTTAATACATGGCAAGTTTATGTCTTTCGCGAACCGTGCGAGGGAAACTACCGACTAGAAACAGTATTTAATGAAGATGATGTTTTGTCAATGCTGGCATTTCCAGAAATAGAAGTTCAGATTTCGCGACTGTTTCCTTAAGTTGGTTGACTGTTGACAGTTGTCGGTTGACAGTTGACTAAAGTAAATTTAGTCATAGGACGAATAGCGAGTTATACTCCTACTACAAAGCCGCACCTGCAAAATTACCCCGAAATCACAGTTTATGAGCAACACTTCCCCGCCAACCGCAGCCGCCAATAACCCCGAAACCAAAAAACTCAGTTTTTCTACCAAATTAGCTTACGGTGCGGGCGACCTCGGCCCTGCAATTACTGCGAATGTTCTGGTATTTTTTCTGCTATTTTTCTTTACCAACGTCGCCGGTTTGGCTGCGGGTACTGCTAGCAACATTTTGCTGATCGGCAAGATTTGGGATGCCATAAATGACCCGATTGTGGGGGTTTTGAGCGATCGCACATCTCACCCATGGGGCCGCCGCTATCCTTGGATGGTATACGGTGCAATTCCTTTCGGGATCTTCTTCTTTTTGCAGTGGATTGTTCCCAGCAAAGATCCAACGATACTGTTTTGGTACTATGTGATTATCTCTATTTTATTCAACACCGCTTACACCGCTGTCAATCTTCCCTACACCGCCCTCACCCCAGAATTAACCCAAGACTACAACGAACGCACTAGCCTAAATAGTTTCCGATTTTCTTTCTCGATCGGTGGTAGCATCTTATCACTAATTTTAGCGCAAATTATTTTTGCCTTAGTTAAAGACAATGCCCAAAAATATTTAGTATTAGGTGCAATCTGTACAGTGATTTCAGTATTGCCTTTATATTGGTGTTTTTGGGGAACTCGCAAACACGTCTTATCTCAACTACAAGAAAATCCAGTAGAAGATAATTCCACATCCTTACCGCTGAAAGAACAGTTACGCATTGCATTTAGCAATCGCCCTTTTTTATATGTAATTGGCATTTATCTCTGTTCTTGGCTGGGAGTGCAATTAACTGCTTCTATTTTGCCTTACTTTGTAATCGACTGGATGAAACTGCCGCCATCCGCTTTTACCCAAACTGCGATCGCCGTTCAAGGTACTGCACTCGCCATGTTATTTGTTTGGAGTCAGGTTAGCCAGAAGTACGGCAAAAAAGCCGTATATTTTATGGGCATGAGTTTGTGGATTATCGCCCAAGCTGGACTATTTTTCTTGCAACCAGGGCAAGTATTGCAGATGTACCTGTTAGCAGTTATGGCAGGTGTCGGAGTTTCTACTGCTTATTTAGTCCCTTGGTCGATGATACCCGATGTGATCGAACTCGACGAACTGCAAACAGGAGAAAGACGCGAAGGTGTGTTCTATTCGTTTATGGTACTGCTGCAAAAAATCGGGTTGGCGCTGGGTTTGTGGTTTGTGGGGCAGGCATTAGAAAGAGCTGGATTCCTCGCCACAGTTCAGGGAGAATTACCACCACTACAGCCGGATTCTGCGCTGTTTGCGATTAGAGTTGCGATCGGGCCTCTGCCGACAATTGCTTTAATTTGCGGTATGATTCTCACATATTTTTATCCGATTACCCGTGAAGTTCATGCAGAAATTTTGTTAAAACTTCGAGAAAAGAAAGCACAAAATCAGTAAGCTGTAATCAGTAATTGGTAAAATCCAAAAATCACAACTAGAAACAGCTAATCCTGACGATATCTTCTTCTGGCCGCGCCCGACGATTAAGACTTTTTTAATGGCTGAAATCCTTGCTTTCCTTTGATTGCTTCTTGATATCGAACTTTTTCCTGACCTCCGTTACATTCGTTAGATCCGTTACACAATCCCTTGCCGAACTGCTTGTTCTATCCGTTACATCCGTTACCGAACTTCCTGCCATCGCCCAGTGCAATCCGTCTCCGTAGCAAAACCCAGAAGGCTTAAGTTTTTCTCTTATAGTCGATCGACTTTGAAACCACAAATTATTAACTTTTATTTTGATTTCGCACTATTGATAATATTTGTGATAGAGTCACCAAATTTAGTAACCAGATAAACTTCAGCAATTAGGCAGCTCATCAAAAACTTGATGATTAAAACAAGAGACAAATTTTTGGCAGCAAATTGATTCGATTAGTTACCGTTCCCAAAATCTGCTGAATGTTGCTAATTATATCTACATGGAAAATGCAAAACTTTTTAGTCGGTCAGTTCGCGGGAAAGTTAACAGATGCTGCTGCCGTTGACGGCGCACCTAAAAATGTCATAATAGATGACAAGGCAATACCAGCGCGATCGGCGACTGAGGTCTTACGGCAAATTGTAAAATTTTGGTAAAGTTATGACGCGACCTGCGGCGAACCTGGGCGACCCAAAAAAGTTGGTATAATGCCCATAAACCCTTAATACAAGCACCACACAGCAGAGATAAATGCAGTCGATTACAACTCTCTTTTCAGTTAATAAAAAAAATGAGCAGCAGCCACAACATAAAAAATTAGTTATTTTTGTATACTATGTGAAAGTAGTGAGAACTATTAGAAGGAATGGGAACCGACCAACCAAGAATCTCCTGTGATATCCTTAAGTCAACGGTGAAAGTATCAACCAGAAGGCTCGCAGAACAGAGCTGATTTTACCAACAAAATCTCAAAGAGGTCAACATGGAAACAGAACAGGACTCTCATCTCGTACCAATTAGCAACCAGAGCAGACAGGTGCAGCAATTTTCCGGTGACGAGGGAGAAGAGTCAGGCGCGGCGCCTGCGAAAGGATTGAATCTGAAGCCGTTGTTTAGGACTTTTTGGCGAAAAGCCCTAGTCATTATTGGGATTGTAGGTCTAGCAGGCGGTGGAGTTTATTTTCAAATCAAGGGAGGGAAGAAAACATATCAAGGCGATTTTCGGATGCTAGTTGAACCCGTGACAACTGAGGCCCGAATTGCTGACCCCGCTACCCTCGCCAATCGCGGCGAGGGAGGGGCAGTGCCTAATCGAGAATTTTTTAGTTTGGACTACGCAACTCAACTTCAAATTCTCCAGAGTCCTAAGATGCTGTCGGCTATTGCGAAACAAGTCCAAAAAAAATATCCAGAAGTTACCGAGGAAATTATTAGAAAAGGATTAGTCATTTTGCGCTTCGGAGAAAATGAGTTGACGATCACTAAAATTTTGGAAGTTCGCTTCATCGGGCAGAATCCTCAATTAATTGAGTTTGTTTTACAAGAAACTAAAAAGAAATATTTAAAGTACAGCCTTGACGAACGCAAGAGTCGCATCGGTGAAGGTGTTAAGTTTATTGAAGACCAGCTTCCAGGACTCAGCAAGCGCGTAAATGACCTGAAGTCGGAGTTACAGGTGATACAGCAGCAGCAAAAGATTACCGATCCCAAAGAACAAGGCGCGCAATTGATCGCGCAAGTTCGCACCGTAGAAACTTTAGAATTAGAAACTCAAAGGCTGTTGCAGGAACAGAAAACACTGTACGCTAACTTGCAAAAACAATTAGATTTTACACCAAATGAAGCTATTGCCGCTTCAGCCTTAAGCGAAGAACCTCAATATAAAGAGTTGCTGACTAAGGTTAAGGAAGTAGAAGGTCTGATTGCTGTAGAAACAGCTCGTTTTAAATCTGCTAACCCTATAGTGGAAGCTTTAGAGCGCAAGCGAGAAAATTTAGTAGCTTTGCTCAACAAGCAAACTGAGCGAATTTTGGGGCAGAATTTAGTAGGCACTCAAGCCAATTCTAAAGTTCAGAATTTTCAAAATTCGATTCGCATAGGCTTGATTAAACAATTGGTTGATACTGCCAACCAAGTTCAAGTCTTAGAAGCTCGCAGTCAGGCGATCGCCCAAACTAAAAACAATTTGAGCCGACAAGCCAGAGAATTTCCCAGTATAGCCCGCCGCTACAACGAACTGCAACAGCAATTAGACATCGCCGCCCGAACCCGCGATCAACTGTTAAGCCAGCGGGAAACTTTGCGCGTCCAAGCAGCTCAAAGCCAAATACCTTGGGAAATGATTTCTGAACCCCGGATACCGCGAGATCCGAAGGGCAACATGATTCCAGTTGCCTCGAAAAATACAAACAAATTCGTGATGGCACTTTTTGGGGGGCTAGTGTTGGGTTTGGCAGTGGCTATTCTCATGGAAAAGTTCCGCAATATTTTCTACTGTGCTGATGACGTTAAAGATGCCGTTGACGCGCCTTTATTGGGAGAAATTCCTCTTTACAAAAATGCGAGAAAATTTCCGCCTTCTATTGCTAATGCCTATGCTTATCTTGAAGGAAAAGAGCGCAACAATAAAAATGCTTCGGAATTTATAGAAGCTTTTGACACTCTTTATACTAATATCCGCTTTCTTTCTTCCAATCGAACGATTAGCTCTTTGGCAGTTGGTTCGGCTACAGTTGGCGAAGGCAAATCTACCGTTGCTTTAAACTTAGCTCACGTGGCAGCGCTGGCGGGTCAGCGAGTGCTGTTAGTAGACGCGAACTTGCATTCGCCCAGCCTGCATTTGCTGTTGGAACTGCCTAATGTCAAGGGATTGAGCAACTTGCTTGACCAGAAAAACGAACCCAATGAAATTATCCAGCGATCGCCCGAGATAGATAATCTTTTTGTATTAACTGCCGGTCTTCCTGTTCCCGGTACTGCCAGACGGCTTGCCTCATCTGGGATGCAGTATTTAATGGAAGAACTTCACGCAACATTTGACTTAGTTATCTACGATACCCCGGCGCTGGTTGACAGTAAAGATGCGAATTTCTTAGCTGCACGCACAGATGGAATACTGATGGTTGTAACAATCTGTCAGGCGAAGTTTTCTGTAGTCAAAAAAGTTTTCAGTCAATTAGAAAATTTTGGCATACCCTGCTTGGGCACAGTTGCTAATCACGCCACCAAAGGCAAAAAGTATCAAGCATCTAAATCATCAGTTGTTGAAGAGAAAAATGAATATTTGAATCTTTCACCAGTACCATCTGGCATCCGCAAACTAGCTCCCAAAAAAGAGTGAGATTAGTTTTGGTTGTATCGGAATTACTAGCAGCCAAAATGAGGAGACGGCTTGGCCTTTGTCCCTACAATGTTATTTTGGGTAGGGACATGGTACTCGTGGTGTCCTCCGTTTATATCATTCCGATGAAGAGCGGATTTGATATCAAATCTCAAATATCGGCGTTGCTGAATTTAGGTATGATTCACTTGCTATAGCAATCCCTGAAACTCGCTAGTAGGGGCAATTCATGAATTGCCCCTACTAAATTTCAGAGGCCAATCATACTCCTTTCTCAGTAACACCCCAATCTTAAATCGACTGATGGCGGACTAATTCCGATCCGGTTTGGTAGGAAATGTGACGGTAAAATTAGTCCAGCCATCCCTGCTTTCAACCTCAATTTTTCCCTGCAACTGTTCGACAAGTTTTTGAACCAAAGCTAAACCCAAACCTGTACCTCCTTGCTTCCAGGGGTCGGCGTTGGGAACTCGATAAAACTTCTCAAAAATTCGAGGCAATTCCTCTATCGAAATGGACGATTGATTGCTGACTTTAAATTGGATTTCGGTAGCCAGAGCACTTGCTTGTCGCCGATTTTTCCTTTGTCCTCCATCTTCCCTATCTTTCTTTTTGCACTCAACTTTTAGAGAGATTTCGCCGTCATTGGCAGTATATTTGCAGGCATTGTTCAGGAGTTCTGCTAAAATTCGTGCCAAACTAGCGCGGTTGGAACTGATCGTGGGGAGGTGGCGATCGCACTCTACTTGTAAATGCTGGTGGCGGTTGTGAGCGCGGGTGTAAAACGGGTCAATGATAGTAGGCAGCCAGACTTCTAAGTTTACTGGTTCGAGCTCGATCGGACAAGCTGCTGCTTCGAGGCGCTGCAAATCGAGCAAAGCATTAATCAAATCTGTTTCTCTAGTACATTCTGTTTCTAAAATTTCTAAATAAATTTGGCGGCGATCAGGTGTGGGAGAAATTCTCAGCATATGAATGGCCATTTTCATATTAGCTAGAGGAGTCCGCAGTTCGTGAGAAACTGTGCTGAGAAATTCATCTTTGAGGACGTTTAAATGCTGGAGTTCGTGAACTTTTTGCTGCAATTCGGCGGTGCGTTCTTGGACTTGGCGTTCGAGGTCGGTATTGAGATTTTGTACTTGCTGGTAGAGTTGGGCTTGCTGAATGGCGATCGCGATTTGAGTTGCCAGTTGCAGCAGCAAATCCACTTCCGAAGGCTGCCACTGCCGGGATTTTGCACACTGATGGACGCACATCATCCCCCACAAACTGCCGTCTTGCAAAATTGGTACAATCAAATAAGCTTTGATTTGCGCTTGTTGGAATCGCGCATATTTTTCGGTACTCAAACAAGCTTGGTCGATGTCAGGGACGGCATAAATTTCCGGTTCGATTACCGTTGCAGATTCTTGCCAAATATTATCTGGTAAGATTTCTCCCAAGATAGAAGACCACTTTTCGGCAACGGATTCGGCCACGACAATGCCGAAATTGCTCGACTCAAAACGCACGATGGCTACTCTGTCGGCGTGCAAAACTTGCCTGACTTCATCGACGCTGGCGTGGAGAATTTCTTCGAGGTTTAAGGATTGGTGAATCCGTAAGGAGATTTGAGTTAAGAGCCGATCGCGCTGTACCTGTTCGTGGAGTTTGGCAGTCCGTTCGCGCACCTGCTGTTCCAATTTGGCATTGCGGCTTTGTAGCAGTTCCAATTTTTCGGCTTGCAGTTGATAAACGGACTGCTGCAACTGTTTGACAACTCGGTACATTTCTGTGGGATCGAGGACTCTGAGCAAGCTAGTTTGAGTGATAATTCCCAACAGTTCTCCGCGCCCCCCGCACACGACCAACCGCTGTACTTGTTGCTGCTGCATTTGCTTGTGCGCCGTCCACAGCGAATCGGAAGGTTGCAGAAATTGCAGGGGAGTTCTCATCACTTTTTGAGCTAGGGTTTGCTCGAAATTTAGTTCGAGAAACTGTGCTTGTACGATGTCATATTCGGTAAGAATTCCCAGGGGTTGGTGAAAGGAATAGTGAAAAATGGAGGTAGAGTCATTTTTGGGCTTCTCCATTGTTAATTCTTTGTTTTTTGTAATGACTACGCAACTGACTTGATGCTCTGACATCAGTTCGGTTATGCTCAACAGCGAGGCCGTGTGGGGTGCTGTAATTGGCGTAGTCATCAATTCTGCTACCCGCCGCAATTTGAGAATGTTTGAAGGCTGCAATACTTGGCGAATTCTTTCCCGCGTCAGCACTCCTACCAAGTGGCCGAATTGATTGACGATCGGCAAATAGCGAATTTTGTGCTGGCGAAATAAGGATAAAGCACCGAACACGTCTTGGTCGTCGGATTCTGTGAGGAAAACCGACACTGGGGACATCACTTCGGAAATTGGTATTTTGTGTAGGGCTACTTTTTGCTGAGTGTCTATTTTACCAGAAGCGATCAGCCTCACTAGGTCGGCGGGAGTTAATATGCCGATGAGTAGCCCGCGGCTGGGATTTTCGGATAAGTTGCCTGTGGTAATCGTCTGCTGGTTCTGCACGACGAGGACGCAGCGGGCCCGCACTTTGTCGGGGGCGGACGATTCGGTCATCCCCCCGCGGTCTGAGGATACGGGTGTTTTGACTCTTGGACAACTGTTTTGCAATTGACTCATCAGGGCGATCGCCACTGCTAAGGAAGTGTCTGGCCCGGCTGTTAGGGGGTAGCGGTCGATCGCTTGTTCTAAAGCTGAGGAGTAAAAGGGCGGGTGGTAAAAGGGCATAGTTGATTGCAGGTTGTCAGAGGGCGGCTAACGCGATCGGGCCTGTGCTTTGGGGAATTTGAGAAACACCTCGCCTGTGCTTCGGGTTTAACTAGACAGACTTTCTAATTTATTATTTCCATTAATCTGAGCTTCAGATTAATCGTCTCATCAATGGGCAATCTCACCGATCGCAAATACGCAGGGCGGTTTTTACTGCCTACTTTTCTCCTGATACTCCCCTATAATCAAAATAACCCGAATGTAAACTTTTACTACAATATTTTGCCATAATGACAACTTTAAGCTTAGAGCAAATTGCAGCCAAGTTAGAAAGCGAAAATTCAGCCGATCGAATGGTGGCTTTGGCCAACTTGCGGAACGTGTCGGCAGCTCTTGCGGTACCTTTGATTAAAAAGGTGTTGAACGACGAAAGTTTGCAAGTGCGATCGATGGCTGTGTTTGCTCTCGGGGTCAAACCGACAGCAGAGTGCTATCCTATTCTAGTCAAATTGCTAGAAAGTGACCCGGATTATGGCATTCGTGCTGACGCTGCGGGTGCTTTGGGCTATCTGGAAGATATCAGAGCTTTTGAGGCTTTGGTGCGGGCTTTTTATGAGGATACTGAATGGCTGGTGCGCTTTAGTGCTGCGGTTTCTCTAGGGAATCTCAAAGATCCCCGGGCTCGCGACGTGCTGCTGAAAGCTCTCGAATGCGAGCAAGTGGTGATTCAACAGGCGGCGATTTCGGCTTTGGGGGAAATTAAGGATATTGGGGCGATCGATCGCATTCTGAGTTTTGCTCAGTCGGAAGATTGGCTGACGCGGCAGAGGCTGGCTGAAGCTTTGGGCAATTTGCCGAGTGCCAAAAGCGTTTCGGCTTTGAAATATTTGGAAAAAGACGGCAATTCTCAAGTATCTCAAGCGGCAACAATTTCGCTCGATCGTTTGTCGAAAACCGAAGGATAAAAAATTTGTAGAGGCGGGTTCACTAAAATCTATAATCTAAGGAGTAGAATCGAGTTAACCCGTCCGGGCTGCGATGTTTAAAAAAAGTTATTGTTTCGGGAGAGGGAGTCAAATGCCCTACAGTCAATTTAGCGTAGAACAAATTAAGACAAATTTTGGCATAATCTTGACGAGAACCGTTGATTTATTTGCCGATATTCCCGAAATAAACCCCAGCTCTTTTTTGCAAGAAACTTTGCAATTCAATCTGCCTTTAGCACTAGAAATTAATTCCGAAAAAGCCCGCTCCGAGCTAATTGTCGCGCCAATATTAGTTGAACTCAAAAAAATGCTGCCGGAACGGATGAGTTTATTTTCCGGTCGAGAATTCAATGTAGACATTGCTAGGGGTTTGAGCGGTTATTGCGATTTTCTAATTAGCCGATCGCCCGAACAGCTAGTCATTGAATCCCCAGTTATCGCCTTGGTTGAAGCCCAAAAATGACAACATTCAATCCGGCTTAGGACAGTGCATGGCAGAAACCATCGCAGCACAGATATTTAACCAGCGTCAAGAAAATGACATTCAGACAATTTATGGAGTTGTGACAACTGGGAGTATCTGGAAATTTTTCAAGTTAGAAGGAACTGCGATCGAGATTGACACCAGCGAATACTTTATCAATAATGTGGCTAAAATTCTCGGTATCTTAATAAAATTTATCGAGTCTTGAGTGAAGCCAGAATGTATGATTTAAGCTACTGCGTGCAAATCGCAAGTTAAAATAGTAGTTGATATCCTTTATTTAACCAAAGCCAGCCATGAATCAAGCGCCTAATCCTTTTAACTCCAATCCCTCCAATCCGTTAGACCCTTTGGAGCAACAACTTGACGAGCAAGGTGAAAACTTGCCGAAACAGTACCACCCGGCTACTAAAAAAACTCTGCAAAAGGTCTTTATCATTCTGGTAGTTGCCGGGGCAATTATTGGGGGAATTCTATCTGTAGGGGTGATTTCGCTGATGCAAAAGGCCGGACTGACTGATGTGCCAGCACGAGTACAGAGTCCGAAGTAATTCCCGTCGGAAGGGTCTCTCGATGCTAAATGCAGCAATTTTCTGGGATGAAGCCTGAGAAAATATGATGTTTTGTATGGATTTTTTCAAAATAATTGATGCTTAAAAATTCTACGGCTACGCCCGATCGCCTTCCACCTGCGCCAATTTCCGAAAAACTTGTCTCCGCTGGCTTTCACGCTCTTTCTGACCCCCTGCGGATTCAGATTCTGGAGTTGCTGCGGGAACAGGAGTTGTGCGTTTGCGATTTGTGCGATCGGCTTGGAGTCAATCAGTCTAAACTCTCTTTCCACCTCAAAACCCTAAAAGAAGCGGGTTTAGTTCGCAGTCGCCAAGAAGGCCGCTGGATCTACTACAGCCTCAATCTAGCTCAGTTTCTCGCCCTGGAACACTACCTGTCGGAGTACCGCCGTTTTAGCCAAATCCTGCCGGCGCGCCCTTGTTCCGACGCGGGTTGACCAATCAATATTTCTTAATATGTTAATTGCCTGTCTATTTCCCTCCCTACTTGACATATCAAATTTTATTGATATGATTCGATTGTACCCCTTAGTTATGGGATTGGGTGAAATCAATGAACCCAGCAAAAAAGTCCAAGGTTTTCGCACTTGGTATAACTGTTTTGACGATCGGGCTTCTCAACTCCTGCGGACAAGTCCAGTCGCTAGAATCGCAAAGCATTAAAATAGACGGTTCCAGCACTGTGTATCCAATTACGGATGCGATGGCCAAAGAATATCAAAATACGAATCCCAAAAAAGCATCAATTACTGTTGAATTTTCCGGCACTGGCGGCGGATTTAAAAAGTTTTGTGCTGGCGAAACAGACATTAGCAACGCCTCTCGACCAATCCGCCCAGAGGAAATGGAAGCCTGCAAAAAAGCTGGCATCCGCTACTACGAATTGCCTATTGCATTTGACGCACTCACAGTAGTAGTAAATCCCAAAAATGACTGGGCAAAAGACATTACTGTAGAGGAATTGAAAAAGATTTGGGAACCCGCCGCCCAAGGAAAAATTACCCGCTGGAATCAGATTCGACCTAATTGGCCGAATCGACCGATAACCCTCTACGGTGCAGGCAAAGATTCCGGTACATTTGACTACTTCACAGAGGCAATAGTAGGTACTCCGAAAGCCAGTCGCACTGACTATACAGCGAGTGAAGACGATACAGTTTTAGTGCAAGGAGTTACTAAAGACGAAAATGCTTTAGGTTACTTTGGATTGTCCTATTATGAAAAAAACCAAAGTCAATTAAAAGCCGTAGGTATTGACAGAGGTAAAGGAGCAGTATTGCCCTCGCGCGAAACTGTAGAAAAATCTCAGTATCAGCCCCTAGCGCGACCTCTATTTATCTATGTCAGCTATAACTCGGCTCAAAGTAAAGTAGAACTACGCAATTTTGTAGAATTCTACATGAAGAAAGCTCCTACTTTAGTTAGTTCTGTGGGTTATATTCCTTTACCGAAAGAAGGCTATCAACTAATTTATCAGCACTTCTACAATGGCAAGGTAGGGACTGTTTTTGGTGGCAAAGCTCAGATTGACTCGACAATTGGGGAGTTATTGCGACAGCAGGCAACTTTTTAGGTATCAGTGGTTATCTATCAAATGTTTTAGCTTGTTAGCTGTTAATCTAGATTGGTAACTAAAATCTAACAAGAGAGGTAAATTTATCACGGATCGACTCAATGTTTAAGTCAGTTTCTAAGAGGGCAAGCAGCTTGTTCTCACCGGAGTGCAGAAGAGAAGCAATTGCAGAATTTTTGGGTACATTTATTCTGGTGTTTGCAGGCACTGGCGCGGTGATGGTCAACAAAATTAGTGAGGGTGCGATCACTCATTTAGGCATCAGTTTTGTCTTTGGAGCAGTTGTCGCCGCGATGATTTATGCTACCGGCCATATTAGCAGCGCCCACCTAAATCCCGCTGTCACATTAGCTTTTTGGGCCAGCGGGTTTTTTCCAAAAAAACGTGTCTTGCCTTACATCTTAGCGCAGTGTGCGGGCGCGATTGCAGCTTCTAAACTGCTGCTAATTACTTTAGGTGAAGTAGCAAATCTCGGTGCAACTGTTCCTCTTAATGGTAACTGGTTGCAGTCTCTAATTTTAGAAACTGTATTGACTTTTATCTTAATGTTTGTTATCCTCGGTTCTGGACTAGATAGACGCGCTCCCATCGGCTTTGCAGGAATAGCAATTGGCTTAACTGTAGGACTGGAAGCAGCATTTATGGGGCCGATTACCGGAGCCAGCATGAATCCTGCACGCTCTCTCGGCCCGGCTTTAATTGGCGGCATTTGGGAACACCATTGGGTTTACTGGGTGGCTCCAATTTGGGGCGCGCAATTAGCAGTAGCAGTTTATCGGGAACTGTCGAACGGATTTCGGGATTTTAATTGAAAGTATCATGACAAGTTGGACGCACAAACCGAGAATTTTGTTTTTATACGGGTCGTTAAGAGAGCGTTCTTACAGCCGTTTGTTGGCAGAAGAATCGGCTCGCATTATTGAGGGTTTCGGTGCCGAAGTTCGGTTTTTCCATCCTCTGGAATTGCCAATTTATGGTAGCGTTCCCGATACTCATCCCAAGGTTCAAGAATTGCGGGAATTGAGCTTGTGGTCGGAGGGTCAAGTCTGGTCTAGTCCAGAAATGCACGGCAATATTACCGGGATTCTGAAAAATCAAATTGACTGGATTCCTTTAACTATTGGGGCGGTTCGACCGACTCAAGGCCGCACTTTGGCGGTGATGCAAGTTAGCGGCGGTTCGCAGTCTTTTAATGCTGTGAATACTTTGAGAATTTTGGGCCGCTGGATGCGGATGTTTACGATTCCGAATCAGTCTTCTGTTGCTAAGGCTTATCAGGAGTTTAATGATGATGGGACGATGAAGGATTCGGCTTATCGCGATCGGGCGATCGACGTTATGGAGGAATTGTACAAGTTTACTCTGCTGTTGCGCGAGCAAACGGACTATTTGACCGATCGCCACAGCGAACGCAAGGAAACAGCGGCCAAGGAGGCGATCGCGATCGCAAATCTTGCCCTGGAAACATCTAACTAACAACCAACAACCCAACAAAAACCATGAAAAAAGTAATGTTCGTTTGCAAAAGAAACTCCTGCCGATCGCAAATGGCAGAAGGATTCGCTAAAACCATCGGAGCTGGCAAGATTGAAGTTACCAGTTCCGGGTTAGAATTAAGCAGAGTGCATCCGACAGCAATTCAAGTCATGTCCGAAATCGGCATTGATATCACCGATCAAACATCCAATGCTTTAAGCGAATTCAATGCAGAAGACTACGATGCCGTAATTTCTTTGTGCGGCTGCGGCGTGAATTTACCCGAAGCCTGGGTATTGCGAGAAGTGTTTGAAGATTGGCAACTCGACGATCCAGACGGACAACCAATCGAAACTTTTCATCGCGTGCGAGATGAAATCAAAGCACGAGTTGAAAAGTTAGTTGACACTCTCAAATAAGATTAAGTAGACCTCGACGCACGGGTGGTCAGAAACCGGGTTTTTTCCCATTGAAGACGCGTTACAGCCAGCAAAAACGGCAAAAAACCCGGTTTCTTGGTATGTATGCGTCCAGGACTATTAGAATTAGTGCTAAATTATGAGAGGCGTTCTGTTAGAACGCCTCTAAATCCGTTGCGAGAAAAGACCAACCAGATTAGCACATGATTCAAACCGCACTCACGCCTTTCAGAAACAAACTCAACTCAGCTTTAACTAAAAAGCAAATTACAGTCTTACAAATCAATCTAGGCAAACGCTGTAACCTTGCTTGTTCTCACTGCCATGTAGAGGCTAGCCCGACACGAACTGAGGAACTCTCGCCGGAAATTTGCGATCGATTAATTGAAATAATTCGCAAATTCCCCCAGATTCAAACTGTCGATCTCACTGGCGGTGCGCCCGAAATGCTTTATGGGTTTAAACCGCTGGCGGAAGCTGCAAGGGCGACAGGAAAAGAGGTGATTGTGCGATCGAACTTGACGATTTATTTTGAACATGGGTTTGAGGATATCCCCGAATATTGCGCGAAACATCAACTCAGGATTGTAGCATCTTTGCCTTGTTACCAAGCTGATAATGTTGACAAAATGCGCGGTAATGGCGTTTTTGACAGTTCGATTCGGGCGCTGCAAAAACTAAATCAGCTAGGATATGGCAAAAACCCTAGTTTAATTCTGGATTTGGTTTATAATCCACAAATTCCAACTACAGAGAAATTTAGTCTAACGCCGGAACAAGGCAAGTTAGAGCAAGATTACCAGGTTTATTTAGCTGAAAATTTTGGTATCTGTTTTAATCAATTGTTCGCGATTACTAATTTGCCTGTGGGACGGACTAAGTTTCATTTGGAACATAAGAAGCTGCACAAGCCTTATCTTGGTTTTTTGGAGAATAATTTTAATCCTGGTACTCTGGAACATTTAATGTGTCGTAATGAATTGTCGATCGACTATTTGGGCAATATCTACGACTGCGATTTTAACCAGATGGAAAATCTGCCCGCGAAAACTGGCACGGGTGAAACCATAACTGTTGCTAAATTGCTGGAATCTGGTAGTTTAGATATGATTCAAGATGTGCAAACTGCTGCTTATTGTTACGGTTGTACGGCGGGTAGCGGTTCTAGCTGCGGCGGTACTTTGATTTGAGAAATACAGGACATGGCAGTGCCATTTCCCTACCCTAGAAAATGAAATACAGTAGGGATACGGCACTGCCGTGTCCCTACCCTGGAAACGACGGTGTATGCAATGAGAGAGTGGAGAGTTTAGGTAATGAATGATTCGCGATCGCAAATTGGTGAAAATCCGCCGCCATTAAACAAGTGGAAGCTGATTTTAGGGATTGGTTTAGCTGTGGCTTTGATTGTGGCGGCTAAGTTTTTTAACTTTCAAGGAATTCTGAAAAATGCGCTGGAGTCGATCGGCAATCTCGGCCCTTGGGGCCCGGCAGCTTTTATTCTAATTTACATTGTCGCAACGGTTCTATTTATCCCCGGTTCTTTGCTGACTCTCGGTTCTGGCGTTTTGTTCGGAGTCGTTGGCGGTACGGTTTGCGTTTCCATCGGATCGGTTTTAGGCGCAACTTGCGCTTTTTTGGTAGGGCGATATTTAACTCGCGACTGGGTTTCCAAACAGATAGAAAACAATCAAAAATTTAAGGCGATAGATGCAGCAGTTGCCTCGGAAGGATGGAAAATTGTGTTGTTGACGCGGCTTTCTCCTATTTTTCCATTTAATTTGCTAAACTATGCTTTTGGAGTCACGCAGGTATCTCTAAGAGACTATTTTTTCGCATCTTGGATTGGCATGATTCCTGGTACTGTGATGTATGTTTATATTGGTTCTCTTGCCGGGAGTTTGGCTGCACTCGGAGCACAAGGGCGATCGCGCACTGCTGCTGAGTGGGTTCTCTACGGCATTGGTTTGGTAGCAACGATCGCCCTCACAGTCTATGCAACCCGCTTCGCAAAAAAAGCTTTAGACGAAAAGATTTCTCCTTGAACCCATAGCGCAAATTACTAAATTTGTCAACCGGGATTTCCGGTAGATTATAATACATTGCTAATTAAAAAAGCTCCGTATTTTCTCTGTGTTATTTACAAGAATTTTGTTATACAAACGAGATAGATATTAAAGATATCGTAAAGCACTAATCTCAACGGAGTAAACCGAAAGTCTAAAAATCAGGTTGAGGCCAAAATAAAATGCGCTCGGGCGATCGGAATAAAAGTTATATGGAGTCAGGACTGTAACTCCTGATTGGTTGAACCAATCAGGACTCAAACCCTGATTATTTGGTTGATTAATTCTGCCGGATGACCAATAACAAATGCCGTTTGATCAATTTGACTCTCGACGAGAACATTTGATGATGCAAAACCCAGGAAATCCAGCCAGTGATGTGTCAACGCAGCCACCCCACCAAACAAAAAAGCTGCACCGCTTTTGGCAAAAAATCAGCACTTCTGCTCAATCCGGGTGGCAACAAGCGCACAGTCTTTGGCAGCACAGACGGCAGCGCCGCCATTTGCTCACCCTGCTAATTCTGGGCACCACGGCTTTAGCCATTAGCAGCACTGCTTGCATCAGCTATTTTGTTGTGCGCGGACTAATCCTCGACAATTTAAAGGAAGTAGCACTATTAAAACTAGAAAAAGGCACCGACGAAATCGACCGCTGGCTCAGCAGCCGCAAAGCCGAAATAGAAACCATTGCTTACGATCCTACGGTTCGGACGCTCAATTGGAAATTAGTTGAACCCCGGCTGCAAGGAGAAATATACAGGTTAAAAGAGTATTTCATCCTGTCATTAGTTCAACCCGACGGCTCAGCAATAAACACTCTCGGCAACCGCGCCAACAGCAAAGACCGCCAACACTTTCAAAAAGCAATGACCGGGCAGCTCAACGTTTCCGACCCGCTGATCGGCCGCAGTACAAAAGTTCTGACGATCGTCATTTCAGCTCCTATTTGGGCCTTGCCTCCCGCTCCGAACAAAGTAACTGGAGTCCTCTCGGGCAGCATTAAATTAGACCGAGTAGCATCTGTGGTGAACAGCTTGAAGTACGGTTCCGAAAGTTATGCTTTTGCGCTCAGTTCAGAAGGAGTTCCCATTGTTCATCCCAATCATAATTTAATCGGAAATATCGACCGATCGGCCCCAAGCTTTTTACAGTCACAAGACCCCGCATTAGCAGCAATTGCGCGGCAAATGATCGATCGCCAGACGAACATCAAGCTGGTCAAAATAGATAACAAATGGGTTTATGTCGCCTACGCTCCCCTCAAGGAAGTTAACTGGTCGATGGCTTTAGTAATTCCCCGCGAAAATATAGAATCCCAACTGCAAGCATTAAATTTGCTGACATCCGTCGTCGCCGGACTGCTCGTCCCAGCAATGCTAGCAGCAATTTGGCTGATTTACTCCTCCGAAAACAATCGCGCCCAAGCCGAGCGAGAAGCCATGCTCAACCGCATTGCCGGACGCATTCGGGCTTCCCTAGAATTAGACGAGATCGTGCAAAGTACAGTAGAAGAAATAGTAAATTTGCTGCACCTAGAACGGGCGGCTTTTGGTTGGTACGAACCGCAAAACAAAATGTTACAAATTCTGTGGGAATCTTGCCAATCTGATTGTCCGAGAGAAGACATCAAGTTTGAGCCTTATTTTGTCGGAAATTTGTCAGTACGGAGCAACCAATCCGAGCCAATTATTCTTTCTAGCGATACTTGGGTTGAGGGTGCAAGTCAACCGATCGCACTTAAAGCTAATAGTTATTTGGCCGTCCCTGTCCAGACTCAAAACCAGCCGCAGGGTTATTTAATTTGCAGCCACGCTACTCATTGGTTTTGGAACCCAGAGGAAATCCAACTGATCGAAGCTGTGGCCGACCAATTGGCGATCGCCATTACTCAATCTCACCTTTACAGTCAAACCCAAGACCAAGTAAAACTGCTCAATAGTGCCTTAAATGAACTGAAACAAACTCAAACTCATTTAGTGCAGAGCGAGAAAATGTCATCTCTGGGTCAAATGGTGGCGGGGATAGCGCACGAAATCAACAACCCGGTTAACTTCATTTCGGCTAATTTGCCTCACACCACCAAATATACTAAAGATTTATTAGACTTGGTGAGTTTATACAAGCAAACATTCCCAGAGGTTCCCCCGAAAATCGCAGATTTTGCCGAAGAAATCGAGTTGGAATTTATCGAAGAAGATTTGCCGCACATATTGAATTCTATGAAAATAGGAACCGAACGCATTCGCAGCATTGTTCTTTCGTTGCGTAACTTTTCTCGCCTCGATGAATCTGACAAAAAGCAGGCGGACATTCACGAAGGTCTGGAAAATACCTTGCTGCTGCTCTCCAACCGCATCAAAAATGGAATTTATGTAGTCAAAAGATACGGGAAAGTGCCTTCAGTCGAGTGCTATCCGTCTCAGCTAAATCAGGTGTTTATGAACTTGCTGAGCAATGCGATCGATGCCTTAAACGAGATCGACCGCCTGGATAAAATTATTACTATTTCCACGGGAGTCGTTCGCGAAAATGGCGGAAAATTTCTGAAAGTGGCGATCGCCGATAACGGCCCTGGAATTCCAGACAACATTAAAGACCAACTTTTTAACCCATTTTTTACTACGAAACCCGTGGGTCAAGGTACTGGCTTGGGGTTAGCAATTAGTTACAAAATTGTAGTGGATGGACACCGTGGTACTATCAAAGTTTCTCAAGTTCCGGGCGGCGGTACAGAGTTTTTGGTAAAAATTCCGATTAGTATTGAGCGGCAAGAATCAAGCAGGAAGAGGGAATTAAGCCAACAAATTTTGTAACGGAGGTAACGGAGAAGCCGTTGGTTATACCAATTCCCAAAAGTAGGGAAACGGCATTGCCGTGTCCTAATCCCGCGCCGGACACGGCAATGCCGTTTCCCTACGGTTAGGTATTAAAATTAAAAGAGTTTTTGTGAAAGGATTTTTATGGCTGTTGGCAAGGATACAATTTTTGAGCGCTTTTTGTCGCCCCTGATGCGACTGGCGATCGACGAAGCAGCACTGAAACGACTCTACGATGGTATCAACTGGGAAACAGCGGGCGATCGCTACCGACAACCAAACCTAGTTTATCCCGAATATTACAGCAGCCAAAACTTTCACGGCATCAAAAACGGCTACCTCAATCCCGGTGCCGCCGTTTCCTACGATCCAATTACCCAATACGTCCTGCCTCCCCACGAAACAATCGTCAGGCAAGGCTTAATTGACGCTGTGCGGGTGAAACCGCGCCGAATTATCGATTTGGGATGCGGCACCGGTTCGACAACGCTGATGCTCAAGCAAGCCTTCCCCGAAGCGGAAGTTATCGGGCTGGACTTGTCGCCTTATATGCTGGTAGTTGCCGAAATGAAAGCGCAAAAAGCCGGCTTAAATATCCAGTGGTTGCACGGAAATGCCGAAAGCGTTGGTTTTCCTGATGCTAGCTGCGATTTAGTCGCAGCTTCCTTGCTATTTCACGAGACGCCACCTGCTGTATCCCGGGCAATTTTGCGAGAAAGCTTCCGACTGCTGAAGGTTGGGGGACAAGTGGCAATTTTGGACGGAAATCAAAAAACTTTGCGGCAGACAGAGTGGCTGACTGATATCTTTGAAGAGCCTTATATTAAGTCTTACGCCGCTGGTAGCGTCGATGCTTGGGCGGGGGCTGCTGGATTCGCGGCGGTGCAAACTCAGGAACACTGGTGGGTGCATCAGGTGACGCAGGGCGTGAAACCTCTACCTGGGGAAGATTTGGAACCTGTGCGTCAGGCGAAGATTTGGAATTTGGTCGATCGTACTCCTGATTTTGATGGCGATTTACCGGGGATTCCAGCTCCGGCTTGATTTATGAACTGTTGACTGTTAACTGTTAACTGTTGACTGTTGACTGTTGACTGTTAACTGTTAACTGTTAACTGTTGACTGACTAATAACTAATGACTAATGACTAATGTTAAAAGCAGTTTTATTTGATTTTAATGGCGTTATTATCAAGGACGAGGCGATTCACGAGAAAATAATCGATCGACTTATGCTTGATGAAAATCTCCAACTCAAACGCGGGGAGTTTCGAGAAGTTTGTTTGGGAAGGAGCGATCGCACTTATATTACCGAACTGCTGAAGCGCCGGGGACGATATCTCACAGAAACATACCTCGATCGCTTGCTATTGGGCAAGGCCTCGGCTTACAAAGCTGAAATAGATAGTTTGCAGAAACTGCCAATTTATTCGGGTTTAGCAGAATTTATTGCGAAAATTCGGGTTGCTGGACTGAAAATGGCGGTAGTTAGCGGGGCGATGCGATCGGATATAGAATTAGTGTTAGAGCGAGCCGGTTTGGCAGCAGACTTTGAGTTAATTGTTGCAGGCGACGACTTGACGGCGAGCAAACCGGAACCCGACGGCTATCTATTAGCAGTAGCGCGCCTCAACGAAAAATATCCCGAATTTGACCTGCAACCGATCGAGTGTTTGGCGGTGGAAGATACTTTTGCGGGGATTGAAGCGGCGAAAAAAGCTGGGATTCAGGTGGCGGGAGTGACTCATACTTACCCGTTTCACATGATCCAGCGCCAAGCTAATTGGACGGTGGACTATTTTGCTGATTTAGAGTTGGACAGAGTAGGGGAACTTTGCTCGATCGTCCTCAAATCGGCGGCAGCAGAAAACACTTGACATTTTTAGGAGTTATATGCTAATGTAGTTGGCGGTCTACGAAAAAAAGCAGACGTAACTTGTAAGCCTTAGAGATTCGGCAATCCCGCATCTAAAAAAAGGCTAAATTCAAAGTCAATCAGGGGAATTAGCTCAGTTGGTAGAGCGCTGCGATCGCACCGCAGAGGCCAGCGGTTCGAGTCCGCTATTCTCCATAGGTCAAAATAATTTACCAAAGTTCGTTAGCGAAGCCCTCGAAGAGGATCGTACTGACAGCAAAGTGCGATCCTCTTCGAGGGCTTCGCTAACGAAATTTGTTTGATTAAAAATAAGTTAGGTGCATCTCATTTTTGGAAATATATTCGTAGGGGCGAAGCATTTCGGCAGTAAATCTCTGATTCTCACTAATAAATTGTCTGCCGAAATGCTTCGCCCTTGCACTTATAGAGATGCACCCAATAAGTTTTGTATCCAAGCATACAACTATCTACTTAAGGGAGTCTTAATATCAAGTCGCCATATGTTATTATTCTCAGACATCCGACTCATCTATTCAGGAGTTAAAAAAAGAGAATGACAAAGCGATTCGATCGACGCAAATTTCTTTTATACAGTTCTGCTACCATAACATCAAGTTTATTTCTAAAAGCTTGTAGAACTCCAACTCCAACAGCAACCCCAGCCGCTTCTCCAACAGCAACAGCAACGCCACCAACAGCCGCAGTTAGCAGTGGAAATACGATCAAAGTAGGAATTTTGCATTCCTTGAGCGGCACAATGTCAATCAGCGAAAAAAGCGTTGTCGATGCCGAGAATTTAGCGATCGAAGAAATTAATAAAGCAGGCGGCGTACTCGGAAAACAAATCGAAGTAATAGTAGAAGACGGCAACTCAGACTGGCCGACTTTTGCCGAAAAAGCCAAAAAATTGATCGATCAAGATAAAGTCGTCACAGTCTTCGGCTGCTGGACTTCAGCAAGTCGCAAAGCAGTATTGCCAGTATTTGAAGAAAGAAATCATATGCTCTGGTATCCCGTACAATACGAGGGTCAAGAGTGTTCAAAAAACATCTTTTATACTGGGGCCGCGCCGAACCAGCAAATCGAACCAGCAGTTGACTGGTTGCTGGAAAATAAAGGTAAAAAATTCTTCTTAGTCGGGTCAGACTACGTTTTTCCCCGCACGGCAAATACGATTATCAAAGCACAGCTAGCAGCCAAAGGTGGCGAATTAGTTGGGGAAGATTACATACCTTTGGGCAATACAGAAGTCACGCCAATTATTACAAAAATTAAGGCAGCTTTGCCCGACGGTGGCATCATCTTCAATTCCCTGAATGGTGACAGCAATGTAGCATTTTTCAAACAGTTGCAGGGTGCAGGTTTGGGCCCAGAAAAATATCCGTCAATGTCTGTCAGTATTGCTGAAGAAGAAGTAAAGGCGATCGGTGTAGAATATCTCAAAGGTCATTATGCCGCCTGGAATTACTTCATGACTGTGGAATCTCCGGCAAATACAAAATTTGTGGCAGCTTTCAAAACAAAATACGGCAAAGAGCGGGTAACAAATGACCCGATGGAAGCAGCTTATATCATGGTTTACCTGTGGAAGCAAGCCGTCGAAAAAGCAGGGACAGCCGACGATTTGGAAAAAGTGCGGGCAGCAGCTTTAGGTCAAACATTTGACGCGCCGGGTGGCAAGGTAACGATGGAAGTTAACCATCACCTTTCTAAATTTGTGCGGTTGGGCGAAGTGAGAGAAGATGGTTTGTTTAACATCGCTTTTGCTACGCCTGAAGCAGTGAAGCCGATTCCTTGGAATCAGTTTGTACCTGAAACAAAAGGCTTTTCTTGCGATTGGTCTGACCCCGCAAAAGGTGGCAAATTCAAAGCTTGATAAGTAGGTATAGCGGTTTTCAATCCAATGAAATATAGCAGACTGCTGTAGGGACACGGCTGTAGGGACACTCCAAGAGCCCATAGGTGTCAACTTAACGTCAAACCCAGTCAGAGACGGCTGTTTGACTATTAAATCTCGATCCCCCCTAGCCCCCCTTAAGAAGGGGGGGACAGGAATCTTCTCAAAGTCCCCCTTCTTAAGGGGGATTTAGGGGGATCCAGACTCGGCTATAAGCGAAATATACAGAGGGTTTTAGTTCTAAGTTGACTCCAATGGGATAAAACCTTTCCCTAATTATCTGCGAACGAAGTTAACGGACTTGATGCAGGAGGAAAAAAAGTGGCGATATTGGACGGTTTATTTAACGGCATTAGTATCGGTGCTGTTTTGTTAATTGCCGCCTTGGGATTAGCGATTATTTTCGGGCTGATGGGCGTGATTAATATGGCTCACGGCGAATTGATGATGTTGGGGGCTTATACAACTTTTGTAGTGCAGAATTTCTTCAAAGGTATAGGAGGATTTGCCTTTGAAACTTATATTTTATTTGCCATACCTTCAGCATTTTTAGTAGCGGCTTTGGTAGGCTTAATTCTGGAACGCGGTGTGATTCGCTATCTCTACGGGCGGCCCCTAGAAACTCTGTTGGCAACTTGGGGTGTCAGTTTGATTTTGCAGCAGTTTGTTCGTAGTGTCAGTTGGGTATTTGTAGCTGGCATTGCGGTGTTTTGCTTGCTGTTTTTTGGCGGTTTAGAGGTTTTGAAACGTCGTGCAGATTTTGAGCAAGTTCGCAAGGGAATTATCGCGATACTTTTGCCTCTGTCTTTGGCTATTACTTGGGCGGTAAGCGCACTTTTAGGCCAAACTTACCAACTAGCAGTAACTAAACCTTGGTTTGGCGCTCAAAATGTGGATGTAACTGCACCGAAATGGTTGCGGGGCGGCATACCGCTGGGAAGTTTTCAGTTGCCATATGCCCGCATTTTTATTATTGTGCTGACAGGTATTTGTTTGGCGGGAATTTACTTTTTTTTGCAAAAGTCTGTGTGGGGACTTCGGATTCGCGCTGTGACGCAAAATCGCAGTATGAGTGCGTGTTTGGGAATACCTACCGAACAAGTAGATGCGCTGACTTTTGCTTTGGGTTCGGGGTTGGCTGGTGTCGCTGGATGTGCGATTAGTTTGATTGGTTCTGTAGGCTCAAATACCGGACAGAATTATATAGTTGATACTTTTATGGTTGTGGTTGTGGGTGGTGTTGGCAAGATTATGGGGAGTGTTGTTGCTGCGATCGCGATCGGCACTGCAAATTACCTGATCGGTTCTGGAACCTTAGCAATAATCTTCGCTCCTGTCAAGCCTTTAGCTGATTTCTTTACATTTTTCGCCACAACCAGCATGGCAAAAGTCATGGTATTCGCCTTAATTATGGCTTTTCTGCAAGTGAAGCCGGGAGGAATTTTTCCGCAAAAAGGACGCACTGTTGAGAATTAACAACTACAGCTTTGAGCGAAAAACAAAATGGAGAATATACAACGAAAGGCATGGATTAAAGAAGTGGCGATTGTGGGGGCGATCGCCCTTATACTGATATTACTCATCCCAGGAATACTCCCCGACGTTCGCCTCAACCAATTGGGACGATTTTTAGCCCTCGCCATTGCAGCCCTCGGCATTGACCTAATTTGGGGATACACGGGTTTACTTAGTTTAGGGCACGGGGTGTTTTTTGCGATCGGCGGCTACGCATTCGCCATGCACCTAAAACTGCAAATTCCCCCAACAGCCAGCAGTCAATTACCCGAATTTATGAACCTTTACGGAGTCACCGAACTCCCCTGGTTTTGGCAGCCATTCCATTCATTTCCCTTCTCAGTAGCAGCCGTAATTCTCATCCCCGCCATCTTAGGCGGAATTTTAGGTTACTTAGTATTCCGCAATCGGATTCGAGGCGTTTACTTTTCAATTCTCACCCAAGCAGCAACAATTGTATTTTTCAACTTCTTTAACGGCCAGCAAAAACTGATTAACGGCACCAACGGACTCACCGACTTTAAAACCCTATTCGGTGCCTCAGTAAATAACCGAGATACGCAATATCTTTTCTACATTCTCACCGTACTATTTCTAGCAGCAACATACGCCCTTTGCCGCTGGCTGACCAGCGGGCGTTTCGGGCGCTTGCTAATCGCAATTCGCGACGACGAAGTGCGGCTGCGTTTCTCCGGCTACAATCCCACAGGATACAAAGTTTTAGTATTTGCAATTTCCGCCGGTTTAGCCGGAATAGCAGGCGCTTTATATACCGTACAAACGGGAATAATTTCGCCGAAAGCAATGGATATTGCATTTTCGATCGAAATGGTAATTTGGGTAGCAGTCGGAGGTCGCGCCACATTATCGGGAGCAATCTTAGGAGCATTGCTAGTCAACTTTGGCAAGAGTTTTTTGAGCGAACAATTTCCCGAAGTGTGGCTATTTTTCCAAGGTGCGCTATTCTTAATAGTAGTCACAATTTTGCCCGACGGCTTAGTCGGATGGCTGCAAGATCAAAGTTTCAACCAAATCCGCGCCCTGTTCAGAAGGCCGAAGTACGTATCTACTTATCCCAGCCTGGAACAAGACCCAGAAGTGCAGCACGAAAAAGAAGAACTTGAACATTGAGTGCTAAATAATCATGTAGGGTTTTCTTGCGGATTCTCTCTTCAAAGATTTTGTAGTAAAATACTCAGTTATTTAACTTTAGGGAAACATATGGCAGATGTTATTGACTACAAAATTTACGGCGACGATTTGCAACTCATCGAGATTGAACTTGACCCGAAAGAAGGCGTCAGGGCTGAAGTAGGAGCCATGACATACATGGAAGGCGACATCCAGATGCAAACAGCCACAGGTGGTGGCATATTTCAAGGTTTCAAACGGATGCTGACAGGGGAGAGTTTTTTTATTAGCACCTTTGTTAACAGCGGAAATCGTAAGGCTCGCGTCGCTTTTGCCGCCCCCTATCCGGGTAAGATAATTCCCCTCGATTTAGGCAAACTTGGCGGTAAATTTTTGTGTCAAAAAGACTCGTTTCTCTGTGCGGCCAACGGTATTGACATTGATGTAGCTTTCACCAAGCGGCTCGGTACCGGTTTCTTTGGCGGAGAAGGCTTTATTCTGCAAAAATTGCAGGGTGACGGGCTCGCTTTTGTTCATGCGGGAGGAACAATAGTTGAGAAAAATTTGGGAGTTGGCGAAGTGTTGCGAGCGGACACTGGTTGTTTGGTCGCTTTTGCGCCGAGTGTAGATTACGATATTCAGTTTGTGGGCGGGTTTAGAAATGCTCTATTTGGCGGCGAAGGCTTGTTTTTGGTAAAGCTAACTGGGCCTGGGAAAGTTTATTTGCAAAGTCTACCGCTCTCGAAGTTAGCTGAGCGGATTATGGCGACTGCAAATCCAGCTCCAGTAATCAGCGATTCTAGCAATTTTGTCTGAGAGATGATGTAGGGTGCGTCAGCCAGTAGATGTTTCGGCTAGCTCAGAGACGGTTTACTGACGCACCCTACAATTACAACTAGGAGGAAATCAGCTATGAAAGGAAAAGTATTAGAAATCGAAAATTTGACTGTTAGCTTTGACGGTTTTAAAGCTATCAACGGTTTAAATTTTAGTATGGATGCAGGCGAATTGCGTGTGATTATTGGCCCCAACGGTGCGGGGAAAACAACTTTTCTCGATTCGATTACGGGGAAGGTGCAGCCAACGGAAGGGCGGGTAATTTTCAAAGGCCGCAATTTGCGGAAATTGTCGGAATATCAGATTGCTCGTCTGGGTATTGGCCGCAAGTTTCAAACGCCGCGAGTTTACTTGAATTTAACGCCTCGGGAAAATTTAGAGCTATCTTGCAACAGAGATAAAAATGTATTTCCTACTCTGTTCAAGCGCTCTCCTGTTGCTGAAAAACGTACGGTTTCTGGGTTGTTAGAAACAATTGGTTTAGTGCATAAAGCTGATGTTTCGGCTGGTTTGCTTTCTCACGGGGAGAAGCAATGGCTGGAAATTGGGATGTTGGTGGCGCAATCTCCTGATCTGTTGTTGGTGGATGAACCTGTGGCGGGTTTGACTGATGAGGAAACGGCGCTAACTGGAGATTTGCTGGTTTCGCTGGCCGAAAGTCATTCGGTGTTGGTGATTGAACACGATATGGAGTTTGTGCGGCAAATTGCTCAAAAGGTGACGGTGCTGCATCAGGGTGCGGTTTTGTGTGAGGGAACGATGGATGAGGTGCAAAATGACGATCGGGTAATTGAGGTATATTTGGGAAAACCAGAAGAGTAAGAAGTCATTAGTCATTAGTCATTAGTTATTAGTCATTAGTTAACAGTTAGCAGTCAACAGTCAACAGTCAATAATTATGCTGCAAGTCTCTAATTTGAATGTTTATTACGGCGAAAGTCACATTCTGCGCGGTGTTGATTTAAGCGTATCGGCGGGACAAATGGTTTGTTTGATCGGCCGCAACGGTGTGGGCAAAACTACTATGCTGAAAACTCTGATGGGGTTGCTGCAACCCCGCAGCGGTACGATTAATTTTGGTAGTGAGTCTATTGTTTCTAAGTTGACTCACCAGCGGGCGAAAATGGGAATTGGTTATGTTCCTCAAGGTCGCGAAATTATTCCACGATTGACTGTTAAAGAAAATCTATTATTGGGTTTGGAAGCGAAACCAACTAAAACAAAAAATCCTGAAGTTCCTGATGAAATTTTTGATTTATTTCCGGTTTTGAAAACTATGCTCGATCGCCTGGGGGGTGATTTGAGCGGCGGACAGCAGCAGCAGTTGGCTATTGCTAGGGCTTTGATGGGCGATCCAAAGTTGCTGATTTTGGATGAACCGACGGAGGGGATTCAGCCGTCGATTATTTTAGACATAGAAGCTGCTGTGCGCCGCGTGGTTGCGACTCGGGGAATTTCGGTTTTGTTGGTGGAGCAACATTTGCATTTTGTGCGGCAAGCTGACTGGTATTATGCTATGCAAAAAGGCGGGATTGTGGCTTCTGGAAGCACTAGCGAGTTGAGTGATGAGGTGATTGGGAGGTTTTTGGCTGTTTGATTCATATCAATTCCGGTTGCACTCTTCGTGATGATGGTTGACTGTTGACTGTTGACTGTTTGGACATTTGAACAATACGGATGCAACCGGAAACGATATCAGAAGGAAATTTGGCAACGAACAGAGTACGGAATTTAACTTATTTAAATAGGGATTGCTAAAATATTAAGGGAACAGCATTCAGAAAGATGAATTAATATCATTTCGCTCGTGCAAGCGGATTTGATATCGTTTCCGGTTGCATCGGAATAATATAGAGCAATACGCTTGGGTTAACACTCTTAATTCCCCGGAGATCCCCCTAAATCCTCCTTAAGAAGGAGGACTTTCACCCCCGCCTTTCCCCCCCTTTGTAGGGGCGGTGCCCCCGTGCCCGCCCTCTTGGCTAGGGGGGATCGGTCTTATCTGAACCGTATTGTAATATAGAGGACACGGCAATGCCGTTTCCCTACCGCGATTAATTGTAGGGAAAGGGCACTGCCGTCTCGAAAGCTGTGGGTAATATTAATTCCGATGCTACGGGATTTGATATCATCAGTCGATTGAGGCTGATCACGAACGGAAATTCGCCACGGATTTTTGCAATTTGCTAACACAACCGGACAAATCGTCTAAAGATTCCTTAACGTCGGAACCTTTTTGAGCAGTTGTATTCGCAATCTCGTTGACTTGCTGCATACTGTTAGAAATTTCCTCAGCCGAAACAGTTTGCTTCGCCGCCGCCCGGGTAATGTTCTGTACCAAAGAATTCATTTCGCGACTGACTTCAATGATTGCATTCAGGTGAGTTTTAGCTTCGCTGGCGAGCTTTGTGCCTTCGACAACTTCTTGCGTTCCCGATTCCATTGCCTTCATGACGCGGCTGATTTCTTCTTGAATTGTACCGACAATTTCGGATATTTCCTCAGTAGCGCCGGCGGATCTTTCTGCTAGTTTCCGCACTTCTTCGGCGACAACTGCAAAACCTAAACCTTGTTCGCCGGCGCGGGCGGCTTCAATGGTAGCATTGAGAGCTAACAAATTAGTTTGGGAAGCAAGTTGAGAAATCGAAGTCACGATTTTGCCGATTTGTTGGGAAGATTCGCCCAAACGTTTCATCATTTTTGAGGTTGAGGCGATCGTCAATCGGAGCTCGTTAATGCCTTCGACAGCTCGATCGACCGCCATACCCCCAGCTTCAGCGGTGTGAGAAGACTCCTGGGCGACTGTTTCGGCGCGCACCGAAACATCTCGCACGTCGCGGATTGAGTTGACAATGCGATCGATTTCTCGCATGATCGCAGATATTTTGGTTGCTTGAACTTCCGCTTGTTGGGTGAGTTGGCTGGTATTGTTAATTGACTCGCCGGTGGCAGATGTTACCTGTTCAGCTAAAGTTTGAATTCCCGTTACCACCTTCCGCAGAGAACCGATTAAGAAGTTGAAAGAGTCGGCGACAGCACCTAAAACGTCGTTAGTAACTTCCGCCTTGACTGTCAAATCCCCTTGAGCCGCGCCTTTAATTTCTCCCAACAATTTGAGGACTTGCTGTGTCATCGAATCGGCTTCTGCTTTGCGTTCGGCTGCGAGTTTTTCTAGTCCTTCTTCTGCCTCTTTGCGCTCGGTGATGTCAAAGCGGATGGCGATATATTTGACTATTGTGCCGCTGGTATCAAAAATGGGGGCAATCGTCGAATCTACCCAGTAAAATGAGCCATCTTTGCGCCGGTTTTTGATTTCCCCTTTCCACACCAACCCGCCAGAAATTGTCAGCCACGTTTCTTGAAAAAATGATTTGGGATGGTAGCCGGAATTGACGACGCGGTGGTCTCGGTTGAGGAGTTCTCCCATGCTGTAACCCGATACTTGACTGAATCTTTCATTGACGTAGGTAATCGTGCCTTTGAGGTCTGTTTCGCTGACAATTGCAGCTTCGTCGAGGGCATTTTGCCGCGTTTTAAGTTCTTGCACCAAGCGTTCCTGTGTCTGGGCTAACTGCTGCATCTGCTCTTGGGATGCTTTTTCCTGGGTCACGTTGCGACAGACAACTACGCCACCTTTGATCGCTCCAGTTTCGTCTTTGAGCGGCCTACCGTTAATTTTTACCCAGGCACCATCTGGTTTGCCTGCGTGCCTGGTAAAAACCTCTATGTTGTCAATTGATTCTCCTCGAATTGTGCGTGTTAAAGGGATGTCATTTGAGGGATATGGAGTAACTGTATCGGGCAAAAACAGACCGTATTCTGCCGGCCACTGTTCGGGAATAGTATCTGTCGAACCCATGCCAAAGATATCTTTGGCTGCGGGGTTAAACAGCACAAACTTACCTTTTTCGTCGGCAGCAACTATGCCCTCGCCAATGCTGTCAATTAGCAGTTGTAAGAGATTGCTTTGTTGCCTAAATTCGTCTTCGGAACGAGATAATTGTGCTGTTGTTTCTTGTAATTTAGTAATTGCCTGTTTGCTTTCGGTAACGTCGCGAGCCACTGCATACATGATGTTTTCGCCTAGCAAAGGTCGGGATTTCCATGATAGCCATTTGTAGGAACCGTCTTTGCATTGATAGCGATTTTCAAAAGTCATTGTTTCGATACCAGCGGCTATTTTTGTCACTTCGGCTGCGGTTCTTTCGCGATCTTCTGGATGGACGAAATTGATCAAAGGTTGGTCTTGGAGTTCCTCTGGGGTGTAGCCAATTGTTGTTGACCAAGCGGGATTGACGCGCTTGAATTTGCCTTCAAAATCTGCTATGCACAGCAAGTCAAGGGACAGGGTGAAAAACCGATCGCGCTCTGCTTCGGCTTTTTTGCGATCGGTAATTTCGATCGCTACTCCGCCAACACCGATCGGCTTGCCGTCCTCTCCGGGTAAAGGAAAGTAAGAGGCGAGCCAATCTCGAATCAGGCCCGGTTGGTTGACAGTTGTCCCCGACACCTCAATGTTTAAAAACGGTTGGTTCGTGTCCAGAATCTGCTGCAACATTGGCTGTAGGGTATGAACCATTTCCGGTACAACTTCCCTCACCGTTTTGCCGAGGTGTTCGGCAACTGATGGCCCAGTGGTTTCGGCTAATTTCTCGTTGACTTGCACGAACCGCAAATGGTCGTCAAAGATAAACATGGAGGCTGGGGCGGCTGCGAAAAAGGCGTCAAAGCGGGTTTGACGCAAGGCCAGCTCTCGTTCTAGGTTTTTGCGATCGGTCACTTCCAAGATGAAAGCGCCAATCCCGATCGGCTTGCCGTCTGCTCCCGGCAGAGGAAAGTAAGATGAGAGCCAATCCCGCATCACATCTGGTTGTGCGGTGGTGGGATGGGAGAGTTCCATGTTTAAAATGGCTTGGTTGCTACTGAGAACCTGCTCGTACAGCGTACCAAGGGTGGATGGCATTTCCGGTTCAGCTTCCGATATAGTCTTGCCAATGTATGCTGAAACCGGTTGGCCGCCGAGTTCCGAGAGCTTGTCATTGAACTGCACGAAGCGCAGTTTGTCGTCGGTGATAAACATTCCCGCCGGTGCTGCATCGAAAAATGCGTCAAATCGGGCTTGACGCAAGGTGAGTTCTCGTTCTAGGGCTTTGCGATCGCTGATATCACGGGCTTCGGGAATCAGCAGCACGACTTTGCCGTCATCGTCTACGATCGGCTTGATTGAGAAGTCAACGGTTACGACTGCACCGCCGGCAACTAGCACCTCGGCTTCATAGCGGACTACCTCGCCAGCGGCGGCTTTGGCGATCGCCTCACGCACCTGTTGTTTGGTTTCTGGGGAAATCTGCCACCACTGGGTTTCCGAAAACGGGGTATCTACAATATCTTCTATTGCCGCCCCGGCTGCGACTAGAGCTGTTTGGTTGATTTCTAAAATAGTGCCGTCTGGCTTGAGTAGCCCCATGAATTGGAACGATTGGTCGAAAATGGCTCGGAACAGTCTTTCACGATCGCGCAGCATCTCTTCTGCCCGTTTGCGATCGCGAATGTCGCGCGTCACAGTCGCTAAACCAATAGGCTCCCCTGTTTCTGGGTTTTTGAGAGTAAATAAGGTAAAGTCAACGGGAATGAGTTCGCCGGTTTGATAGTGTCTTAACCGGAATTCGCCCTCCCACAAACCATCTCGGATAGCAGCAGGAATGATCTCTTCTTGGAATATTTTCGCGTCTTCCTCGGAGAAGGCTGCTAATATACTTTTGGTTTTCAGGTCTTCATCTTGAACTGCGGTTAGCTTCATTCCAGCAGGATTCAAGTATGTTGACTGTCCCTCCATTGTGGCTACGCCGATAAAATCGGTACTGTTTTCGACGATCGCAATCAATCTTTGGTTTTCTATTTCAGTTTGTTTGCGAGCTGTAATATCATTGTTAGTTTCTAAAATTGCCTTGGGATTTCCCTGTTCGTCTCGCTGCAAAGTCCAGCGGCTGAATACGGTAATTTGAGTATCGTGATTAGTGCTATGAATCAGTTCTCCTTCCCAATAGTCTTGGTGTTCGAGCTGTGCCGAAATGGCTGCTAAAGATTGTTTGGGAAAGATGGTATGAAATAGGCTGTGAGTGACTTTACCCAAAGCTTCTTGCCTGGAAAAGCCGTACATTCGCTGGGCTCCTTGATTCCAGTAATTAATCGTCCCGTCTAGTTCTCGAATAATAAAAGCATCGCTGGCGAGGTCGAGCATTTGCAAGTTTTGCTGCATGGCTTGTTCCGTGCGCTTGCGGTTTGTAATGTTGCGGGCGATCGTGGATAGAAATTCAACTTCTCCATTCTCAGATTTGTGAGCAATAATTACTTGAGAAACTGGTATTTCTTCGCCGTCTAAACTCAGCCAAATTGTCTCGCCGCTCCACACCCCGTCTCGGCAAGCTGCGGGGATTCCCACTTTCGTAATAGTGTCGATACTTTTGGGAGATGTCACGTCAGAAATGCTGACTCCTGCTAAATCTGAGTCCAAGTCAACGTGCAGCATTTCTCTGGCGGCGCGGTTCAGATAAAGACTGTGCCCTTGGGCGTCTGCCATGCCTACCCAGTCGGTTGTTGCTTCTAAAATTGATTTGAGGCGTAATAGCTGCTGTTCGACTGCGCTGCGATCTCGAATTTCGTGTTGTAATTGTGTATTTGTTTCCAGGATTTGCTCGGTTCTTTCATTGACTCGCTGCTCTAGTTCTGCGGTTAGCTGCTGCAATGCCGCTTCTGTCTGTTTGCGCTGAGTAATATCGCGACCTTCGGCGAGTATTTGAAATACTTCTCCTGCTTCATTTAATAAAGGTTTGAAGGACACGTCAATTACTGTCACCTGGTTATTGAATCCGGTGATTTCGTATTCTTCTCGGACAAATTTGCCTGCGGAGACTTGTTTAATGTTCGTTTTTAGACACTGCTGGTTAGTTGGGGATGATGCCCACCAGGCTGTATCCCAAAATTTCCTCCCCAGTACGTCTGACTGTTGCAAATTTCCCAACTCCATAGCTGTCTGATTTGCTTCGAGCAGAGTACCGTCTGGCTCCAATAGGGCGATTAATTGAAAAGCTTGATCGAAGATTGCCTGAAATCGCTGGGTAGTTTCGCTGAGGGCAAGTTCAGTATCTTTTTTAGATTGCAGGATTTGGGTGGAACCTACTAACAGGCTGTAGCGGTTGGAGAGGCTTAAAAAGGCGATCGCCGGAATTACTGTAATCCAATCGGACACAGTTTGCAAAACTGGCGAATGCGGCAATCCTAAGTGTTCTGCTGCATGGCCGCTATGCCCGAAGGCACAACTCCAAAATATAAGTGCTGTAACGGTAGCGAAGGTGTCGAAACCGAATTGGCGATTTCGCCACAAACCTAAAGTAATCAATGAGGCGATCGCAAAGTAACACAAAGAAACAATAGAATTCGCTACACCAATCAGCAGCGGTTGGGAGATATCAGGTAATGTCAGTGTGAAAGTCGTTGCGAAAAAGTAATAGAAAAGTTGCATAAGTTAGTGGTTATTGGTTATTTGTTATTTGTTAGTGGTTATTGGTTAACAGTCAACAGTTAACAGTCAACAGTCAACAGTTAACAGTTAACAATTTACCAGCGTTCGGAATGGGCGATCGCTTCTACATCGACTATCATCAGCAAACGTCCTTCGGAATTGTACAAACCTTTTAAAAAGGGAGCTAACTCGGGACTGACATCTACCGCCGAGACAGTGCGATCGGGATTTAGAGACAAAACTCCTTCGACGCGGGAGACGGCCAATCCCATCCGCATTCTCGACAATCTCACGTCTCGCGGATCGGGCGCTTCCACCACTAAGATGCGGCTGCTTGGGTGGTGGGTGTCAACCGGATCGAGGCCTGTAAACCGTCCGAAGTCTGCTGCTGCTAAGATTTCGCCCCGCAAGTTGGTTAATCCCAGCAAAAATGGCTGGGTGTTCGGAACCGGCGAAATTGGTTGTTCCTTGAGGGAAAGCACTTCTCGCACTGCGTCTAATTCTACGCCGAACAGACTGCCTCCTTGACCGAAGAGGAGAAATTGCTTTGTTCCACTTGTCCCAGTCGCAGCGGCGGGAGCAGTTGTTTTCATTGCTTATTTTTAGTTTCTAGTGTAGCTTACAAAACAAAACTTTGTTTAATGAGTTTGGTATTTGCCTACTTCGCAGCCCGGGCGAGAGGATCGCCATTAACAAAATGTCAGCATTCATCCTTACCTATAAAAACTCTAAACAATAGCTCCCTTTGATGTTGAGTTTAGGCTGATAGCAAACGCTGTACAATGTTGACAAGTTGCTGAGGTTCAAAGGGTTTGCTGACGTAAGCGTCTGCGCCTAAATCTGTTCCCCAAGCTTTATCGATATCAGTGTTTTTATGAGTACAAAATACTACGGGCAAATGTGCAGTTGCGCGATCGCCCCGTAATTCTCTGATTACTTCAAATCCGTTCATTCGCGGCATCACCACGTCTAAAACAACGAGATCCGGGGGCACTTTTCGGATCAGGGCGATCGCTTCTTCGCCGTCGCCAGCCCGGATCACGTCAATTCCGGCATCTTGGAGAATGCGGCAGATGATTTCTAGTTCGCTGGGAACATCGTCCACTACTAAAACTTTTGGCATGATTCCACACTTCCTTGCTGTTGTTGACGGCGGACAATTTTGA
>JANPMV010000038.1:0-3800 GCA_031427135.1 Cyanobacteria bacterium VAR_87_metabat_62 | reverse complement strand
TCTACGCGTTGTCCCATTTTTCATAATGTCATCAGATCCACAGGTCGGGCAACTTAGATCTAGTTTCATTCAATCATTCCTCTCTCATGAGCATCGATCGATTATACTATTTTTCTCCGCCCTTTACAAAAAAGCACGACCAATTGTTGGTGACAGCGCAGAAACTCAAAAAAACCCGGTTTCTTATATGGTCGCGAGGGGCAGAAACCGGGTTTTTACCAAAAGTGTTGGTGACAGTCGTAGAAACGCATAAAAACCCGGTTTCTTAGATTACGAAGGGTGGTCAGAAACCGGGTTTTTATGGACTCGTATCGAGAGGCTTTTTAAGTTTCAGCTTAACATTGGTTCCTTTTTTAAGCACAACTTCACCACCAGGACTAGACAAGACATAAGCCGTTGCTGCTCCACCCCCAGCTACAGCACCATGCTTGAATTTCGCTTTATTACCAACGAATTTACCGGCCGCTGCTCCAGCTAAAATAATGCCAGCATTCTGCACAAACTTGCCTTTGGTTTTTGTTTCTACCTGAGTATTTACTAAGGTAACATCAATGGGAGCGGCTGCACCATTTGCGAGTTGAATGTCATCAAAAACTAGATGCAAACTCGCTTTTTTGCCTTTAGCTGCTTTGACGACATCTTCCAGATGTCCCTGAATCACGGCATCTTTAAGAGTTTTATTGCCTCCTTTGACTCGCAGAGTAAAACGCTCGTTGTTGCGGTTTTTACCCGTGGACAAATCTTGTTGGAGAATGGTATCAAAACTGGTTCCCGCAGGGACGGCGGCGGCCTGATTTTTCAGCTTACTGGAACTAGGGCTGCTTTGGTTGGCCGGAGCAGAAGTGTTGGCGATCGGATCGCTTGACTTCTGACAAGCAATCGTATTACTGAGTAATACAGCACTGAGCAGTAAGGGTATTAACTTTTTCATCGTTGGTGTCTTCGATTCAATAGGCTATCAGAATCAGATTAGGCTAAAATTAGCCAACGCTAACATAAAGGAAGCGATACTTTACTACATTTTTGGGCGATCGCCAACCAGACATGACTACTTATTTTTGACAAATAAATGCTTTTATCGTATATACAGCAGAGGATTTAGACTGCGTAACTACTGCGGCAGGGGGTAGGTTCCGTTTAAGATTGCCAAAAATCCGCGACATCGTATCCCAATTCGTGCAGCATTTGCCGCAGCAAAGGCAAGCTCAAACCAATTACATTTGTGTGACAGCCTTCGATTTTTTCCACAAAAAAGCCGCCTTTACCTTCCAGTGCAAAACAGCCGGCACAGGCGAGAGGTTCTCCGGTAGCGACGTAAGCCGCAATTTGGCGAGAGGTAACTTCCGCAAAATAAACTTTTGTAACTTGACAGCGAATGATCGATCGATCCATCACCTCGTCAAAGCTATCAAATCTAGTATCAATTAAAGCATGACCCGTATAAAGTTCGCCAACTTTACCGCGCATTTTCTGCCAGCGCGAGATTGCTTCCTCCGCATCCTTCGGCTTACCGTGAATTTCCCCATCAATCACCAAAATTGAATCACATCCCAACACCAAACAGGATTTAGGATTGGGAATTTTGGGGTGAGAAGTAGCCCGCAAAAATTGAGCTACAGCATCAGCTTTTCCCTCTGCCAAAACCTGCACTAATTTAGTCGCATCCCTCATTTGTATTTGCCCTTCATCAAAGTCGCTAGGGCAAATTACAGCTTGAATGCCAGCACTTTCTAGCAGTTTGCGGCGCGCCGGGGAAGCTGAAGCTAATACAAAAGTTGGAGTTTTCATCATTTAAGAAGGAAGAAGGAAGAGGGAAGAAGGAAGAGGGAAGAAAGAAGAGAGTTTGAAATATTAATTTTCGACTTTCAATGCCCCATGCCCTGTTTCCCCAGACCCCATTTTTAACCTAATAAACAGAGAAAGACCGAACTACTTTCTCAAAAGCTTCTTTTACCTTCGGCCAGCGTTCTTCGGTAGTGGAAATGTTAAGCGTAAAAAGTTTGCCGCGGCTGATGGCTACGCTGGCTAAGTTGTGCCGTTGTTGTTGGTTGGGGAGTTTGACGGCGTATTCTAAAAGGTAATAGTTTTTTGATCGCGATTCCCGAGCTTCTGCATTGACTAACTCAGCTTCGCGGCCGGAATCTGCCGGGGCGATCGCATTTTTGCTAAGTTTGTATCCTACTTCCGACGGCGTTCCCAAATCTGCCAGAGTTTTATCTCCCGAGACTGGACTGATGACCACGCTGACATTCTCGGTTTGTTGAATCAAATCCCGGAACACCACATCGGGGCCATTAGGAACAGCAATCGGTAGCCAGCCGTTGGGATAGAGAAATTGATAGCCATCGCCAGTATCAATATGGCTTTTGAGTCCGACAACTTTAGATACACAACCGGTCAAGGTGAGGCTCATGACTACCAGAAGTATGCTGACAATTCGTTTGATCATTATTTTTGCGATCGAATGAGAGTTAAATATTTGTTTTTAATTGTCTCACCAAACCTTCCCCCTAAAAATAGTTAAGCTATGGATTGTAATTTACGTAGCGCTTACAACCCATAGCCGTACAGTTTAATTTTTAACAAAATCATTACAGGTGAGTTAGCCAGGTAATCAGTCCATGCTTGGTGGAAACTTCTAAAGCCAAGAGAGATACAAAGCCAATCATCGCCAGGCGGCCGTTCAAACGTTCGGCGTAGGGAGTAAAGCCGGTGCGGGGTTCGTCATCGACGTATACTGTCGGCTCGATCGCAAAATTGTTCATTTTGCCGTCGTCATCCAGGATTAAGCCTCTGTTAGTCATTTTGGTCTCCTAAATTGCTTTTTGTCTACTGTAAATAAATGTAACAGACTTATGAAGGTTTGTAAAGGATTGTGTGATTTTTTTTTCAAAGGTCTCGATCTGACTGCGGATAGTAGACTCTGAACCCCGGAGGGAGGAGGATAGAGTTGAGAGGCGCAAAAGTCGATGGTGTGGCAAATCCAGTCTGGGTTTGACGAAAATCGTGGAATGGAGGAAAAAGTTATGCGGGCCAGTCTGGAAATGCGGTGGTTTTATGGCGGTGCGTTGCCAAAATCGATCGGGCAATGGTTTGGAAGCGAGAGTCTCGGCGGGTATCTGTCGCCACCTGAAGAGCGGGAAGACTTATATTTGCTGATACCCGGCTGCGACTACTTGGGAGTCAAGCTACGCGGGAAAAATTTACAGGTAAAGTGGCGACAGGCAGAATTCGGGGCGATGCAGTTCGGCAACCGCTGGGAAGGCAAAGCCGAGAAATGGCTGAAGTGGATTTGTGCCGACACAATGGGGCCACTGTCGGCGGATCTGATAGCGACAGGAAAGTGGGTGGCAGTCAAGAAAAAGCGTGCTCAGCGTCTTTACCAAGTTTCGGCCCCCGGTGCGCTCATGTCCGTCCCTGTCGAAGCCCCAATTCCCCAAGGCTGTATTGTAGAAGTTAGTCAGTTAAATATTAACGGTACTGCGTCATGGACTTTGGGATTTGAAGCATTTGGGAGCGAAAGTTTTTTGACCGAAAGTCTGCAAACCGTAGCTAATTGGACTAGCAAAAGTTATCAGGCCCAAAAGTTGAAAGCTGAGGATTCTTTCGGTTATCCAATTTGGCTGGCTGGTAAGAAAGACTAAGATTTTGTGAATAGTTCGGATATACGCAGAGAAACTTTCAAACCCAGAACCTTGTAGGGGCAAATAAATAAATTGCCCGGCACATAAAGAAATTACCCAACAAAAAAATTAGGTGGTAAATAAAAAAAAAATATAAGAAACGCCCCAAGTTATTTT